>NZ_NFKA01000030.1 GCF_002160145.1 Gemmiger sp. An194 | reverse complement strand
GACAATTTTAAACATTTGGGGTTACTCCTTCGCACAAAAAGGTGCGGCCGCCAGCATCCGGCAGCCGCACCGCGCTGATTAATAAAAAATTTGGCAGGAATTCTTTTTGATCTCTGTTAGATCACAGCCACGCACTCGATCTCTACCAGAGCGTCCTTGGGCAGAGCGCCTACCTGGAAGGCAGCGCGAGCCGGGAAGGGCTGCTGGAAGTACTGAGCGTAGACCTCGTTCATGGCGCCGAAGTCAGCGATGTTCTTCAGCAGAACGGTGGTCTTTACCACGCTGCTCATGTCCGCACCGGCGGTGGCCAGGATGGCCTTGATGTTCTCCAGAGACTGACGGGTCTGGCTCTGGATGTCCTCACCGGCGAAGGCGCCGGTGGCGGGGTCTACGGGCAGCTGGCCGGAAACGTAGATGGTCTTGCCCTCTGCCTGAATGGCCTGGGAGTAGGGACCGATAGCGGCGGGGGCCTTTTCAGTGGAAATAGCAGTGTTCATGATTGATTTCTCCTTTTTGGTAAAATGCTGTTACGCCTTGTGGCGA
This sequence comes from Gemmiger sp. An194, assembly GCF_002160145.1. Classification (GTDB taxonomy): domain Bacteria; phylum Bacillota; class Clostridia; order Oscillospirales; family Ruminococcaceae; genus Allofournierella. The sequence goes on along the minus strand of NZ_NFKA01000030.1, from coordinate 24,060 downwards.
ATGACCTGGCCATTCAGTGCGCCGGTATGCTTGCCGTGATCCACAGCCACCTGGCCGTTCACAATCACGTAGGCAATGCCGTCCGGGAACTGGATGGGATCGGTGAAGGTGCCTTTGTCAATGACGGTGTTGGGGTCGAAGATGGTGATATCGGCCCAGTTGCCCACCTTCAGGGTGCCGCGGTCGGTCAGACCCAGCACGCTGGCGGGCTTGGCGGTCATCTTGTAGATGGCCTGCTCCAGGCTCATCAGCTTCTCTTCCCGCACATACTTGCCCAGAATGCGCACGAAGCTGCCGTACAGACGGGGATGGGGCTTGCCCGGGCAGAGCAGGCCGTCGGTGCAGGCGTTCATCTCGGGACACATCATAAAGCGCTTCACGTGCTCTTCAGTGCCGTAGAAGTCCACCATGCCCACAGCGTTCTCCTCTTCCATCAGCAGGTCGAAGGCGGCGGTGTAGGGGTCCACACCACGCTTCTCGGCCAGCTCCACGATGGACAGGCCCACCGCGTCGGCGTTCTTCTCGGTCTTGACGCTGGTCACATAGATATTCTCGAAGCCAGCGAAATCCACGAAGTTATCCCAGCCGGGGATGCCGTGCTCCATGTCGTAGACCATCTTCTTGCGCAGCTCGGGGTCGGCCAGACGGGCCACCGCCTTGTCGGTGCCGCCGTCGTGTACCCAGGGAGGCAGGATGGCGCCCATCATGGTGCTGCCCGCCACATAGGGATACTGGTCGAAGCTGACGGTGATGCCCTCCTTCTTGGCCTCCTCCAGCAGCTCCAGAACCGCGTCGATCTTATCCCAGTTCTGCTTGCCGCAGACCTTGAAGTGGCTCCAGTGTACCTTTACGCCGGACTTGCGGCCGATCTCAATGACTTCCTTCATGCTGTCCAGAATGGTGTCGGCCTCGCTGCGCTGGTGGATGACGAATACGCCGTCGTACTCCGCCACCACCTTGCACATCTCAATGATCTCCTTGCTCTCGGAGTAAGCGCAGGGAATGTAGATCAGACCGGTGGACAGACCCATGGCACCCGCTTCCATCTCACGGCGGGTAATGGCCTTCATCTTCTCGATCTCTTCATCGGTGGGCAGGCGGTTGTCCAGGCCCATGGCCTCCATGCGGATGTTGCCGTGGGGCACCAGGTACATCTCGTTCAGGCCGGGGTGGGCCTTCTCGATCATCTTCAGGTAGTTGTCAGTGGTCTCATAGGTCCAGTCGATCTCGTCGGTATCGCCGTCCAGACCGGCCAGGTTTTTGCGCCAGGGGCTGATGTACTGGGTGGGCAGCGGAGCCATGGACACGCCGTCCTGGCCCAGCAGCTCGGTGGTGATGCCCTGCATGATCTTGGGCAGCACCTGGGGCCGCAGCAGCACATCCAGGTCGCTGTGGCTGTGGGTGTCGATGAAGCCGGGGGCCACGGCCAGGCCCGCCGCGTCGATCACCTGATCGGCAGGCTCGGTGATGGTGCCGATGGCGGCGATCTTGCCGTCCTTCACCAGCACATCGGCGTTGATGCTGGCAGCGCCGGTGCCGTCGATCACGCGGCCGTTTTTGATGAGCATAGTAGACATGGGTCAAACGCCTCTCTTTTTCTAATGAGTGATGATTTCGGCTTTACAGCCAGCTGTGGCCCCGCCGCCCGGGATGCGGGCAGCGAGGCACACGAAAGGCTTCTTACTTCATCAGGGCCTTCAGCACGCCGGTGTAGCAGTCGCATACCTTGACCAGCTGGTCGATCTCGATGTATTCGTTGATGGTATGAGCCAGGTTCTCACGGCTGGGTCCAAGGCCGAAGGTCTTGATGCCGGCCTCACCTGCATAGTGGCTGCCGTTGGTGCAGAAGTTGTACTGGGTGATGGTGGGATCGTAGCCCATGGCCTTCAGCTCGCCGTACACAGCCTGTACGAAGTCGTCGTTCTCGTCGTACAGCCAGCCGGGGAAGAAGCGCTCGCCCTCGATCACGTTGCCGGTATGGCACATTTCCTTGCCAACCGCGTAGCTGGCCTTCACCTTCAGCTCGGGGTCCTCAGCCATCAGCTTCTCCAGCAGGGCATTGATGGGAGCCAGAACGCTTTCCTTGGTCTCGCCAACCAGCAGGCGGCGGTCATAGGTGGCACGGCAGTACTCGGGCACTACGGAAGCGCCGGGGTACGGAGCGGACTTAATGTCGGTCAGCTCCAGGATGCCGTCGCCCAGAACGGGATGATGGGTGGGCTCCAGGGTACGGATGGCCTCAATGACCTTGGCCATCTTGTAAACAGCGTTGATGCCCTTTTCGGGGTTGGCGCTGTGGCAGGGCTTGCCGAAGGTCTCGATCACGATCTCGGCACGGCCGCGCTGACCGATCTTCAGGTTCAGCTGGCTGGCCTCACCAATGACCACGTAGTCGGGCTTCACGTAAGCGCTGATCTCGCGGGCAGCAACACCCTCGAAGCACTCCTCGTGAACCACGCCGGCCACATAGATCTCACCGGCGAAATCACGGTTGGTCGCCTTGGCGAAGTTAGCGGTGGCGCAGGCCATGGCGGCAACGGCGCCCTTCATATCGGAGGTGCCGCGGCCGTAGATCTTGCCGTCTACGATCTCGGCGCCGAACGGATCATGCTCCCACTTGGAAGCATCCTCTACGGGCACGGTGTCGATGTGACCGTCGAACTGCAGGCGGGGGCCGGGACGGTTGCCCTTCATGCAGCCGATCACGTTGCCGTATTTGTCCACATGGACGCTGTCGAAGCCGTTGGCCTCGAAGAATTCTTTCAGACGAGCAACAACGCCATCCTCATGGCCGCTGTAGCTGGGAGACTGGATGAGTTTCTGGCACAGGGCCACTACGTTGTTCTGCTGTTCCTGAGTAAGCATGGGTGTATCCTCCTATCCATGGATGAGAATAAGGTAAAAACGATCGTTCGTATGAGGCGGTCTTTCCCGCCGGATACCAATTTAAAAGGGATGCTCCGCCCGCGCGGCTTGCCCCCGCGCGGGCGGGCACAGGCTCTAAAAAGCCCGTCCCGGTTGGATTTTGGAAGGGCGCGGCGCTGTGGTGCCGCGTGTGAAAATGAGAGAGTTTGAGAGGAACGGAACGGGCGGAGCTGGTTGAATGGGAAAAATCAGCCGTCGTAACGGTTGAACTTGCCGCCCCAAACCACGTTGCGGTAGTTCTCCTTGTCGGTGTCGCCCTCGGTGCTGATGAACAGGATGCGGCTGTTCTCGTCCAGGTGCAGCTTCTGCTTGAACTCAGCCAGATCCTCACGCAGCAGGATGTTGGAGATGCAGCCGGTGGTGGCAGCGCCGCTCTCGCCGGAAACAACGGGCTTGTCGCCGCCGGTGGGGGCAGCCAGAATGCGCATGCCGTCGGCAGCCACGTAATCGGGGCAGCTGATGAAGGCATCGGCGCAGTTCTTCAGAACCTCCCAGCCGATGGTGCAGGGCTCGCCGCAGGCCAGACCAGCCATGATGGTGTTCATGTCGCCGGTGACGAAGTGCAGCTTGCCGTCACCCGCTTCGGCGGTGCGGAATACGCAGTTTGCCTTTTCCGGCTCCACAACGGTGATGAAGGGACGCTCGGTGCCGTAGTAGCTGGAGATGAAGCCAGCTATGGCACCGGCCATGCTGCCTACGCCAGCCTGCAGGAATACGTGGGTGGGCTTCTCAGCACCCTCTTTTTCCAGCTGCTTCACGATCTCGTAGCCCATGGTGGTGTAGCCCTGCATGATCCACAGGGGGATGTCGGTGTAGCCTTCCCAGGCGGTGTCCTGCACCATGACCCAGCCCTTTTCCTCGGCCTGCTTGTTGGCCAGACGAACGGCATCGTCATAGTTCAGGTCGGTGATGGAGGCGTCCGCACCCTCGGCACGGATGTTCTCCAGACGCTCCTGGGCGCTGCCCTTGGGCATGTAGACCACAGAGTGCTGACCCAGACGATTGGCGGTCCAGGCCACGCCGCGGCCGTGGTTACCGTCGGTGGCGGTGACGAAGGTCACCTCGCCCAGCTTCTGGCGCACTTCATCGGACAGGATGCGGGTAGCGGGCATATCGGAGATATCCTCACCCAGGGTCTTGGCGATGTAACGGCCCAGAGCGTAGCTGCCGCCCAGAACCTTGAAGGCGTTCAGGCCGAAGCGGTAGCTTTCGTCCTTGATGCGAACTTCCTTCACACCCAGAGCCTTGGCCAGGCCGGGCAGGCTGGTGAGAGGGGTCTCGGCGTATACGTCGAAGCTGGCATGGAAGTCATGAGCCTTTTTGGCTTCGGCTTCGCAGAAGGCGCTCAGGTCAGTGGCGGGAACGTCCTGATGGGGATAAGTAACGATTTTGAACTGTTCCATAGAATATCAATTCTCCTTTTTCTCTTTGGGAAGGATAAGATTCAGCAGGATGGCGGTCAGGGCCACCACGATGACCTCGGAGTTGCCGAAGATCTGGCCAATCCAGGCGGGGCAGCCCGCGAAGGCATTGGCGGTCTGGGGAATGCCCACCGCCATGGCCACGCTCAGGCCGGCGATGAACACGCTGCGGGGACTCAGGCCTTCCCGGGCCAGCATCCGGACACCGGTCATGGCGATGGAGCCGAACACGGTGACGGTGGCGCCGCCCAGAACAGGCTGGGGAATGGTGATGAGGATCGCGCTCAGCTTGGGCACCAGAGCCGCAACGGCGACCACGCCGCCGGCGATGCCGAAGACCACCCGGTTGATGACCTTGGTGGTGACCACGATACCCACGTTCTGACCGGCAGCGGCCACAGGCACGCCGCCGAAGATGCCGCCCAGCAGGCTGCACAGGTTGTTGGCGATCACGCCGCCGGTGATTTCGGCGTTGGTGGCCGCACGCTCATAGGCGCCGTTGGCAGTGGCCTCAAACTGGCCGATATCCTGCACGGCGTTCACCATGAACACAATGCCCAGGCTGATGATGGCATTCAGGTTGAACTCGGGAGCAAAGTGGAAGGGCGCGGGCAGCTGGACCCATGCGGCGGAGCCCACTTCGGTGAAGTGGATCATGCCCATGGCCATGGCTGCCAGATAGCCCACCAGCATGCCGATCAGGGTGGCGCTGGCTTTGACCATACCCTTGCAGAACTGGCCGCAGATAATAACCGTGGCCAGAGTGATGAAGGCCAGAATCCAGTTGCGGGCGCTGCCGTAGCTGGGGTCACTGGCCACACCGCCCGCCATGTAGTTGATGGCGGTGTCGTACAGCGAGATACCGATGGTCAGCACCACGCTGGCGGTAACGATGGGCGGGAACAGGAAACGGATCTTGGTGAAGCACAGACCCACCAGCATGCCCACACAGGCACCGGCGATCTGAGCGCCCACCAGGCCGCCCATGCCGTGCTGCTCCACGATGGAGCGCAGGGTGGGCAGGAAGGCGAAGCCGCTGCCCACCATCACCGGCAGGCCGCTGCTGATAAAGCCCTTCACGCCAAAGGCCTGCAGCAGGATGGCGAGCGCCGCCACCAGCAGGCTGCCCTGCACCATGATGATCTGGTCCGAAGCGGAAACGCCCGCGGCGGAGGCGACGATCATGGGCATGGTAATGCAGCCGACAACCATGGCCACCACATGCTGAAGTGCAAGGGGGATGGCCTTGGCCAGGGGGGGCATACCGGTGCGGGTGTAAAGCGCCTGTTCAGAAGGCGCCGCTTTTGCACTGGCCATGCTTATTTGCCCCCTTTCTTATAGAAGGTGTCCTGGAGAGGAAGCTTGGTACGGAACACACCGTCCACACGGTAGGCCGCATGAGCTGCAGCGGGAGCCGCGGGAATGGCGCTGATCTCGCCCACGCCCTTGGCACCGAAGGTGTTCTGGTCCTCAGTTCCCTTCTCCACGAAGATGACCTCGATGGGAGGAACGTCGGTGGCGCGCAGCAGGCCCAAAGTGCCGTACTTGCTCTTCACATAACCGTTTTCCATCTTGAAGTCCTCGGTGAGGCCGTAGCCCAGAGCCATGACCACACCGCCTTCGATCTGACCGGCGCAGGACTGGTAGTTGACCACGCGGCCAACGTCGTGAGCGGCAACCACCTTGACGACTTTCTTGTTCCCGTCCATGATGACCACCTGAGCCGCGTAGCCGTAGGCCACATGGCTGACCGGGTTGGGCTTGTCGCTGCCCATGCGGTCGGTCACGCCGCTGTATTCGCCGTAGAAGCTCTGGCCTTCCAGATCCTCCAGGGTATGGCCTGCCAGTGCGTTGGCCAGCTCACCGGCTGCACGGCGGGTCGCCTCGCCGCAGAACACGGTCTGACGGGAAGCGGTGGAGGTGCCGGAGTTGGGAGTGATGGCCGTGTCGGCACGCTCGTGGAAGATGTGCTGCGGGTCCACACCGGTGACCTCGTTCACGATCTGGGTGCAGACAGTGGCAACGCCCTGGCCCATGCAGGCGGCGCTGGTGCGGATGTGCACCTTGCCGTCCACCACAGCCAGGCTGCAGCGGCCGATATCCGGCAGGCCCACGCCCACGCCGCTGTTCTTCATGCAGCCGGCGATGCCCGCGTAGGGGCTGCTCTCGTAGGCTTCCTTCACGGCCTCCAGGCACTCGGCATAACCGGTCTCGGGGCCGGCAATCTGGCCGTTGGGCAGCACCTGACCAGGACGGATGGCGTTGCGGTAACGGATCTCCCAGGGGCTGATGCCCACCTTCTCGGCCAACAGATCCAGGTTCAACTCGGCAGCGAAGCAGCTCTGGGTCACGCCGAAGCCGCGGAACGCGCCGCCGGGCACGTTGTTGGTGTAAACGCAGATGCCGGTGATGTCCACATTCTGGAAGTTGTAGGGGCCGCCGCAGTGGGTGCAGGCACGCTGCAGAACCGGGCCGCCCAGGCTGGCGTAAGCGCCGCAGTCGGAGATCAGGGTGGCCTTCATGGCCAGCAGCTTGCCGTTCTCGTCACAGGCGGTGGTCACGTCCATTTCCATGGCATGGCGCTTGGTATGGATGTTCAGGCTCTCCTGACGGCTGAACTTCACCTTTACAGGGCGGCCGGTGGCCCAGGCCATCAGCGCCGCGTGGTGCTGCACGCTCATATCCTCCTTGCCGCCGAAGCCGCCGCCCACCAGCTTTGTCTGGCAGCGAACCTTCTCGGGCGGAATCTGCAGCATGCGGGAGATTTCCTTCTGCTCGTCGTATACCGACTGGCTACCGGTGTACATCAGCAGGCCGCCTTCGCCGTCCGGAATGCCGATGGCGCACTCAGGCTCCATGAAGGCATGGTCGGTCATGGGGGTGGAATAATGCTGGGTCACCACATAGGGCGCGCTGGCGATCACCTCTTCGGCGTTGCCGCGCTTGAGCACTTCCTTGGTGAGGATGTTGCCCTTTTCATGCAGCTTCGGGGCATCCGGCTGCATGGCCTTGATGGGATCGGTGAGAGGCTCCAGCTCGGTGTAGGTCACATCCACCAGGTCCAGCACCTCATCCAGAGTCTCCTTGTGGTTGGTGGCCACCAGCACGATGGCATCGCCAATGTAGCGGGTGCAGTCGCCCTCGGCGATCAGCACATCCCAGTCCTGGATGATGTGGCCGGTTTTGTTGAAGGGCACATCCTTGGCGGTGAGGATCTTCACCACGTCGGGATGAGCCAGAGCGCGGGTCAGGTCGATCTTCTCCACACGGGCTCTGGGGTACTTGGAGCGCAGGGCCTTGGCGTAGATCATACCGGGAACCTTGATGTCGTCCACGAACAGGCCGGTGCCCAGCACCTTCTCCTCCACATCCACGCGGGGGAAGTGTGCGCCGATGCGGGCCTCGCTGTCATCCTGGGGAACGGGCAGATTCTCGCGGAACATCTTGGCAGCCAGCAGGATGGCCTCTTCGATGCGAACATAACCGGTGCAGCGGCAGATGTTGCCGCGGATGGCCTTCTTCACATCCTCACGGGTGGGATTCAGGTTCTCATCCAGCAGGCTCTTGGCGCTGATTACCATGCCGGGGATGCAGAAGCCGCACTGCACCGCGCCGGTCTGGCCGAAGGCGTATACATAAACCGCACGCTCGCGCTCGGTCAGGCCTTCCACGGTGGTGATGTGCTTGCCGTTCAGCTTTTCGGTGGTGAACACGCAGGCTTTGGTCTTCTTGCCGTCCACCAGGACGGTGCAGGTGCCGCAGGCGCCCTCGCCGCAGCCGTTCTTCACGCTGGTCAGCCGCAGGTCCTCCCGCAGGTACTCCAGCAGTTTGACATTTTTATCGGTGTGGTGCTCCACGCCGTTTACATATAAGGTATACATGGAGACGCTCCTTTCAGCGCTTCACGTAGGTGCCGGCCAGCAGACCGGTAGGCTGGCCGTATTCCGCCGCCAGCACGCCGCCCACGAATACTGCTTTGGGCATGCCGGTTACGGCAAAGCCCTCGTAAGGGGTATAGTCCACATTTTGCTGCTGCCGGGCCGCGGTGATCACCGTTTTTGCCTCGGGGTCCCATACAGTCACATCCGCATCCGACCCAACGGCCAGCACACCCTTGCGGGGATACATGCCGAAGAGCTTTGCGGGGTTTTCGGCCAGCAGACGGCAGAAGTCGGTGACTGCCAGCTCACCGGGCTGCACCATGCTGGTGTAAACCACCATGGGCCGGTGCTCGATGCCGGGGCCGCCGTTGGGGATCTTGGTGAAGTCCTCGATTCCCAGGTCCTTCTGTCCTTTGAAATTGTAGCTGCAATGATCGGTGGCAATGGTATCGATCTCCCCTGCCGCCACCGCCTTGCGCAGCGCCTGTACATCGGCGGGGGTGCGCAGCGGCGGGCTCATCACATATTTGGCTCCCTCGAAGCCGGGGGCTTTGTAGCGGCTTTCGTCCATGGTCAGGTACTGGGGGCAGGTCTCGGCGTAAACCGTCACGCCCTTTTTCCGGGCGGCGCGGACCTCCTCCAGGCCCAACTCGGTGCTCAGATGCACCACATGGACCGGTGTGCCTGCCAGCTTGCCCAGATAGCACAGCCGGTTCACCGCTTCGGCTTCCACCTCGGCGGGACGGCTGACCGGATGGGCGTCCGGGCCGAAATGGCCCAGCTCCTTCTGGCGGGCCTGCAGCTCATTCACCAGCAGACCGTTCTCACAGTGCACGCCCAGAATGCCGCCGAAGGGCTTGAGCGACTGGAGGATCTCCAGCAGCTCCGCATCGTTCACCTTCAGCGCATCGTAGGCCATGTAGGTCTTGAAGCTGGTCACGCCCCGGCGGAACATTTCGGGCAGCTCCGCCTTCACCTGGTCATTCCAGTCGGTGATGGCCATGTGGAAGGCGTAGTTGCAGCTGCACTTGCCGTCCGCTTTTTTGTGCCAGGCGTCCAGCGCATCGTTCAGGGTGCCGCCCTTGTCCTGGGTGGCGAAGTCCACGATGGTGGTGGTGCCGCCGCAGACCGCGGCGCGGGTACCGGTGGTGAAATCGTCCGCCGTTACCAGAGAGCCGCTCTCCATGTCCAGGTGGGTGTGGCCGTCGATGAAGCCGGGGAACACATAACAGCCCGCGGCGTCGTGAACGGTGTCGCCCTCACCCGGTTCAATATGGGGTTCGATGGCGGCGATGCGGCCGCCATCCAGAGCCAGGTCGGCCCTGGTCAGCCCCGAGGGGCTGACCAGCTGGCCGTTTTGAATGATAATCAAACGAATCCCTTCTTTACTCGCAGAGCTGGATTACAGGCAGTAGGCGTAATCCTTCAGAATGGTCTCGATCAGGGCCTTGATGGGACCGTAGGTGGTGGTGTCCTGCGCCAGAACGGTCTCGTACTCGGCATCGCCCAGACGGATCTTCACCTTACCGGCAGCGGCATCCAGCACGCAGAAGCCGGGATTCTGGCTGTCGGCCATGTCGGCCTCAGAGGCAAACACGGTGAACTTGTCCTTGTAGGGAGCGCTGGCGTAGGGGCAGAACACAGCGCAGTTGCCGCACTCGTTGCACATCTTGTCCACATGGACCACCTGCTCTTTGGCCATGCCGGGCACCTTGATGGCCAGGTTGGCGCGGTTGGGGCAAACGTCCACGCAGTTCTCGCAGACGGCGCTGCAGCCCAGGCAGCGGTCGCTCTCGGCCTTGGCGTCCACATAGCCGCCCAGCAGGCTGCGCTTTGCCTTCAGCTGAGAAGCCTCGGCGGTGAAGTCGATGGTCTTCACGGCGCTGGTCAGGATGTTCATGGCAGCGGCGGTGGCGTCGGCAATGGCTTCCACAACGGTGGCGGGGCCACGCTTGGCGTCGCCCACAACATAGATGCCGTTCTCGGCCTTGCAGTCGGCGTCCACCTTGGCCTTGCCCTTCTCATCCACGGCGATGCCGCTGGTCAGGAAGGTGGCGGTGTCGACCTTTTCGCCGATGGCGGCGATCACGCAGGAGGCGGGCAGCTCGGTGGTCTCACCGGTAGCCTCGGGGCTGCGGCGGCCGGAAGCATCGGGAGCACCCAGACGCATCACGTCGCAAACCAGCTTGCCGTCCTTCAGGGCAACGGGAGCCAGCAGCTCGCAGAACTCCACGCCGTCGGCCAGAGCCAGCTCCAGCTCTTCCTCATCGGCGGGCATGTAGCGCTTGCTGCGGCGGTATACCAGGCGAACGTTGGCGGCACCGGCGCGCTTGGCGGCACGGGCAGCGTCCATGGCGGTGTTGCCGCCGCCGATGACGATCACATCGTTGCCCAGATTCAGGGTCTCGGGGGCGTTCTTCTGACGGTCCAGGTACTCCAGAACGTTCAGGGCCTCGCCGCCCTCCAGCTTCAGAGCGCCGTGGTTCCAGGCACCGTTGGCCAGGATCACGTGGGTGTAGCCCTGACCCAGCAGCTCAGCGGGGTTGGCCACGGTGGTGTTCAGCTTCACTTCCACGCCCAGCTTCTCCAGCAGAGCAGCGTCCTTGGCGATGGCTTCGTCGCTGATACGGAAGCCGGGGATAACGTGCTTCACGATGCCGCCCAGAGCATTGCGCTTCTCGAAGATGGTAGCCTTCGCGCCAGCCTTGGCCAGGAAGTAGGCCGCAGCCATACCGGCGGGGCCGCCGCCAACGATGGCAACATTCTCGCTGCGGGGAGCGCCGGCCTTCAGGCCAGCCAGGAAGGCGTCGTAGCCGCCCTCGGCAGCAGCCAGCTTGGCTGCGCGGATCTGCACGCTCTCCTCGTAGAAGTTACGGGTGCACTTGGTCATGCAGCGGTGACTGCAGATGGTACCGGTGATGAAGGGCAGGGGGTTCTTCTCGCAGATGACCTGCAGAGCCTCTACCAGCTTGCCCTCGCCCACCAGCTGGATGTAGGTGGGGATATCCTGATGGATGGGGCAGCCGGCCTCCTCACAGGGAGCCACGAAGCAGTCGATCAGGGGAACGTCCTGCTTCATCTTGCGGCTGGGCAGGGGCTTGATGGGCTTCACATGGTGGGCGTCGGTCTTGACGGAATCCACCAGGGTGCCCAGCTTCTCCATATCTACACCGGCGAAGGGTACGTAGTCCATGGCAACCAGCTTGTCGGCCATGGGACGCAGTCGGTTGTATCCGCCGGGCTTCAGCAGGGTGGTGGCCAGGGTGATGGGCCAGATGCCGGTATCGAAGATGCGGTCGATGTTGAAGTAGTCAGCGCCGCCGGAGTAGGATACCCGCAGCTTGCCGCCGAATTCCTTCTCCACCTTCTGAGCCAGGCTGATGGACAGCGGATACAGGCTCTTGCCGCTCATGTACATCTCCTCGCCGGGCAGCTCGCCGGCAGCGATGGTCACAGGGAAGGTGTTGGTCAGCTTGATGCCGAATTCCACGTTGTTGGAAGCGGCCAGATCCAGCAGACGGTTAAACATGGGGATGGCGTCCTCAAACTGCAGGTCGCCCTTGAAGTGATGGTCGTCGAATACGATGTAATCGTAGCCCATGTCGTCCAGGGTCTTGCGGGCGAACTCGTAGCCCAGCAGAGTGGGGTTGCACTTGATGTAGGTATTCAGCTTCTTCTCATTGATGAGGTAGGTGGCGATGCGCTCGATCTCATCCGGGGGGCAGCCGTGCAGGGTGGACAGGGTGATGGAGGTGCAGACATGGGGATTGATGCCGTCGATGTAAGCGGCGTCGATGCCGTTCAGGCGGTTCAGGTTTGCCTTGGCCCATTCCACGCACTCAGCCCATACCTTGCTGGTGGAGGCATCCTTCATGCCCTCGATGTAGGTGTTCACCTTTTCGCTCTGGATACCGGCCAGGTCGTAGCCAACGCTCATGTTGAATACGAAGCCGTTCTCGCTGCCCAGGCCGTACATGTGGCTGATCAGTTTCAGGGCGAACCAGGCCTTTACATACTCCTCAAAAGCCTGAGGAACGCGCAGCTCGGTGCTCCATTCCACGTTGTAGCACTCGTCCTCCGCCTTGATGCAGGGCTTGGAGACGGGCAGGTCCTCACCGTCGATGATCTGAACGGTCTTGACCTCGAAGAAGCGGCTGCCGCCGGCGTATGCGGCGATCAGGTTCTGAGCCAGCTGGGTGTGAGGACCGGCAGCGGGGCCGAAGGGGGTCTCAATCTGCTCGGTGAAGATGGGCAGAGTCTTGCCGGCGGTGTGCTTGTAGATGTCGCCAACGCCGAAGATGGTGCCCTGCTGGGCGTACTCGGTGAGGACCCAATCCATCAGTTCAGCAAACGGAATGGGGCGCATGATGTCGCTCATAATGATTCTCCTTTTTCTCTCAAACATTCATTGCCCGCCTTTCGAAGCGGATCTCGGTTTCCGTACTGTTTTGAGCCCGCACGGAGGCTTTGTTACACAGGTTGGGGCACAAAGAGCCCGCCCGGTGTCTACCGGGTGCAAACCGGGCTCTTTGTGCCTGATGGGTGCTGAATCAGCGGCCCGCGTTGATGCGGTTCCACAGATCGGCGCTCTGCTCGCGGCAGTGGGCCAGAACAGCTTCCTTATCGATGCCGATCAGCTCGCGGTCCTTCATCTTGACCACGCCGTTGATGATGGTGGTCACCACGCTGCGGCCGGTCATGCCGAACAGGATGTGGCTGTTGATGTTGGAGGCGTTCATCGGGGTCAGGGGATCGTAATCGGAAACGATCACGTCGGCGTAGGCGCCTTCCTTCAGGATGCCGATGGGCTTCTCGAAGAAGCGGCCGGCCATGGCGCGGTTGTTCTCAAACAGCATGGTGGGAATCTCGCCCCAGGCCACGTTGGGCTTGCAGGCGTTGTGCTTATGCAGCACATTGGCCACCTTGTAGCTCTCGGTCATGTCGTTGGTGTAGCCGTCGGTGCCCAGGCCCACGGTCAGGCCCTTTTCCATCATCTTCAGGATCGGGGGGCAGCCCACGGCGTTGCCCATGTTGCTTTCGGGGTTATGTACCACCATGGTGTTGGTGGCCTTCAGCAGGTCCATCTCGGCCTCGTTCACGTAGATGCAGTGACCGCAGATGGTCTTATCACCCAGAATGTCCATATCGTGCAGGCGGAACACCAGGCGCTTGTTGTACTTGGTCAGGCTGTCGTACAGATCGTCGATGCCCTCGGCCACGTGGATGTGGTAGCCGGCGCCCTCGGGCTTCTCGGCTGCACAGTACTCCAGGGTCTTGTTGCTCAGGGTGAAGGGAGCATGCATGCCCATCATACCCTTGATCATATCGGTGGTGTCGGCCTGAGCGTATTTGATGAAGTCCACGTTTTCTTTTACGGAAGCCTTCATCTTGTCCTCGCCGTCGCGGTCGCTGATCTCGTAGCACAGGTTGGAGCGAACACCGAACTCCTTGGCGCTCTCAGCGATAGCGAACAAGCTGCCCTCGATGCCGCCGTAGCTGGCATGATGGTCAAAAATGGTGGTCACGCCGTTCATGATGCAGTCCAGATAGGTGGCATCGGCGCTGGCCTTGGTGTCCGGCAGGAGCAGATTGCGGTCGATGGTCCACCACTGCTGATCCAGAACCTCCAGGAAGTTGGTGGGGTTGTTGCCCTTGATGGTCAGGCCGCGGGCAAAGGCGGAATAGATGTGGTTGTGAGCGTTGATGAAGCCGGGCATGATCACACCGCCCTTGGCATCGATGAATTCGGCTTCCGGATACTTTGCCTTCAGTGCAGCGGTCTCGCCCACTTCTTTGATCAGGTTGCCCTCAATGGCAACACAGCCGTTTTCCAGATAGGGGTTTGCGTCATCACGAGTGACCAGGCGGCCATTTCCCAAAAGATACATAACCATTCTTCTCCTTTACTGCTCATGCGTTGTTATTCGGTTACAAACGAAAAACGACTGTAACAGAACACACTGCTCACCATTGTCTTTGACAGATGGATCACAGCCCGTGCGCGAAGCACTCCGTTACAGCCGTTTTTATTTACTCTGATTTTTGTCTGATTTTCCCCTTTTCCTTACGACACGACCCACGACCCTATCATGATCAAAAATCATAAAAAAGAACAGCCGCACCGTAACCAATGAACAGCACAACATCTGTTGTGCCTGCCCAACCCGTGCGCGAAGCACTCCGTTACAGTTGGCTGTTAAAAATCAAACTATGCTTGTGAGAAAAGTGTCATTCCTCATTGCACGTTCAGTATAGCACCATGAAATTTCACGTGCAAGTGGGTTCGAATGTTTTCTATTTTTTGCCTAAAGCTTCCAATTCATTGTTGTGCAAAACAACAAAGTATTACTTTTATTTTTTCACCAAAACCACACTTTTGGGCTCCATTCGCCTATTTTTCCGGCACTTTGGTGGGAAAATGTGCTTTTTTAAAAGCCTTATATGTATAAAAAAACAACGCCCTGCTTGCAGCCGCAAACAGGGCGTTGTGGAAGCGAATCAGCTGCGTGCCGCGTCACGGCATGCGGAGCACAGCCCGTAAAGATTCAGCGAAACATGCTCGATGGCCAGATCCTTGCGGGCCTCGATCATCTCGTTGACCGCCGTCTTGTCCAGGAAAACATCCTCAACCTTTCCGCAGCGAGTGCAGTAAAGGTGATCGTGCTCCGAAAGGGTACGGTCAAAACGATCTGCCATGCCGGGAATGGATACCCGGCGTACCCGACCCATTTCCACCAGGCCGTTCAGGTTACGATACACCGTGCCAAGGCTCAGCCCGGGGCAATCCTCACGGATGGCCAGATAAATATCATCGGCCGTGGGATGATCGCAGCGGTTCTGCACCTGACGCAGTACAAGCTCACGTTGACGGGAATAGCGCATTGTGGAAGCCTCCTTTGCAGTATTGTTCCGTTTGGAACGGAAACGAGCGCGGATCACAGTCAATATCCATAAATCCGTCCGCTCTGTAAAATTGCAAAAATTCACACTGAATTCTATGTTTATATACTAAAATAGGAATCGTTCCTTGTCAAGCAACAGCGCAAATTTTTATATGAAATTTTAAGTTTTTGTAGCAACCGCCAAAGCTTTTCCCGCTTGCCGTGCACCAGTTTATGCGCAGTGCAAAAACCGCCGCCCGGAGCATCTCGGACGGCGGTTAACAAATTCAAAAGCTTATTTTTTACTTTTTCTTCACTTTATCCCAGTATGCCTTGGCCGCCTGTTCGTTTTTGTTTTCCCCGTATTCATAGTATACCGTACCGGCCAGTGCATCAGGCAGATACTGCTGCTCCACCCAGCGGTTCGGAAAGTCATGGGGATATTTATAGTTCTGGCCCTTTACCAGTGCATCTTCCCCATCAAAGTGCTTATTCTGCAGCTGCCGGGGAATGGGCCCGGATTTGCCCCGCTTCAGGTCCGCCATGGCCCGGTTGATGCCCATGTAGGCCGTGTTGGACTTGGGGCTGGTGGCCACCAGAACCACTGCGTTGGCCAGTGGAATGCGCGCTTCCGGCAGGCCCACCATGTTGGCGATGTCCACCGCCGCTTTCACAATGGGCATGATCTGCGGATAGGCAAGGCCCACATCCTCACAGGCGCAGACCATCAGGCGGCGGCAGGCACTCACCAGATCCCCCGCTTCCAGCAACCGGCCCAGATAATGCAGCGCCGCGTCCGGGTCCGAGCCGCGCATGGACTTCTGATAGGCGGACACGATGTCGTAGTGGTCGTCCCCTGCCCGGTCGTAACGCATGGCGGTACGGCGGGCCACCTGCTTGACCATCTCCAGCGTGATCAGCCGGTTGCCCTCCGAATCAGGAGCGGCGGCGGTGGCAGCAAATTCCAGGCAGCCCAGTGCCTTGCGCATATCGCCACCGCAGGCATCCGCCAGATACTGGCAGGCCTCCCGGGGCATCTCAATGGGTCCGGCCTCCTCGGTGCTCAGACGCTCCAGCGCGTTGCGGATTCCCTGCTCGATATCGGCCGGCTGCAATGCCTTGAATTCAAACACGGTGCACCGGCTGAGCAGCGCATTATAAATATAGAAGTAGGGGTTCTCGGTTGTGGATGCGATCAGGGTAACGGAGCCGTCTTCAATGCACTCCAGCAGGCTTTGCTGCTGCTTCTTGTTCAGATACTGGATCTCGTCCAGATACAGCAGCAGGCCGTTGGCGCTGTTCAGGGTGCCGATCTCGGCCAGTACCGCCTTGATGTCACTGGTGGAGGCGGATGTACCGTTCAGCTTGTGCAGCCGCATGCCGCTGTTTTCCGCGATGATGCGTGCCACCGTGGTTTTGCCCACACCGGACGGGCCGTAGAAGATCATGTTGGGAATGCGTCCGCTGTCGATGGTCTTGCGAAACACGCAGCCCTCCCCCAACAGGTGCTGCTGGCCGCACACCTCACTCAGTGCGCGCGGACGCAGCCGCTGGGCCAGAGGCTCACTCATGATGTTATCCCCTTTCCGTGGTGAAGGCTTCGCTGCTCCAGCCCTTCAGGATCTGGTCCGCGTAGCCCGGGTTTACAAACCGGTCGATGGCATAAACCAGACTCCGGTCCCAGAAGGCCCACTCGTGGCCACCATCCCAGTCCATGTAGGTATAATCCACCGGCAGGCTCTGGGCCAGCTGACGGAAGGCCTGGTTCTGCTCGTAAATATAGTAAGGCTCGTGATCCTGGCGGCCGGTGGTGCACAGAAGCTTCGGCTGCTGCTCCGCAGGCAGGGCGCTCACCTTCTGCACCAGACGGAACAGGTCCCGGTTTTCCGGCAGCTCCAGCGTCTGACCATAGACCGGCTCAAACACATAACGCACCAGAGGATTATCCTTCTGATCCAGCATCAGGTGCATGGCCACTGCGCCGGAGAAGCTGGCGCAGCCCGCATACCGCTCCGGATGGTTGAGTCCGATCATCAGCGCACCATAGCCGCCCATGGAAAGGCCGCAGATGAAGTTCTTTTCCCGCTCGTGAGGCAGTTTGACGATCTGGTCCAGCAGCACGGGCATCTCCTCGGTGAGCCAGGTATGATAGGCCTGGTTGGAGGCAGTGTCGTGATAGAAGGAATTGCCCGCGTCCGGGATTACAAGGGCAATGTTGTTGTCTGCCGCGTAGCGCAGGGCCGCCGACATGTTCACCCAGTCGTCGCCGTCGTTGGTGAAGCCGTGCAGCAGGGTGAACACCGCACGGGGCGGCTGGCCCTTCCAGCGGTCCACCAGATCACAGGGGAAATAAAGCCGCACCTGGGTGGTGCTCATCAGGGCCTGGCTTTTCAGTTTGCAGGTAAAAAATGCCATGATCGTGCTCTCCTTTTTGGCATTGCGCCAGCAAGGCGGCTTCCCCCGCTGCACGGGAAAAGCCGCCCTTTTGTTGGTGCTACAGATTATTCATACAGCGGGAAACGGGCAGTCAGCTCCGCCACGCGGGCTGCCACCTGGTCCTTCTTGTTTTCAAAATCGAAGATGCAGTCGGCAATGCAGTCCGCAATGACCTTCATCTCCTCGGGACCAAAGCCGCGGGTGGTCACCGCTGGGGTGCCGATGCGCACGCCGCTGGTCACGAAGGGACTGCGCTTTTCGCCGGGCACCGAGTTCTTGTTGGCGGTGATGTGCACCTCGTCCAGATTGTGCTCCAGCTCCTTGCCGGTGCACTCCTCGTCGGACAGATCAATCAGCATCAGGTGGTTGTCGGTGCCGCCGCTCACCAGCTTCACGCCCCGGGCGGTCAATGCATCCGCCAGCACCTGAGCGTTCTCCACGATCTTGCGGGCGTATTCCTTAAACTCGGGGCGCAGCGCTTCCCCGAAGCAGATCGCTTTGGCGGCGATCACATGCTCCAGCGGGCCGCCCTGGGTGCCGGGGAAAACCGCCTTGTTGATCTTCTTGGCCAGCTCCTCATTGTTGGTCAGGATCAGACCACCGCGGGGACCGCGCAGGGTCTTGTGAGTGGTGGTGGTCACCACGTCCGCGTAGGGCACCGGGCTCTGATGCGCGCCGCCCGCTACCAGACCGGCAATGTGGGCTATATCCACCATCAGGTAGGCACCCACCTCATGGGCAATGTCGGCCAGCACATCAAACTTGATGGCGCGGGGATAAGCGGAAGCGCCCGCCACGATCATCTTAGGCTTTACCTCCTGAGCCAGCCGGCGCAGGGCATCATAATCCAGATAACCATCAGCATTCACACCGTAGGGCACGAAGTTGTAGTTCTTTCCGCTCATGTTCACCGGGCTGCCGTGGGTCAGATGACCACCCGCTGCCAGATCCATGCCCAGAATGGTATCGCCCACCTCCAGCAGTGCAAAATACACCGCCAGGTTGGCCTGTGCACCGGAGTGGGGCTGTACGTTGGCGAACTTGGCGCCAAACAGCTCACATGCCCGGTTGATGGCGATCTGCTCCACCTGATCCACATAGGCACAGCCGCCGTAATACCGGTGGGCGGGGTAACCCTCGGCATATTTATTGGTGAGCACAGTGCCCATGGCAGCCATAACCGCCGGGCTGACAATATTTTCGCTGGCGATCAGCTCAATGTTCTGCCGCTGGCGAACCAGCTCCCGCTGCATCGCCTCGGCCAGCTCCGGGTCCTGCCCGGCCACAAAGCCGATGGTATCCATCATATCCTGATACATGTTGTTTCCACTCCTTTTCCCATATGGCCCCAGCCATTATTATACTATTGTTCTATTATAGCGCATCTGCCGCCCGCACACAACCATCCGGCATCAAGTTTTCCTGACGGGAGCAAAAAGATTTGCCCAAACTGAGAATTCGTGCTATAATCATTGAAAATTCTTTTACACAAGCCAAAACGGAGGGATTCACCCATGACCACAAAAGCCCTGGCACTGGAAGTGATCCAGCGCCTGAAAGACGCATATCCCATCGCGGAATGCACCCTGGATTACGACCACGCCTGGCAGCTGCTGGTGGAGGTGCGGCTGGCCGCCCAGTGTACCGACGCCCGGGTAAACGTGGTATGCAAGGATCTGTTTGCCAAGTACCCCAGTGTGGATGCGCTGGCTGCCGCCGAACCGGAGGAGATCGAGGCCATTGTAAAGCCCTGCGGTCTGGGCCGTTCCAAGGCCCGGGACATCAGCCTGTGCATGCGCCGCCTGCGGGATGACTTCGGCGGAAAGGTGCCGGACGATTTTGACGCGGTGCTCAGCCTGCCCGGCGTGGGCCGCAAGAGCGCCAACCTGATCATGGGCGACGTGTTCGGCAAGCCTGCCATCGTCACCGATACCCACTGCATCCGGCTGTGCAACCGGATCGGTCTGGTGAAGAACATCACCGAGCCCAAAAAGGTGGAGATGGCCCTGTGGAAGATCATTCCCCCGGAGGAGGGCAGCGATTTGTGCCACCGGTTCGTGCTGCACGGCCGGGCTGTGTGTGACGCCCGCAAGCCGGACTGCGCCGCCTGCTGCCTGAAGGACATCTGCAAAACCGGCAAAAAGGCAGTTCCCGCCGCGGAGTGAGTCGCTTTTCTGATTCCACAAAAGGAAAACCTTGACAAATTCCTCTACCGTGTTATACTTATGCACGGACATAAAAACAGGGGCGCTGGGGGCCATCCCCGGCTGAGATCAGAGCAAATTGCAGCTCTGGGTCACCTTGAACCTGATCCGGGTAATGCCGGCGTAGGAAGTTTGAGGATCATAGCGCAACTTTTGCGCCCCTGCATGGTTTTTTGCCTGTGCAGGGGCGTTTTTTTGCGCCCGTTTTTATGTACTAATCTTTTTTCATGCGGCCGAAAAAAGCGGCCGGGAAAGGCTGGTACAAACCATGGCAAAATCGACGACCCGCACCCATGCGCTGGTGGAATGCGCACTGATGATCGCGCTGGCCACCATCCTGAGCTACATTCCCATCTTTAAGCTGCCTCACGGCGGTTCCATCACCCTGGTGAGCATGCTGCCCATCATTCTGGTCAGCTTCCGCCGCGGTCCCGCCTGGAGCATTCTCACCGCTTTCGTGTTCAGTCTGATCCAGCTGCTGCTGGGCGTTTCCGACCTGACCTACTGCCAGAGTCTGGGCGCCGTGGTGGGCAGCGTTCTGCTGGACTTCCTGCTCGCCTTCACCGTACTGGGTCTGGCCGGTCTGATCGCCAAGCCCTTCCCCAACCGTCTGGCCGGCGTTTGCGTGGGCACTCTGGCGGTTTGCCTGCTGCGTTATCTGTGCAGCTTCCTGTCCGGCTACATCGTCTGGAAGGACTACGATTACGCCTTCGAGTGGATGACCGAATTTGGCTGGGGCGCCCAGATCGCCAGCATGGGCGAGAACGCTCTGTGCTGGCTGTACAGCGCGGTATACAACGGAACCTACATGCTGCCGGAGGCTATCCTCACCACTGTAGTGGCCATCGTTCTCTACAAAATGCTGCCCAAACTGTTTGCGCCTCAGGCGTAATTTTTCTTCCAGCCGTGGGAACTTCCTTTTGGGGAAGTTCCCACGGTTTTTCTATTCTTCGCTGTGTCCGCTTTACTGGCATATAATTTTTTTGTTATACTGAGGACTGCCCGGTCAGAAATCCGGAGTTCTTTTTGGAAAATGAGGTGCCCCCCCTTGAAACTGCACTTTTTATGGAAGAGCCTTGCTCTGGCCGCCTGCGCAGCCCTGATGCTCTGCGGCTGCGGAATGTTTACCCCCGAGCCGGAGCCTACTCCCACCCCGGTGCCCACTGCAGTCCCCACCCCCGAACCCACACCGGAACCCACACCCGAGCCCACCGTTGACCTGGATGACTTTGGCGGTTACCCGGCCGTAGGCGATGAGCTGGGCCGTATCGTGATTCCCGGCACCAATGTGGACTGCACCATGTACTGGGGTGACAACAAAGCCCAGCTGGACCAGGGCGCAGGCACCTATACCGGAGCACACATCCCCGGTGAAGGCGGAACCATTCTGGCCGGTGCCCACACTAACACCTATTTCCGGGATTTTGAAAATGTGGAACTGGGCGACGAGATCGTGATCACCACCTATTACGGCGAATATCATTATGAGGTGGTGAACATGCAGGTGGCGCTGGACACCGATACCTCGGCCTACGATCTGGAAGCGGACGAGGAAAACGTGATCCTTTATACCTGCTATCCCTTCGGTACCCTGCAGCACACCAGCGAGCGCTATTTCATCTACGGCAAATATGTCAGCGGTCCTGTAATCACGGATAACTGATAAAAACCAAAACCGCCCTTTCCGGCATGACCGAAAGGGCGGTTTTCCTTTTATTCTGTTTGATGCGCCACCTGGTCCGCCTGGGTCTTCTGCACGGCTCGCAGCAACATTCCCTGGCGGCTGGCTGCCTCCTGCAAAGCCACCAGGCAATCCCGTGCAAGAGGTGACAGACCGTATTTTGCCTGCCACAGGGCCACATCCCGATTCATTGCCACCCCGGCACAGCGGCGCTGCACCAGCCCCTGGCGGCGACATTCCGCCTCCGGAAGCGGATTGGACCAGGCATAGCTGCCCGACACACCCCGCAGCAGCTCGTACATACTGGCCCGGTCCTGCACATGGATCCGTCCGGCAGGTTCCTGGGCGGACGTGGAAAATTCCGTACGCTCGGCCAATTGGGCATCTCCCCGCAGGATTTGAGGGTACTGCTGCAACTGCTCATAGTCCAGCAGCTCCTGCACTGCCAGCGGATGGCCAGGTGCCATAAGCACACATGGATTGAAGCGCATCAACGTACGGCTGGCAAGGCCCGCCTTAGCAAACAGTTCTTTAAAATAATCATCGTACAGTAACTGGTAGCGTACCACGGCGATCTGCACCTGACCGCGGCTCACCGCATCCAACGCCTGGGCGGTGGCAGATTCCTGATAGCTCACATTCAACGGTCTTCCCTGCTGCTTTGCCAGAAAAGACGCCAATGCCCGGGTGATATAACCGCTGTGCGGCCCGGCCAGCGCCAAGCGCATGGTTTGTTCATGGGTACGGTAGATACTCTCCAGTTCGTCCACCTGCTGCAGAATGGTCTCGGCATAGCGCAGCAGCTGAGCTGCCTCCACTGTGGGTTCCATCCCCTGTGCCCCTCGCCGGAACAGGCTTACCCCCAGCTCCTTCTCCAGCTCCTTGATGGTCCGGCTCAGATTGGGCTGACTGATATAAAGGTTCTGGGCCGCCTTAGTCACGCTGCCCACCCGCGCGATCTCCAGAACACAGCGTAGTTGCTGCAAATTCATCCGTGTTTCCCCCTTTGTGTAATTTGCTAGCATATTCACACGAAAGATGCGTAAAAACTTTGTAAAAAGCCTCGCATTATATCGTTTTTGATATAGTTTTATTTATATAATACATTACCCGCCAGGATATGGCAATGGTATCATATGGGTGTCAAGAAAATAACAGTCAAACGCCAGCCGCCTTGTGCGGTTTCTTTTCGCCTTCTTCGCGTTAAGATTTTAACGTTTAGAACATGTTATTTCATTTTCGGTATTTTTTTTGGAGGTAATGAACAATGGCACGTTTTACTCTTCCCCGCGATCTGTATCATGGCAAGGGCTCTTTGGAAGAACTGAAGAACCTGGGTGGCAAGAAGGCTTTCGTCGTTGTAGGCGGCGGCAGCATGAAGCGCTTCGGCTTCCTAGATCGCGCCATCAACGCCCTGAAGGAAGGCGGCATGGAAGTTTACCTGTTTGAGAACGTTGAGCCCGATCCCTCTGTGGAGACCGTTATGCGCGGCGCTGCTGCCATGACCGAGTTCCAGCCCGACTGGATCGTTGCCATGGGCGGTGGTTCCCCCATCGACGCTGCCAAGGCTATGTGGGCTTTCTACGAGTACCCCAATGTGACCTTCGAGGAGCTGTGCATCCCCTTCAACTTCCCCAAGCTGCGCCAGAAGGCTCACTTCTGCGCCATTCCTTCCACCTCCGGTACTGCTACTGAGGTTACCGCTTTCAGCGTAATCACCGACTATGCCAAGGGCATCAAGTATCCTCTGGCCGACTTCAACATCACTCCCGATGTGGCCATCGTTGATCCCGAGCTGGCTGAGAAGATGCCTCCGAAGCTGACCGCTCACACCGGTATGGACGCTATGACCCATGCCATCGAGGCTTACGTTTCCACCTGCAACTGCGATTACACCGATCCTCTGGCTCTGCATGCCATCAAGATGATCCACAACGATCTGGTTGCCAGCTACAACGGCGATATGGATGCCCGTGACCGTATGCACAATGCTCAGTGCCTGGCCGGCATGGCCTTCTCCAACGCTCTGCTGGGCATCGTTCACAGCATGGCTCACAAGACCGGTGCTGCCTTCAGCGGCGGCCACATCGTACACGGCTGCGCCAACGCCATGTACCTGCCCAAGGTCATCAAGTACAACAGCAAGGTTGAGAGCGCTGCCGAGCGTTACGCCGATATCGCCCGCTTCATCAAGCTGGAAGGCAACACCACCGAGGAGCTGGTGGACGCTCTGATCGCTGAGATCAAGAAGATGAACGCCGCACTGAACATCCCCACCTGCATCAAGGAGTACGAGGGCGGCATCATCGACGAGAAGGAATTCATGGAGAAGCTGCCCCAGGTTGCTGAACTGGCCATCGGCGATGCCTGCACCGGTTCCAACCCCCGTCAGCCCAGCCAGGAAGAGATGGAGAAGCTGCTGAAGGCTTGCTACTACGACCTGCCCATCGATTTCTAATCGATTTTCCCGCACTGAATGCCCTCGGTGTATTTACACCGGGGGCATTTATACGTTATAATGTAAGAGGACTGTGCATTTTTCCGGTCCCTCACCGGCTTTTGCATGTATCCGCAAATGCCGGTTTCATTTTGTGAGTGAAAAGGAAGCGATTTGCCATGTTTAAGATCGTT
>NZ_NFKA01000003.1 GCF_002160145.1 Gemmiger sp. An194 | reverse complement strand
CTTCACAGACAACAAGCCCTCTCGGTTGCTTGAACAATTTCTTCAAAAATATTGTCTAACTTTTCGGGGTCACTTCAAACTGCCGGTGCTCCCTGTTTTTGATGAAAACGGAATTACACGGTCTTGATGCGCCGCCAGCCGCCCTGCTTCCAGCGGATGACGAAGATCAGCGCACGCAGGTTTTCGTCCAGCGCAAAGGCGATCCACACGCCCACCAGGCCCAGACCGAAATGGATGCCCAGTAGCCAGGCCACGCCCACGCCCACGATCCACTGGCTGGCGATGCCCACCAGCACCGGGAAGCGCACGTCGCCCACCGCCTGCAGGTTGCGCACCATCAAAATGTTGAAGCAGCGGCCCAGCTCCAGAAAGACCTCCACGATCATCACGTTCCGGCCCAGAGCGATCACCTGAGGGTCGCTGCTGAACAGGCTCAGCAGCGGCTGGGAGAACACCGCCAGCACCGCCGCGATGATCAGGGTGATGGGGGTGAAGGTTTTCAGCACATTCCAGTTCTGCCGGTCTGCCTGGTCAAAGGCCTTCGCGCCCACGCAGTAGCCCACCACGATGGCCACTGCCTGGCTTACCGCACTGATGAGCATGTAGCACACCTGGGCGAACATGGCGCAGTACATGCGGGTGGTCACCGCGAAGGTGCCCATCAGGTTCACGAACACCAGGCTGGTGGACTGGGACAGGTTGTAGGAAAGGCCCTCGCCGCCGGCGGGCAGGCCGATGCCCAGAAACCGCTTGAGCAGGTCGGTGGGGAAGGGCCGCAGCGCCTTCAGGCTCACCCGGGCGTTCTGCACGGTGTGGAAGAAGGCGAAGATCATCATCAGCATACCGGCGGTGCGGCAGATGCTGGTGGAGAGCGCCGCGCCCGCCGCGCCCAGCCGGGGCATGGGGCCGAGACCGTAGATAAAGGCGGTGTTGCCCACGATGTTGATCAGGTTGATGATGCCGGTGCTGAGCATGATGACAAGCATCTTGGCATGGGCCCGCAAAAAGGCGCTGAAGGTGAGCATCAGCGCCTGACAGGGCAGGCTGAGGGCGGTGATGAGCAGGTAGCTTTTCGCCTCCGGCCGGGCCTCCATGGGCACCTGCATAATGCTGAACAGGCCGTCCGCGCCCAGCAGCAGGCCGCCGGTGATCACCAGACTCACGGCCAGGTTCAAACAGACCGCCAGGGTGTAGATCTGCTCCACCTTATCGTATTCCCGCGCGCCCAGATACTGGCTGAGCATGATGGTGGCCGCCAGACTGATCACGTTGAAGGTGAGGATCAGGGTGGTCATGATCTGGTTCGCGTTGCCCACCGCGGCAACGGCGGTGGCGTTGTAGCGGCTGAGCATGATCTGGTCGATGTTACCCACCAGCATCTGCAAAAGCAGCTCGATGAACACCGGCCAGGTCATGGCCAGCAGCGAGAACTCGTGCCCCGCAACGGTGATTTTCTTGTTCAAAACGATTCCCCCTCTTGCCCCGGTGCGTCCCGATAAGCTTAAATCAGAAACATTATAGCGCAAACAAATTTCGCTTTACAGTTGGAAAATCGACGATTTTCACAGAAAGCACACGAGTAATTTGTGCACAATTTTGCCAGTGGCAGGTTTGGTTTACTTTTGCGGGGGTTTGTGTTACCCTGATAAAGGATTTTTACGTGATGATACGCCCAAAAGGAGGATGCTTTTTGAAGAGGACCATTCACCGCCCCGCCCGGCTGGCTGCCGCCGTGCTGGCGGTTCTGGCGCTGGCCGCGGTGTTTGTGGTGCGGTTTTCCTATTCCACCAGCTTTCTGTATCCGGGATACTGCGGGTTTGACTCCGCCATCTTTCAGACCATCGGCAAGTATTGGGCCCAAGGGTTCACCCCCTATTCCCAGCTGTTTGACCACAAGGGCCCGCTGATCTTCTTTGTGGATGCGGTGGGCTACTGGCTTCACGGCCGGGCGGGAATTTTGGTGGTGCAGACCGTCAGCCTGGCCGTCGCCATCTGGGGGCTGTACCGGCTGGGGCGCACCGCGCTCTCCCGCCCCTGGGCGCTGGGAGCCGCGGCGCTGGCCCTTGTGTATCTGGCCCGCACCTTTGACGAGGGCAACATGACCGAGGAATACAGTCTGCCCTTTCTGGTCGTCAGCCTGTATCTGGCGGCGCGCTGGTGCCTTGCCCGCCGGGACGACCCGGCCGCGCCTCACCCCTGGCAGTGGGCGGCGGTGTACGGCGTATCCTTCGGAGCCGTTTTGATGCTGCGGGTCACCAGTGCGGTGGCGGTGTGCAGCTATGTGCTGGTGATCACGCTGGCGCTGCTGGTCAGCCGCCAGTGGAAAAATCTCTTCGCCAACATGGGCGGTTTTCTGGGTGGCTTTGTGCTCATCACCGGCCCCTTTGCGGTGTACTTTGCCTGCAAGGGCTCGCTGGGGGATATGTTCTACGGCACCATCGGCTACAACATCTTTTATGCCACCGAATTTTCCATTGCGGAATATTACGCGGGCAATCAGTGGGCGGCCAGCACTCTGAACCGGGTGCTCACCGATTTCGGCGCGCCGCTGTTTTTGCTGGCGGTGCTCTGCATCGCGGCTCTGATCCGGCGGAAAACCGACCTGCTGGCCTGGGGTGGCCTTTTGAGTACGGCGCTGAGCATGTATGTGCTGTTTTCAAACCGCCCCTATGTACATTATTTTATGATCGCGACCCCGCTGATCCCGCTGGCCTTTGTGCTGGCGGCGGAGCTTTTCCGGGGCGGCAAGGGCTGCAAGCTGGCCTGGGCCGCGCCGGCGCTGTGCGGGCTGTGGGCGGTGAGCCTGCTGGTCCGGCTGCCCGGCTGGAACGCGGACAGCTTCATGGCCCGTTACCCCTATGAGGTGCTGGATTACAACAACGCCGCCCGGTCTGTTGCGGCGGTGATTCCGGCCGAGGAGCGGGATTCGGTGCTAGGCTACAACGTGGATGCCCAGTGGTATCTGGCGGCGGACATCCGGCCCTGCCAGCGGTATTTCATCCATCAGGACTGGCAGGCGCAGGACGACCCGGCCATGCGCGCCGAGATCAATGAATCGCTGCGGCAGGACCCGCCCAAATGGCTGGCGGTGGATGGGCCGGTGGAGGCCGGGGTGCAGCAGCTGCTGGATGAACAGTACACCGCTGTGAGCGGCGAGCAGCAGTTTGAGGAATACGGGAACTATGTGCTGTACCGCCGCAACAGCTGAAAGGAGAGAAGACCGCATGAGCGCAAAACGAGGCGTTTTGGCCCTGGCGGCGGCGCTGCTGCTGTTGGCCTGCGGCTGCGCGGGAGAGCAGGCAGCTTCACAGGATACGGTGCAGCTGCGTGCAAGGAAGCCGGTGGAGGGTGCCGTGGTGGTGACTCAGCATGTGGGATTATACGACGGATATGAGTATTTCGGAGCCTTCACAGGCGACTGGGCCTTTGTGTATGGGCAGGGCCAGGCAGGCTACCGGGCGGCGGGCGGCGAGTACAAGCCCCTGTACACGGCCGGCGCGGATGTGATTCTGCACCAGTACGATGGCCCGACGGATGAGTCCGACCTCTGGCAGCGGATGGACTGGTTGGCAGAACAATATGCCTATCTGCCCGGCGCTTCCATGGCTCCTTATTGCGCGGACGGGCTGTGGGGCTTCTGCGATTTGAATGGCACCCCGGTGCTGGAAGCGCAGTTTGCCAGCCTGGCGGAGCTGTGGGCCTACCAGGAAACGGTGGCCCCGCCGCTGCCCACCGCCGAACCCCGGCAGCTGCCCGAGGGGGCCGAAACCTGGTGGGAGGACCCGATGGACGAGGGCTTCTATGTGCTGGTGGGGGAGAAGATCCGCCGCTACAACAGCCAGGGCACCGAGCTGACCAGCCAGGCGCTGGCCCGGCTGACCCTGGAAACCGACGATAAGGGCAAAAGCACCCTGACCATCACCGACCAGGACGGCCGCCAGCTGCTGCAGCTGACCAGCACCCAGCCGGACCCGCTGCACACCGACGGCGAGCTGCGGTTCGACGGGGACTGGTTTTACTGGAAAACCGACGAGGGCAGCGTGCTGCCCTGCCGCATCACGGTGGAATGACCATTCAAGTAAGCAGAAAGAGGCCTTTGTGGGCCTCTTTTTTGTTTGCGCGAGGCTTGACAGATTATATTCTACAATCGTAGAATATAGCTAGATACTACAAGTGTAGAAAAATGGAGGTGAACGGGATGGAAAACACGATCAAACGCCTGCCGGACGCAGAGCTGGAGGTCATGAAGGCAGTGTGGGCGGCTGAGGCGCCGGTGGCCCGCACCCAGCTGGAGCAGGTGCTGGGAGGCAAAAAGCAGTGGGCGCCTACCACCATTCTGGCCATGCTCACCCGGCTGGAGCAAAAGGGCTTTCTGGCGCGGGAAAAGCAGGGCCGGGCCTATCTGATCCGGCCGCTGGTGAGCCGGGAGGCATATCTCCAAGTGGAAAGCAAAAGCGCGCTGGGCCGTATGTTCGGCGGCAGCGCGAAAAATCTGATCGCGGCGCTGCACCAGTGCCACGCGCTGAGCCATCAGGAGGTGCAGGAGCTGGCGGATTATCTGGAACAGCTGAAGCAGGAGGACGAGTGAGATGAACGACCTGTTTTTGTCAGTGATTGCGGTGAGCGTCGGGGCAAGCGCGGCGGGCCTGGTGTGGGCACTTGTGCAAAAGCGGCTGGAAAAGCGGGTCTGTGCCCGCTGGCGCTGCCGGGTCTGGACGCTGCTGCTGACGGCATTGCTGGTGCTGCCGCTGGCCGGACTTCTTCCGGAAAGCAAAGCGGTGGCAAATCGTCCTGCTTTCGTTCTGGAGGTGCCCGAGGCAGCAGCACGGCTCATGGGCAGCGGTGAGCGGACGCAGGAGCAAGCCGGGCCCCAGACCCTGCCCTCCGGCGGGACTTTTGTTCCGGCCGGGGAGGAGCCGACACAACCGGGCCGGACACTGCCAAGCCCGCTGACCGTGGCGGCGGCGGTATGGCTGCTGGGCGCGGCGGGAATGCTGGCGGTGCAGATGGCGTCCTACCTTCGCTGGCGGCATGGGGTGAGGCGCTGGGAGCAGCCTGCCCCCGACTGGGTGGAGCCGGTGGTTCGCGCCGCCGCCGTGGAGGCGGGGCTTTCCAGCCTGCCCCGGGTGCGGCAGAGCCCGCTGGGGGCCAGCCCCATGATGGCGGGGCTTGCTTCGCCCACCCTGCTTTTGCCGGTGAAGCTGCCGCCCAAAGAGGAGCTGGCGCTGATTCTGGCCCATGAAATGGCCCACTGCCGCCGACGGGACATCCAGCGCAAGCTGCTGATCCTGCTGGCGCGGGCGGTGCACTGGTTCAACCCGCTGGTCCACTGGATGGCCGGGCAGGCCCAGCGGGAGATCGAGCTGGCCTGCGACGAGACGGTGGCGGCCAGCCGTCCGCCCCAGTGGCGGCAGGCCTACTGCCAGGCGCTGCTCCATGCCATTGATGCTGCCGGGCAGCCCGCGCCGGTGCTGTCCACCCGGTTTGCGTTGGAAAAGCAAGAGATCATGCGCCGCTTTGCCCGGGTGATGCGCCCGGTGAAGGGCAAAAAGGGCGCGGCGGTGTTTGGCCTGATGGCCCTGCTTGCTCTGCTGTGCTGCTGCGGGCTGCGGGTGCAGCTGCCCGGCGGGGAGAGTACCTCGGAACCGGCTTCTGCCGCGGTATCCGGCACGGCCTCCGAGTCGGGGACAAGCGCGCCCGCAGAGGAGAACAACGAGCCGCCCGAGACAAAGGAATCCACAGCGGCCCGCATCGCAGAGACCGACCCGCTGACCGCCCAAGGCTACTTAAATGCCTTCGCTCTGGTGGACGCCCTCAAGCACGGCGATCAGCAGGCGGTGAACCGGTGCTTTGCCCTGAGCGGGGAACCGGTGTATGATGCGGGCTTCTACGCTCTTTCAGACCTTTCCGGGCTGGAGCTGAACAGCGGTGCGGTGGGTCTGACCGAACAGGACGGGATCTACCGGGTGTTCGTGGACCTGGATGTGGAAAAGCGGGGCAATACCCCTTTACTGGAGGGCCAGCATACCTACTGGCTTGCGTTCCACGATGGATCGGACAGCTTTTACGACGAAGGCTGCATCTGGAAGATGCAGCCGGAGAGCGACCTTGACCGGCACGGTGTGCCGGGGTTGGATACGGCACAGCTGGAAGAGCTGCAGGATGAAGTAAAGCTGGTGCGGAACTGGCTGAGCCGGGAGGGATTTTCGGATGTGGAGGACATCAGCCCTTACCAGCAGCTGGCCTATCTGTTTGTGCGGATGGAAGAGGAAGGCGAGATTGCACAGGGGCAGACCGTTACCACCAATCAGCTGGCAGATGCAGCCGAGCGTTATCTGGGCATTCTGGACTATCAGCCCGCGCCGGAGGTGCTGGAGCTGATGTGCTACCAGGAGCCGGAAGGCTGGCGGCTGCAGGAGATGGGCGGCCTTTTGGAGGGGCCGGAGCCCGCCAGCCGGTTTACTCAGGTCTATCGGCAGGGAAGGGATTATGTGGTGGTGCTGTGGCAGTGCAGCGACGCCCAGGGTCTGGTGCCGGAATATGGCTACTTCTACCGGATGAACAATACCGAAAACGAGGACGGTGGCTGGCGAGTGGTCAGCTGCGATGTGATGGTCATTTGAGCACAAAAAACAGGGGCGCGGCAAAATTTGCCGCGCCCCTTTCGCTGCCCTTGACAGTACTCTGGACCAGTGTTATACTGAACTTGAAAAGATATTTAGAAAATTATCTAAATATCGAAAAGATAAAAATGAACCGCCCGGACCAGGGCGAAAGGAGGATTGCGATCATGGGGGATGCGTTCAAGGCATTGGCGGACCCGACCCGGCGGCACATTCTGGAGCTGCTCAGCGGCGGAGAGATGACCGCGGGCGACATTGCCGCCCGGTTTCAGATGACAAAGCCGTCGGTCAGCCACCATCTGAGTATTCTGAAGGCGGCGGGCCTTGTTACCGACGAGCGGCGGGGGCAGAACATTGTGTACTGCCTGAACCTGACGGTGTTCCAGGAGCTGATGAAATGGTTTTACGATATGGGGTTTGCCAAGGGAGGCGAAAGCAATGAAAAATAAAAAACTGCTGATCGCGCTGGGGGCGGTGTGTCTGGTGAATTTCATCGCCCATCTGTGCTTTTATCCGGCCATGCCGGACACGGTGCCCATGCACTGGGGCTTTGACGGCCAGGTGGACGGCTGGGGCCCGAAATATATGATTCTGGTCACCGCGTTGATCCCGGCGGTGATTCTGCTGCTGATCGCGGTGGTGCCTAAAATCGACCCCCGCAGCGAGAACTTTCAGAAATTCGGCGGCATCTACCGGGGCTTTCTGGCGGGCATCGTGCTGTTTATGTGCGGCATCAGCTGGCTGAGTGAGCTCACCGTTTACAACGTCCTGCCGGACGGCAGCAGCCTGGTGGGAGTGCTGGTGAGCGGCGGCATCGGCATTCTGTTCATCCTGCTGGGCAACTATATGCCCCGCATCAAGCAGAACTACACCTTCGGCTGCCGCACCCCCTGGGCGCTGGCGGACGAGCACAACTGGAACCGCACCCAGCGCATGGGCGGCATCACATTTGTGGTGATGGGCGTGGCGCTGCTGTTCCTGGGCCTGTTCGCAAAGGCTCTGGGCGAGGGGCTCACCCTGGGTGCGCTGCTGGTGGTGATTTTCGGCGGCGTGATCTGGATTTACGTTTACTCCTTCCTTGTGTTCAAGAAAATCATGCGGTAAGAAAAAATGCCCCGTGGCCAGCGGCCACGGGGCATTTTGCGTATTGGGAAAGGGGAATCAGCGCAGGATGAGCGCGCCGTTCTCCACGTCCACGGTGAGGGTGTCGCCGGTGTTGTGCACGCCGCCGATGATCTCCCGGGCGATGAGGGTCTCCACCCGGCTCTGGATGAACCGCTTCAGCGGCCGTGCGCCGTAGATGGGGTCGTAGCCCTCGTCGATGATGAAGTCCTTCGCCGCGTCGGTAACCGCCAGCTTCAGCTGCTTGTCGGCCAGGCGGCGGCGCAGGTCGTCCAGCTGCAGCTCCACAATGCCGCCGATCTCGTTCTTGGTCAGAGGCTTGTAGAAAACGATCTCGTCCAGACGGTTCAAAAACTCGGGACGGAACTGGCTCTTGAGCAGGCCGTCCACCGCCTTGCGGGCGTCCTCGCTGATCTGGCCGTCCTCGCCGATGCCCTCCAGAATATACTGGCTGCCCAGGTTGCTGGTCAGGATGATGATGGTGTTCTTGAAGTCCACCACACGGCCCTGGCTGTCGGTGATGTGGCCGTCGTCCAGCACCTGCAACAGGATGTTGAACACATCCGGGTGGGCCTTTTCCACCTCGTCGAACAGCACCACGCTGTAGGGATGGCGGCGCACCGCTTCGGTGAGCTGACCGCCCTCCTCATAGCCCACATAGCCCGGAGGCGCGCCGATCAGACGGCTGACGCTGAATTTCTCCATGTACTCGGTCATGTCGATGCGGACCATGTTCTTCTCGTCGTCGAACAAAGCCTGGGCCAGCGCCTTGGCCAGCTCGGTCTTGCCCACGCCGGTGGGGCCCAGGAACAGGAAGCTGCCGATGGGGCGGTTGGGGTTGGCGATACCGGCCCGGCTGCGCAGGATGGCCTCGCTTACCTTGGTCACCGCCTCGGACTGGCCGATCACCCGCTTGTGCAGGATGTCCTCCAGACCCAGCAGCTTCTCACGCTCGCCTTCCACCAGCTTCTCCACCGGGATGCCGGTCCAGCGGGCCACGATGCGAGCGATCTCCTCGTCGGTCACCCGGTCACGCAGCAGGGTGTCCTGTGCCTGACCGGCGGCCTCGGCCTTCTTTTCCTCTTCGGCCAGCTGCTTCTGCAATTCGGGCAGCTTGCCGTATTTCAGCTCGGCGGCCTTGTTCAAATCGTACTCCCGCTCGGCCTTTTCGATGGCGGCGCCCGTCTGCTCGATCTGCTCGCGGATGCTCTGCACCTTTCCGATGCTGTTCTTCTCGTTGTCCCACTGGGCCTTCATGGCCTTGAACTGCTCCCGCATCTCGGCCAGCTCCTTCTGCAAAGCGGCCAGGCGCTGGGCGCTCAGAGTGTCGGTCTCCTTCTTCAGGGCGGCCTCCTCGATCTCGTGCTGCATGATCTTGCGGCGCAGATCGTCCAGCTCGGCGGGCATGGAATCCATTTCGGTGCGGATCATGGCGCAGGCCTCGTCCACCAGGTCGATGGCCTTATCCGGCAGGAAACGGTCGGAGATATAACGGTTGGACAGGGTGGCCGCGGCGATCAGGGCACTGTCCTGAATTTTTACGCCGTGGAACACCTCGTAGCGTTCTTTTAAGCCGCGCAGGATGGAGATGGTGTCCTCCACGGTGGGCTCATCCACCATCACCGGCTGGAACCGACGCTCCAGGGCCGGGTCCTTCTCGATGTACTGGCGGTACTCGTCCAGGGTGGTGGCACCGATGCAGTGCAGCTCGCCCCGGGCCAGCAGCGGCTTCAGCAGGTTGCCCGCGTCCATGGCGCCGTCGGTTTTGCCCGCGCCTACGATGGTGTGCAGCTCGTCGATGAACAGGATGATCTGGCCTTCGCTCTTCTTGACCTCCTGCAATACGCTCTTGAGACGCTCCTCAAATTCGCCCCGGTACTTGGCACCGGCCACCAGAGCGCCCATGTCCAGACTGAAGACCTTCCGGTCCTTCAGATTCTCAGGCACGTCGCCCCGCACGATCCGCTGGGCAAGACCCTCGGCGATGGCGGTTTTGCCCACGCCGGGCTCACCGATCAGGCAGGGGTTGTTTTTGCGCTTGCGGCTCAGAATGCGGATCACGTTCCGGATCTCGGTGTCACGGCCGATCACCGGGTCCAGCTTCTGCTGCCGGGCCAGCTCCACCAGCTCCTGGCCGTACTTTTTCAGCACATCGTAGGTGTCCTCGGGATGGTCGCTGGTCACCCGCTGGTTGCCCCGCACGCCGGAAAGC
This sequence comes from Gemmiger sp. An194, assembly GCF_002160145.1. Lineage (GTDB taxonomy): Bacteria > Bacillota > Clostridia > Oscillospirales > Ruminococcaceae > Allofournierella. The sequence continues at coordinate 194,338 of NZ_NFKA01000003.1, read as the reverse complement.
ACGCTCAGGAACTTGTTCTTGTCGATGGAGAAGCGCTTCATCAGCTCGGCCACCGCACTGTTGGGGTTCTCGATGAGGGCCAGGAACACATGCTCCACGCTCACATACTCGTCCTTCATGGCGGTGGCGGTGCTCTCGGCCGCGTTCAGCACCTTATCGGTGGCGGCGGAGATATAAATTTTGTCCGCCTCCCGGCCGGAGCCGGTCACGTGAGGCAGAAGGGAAACCTTTTGAGCAGCGGCGGAAACGAAATTGCCGGGCTCCACCCCCATCTGCTGCAGCAGCTGGGGAATCAAACCCTGCTCCTGGTTAGCAATCGCAAAGAGCAAGTGCTCGGGCTCCAGGGTCTGGTTCTGGTATTCAATGGCGGTTTGCTGGGCGCTCTGCAGCGCTTCCAGCGTCTTTTGTGTAAATTTGTTGGTGTTCATTGGGCAAGCCCCCTTTTCATTACCGAACAAAGTAAGAAATTTTATTTGTTTTAGCACTCTAGCGCTTCGACTGCTAACATTGTAGAACTGCTGATTTTTCTTGTCAAGAGGGTTCACAAAAAATTAACATTTTTTCGATGGGCAAGGCGCAAAAAAGCCCGGCCATCCTGTTTACAAACAGGATGGTCGGGCGAAGCCTGATGCAATCGCTCAGCGGGTGAGCAGCAGAATATTTTCCGGCGCGATGCCCAGCTGGCCGGGCAGGGGATTGGGGCGCTTGTCTTTTGTCATGCGCCACCAGATGTCCGGCGTGCCGGGGGTCTGGTTCGCGGCGCGCATCTGTACGATCCACTCGAAGGGCTCCTCAATCTGGCCGGTGTATTCCACGTTGAAGCGGTTGGCCGGGGCCTTGGGGTGGAAGTAGTGAGCCCGAATGCCGATGGCGCACAGGTCCTCCGGCACAGGGCGGGCGGTGGTGAATTCCAGACCGCCCCAGTCCTCCACCAGAACGGTGTTGGGGGCGATGCGCCGGGCCGCCGCAATGTTCTTGCAGCCGGTGAGCCGTGCCGCCGCCCGGCTGCCCGGGTCGGCGAATACCTCCTTGGTGGCCCCGCAGCGCAGCAGCTCGCCCTCGTCCAGAATGGCCAGACGGCCGCACATGCGGTAGGCCTCGTCCCGGCTGTGGGTCACCAGCAGCACGTCGCCGGAAAAATCCTTCAGCACCCGCAGCATGTCCAGCTGCAATTGTTCCCGCAAATGGCTGTCCAGCGCGGAGAAGGGCTCATCCAGCAGCAGCACCTGGGGCCGGTTCACCAGAATCCGTCCCAGCGCCACCCGCTGCTGCTGTCCGCCGGATAATTCGGCCGGGCGGCGCTGCTCCAGCCCGGAAAGGCCCAGCAGCTCCACCGCCTGGCGGTAGAGAGCCTGCTTTTTGGCCTTGTCCTTTTCCCGGTGCAGGCCTGCCAGCAGGTTCTGGCGCACGGTCATGGTGGGGAAGAGGGCATAGCTCTGGAACAGATAGCCCACCCCCCGCTGCTGGGGCGGCAGGTTGATGCGCTGCTCCGAGTCAAAAAGGACGCGGCCGTCCAAAACGATGCGGCCCCGGTCCGGCGTTTCCACTCCGGCGATGCAGCGCAGGGTCATGCTTTTGCCGCAGCCGGAAGCGCCCAGCAGGCCGGTGATGCCGCCGTCTGTTTCCAGCGTTACCTTTAAGTGAAAGGAGCTCAGGTCCTTTTCAATGTCCACAAACAGGCTCATGGGGCGCTCCTCCTTTGCTTTTGCTCCAGCAGGTTCACGGTAAGCAGCACCGCGGCACTGATGGCCAGGTTCACCAGTACCCAGGCAAAGGCGCCCGCGTCGTCGCCGGTGCGCCAGAGCTGATACACGGTGGTGGAGATGGTGGCGGTGCGCCCGGGGGTGTAGCCGATGAGCATGCTGGTGGCGCCGTATTCGCCCAGCGCCCGGGCGAAGGCCAGCACCGCGCCCGCCAGAATGCCCTGGCGGCAGGCGGGCATGCGCACCCGCCAGAAGATGTAGGTGTTGGAAAGCCCCAGCGTGCGGCCCGCGTCCGCCAGCCGCTCGTCGAAGCTTTCAAAGGCGCCCCGGGCGGTGCGATACATGAGCGGGAAGGCCACCACCGAGGCGGTGAGGATGCCGCCGTACCAGGTCATCACGAACTTGATGCCGAAGTTTGCCAGAAAGATGCCCAGCGGCCGCTTTGCGCCGAACACCAGCAGCAGAAAATAACCCACCACCGTGGGTGGCAGCACCAGCGGCAGGGTGAGCACCACGTCCAGCAGGCCCTTCACCGCCCGGGGCAGCCGGGCCACATAGTAGGCGGCGAAGATGCCGGAAAAGAACACCAGCACGCTGCTGATGGCAGCGATGCGCACAGAATTCAACAGGGGATACCAGTCCATGTGGAAAACTCCAATCCGAAAAGCGGGGCAAGGCAGATTCGCCTTGCCCCGTTCTTTGTGATTATTTGACGGGAGAGAAGCCCACTTCCTCAAACACCTGCATGGCCGCGTCGGTCTGCAGATAATCCAGGAAGGCCTGCGCCTCCTCGCTGTGCTGGGAAATGTTCAGCACGGCGGCGGGGTAGATCACCTGGCCGCACATCTCCTCGGTGGCGTAATCCACCGGGGTGATCCCGGCGCTGTAGGCGTCGGTGCAGTAGACCACGCCGCAGTCCACGCTGCCCTCGGTGATCTGGGTGGTGACCTCCTTCACGTTGGAGCCGTAGGTGATCTTGCCGGCGTTTGCCAGGGCCTCCTCGTCCAGGCCGTAGTGGGTCAGGATCTGCTGGGTGTACTGGCCCACCGGCACATCGCTGTTGCCCATGGCCATCAGGATGTCGGTGCCCTCCAGGGCTTTGGCCAGGTCGTCAAAGCTGGCGATGGAGGCGTCGCTGCCCTCGGCCACACACAGGGCCACCTTGTTTTCCAGCAGGTTCACCCGGGTGCCCTCGGCCACAAAGTCCAGGCCATCGGTGTTCACGCTGGCATCGGCGGTTTTGTCCAGCTGGTCCATCTGCTTCTGCCCGGCCGAGAGGAACATGTCACAGACTGCGCCCTCCTGGATCTGGGTCTTCAGGGTGCCGGAGGAATCGAAGTTGAAGGTCAGGGTCACATTGGGGGCCACGGCCTTGTAGTCCTCGGCGATCTGGTTCAGGGTCTCGGTCAGGCTGGCGGCAGCAAACACTGTCAGCTCAACCGGTTCGGCATCCGTTTCGGTCTGGGAATCGGATGCGGACGCCGCGCCGGAAGCGGCAGAAGATGCGCCGCCGCCGCAGCCCACCAGCGAGAACGCCAGTGCGAAGACTGCGGCAAGTGCGAATGCCTTTTTCATGGATAAAACTCCTTTTCCCGTATTTCAGGGAGATTTATTTTCAAACCCTGTGGATTTACACCGGGCTGAAGCAAAAGGATCAATCGCGGGGAAAGCGGCGCGGCTTAAAACACGAAGTCGCCGCTTTTGCCGCCCTGCTTTTCGCAGAGGTGGATGTCAGAGATGACCATGCGCTTGTCCATGGCCTTGCACATGTCATATACGGTGAGCAGCGCGGTGGAAACGCCGGTGAGCGCCTCCATCTCCACGCCGGTTTTGCCCTCGCACTGCACGGTGCAGCGGGCGGTGATGGAGTGGCTTTCGTCCTCCAGCGTAAAATCCACGGCGCACTTGGTCAGCGCCAGCACATGGCACAAAGGGATCAGGTCGGCGGTGCGCTTGGTGGCCATGATGCCCGCCACCCGGGCCACGCCCAGAACATCGCCCTTTTTGGCGCTGCCTTCCTTCACGGCCTGGTAGCACTCGGCGCTCATGGAGATGCGCCCGGAGGCGATGGCGGTGCGGTGGGTCACGGCCTTCCCGGTCACGTCCACCATGATGGCCTCGCCTTTTTCATTCAGATGAGTAAACGGCATGGGAATGCTCCTTTATATAAAGTGATGGCTCAGGCCTTGCCGAAGCCGCAGTTGGGGAAGGTGCACACCGAACAGTTCAGGCACAGCCCGCCGTTGCCGTAGGCGGCCAGCTGGTCGGCGGTGACCGGAACCCCGGCAACCAGATAGGGCAGCACCAGATCAAAAATGGTGCGCTTGGCGTACATCACACAGCCGGGCAGACCGCACACCGGGCGGTTGCCTTCGGCGTAAGCCAGCAGGAACATGGCCCCCGGCAGTACCGGCGCGCCGTAGCTCACCACGCTGGCCCCGGTGTTTTTGATGGCCAGGGGGGTCTTGTCGTCCGGGTCCACGCTCATGCCGCCGGTGCACAGCACCATGTCTGCGCCCTCGCGCAGCATCTGGTTGGCGGCGGCGGTGATCTTCTCGTGGTCGTCGTTCAGCACGGTGTGCCAGGCCATCCGGCAGCCGTACTCCGCCAGTTTTTTCTCAATCACCGGGGTGAAGGAATCCTGAATGCGGCCGTAGAATACCTCGTTGCCGGTGGTCACCACGCCCACCTTCAGCTCCCGGAAGGGCACCAGCCGGAACAGCGGCTCGGTCCCCACGGCGGCGCGGGCGGCTTCCATCTTGGCGGCCTCGATCACCAGCGGGATCACCCGCATGCCGGCCAGCTTGTCGCCCTTTTTCACCGCAAAGCCGCTGTGGCGGCAGGCCACCATCACCTCGCCCAGCCGGTTCAGCCGGAACAGGCGCTCGGTATCGGCCAGGAACAGGCCGTCCACCTCGGCCGTCAGCTCGATCTTGCCCTCGCTGGGTTCGCTGGCGCTCATATATTCGTTCTGGCACAGCTGGCGTAAAATCTCGGCCGCGTCGTTCTCGTGCAGATGGTTTTCGTCGTTTTCCCAGATGTAGATGTGGTCCTTGCCCACGCTCAGCAGTACGGGTACGTCCTCGGCCTGGATCACGTGACCCTTTTTGAACACGGGGCCCTTCTTCACGCCGGGAATAATCTGGGTGATGTCATGGCAGAGCACCTGGCCCACCGCTTCCTCGGTCTTCATCAGCTTCATAACGGTACCTCCCATAAATGACTTTTTTCAGTCCTGCGCGGGCAGGATGTAATCGGAAAAATGTTTTTCAAAAATCCGGTGGCAGCAGGCTTGTAGCTCCCGCTGCATGGCGCTGCACCGGAGCAGCAGCGTCCGGCCCTCCTCGGTGAGCCGGGAACCGCCGCCCAGAGGCAGCAGCGGCTTGAACCGGCCCATCCGGGAGGAAAGCCCGGCGGCGGGGATCAGTGCACCGAATGCCATTGTCTGTCCTCCTTTTTCAAAGCGACGCGGGGCCGCCGATCAACTCTGTTCTGATTTTAGCACAGCAGGCGTTATTTCACAAGAGAAATAACGATGAAAAGAAGGACTTCTGTACTGGCCAAAAAAGCAACCGTTGTCCGCCTGCCGGGGAGGAGGCTGCTGGGAACAGACCGGCCAACGCTCTCGTGGACAGGAGCCGACCGGTGTGCTATCATGTCTGTGCCGGGGCCGCTGTGCCCGCAGGGCGGAAAGGAGCGAGGACGTTGAAACAACGGACCATTGAGCGGCAGCTGTACTCCACGCTGATCGGCGGCATCGCCATCATGCTGCTGATCTCGATCAGCATCACCCTGTATTACAGCATCTACCGCCAGAAGCGCCATGTGGACCGTACCATTGCCGAAACGGCAGCCATTGTGGCCCACATGCCCCAGGTGCTGCAGACGCTGCAGGGCCAGGGCGACCCCGAAGAGCTGAAGGAATATCTGAACCAGGTGCTGGCGTTGTCCTCCGTCGAGATCATTACCGTATGCGATGCCGCCGGGGTGCGGCTGTATCATCCCAATGAGGCGCTGATCGGCAAACGCTTTGTGGGCGGCGACGAACAGCCCGCCCTGGAGGGAGCCGACCCGTATATCACCACCGGCCGGGGCACGCTGGGGGAGCAGCGGCGGGCCTTCTGCCCGGTGCGGGATGATTCCGGCCGGGTGGCAGGGTTTGTGATGGCATCCATGCTGATTCGAAGCATGGTGTATACCCGGGGGCAGATCCTGGCGATTTATCTGGTATTTGCGCTGCTGCTGGCGCTCATCGCGCTGGTGGTGGTGCGCCAGATGATGCGGCGGCTGCGCCGGACCCTGATGGGGCACGGCCCCGAGGAATTCGCCGCCATGTATCTGCAGCAGAGCGGAGTTCTTGATGCACTGGACGAGGGCGTGTTTGCCATTGACCGCCAGAGCCGGGTGATTCTGATGAATTCGTCCGCCCGGCGCATGCTGGATATCCCGCCCGGGCAGGCGGTGGAGGGGACCCTTATCACGGAGCTGTTCCCGGAGACTCGACTGCCTCAGGTGATGGAGAGCGGCAGAGCACAGAACAACGTGATCATGGACCTGCGGGGCAGGCGGATCATCACCAGCCGCATCCCATTGTGCAAGGACGGAGTCTGCGATGGGGCGGTGAGCGTGTTCCGAGACAAGACCGAGGTGACCCGATTGGCCGAAGAGCTCACCGGCACCCGCTTTCTGGTGGATACGCTGCGGGCCTACAACCATGAATTCAACAACAAGCTCCATGTGATTCTGGGCTACATCCAGATGGGCCGCCTGACGGAAGCGGTGGAGTTCATCACCCGCAGCACCCTTCTGCCCGCCAGTGCACTGGCAGCGGTGTCCGAGCGGATCGCGGTGCCCCATCTGGCGGCGCTGATTCTGGGCAAGATGATCCGGGCCAAGGAAAAGGGCATTCTGCTCACCCTCAAGCCGGACAGCCGCTGCATGGCGGACGATCTGATCATTCCCCCGGAGGACTGCGAGACCATAGTGGGCAATCTTCTGGAAAATGCCATCGAGGAGCTGGATCGCCGGGATCATCCGGTGAAGGAGATCAGTCTGGGCGTTTACTGCAGCGGGCAGGGCCTGCTGATCCAGTGCGAGGATACGGGAGGCGGTATCCCGCCGCAGGTGCTGGAGCGCATCTTTGAGCAGGGCGTGTCCACCAAGGGCGAAAACCGGGGCACCGGCCTTTCGCTGGTGCACAGCATCGTGGAGGCCTGGGGCGGGCAGATCCAGGTGGACACCGAGCCGGACGAGGGAACGGGGATTACCGTGAGCATCGCCACACAAGCAAGGGAGGCATCGTCATGTATCGAGTGATCATTGTAGAGGACGACCCCATGGTGCGGGCCATCAATCAGCAGTATGTACAGGCACAGGGGGAGTTTTCCGTGGAGGAGACCTTCCACAACGGCGAGGCCGCGCTGGCCTGGCTGCAGGAAAACCCGGCGGATCTGGTGATCCTGGATTATTATATGCCGGTGATGGACGGGCTGGAGTTTTTGAAAAAGCTGGCGGAGGTAACGCCCCGGCCGGGGGTGATCGTGGTCAGTGCCGCCAACGAGGGCGGTACCGTGCGCCGCATGCTGGAGCTGGGTGTGACGGACTATCTGGTCAAGCCCTTTGAATACGAGCGGTTCGAGCAGGCGCTGGTCCGTTTCTGCAGCCAGCGGCGGCAGCTGGACCGGATGAGCGAGCAGGACGGGCTGCACCAGCAGCAGATCGATCGGCTGCTGGCACAGCCTCCGGCCGAGGAGCCCGCGCTGAAGAAGGGACTGCAGAAACGCACGCTGGACAAGATCCGCGAATATATGCGCTCCCAGGCGGGCAAAGCCCACACCAGCGAGGAGATCTCCGAGGCGGTGGGCCTGTCCCGGGTGACGGTGGGCCGCTATGTGAACCATCTGGTGGAGACCGGCGTGCTGCACAGCACCGTGGATTATCAGACCGGCGGCCGCCCCTCCATGCTGTACCAATACATCCCGGCGGAATAGCCGCCGGGCAGAGGCGGGAAGCGACAGGATGCCGCCGGATTCGTTTGTTAAAAAACTTTCAAAAGGGTTTGATTAGCTTCAAAACCTTTTGCGCCAGAGAGGCTTACGGTACACTGGTTATGTGAAAATCCGCCTTTGCGGCGGAAAAACAGCGAAAAAGAGGAGAAATGACCATGAAGAAACGGATCATTGCCTTGCTGGCAGCATGCAGCCTGGTACTGAGCCTGGCCGGCTGCGGCCAGACGGGCGCAAGCAGCAGCGCGGGTGTAAGCGGCAGCTTCACCGGCACCGCAAAGGGTATGGGCGGCGATGTGACCGTCACCCTGACCCTGGAGAACAGCGTGATCACCGGCTGCGAGGCCGAGGGCAAGGACGAGACCCCTGGCATCGGCGACAAGGCCATCGAGCAGGTGACCGCCGACATCGTGAAGAACAACAGCGTGGAAGTGGACGCCATGGCCGGCGCCACCATCACCTCCGACGCGGTGAAGGCTGCCGCGGCCGCCGCTCTGGCCGCCGCCGGTCTGGATGCCGCGGATTACGCGGGCGGCGCGGGCAGCGCTGAGCCTGCGGGCGACACCGCCTACGATGCCGATGTGGTGGTCGTGGGCGCGGGCGGCGCGGGTATGACCGCTGCCATCACCGCCGCCGATGCAGGCAAAAAGGTCATCGTGCTGGAGAGCCAGGCCCTGGTGGGCGGCAACTCGGTACGCGCCACCGGCGGCCTGAATGCTGCCGAGACCGAAGCGCAGCAGAAGAACACCTTCGAGGAGGCTGCCGGCGTGGAGAAGACGCTGGAAGCAGCCAAGGCCTATGCCGACAACGAGACCATCACCCAGCTGGCTGCCCAGGTACAGAAGCAGTGGGATGCCTATCAGGCCGCGCCGGAAGGCTACTTTGATTCCGTGGAGCTGATGGAGCTGGACACCATGATCGGCGGCAAGGGCATCAACGATCCCGCGCTGGTGGCTACCCTGTGCGAGGGCAGCGCCCCCGCCATTGACTGGCTGGCCGGCATCGGCATCGAGATGCCCAGCGTTTCCAGCTTTGGCGGCGCTTCCGTTAAGCGCATCCATCGCCCGCTGGACGCCGAGGGCAAGGTGGTTTCCGTGGGCAGCTACATGATCCCCAAGCTGGAGGAGAACATGACCAGCCGGGGCGTTCAGCTGCTGACCCAGACCACCGCCAATGCGCTGCTGACCGATGAGTCCGGCGCAGTGACCGGCGTGGAGGCCACCGACAAGAACGGCAATACCGTAACCGTGAATGCCAAGGCTGTGGTGCTGGCCACCGGCGGCTTTGGCGCCAACCTGGAAATGGTGGAGCAGTATGCTCCCCAGCTGAAGGGCTTCATGACCACCAACGCCCCCGGCATCCTGGGCCAGGGCATCGAGATGGCAGTGGCTGCAGGCGCCGCCACAGTTGATATGGACCAGATCCAGATCCATCCCACCGTTCAGGCGGATACCGCCGCTCTGATCACGGAAGGCCTGCGCGGCGACGGCGCCATTCTGGTGAACGCCGAGGGCAAGCGCTTCGTGGATGAAGTGGGTACCCGTGACGTGGTTTCCGCCGCTGAGATCGCTCAGACCGGCAGCTACAGCTGGCTGGTGGTGGACCAGAAGATGGCCGATGCCTCCAGCGTAATTCAGGGTTATATTTCCAAGGGCTACACCGTGACCGGCAACACCGCTGAGGAGCTGGCCGCGGCTGCGGGCATGGACGAGGCTGCCTTTGCCACCACTCTGGAAACCTGGAACGGCTATGTGAAGGCCGGTTCCGATCCCGAGTTCGGCCGCACCAGCTTTGCTGAACCGCTGGACACCGCCCCCTACTATGCCATCAAGGTCACCGCCGGTGTGCATCACACCATGGGTGGCCTGGTCATCGACACCAGCGCTGCGGTGCTGAACGAGAACGGCGAGGCCATTCCCGGCCTGTATGCCGCGGGTGAGGTGACCGGTGGCGTGCATGGCGCCAACCGTCTGGGCGGCAACGCGGTGAGCGACTTCACTGTGTTTGGCCGCATTGCGGGCGAGTCCGCCGCTGCCTTTGTGGGCTGATCCGCACCAATTACATAAAGAGCACTTCAGGGCGCGCACCGGTTTTCGGTGCGCGCCCTGTTTTGGCTGGCAGGTGAAAGGTCGACTGCTTTGTCTTGACCGGGGGTTTATGATATAGTAATAGTTACGAGGAAATACTCGCAGAAGAGACTTATACAACGGCCCGTCCCAGGGTACGATCAGGAGAATCCCATGAAAAGTGAACGATTAAACGAGAAGGCTGCCCGCACGCTGCTGGCAGCGCAGAAACAATACTTTGCCACCGGGGCCACCCGGCCGCTGGCCTTCCGGCTGGGGCAGCTGGAAGCCCTGTACAAGGCGCTGGAGCGGCATACCCCGGCGCTGGAGGAAGCCCTCGCACAGGATCTGGGCAAGAGCCAGTTTGAAAGCTACGCCAGCGAGATCGGCATGGTGCTGGCGGGAATTTCCCACATCCGCCGCCACCTAGCCCGCTGGATGAAGCCCCGCACCAAGCTTTCGCCCATGCAGCTGTTCCCCGGCCGCGGCCGGGTGGAGCCGGTGCCCTACGGCTGTGTGTACATTCTGGGGCCCTACAACTACCCGGTGCAGCTGCTGCTGGAGCCGCTGGCCGAGGCGCTGGCCGCGGGCAACTGCGCGGTGGTCAGCCCCTCCGAGCTCACCCCCCATGTGGCCGAGGCGGTCGGTACCATGCTGGCCGAGGTCTTCCCGCCGGAGTACGTGTGCTGCGTGCCCGCGGGCATCGAGAACAATACCCTGATGCTGCACAGCCGGTTTGATTACATCTTCTTCACCGGCAGCCCCCGGGTGGGCCGCATCGTGATGCAGGCCGCAGCGGAAAATCTGGTGCCGGTGACGCTGGAGCTGGGCGGCAAAAGCCCGGTGATCGTGGCAAAGGACGCCCATCTCGCCACCGCCTGCGAGCGCATTGCCTGGGGCAAGCTGATGAATGCGGGCCAGACCTGCGTGGCCCCGGATTATGTGCTGGTGGACCGGAGCATCCAAGAGGAATTTCTGCAGGGGCTGGAAGAGGCCATCCGGCGCTTTTACGGCGAGGATGCCCAAAAGAGCCCGGACTACGGCCGCATTGTGAACGAGGGCCACATCCGCCGGCTTTCCCGCATTCTGGAGGAGGACCGGGCGTTTGTCCGGAGCGGTGGCCGGGTGGACGCAGAGGATCGGTACATCGAGCCCACCATCCTCTGCCCGGAGAATATGGACGCAGCCTGTATGCAGGAGGAGCTGTTCGGCCCGCTGCTGCCGGTGTTTGCCTACGATGAGCTGAACGAGGCGCTGGAGATCATCAACAGAGGCGAGAAGCCGCTGGCGTTGTATGTGTTCAGCCGGAACAAGGACCTGGTGCGCCGGGTGCTGGATTCCACCGCCAGCGGCGGCGTGAGCGTGAACGACACCATCGGTCATATTCTGGACCCGGACCTGCCCTTCGGTGGGGTGGGCCAGTCCGGTATGGGGGCCTACCACGGCCATGAGGGCTTCCTCACCTTCTCCCATCAGCGCAGTGTGCTGCAGCGGGGACTGTTCCCCATGCGCACCGCCTTCCCGCCCTTCAGCGAGGCCAGCGAGCGCATGGTGCGCCGCCTGATGCGATGAGCGGGGGAAAATGGACGGCGGCCTGGGCCGAGTTCACCCAGAAAAAGCTGCCTGCCATTCGCACCAGGTGGGCGGCGGCGCTGCCCACCATTCTGGTATCGCTCACCCTGCTGTTCAGCATCTGGGGCATCTTCGGGGTGCGGTATGTGGTGATGACCTCCTTTTTGACCCTGGTATTCCGAACCCGTCACCGGCAGGACTTCCGCCCCCGGGAGCTGGCCCGCACGGCGGTGATGATGGTGGCGGTGTGCCTGGCGGCCTTCGCGGCCGGGCGGGGTCTCTGGTGGGCGCTGGCACTGAATCTGGTGGTGCCCTTTGTGCTGGTCTATCTGCTCAGCTCCAAATTCAGCCCCAAGGCCTATTTCGTTTATGGCATGGAGTTTGTCTTTTTGCAGCTGATGCCCATCACGCCCGCCCAGCTGCCGATGCAGCTGGCGGTGCTGGCCTATGGTCTGGTGGTGGTCACGGCGGCGCTGTGGATTCACGCAAAGATCATTCACCGGCGCAGGCATTTCGGCACCGTGCGCAAGGGCATGGACAACCTGTGCACCCAGCTGGAAAAGCTGGCCCGGGGCGAGAGCGTGAGCGCCGAGCATGCCGCGCTGCCGTCCATGATGATCCACATGACCCAGGTCATCTACGGCAGCCGGGGATATACCTACCTGGCCAACGGCTACGGCAAGGTGAACTATCTGTTCATGCTGCTGTTCCAGCGGTTTTACTATTTCACCGATCACTTTGTGCCCTCGGGCTGGCAGCCCGGTGAAGCGGATGCTGCCTGGCTGCTGGAGCTGGCGGAGCTGTTCCGCCGGGCCGAGCGGGAGCTGAACGGGCCGGAGCACCCGGAACTGCGCCGCCGTCTGGATCAGCTGCGGGCCGGTCCGGGCTTAAGTGACGGGCAGCAGAACGAGGCCATGGGCGAGATTCTGCGGGTGTTCGGCGTGGCGCTGGAGGCGCTGGAGCAGGTGCATCCGGCCCGCCCCCTGAAGGACTGGAAGCTGCCCGGCGACCAGAACAAGGTGAAGGGGGTGCGGTACGCCTTCGGGCTGGACCAGTTCACCACCCGGTTTGCGGTGCGGCTTTCGGCGGTGCTCTGCCTGGGCTTCGGCTTTGTCTGGCTCACCGGGCTGGAGCACGCCTACTGGTACCCCATGACCGCCTTTCTGATGCTGATGCCCTACGCGGAGGAGAGCCGGATGAAGATCGGCAACCGCATTCTGGGCACGCTGGGCGGGGCGGTGGTATCCATTCTGCTGATGTCGCTGTTCCACACCATGCCCCAGTACATCGCCATCATGGCGGTGATGACCTGCTTTATGTACTATGTGCCGGTCACCTCCTGGACCATGACGGTTTACTCCACCTGCTACGGCATGACTCTGGCCCAGCTGCGGCTGGGGCTGATGGAATCGGTGGAGCTGCGGCTGGCCTATGTGGCGCTGGCGGCGCTGACCGCCGCGCTGGCCAACCGTTTTTTGCTGCCCAACACCGCCGGACGGGAATTCCGCAAAAGCGTGGAGGAGCTGTTCGAGCTGGATCTGAGCCTGCTGGGCCAGGTGCGGGAATACTGCCGTACCGGTAGTCAGGATCTGAACCGGATGCGGGACCGGCTGGTGCGCTCGCATCTTGTGGAAAACGAGATCAAGAGCAGCCTGAAGGGGATGAGCCAGGCCGAGCAGGAGTTCTACAGCCAGATGCTGCCCATGAACCGGCGGCTGGTCAGTGAACTGGAGCAGATCAACGCCTATCTGCGCAGCCGTCCCCAGCTGCTGGGCACCGGCCACAGCCGGATGGCCGCCGAGGTGCTGGACAACCTGGAGGACGCGATCCTGCGCATCAAGCTGAGCTACACCAGAAATGAGCTGGTGCCCTTCTTCGACACCGGCCGCAGCCCCCAGGCCTTCGGCCGTCTGGAGGAGAGCCTTTACTTCAACACCCTGGCGGTGAACTGTTTGCAGACGCTGCGCCAGATGAACGAATTGCTGGAGAGCAAGGCAAACGGATAAAACAAAAGCAGCCGTGCGGAAAATCCGCACGGCTGCTTTCTGTTTGTCTGGAGGGATTCGATATCAGCCCTGCATGCCCAGGAACATGCCCAGCACGTAGGGGATCAGCCAGATCAGCCACACAAGGATGCTGAACCGGTGGAAGCTCTGCTGCTTTTCCGCGTTGCCCCGGGTGTAGACCAGGGTGGCCCACACCGCGTGGAACAGCATGAGCACGATGGCCAGCGCGCCGGTGATGCCGTGGGGGCTCAGCAGTCCGGAGCCGTGGGCCATGGTGGACATGATGGTGGTGCCGATGGTGTCGAACACCAGGCCGCACCAGAACAGGATCACGTGGCGCTTCTGCAGGGTGTGGGCCCGGCGCTCGGAAAACACGCCCACGGTGTAAAAGCACAGCGCCAGGGTAATGGTGATGATGGCAGCGATCAGCTGAGTGGTCATAAGAATTGCTCTTTCGGGATTGCACAGGCCCAAAGGCGGGCCGGATTTGTTTCTGAACGATGTTCATTATAGCCGGGCAGCAGGGTGATGTCAAGACGAAGAAGGGAAAAAGACACAAGGAATGCACGATTGTGAACATTGTTCAGAATGTGTATGCCTACACGTTAAAAGGTTTTTTGCCCGGCAGGGGATGAGGCTCTTGCAAGATGTGCTTTAATCCAGTAAAATACTGAATATACGGTCTGTTTTTCGGCGCCGCAATTCCAAGAAAAAGAGAGGAAAACGATCATGGATCTTCGTTTCAATACCAAATGCGTCCAGGGCGGCTACACCCCCGGCAACGGCGAACCCCGCCAGATCCCCATCATCCAGAGCACGACCTTTAAATACGACACCAGCGAGGATATGGGCAAGCTGTTTGACCTGGAGGCATCCGGCTATTTCTACAGCCGCCTGCAGAACCCCACCTGCGACCATGTGGCGGCCAAGATCTGCGAGCTGGAGGGCGGCACCGCCGCCATGCTCACCGGCAGCGGCCAGGCAGCCAACTTCTATGCGGTGTTCAACATCGCCAGCTGCGGCGATCATGTGGTGAGCAGTGCCAGCATCTACGGCGGCAGCTACAACCTGTTTGCGGTGACCATGAAGCGGATGGGCGTGGAGTTCACCTTCGTGGACCCGGACTGCACCGAGGAGGAGCTGAACGCTGCCTTCCGGCCCAACACCAAGGCCGTGTTCGGCGAGACCATCGCCAACCCTGCCCTCACCGTGCTGGACATTGAGAAGTTCGCCAAGGCGGCGCACGCCCATGGCGTGCCCCTGATCGTGGACAACACCTTCGCCACTCCGGTGAACTGCCGTCCCTTCGAGTGGGGCGCGGACATCGTGACCCATTCCACCACCAAGTACATGGATGGTCATGGCGCTGCCGTGGGCGGCTGCATCGTGGACAGCGGCAAGTTCGACTGGACCGCCTATCCCGAGAAGTTTGCCTGCCTGTGTACCTCGGACGAGAGCTACCATGGTGTGACCTACACCGAGCGCTTCGGTCTGGCCGGCGCCTACATCACCAAGGCCACCGCGCAGCTGATGCGCGATCTGGGCAGCGTGCAGAGCCCCCAGAGCGCCTTCATTCTGAACCTGGGTCTGGAGAGCCTGCATGTGCGCATGAAGCGCCACTGCGAGAACGCGCTGGCCGTGGCTTCCTACCTGGAGAAGCACCCCAAGATCAGCTGGGTGAACTACTGCAGCTTGCCCGGCAACAAGTATTACGATCTGGCTCAGAAGTACCTGCCGAATGGCAGCTGCGGCGTGGTGAGCTTTGGCATCAAGGGCGGCCGCGCTGCTGCTGAGACGTTCATGAAGCACCTGAAGGTGGGCGCCATCGAGACCCATGTGGCCGATGCCCGCACCTGCATCCTGCATCCCGCCAGCAGCACTCATCGTCAGATGAACGACGCCGAGCTGGCCGCCGCCGGCGTGGGTGCCGATCTGGTGCGCATGTCCTGCGGTCTGGAGGATGCCCAGGACCTGATCGACGACATCGCCCAGGCTCTGGAACAGGTATAAGATGAAACGAATGCTGCAAACAATGGCAGCGCACTGCGCCCCGCCGTCGCCCGGAACCCTCCGGGCGATGGTGCCGGGCGTTTTGTGCGGTTGGGGCTGCGCCGGTCTGCTGGCGCTGGGCCATCCCTGGCTGGCCGGGGCGCTGGCTCTGGCGGCAGCCGTGGTGGCCGGAGGCTGGTGGCAACCCGCCTTCTGGAAGGAAAGCTGGCGGGGCCGGGGCTGGGTGCTGCCCTCTCTGGTGCTGGGGGTGATTCTGGCGGCGGTGATGCTGCTGGAGCCGGTGGCGGACGCTTACTATGCCGCCTGGTACTGGCCGGTGTACAAGGGCCTTGCCTTCGGTTTTGTGCTGGGGGCGCTGGCCGGCCCGCCGCTGCTCTGCACGCTGCGCCGGATGGCAAAAAAGGCCAGAGCCGCCCGCAGTGAGGAGCGTCCGCCCTTCCCGGGGCTGTGGTTCTTTCTGGCGGTTTTGCTGCCGCTGGCGGTGTATTGGGCACGGGTGTTCCCCTACGAGAGCAGCTTTGATCTGGAATACCAGCTGGAGATGCTGCGGGGCCAGATCCCGCTGAACGATGTGCACACCCTGGCCCACACCCTTTTGCTGGGCGTGCTGGGCCAGCAGCCCGGGCTGCTGGTGGCGGTGCAGCTGCTGGCGCTGGCCGGGCTGCTCACCGCCTTTGCCGCCTGGTTTTACCGGCGGGGTATGGGGCTGTTTGCCCTGTGCGCCTGTCTGTGCGGCGGCTGCCTTGGCCCGGTGGTGGGTCAGGCGGCGGCAAGCCCCATCAAGGATATGCCCGCCGCCCTCTGCACCGGTGTGGTGCTCTACTACATGATGCGGCTGCTGGCAGAAGACCTGCGCTTTACCTGGCCTCATCGAATCGCCCTCGGCGCGGCGCTGGCCTTCACCGGTCTGTTCCGCCACAACGGCTTTGTGCTGGTGCTGGCGGCGGGGCTGTGGCTGCTGGTCCGGGGCATCTGCCGCCGACAGAAGTGCCTGTTGGCCGCGGTGGCGGTGTGCGCCGCCTGCATTGTTCTGGTGGACGGCGTGGCCGCGCCGATTTTAAACGTGCAGCACCCGGCCAACGGCTTTGCGGTGCAGGTGTACGCCACCGGCATCGTGGCGGTGGACCAGCGGGGCGGCGAGATGACCGAGGAGCAGCGCCGCCGCATGGAAGAGCTGCTGCCCATGGACTATGTGGCTCAGTGCCTGGAAAACCCGGACACCGCCCACTTCACCCGCGCCCAGCGCCTGTGCTGGACCCGGGATTTGGGCAGCTATACCCCCAGCGAGCGGGAGCAGCAGTTTGTGCCCCTGCTGGAGGACAGCGCGGGTGTGAACGACGTGTTCAACAATCTGTTCATTCTGGCCGCGGGGCAGAACAAGGCGGAGCTTCTGCGGCTGTATCTGGAGCTGTTTTTGCAGAATCCCTGGCTGTGCACCACCGAGATTCTGCGCAACAACACCAATGTGTGGCGGCTGGACCGGGGCCTCGGTCCCTTCAGCCATGTATTTTATCTGGCGGCGGTGGCTCTGGCCTTTTTCTGCGGCAGCGGACGGGATCTGCTGCGCCGCTGGCCCGCACTGCTGCCGCTGGCGTGCAACATTGCCTCGGTGATCGTTGCTGCCTCCACCAATGAGATCCGCTATCTGCTGCCCACCTTTTTGCTGGCCGTGCCCTGCGCGCTGTTCTTCGCGCTGGAGGCCGGCGGGGCAGACCATCAAACCAAAGGAGTGAGCGAGCCATGCCGCTGATCATCCCGCAGAACCTGCCCGCCTATACGGCGCTGGGGAAGGAAAACGTATTTGTGATGCACTGCCAGCGGGCCGAGAGCCAGCAGATCCGCCCGCTGCGGATTCTGGCGCTGAACCTGATGCCCACTAAAATCGCCACCGAGACCCAGCTGGCCCGACTGCTGGCCAACAGCCCCGTTCAGGTGGAGCTGACGCTGCTGCACACCGCCAGCCATGCTGCCACCCATGTGGCGGGCGAGCATCTTTCCGCCTTTTACAAGACCTTCGACGAGGTGAAGGACCAGCGCTTCGACGGTATGATTATCACCGGCGCGCCGGTGGAGAAGCTGCCCTTTGAAGAGGTGGACTACTGGCCCGAGCTGTGCCGCATCATGGAATTTTCCAAAACCAATGTGTACTCCACCCTGCATGTGTGCTGGGGTGCGCAGGCGGCGCTGTATTATCACTTCGGCATCCAGAAGGAGCTTTTGCCCCAAAAGATGTTCGGTATCTTCCCCCATCGGGTGATGCGGCCCTCCAACCCGCTGGTGCGGGGCTTTGATGAGGTGTTCTTTGCCCCCCACTCCCGGCACACCGGGGTGCGGCGGGACCAGATCGAGGCCTGCGGCGCGCTGCGCATTCTGGCGGAAAGCGACGAGGCGGGCGTGTATCTGATGAGCACCGAGTCCGGCCGTCAGATCTTCGTGACCGGACATCCGGAATACGAGAAATACACCCTGGACGCGGAATACCGCCGGGATGTGGACAAGGGCCTGCCCATCCAGCCGCCCAAAAACTACTACCCGGACGACGACCCCACAAAGGAGCCGGTTTACCGCTGGCGTGCCCACGCCTTTCTGCTCTACACCAACTGGCTGAACTACTATGTGTATCAGGATACTCCCTACGACCTGACCCAGCTGGCCCGGGTGGAGGAGAACTGAGCCCTTGCCGCCGAAAAACAACAAAAAACCGCCCGCCGGAACGCTTCCGGCGGGCGGTTTTGTTGTTGCATGGAACGATCAGGCGGCGATCAGGCCACGGTGGCGTTCTCCATTACGAAGTTGTAGCCGTTGTCAATGCGCAGCTTATGCAGGGGATAGGCGGTGCCGCCGTAGGTCTCCAGGGCGGTGTCGTAGTTGTCGCCGAACACATCCTTCAGGTCCTGATCGGTGGGCTGCAGACCCTCGGCATCCGCAATGGCCTCGAAGATCATCTGCAGCTTGATCTGGTCGGTGTACTGGGTCTTGAAGGCCTCGCGGAAGGCGTCCAGATCCTCGTAGCCGTACATCATCAGCAGGTATTCCACGGGCAGGCCGTTGGCGGCAGCGGTGTTGTTCAGGTTGGCCTCCTCCTGCTCCAGCAGGGTGTTGGTGATCACCTCGGGAACCTCCTTCACCTCGGCGTTCTCCAGCAGGTAGTTCTGCAGGTACTGGGACTTGTTGTACTCGGTCAGGGTCTTGGTAATCTCTTCGTTGGCCTGAGCAGCGGTGGTCCAGCCGTACTGGCTCTGCAGGTTCTCAGCCACGAAGGCGTCGTTGAACTCGGGGTAGATGGGGTCGCCCTCGATGTAGTTGATGGTGGTCTTGAACACGGCTTCCTTGCCGGCCAGCACCATGGTGTTGCCGTCGGCGTCGGTGGAGTCGTTGTAATCCTCAGGGAAGGTGACCACCACGTCGAAGGTCTCGCCGGGCTTGTGACCGATGATCTGGGTCAGGAAATCATCCACATAAGCGGTGGAACCGGCGGTTACGGTGGTGCCGGCGCCATTGGTGTTGCCGCCGGTGAACTCCACGCCGTCCACGCTGCCCACGTAGTCGATGTTCACCTGATCGCCGTCCTCAACGGCACGGTCGGTGATCTCGGTGGGGGTGGCGTACTGCTCCACGAAGGTCTGACGCTGGCTCTCCAGGTCCTCCTCGGTGGGGTTGACCTCATCGGCGGGGATGGAGATGTTCTTGTAGTCGGGCAGGGAAACGTAATCGGTCAGATTTACGTCGGCCCACTTGCCGTCCTCGGTCAGGTTCTTGGAGAAGTCGATCTCCACCTGGGAAGCGGCGCTGACGGAAGAAGAGTCGGACGCAGCGGAAGTGCTGGTGCTGGTGCTGCCGGAAGAAGCGGTGCCGCCGCAGGCGACAAGACCGGCGGCCATGGAAACAGCCAGGGCCAGCGCGGCCAAACGGATCATTGCATGTTTCAAAGGGATTTCCTCCTAATTCCAGGGGGGAGAAAAGACCTCCCCCTTGATAATGTTTTTTTGTCACAGAATAGTTCTATTATACACCAACCAAGGGCGAAGGACCAGTGGTTGAAGCAAAATTTACACATCTGTATTATTATACCGTTTGTAATATCTGCAAGAGAAAAAACGAAAAACGCTTTTTTATGATAAATTAGTAAAATGTGCTTGACAAACCGGCGGGCCTGTGGTTTAATGAGCCTAAACCGATGAAGCGGAGATAAAACTGCACAGCGCACTTCCAGAGAGTCCGGGTTGCTGGGAACCGGGCAGAGAGCGGGGCAGGGGGCCGAAGGGCCTGAAATGGACCGCCGAGGGCAGGGCGAACAGAGCGCGAGTGCTTTCAGTAGTCTGGGCCGGGTACCTCCCGTTACAGAGGCAGGGCGTGTTGGCGCCCGGTGAGGTGGCTTCCGTTTTTGGGGAAGCAAGCAAGGTGGCACCGCAAGTTTTGAAGAAATTCAGGACCTGTCCTTGCTCATGGCATCGCCATGGGCAAAGGCAGGTCCTTTTGTTTTGCCCGGCGAGTACACCGAACGATGCACCAAAGGAGGGCACACGCATGAAACGCTATGCCGAAGACAACCGGTTTTCCACACGATGGCGGGCAGGATGTTGAAAAGAGTACGCGCATCCACCTGTGACCAGAAAGAAAGGAACAACCGACCATGAAAAAGATGAAATGTAAACTGACCGCCCTGTTTGCCGCCGCTGCCATGGCCCTGAGCCTTGCGGGCTGCGGCTCCGCCGCCTCTTCCACTGCTTCTGCCGCCTCCGGCAGCGGCCAGAGTGCGGACTACACCGTGGGCATTCTGCAGTACACCAGCCATTCCAGCCTGGACGAGATCGCCGCGGCCATCCAATCCGAGCTGGAGCAGCAGGCGCAGGCCGCCGGCGTGACCATTAACGTGGAGCTGAAGAACGGCCAGGGCGACGCGGCCACCATCAAGGATATCTGCACAATGTTCGTGTCGGATAAGGTTGACCTGATCATCCCCATCGCCACCCCGGCCGCAACCGTTGCCGCCGCGGCGGTGCAGGGCACCGACATCCCGCTGGTGTACAGCGCGGTCACCGATCCGGTGACGGCCCAGCTGGCCAAGAGCATGGAGGCCCCCGGTGAGAATATGACCGGCACCTCCGATTACATCGACACCGCCAAGATTCTGGATCTGGTGCTGGCCAACAACCCGGACACCAAGACCATCGGCCTTGTCTATAACCTGGGCGAGAGCAACAGCGCCGCCACCATCGAGGCCCTGCGCCCGGTGCTGGAGGAGAAGGGCATTCAAGCGGTGGAGAGCACCGTTACCACCCCCGGCGAGGTGCAGATGGCCGCTCAGAACCTGGTGAGCAAGGGCGTGGACGCCATCTTCGTGCCCATCGACAACACGGTGGCCAGCGCCATGAGCGTGCTGGCGGATGAGGCCATCAAGGGCGGTGTGCCGGTTTACACCGCAGCGGACAGTCTGGTGCGGGACGGCGGTCTGGCCACCACCGGCGTCAACTACACCAAGCTGGGCGAGCTGACCGCCCAGATGGCCGTGCAGGTGCTGCAGGGTGAGGACCCGGCCACCATGCCGGTGCAGGTGCTGAACGATGGCATCGTGACCGTGAACACCACCACCGCCGCCGCCTTGGGCATCGACCCCAATGTGTTCGATCTGTCCGGCGAGGGCTACGTGAGCGTGGAATAAAACCGGAAGCATCAGCGCCCGCTGCAGCCTGCGGCGGGCCATCCGTGTGTTGAAAAGGAGAAGTGAGTTTATGAGCATCATGCTGCTGCAGGGAGCGGTGGAGCAGGGCTTCATCTACGCCCTGGTCGCTCTGGCGCTGTATCTGTCCTACCGGACGCTGGACATCGCCGACCTGACCACCGACGGTACCTTTGTGCTGGGCTGTGCGGTGAGCGCGTCGCTGGCCAGTCTGGGCCAGCCGGTGCTGGGTCTGGTGGGCGGCTTCGGCGCGGGCCTTCTGGCGGGCTTTGTCACCGCCTTTCTGCATACCCGGCTCAAGATCCAGGCGATTCTGGCGGGCATTATCACCATGACCGGCCTGTACACCGTGAACCTGTGGGCCATGGGCGGCCGGGCCGACCTGCCGCTTCTGAAGGTGGACACCATCTTCACCTACACCCAGAGCCTTCTGGGCGAAAGCTACGGCAAGCTGATCACCGTGGCCCTCATCACCTGTGTGGTGGGCGTGCTGCTGGCGCTCTTTTTAAAGACCCAGCTGGGCCTTTCCATCCGGGCCACCGGCGACAACCGGGATATGGTCTCCGCCTCCTCCATTGATCCCTCCTTCACCATCACCGTGGGCCTGTGCCTGGCCAACGGCCTCACCGCTCTGGCGGGCGGCGTGCTGGCCCAGTACCAGATGTCCAGCAACCTGAGCCTGGGCACCGGCGTGGTGGTCATCGGTCTGGCCAGCCTCATCATCGGTGAGGTGGTGGTGCGCCGGGGCGGCGTGGGCCGCTGCATCGTCGGAGCCATCGTGGGCTCGGTGATCTACCGGGTGCTGATGGTGTTCGCGCTGCGGGCCAGCGCCAACCCCGCCAACCTGAAGCTGATCAGCGCGGTGATCGTGGCGGTGGCCATCGGCTGGCCCGCGCTGGCGGACCGGCTGCGGCTGGAAAAGCGCAAAGCTGCCGCAAAACAGAAAGGGGGCCGTTGAGATGCTGTATCTGGAAAATCTGAGCAAGACCTTCGCGCCCGGTACCGTGAACGAAAAACACGCGTTGAACGGGCTGAGCCTGCATCTGGAGCCGGGGGACTTCGCTGCCATTGTGGGGTCCAACGGCGCGGGCAAGAGCACCCTGTTCAGCGCCATCGCGGGCAGCTTCTTCACCGACAGCGGCCGCATTGTGCTGGACGGCAGGGACATCACCTTTGAAAAGGAGCACCGGCGCAGCCGCCAGATCGGCCGCCTGTTTCAGGACCCGCTGCGGGGCACCGCACCCCGCATGACCATTGAGGAGAACCTGGCACTGGCCTATCTGCGGGCCAGCGGCAAGGGGGCCAGCTTCGGCCGCATCGGCAAGGCCGAGCGGGCTCTGTTCCGGGAAAAGCTGGCCGGTCTGGGCCTGGGTCTGGAGGACCGGCTGAGTCAGCCGGTGGGCCTGCTCAGCGGCGGCCAGCGCCAGGCGCTGACCCTGCTCATGGCCACGCTGGTCACCCCCAAGCTTTTGCTGCTGGATGAGCACACCGCCGCGCTGGACCCGGCCACCGCCGACAAGGTGCTGGAGCTGACCCGGCGCATCGTGGCGGAAAACAGGATCACCTGCCTGATGATCACCCACAACATGCAAAGCGCTCTGGAGCTGGGCAACCGCACCCTGATGATGGACTCCGGCCGCATCGTGCTGGATCTGAGGGGGGAGCAGCGGGCCGGCCTTTCGGTGGAGGATCTGCTGCGCCTGTTCCGGGAAAACGCGGGCAAGCAGCTGGACGACGACCGCATCCTGCTTTCCGGCGAATAAACAAAACAGAAAATCCCCCTGGAGGGGGATTTTTGTTGGAAACGATCAGGGCTCGTAGCCCTCCAGCGTGGCCTTGACGGAATCGCCGAAGCCGGAGGAGTAGACCACCGAGCCGTCCTTCAGCATCCACATGGCCTCCACACCCTCCAGGCTTTCCACCAGCGCCTGCCCATCCTCCAGCGACAGGCAGAACAGGCCGGTGGACAAACAGTCGCCCAGGCCGGAATCCGGCACCAGCACCGCCACGGCGGAGAAGTGGTCCGCAGGCATCAGAGTGTCCGGGTCGATGATGTGGTTGTAGCGCTTGCCGTCCACCTCATAGAAGCGCTGGTAGTCGCCGCTGGTCACCAGCGCCATGTCCTCCATGTAAACGGACACCAGATAGGGCGCATCGTTCACCACCTGACCGGCCAGCTCTGCCGAGGCCCAGGGATCCTGAATGCCGGCGGTCCAGCGGGAGCCGTCCGGCTTGTGGCCGATGGTGCGCACGTTGCCGCCCACGCTCAGAATGGCGCTGGAAAGGCCGCGCTCCTCGGCGGCCCGGGCTACCATCTCCACCGCGTAGCCCTTGCCCACGCTGCCCACATCCAGCTGCAGCTGGTCGTCGGCAAAGTAGACGGTGCCGGCCTCTTCATCCAGCACCAGATCGTCGATGCTGCAATGCTCGCTGGCAGCGGTCAGCTCCTCCGTGGGGGGCAGCTGGGCGCTGTCCGGGTCGTTGAGGCCTGCTTCCCGGTAGTCGTGCCAGATGCTCAGCACCGCGCCGAAGGCAACGTTCATTTTGCCGCTGGTGGTTTCGTACATCTCTTTGGATTCCACCAGCAGGTCCATGATGCGGTCATCCACCGCCACCGGGCCCTGGGCCGCGCTGTGGTTCAGGTCATACAGGTTGGTCACGCCCTCGTAGTGGTTGTAGATATCGTACAGCTGGTGGTATTCGGCCAGATCCTGATGCAAAGCGTCCATCTGCCGGTCCCATTCCTCCTCGCTGGGGGCGTAGCCGATCACGGTGGTCACGGTGTCAAACACATCATACCAGCTGGCGGTGTATTTCTCCCAGCCGGCCATGGCCGGGTCGGCGCTGGTCGAGGCAGTCTGAGAGACGGAAACAGACGAGGAAGCGGGGCTGCCGCAGCCGGCCAGCGAAGCGGCCAGCAGCACGGCGGCACAGCCCGCGCAGAGAAGGCGTTTTACCATAAGCAACAAAGATCCTCCGTGTGAAGATTCGGGCTGTTCGCCGAAGGGCGTGCCCGGATAGAAAAAACAGAAAACGGCCAGACCGCCGGGGCCTGGCCGTTTTTTCATTTTAACAGGTCACGCCGTGATGCGCAAGCTGCTGATCAGGCCAGAGCCTTGGCAACAGCGTTGTTGAACTCGCGAACGTCCATGGTGCAGGAAGCAGCGATGTCGGCGTCGGTGGGACCATTGTGGCCCTCAGCGTTGGTCTCAACAGCAGCCACGTCGGCAGCGGTCTTGCCAACCAGCCAAGCAGCGTAGGCGTTGGCCTGCTCGTACCACTCCTTCTTGATCTCAGAAGCGATGGTCATGCCGTAGTCTTCCTTCTGGGTCTGCTTGGGAACGATGGTCTCGTCCTTAGCGGTCACAACACCCTCTTCGGTGGTGTTGAACTTGGCCTGGGTGCAATCCCAGATGCTGCTGGTGATCTTGCCGTCAGCGTCGGTGGTCACAGCGGCGTAGGTGGTATCGGTCTGAACCAGGCCCTCGCCCTCGTTGTCAGCGGGCTGAACAGCGGAAGAGCTAAACTCGGTGGACAGACCCAGAGACAGGGTGTCCTCAGCGGAAGCGCCCAGAACCTGAGCGTTCTCGGTAGCCTGAGCAATGGCCTCGATGAAATCGGTTACGCTCATGGTGCAGGAAGCAGCGATGTCGGCGTCCACGGGGCCGTTGTGAGCATCGGGATTGGTCTCGATGGCGCGAACTTCCTCAGCGGTCATGCCAACCACGTACTCAGCGAAGGCGTTGGCCTGCTCGTACCACTCTTTGCCGATGGGGGAAGCACCCTTCATGTTGTAGTCTTCCTTCAGCTCCTGCTTGGACTTGAAGGTAGCGGAGGTGTCGAAGGAGCCGTCATTCTTAACAGCAACCTTGTTCTGGGCAACATCCAGCTTGCAGCTGATGATCTTGCCGTCCTCGCCAACCAGAACGGCGGCGGCGGTGCTGTCAACCTGAGCCTTGCCGTCAGCGTCGGCGTCAGCGTCGGAAACGCTGGTGCTGGAAACGATGGCCATACCGGTCTTCACGCCAGCCTCGGTAGCAGCAGCCTCAGAGGAAGCAGCCTCGGAGGAAGCGGCCTCAGAAGAAGCAGCAGTGGAAGAAGCGGTGGAAGTGGAAGTAGCGGTGCTGGAAGCGCCGCCGCAGGCTACCAGGCTGAAAGCCAGGCAGGCAGCCATGACCAAAGCAATAGCTTTTTTCATGATGTTGTTACTCCTCTCGATAATAAAATCGCACAAACATATCCCATCTGCACAAGGATGGGAAACAGCTTTATTATAGTTTCCTGATAGATGTTTGTCAATGTAAAAGGGCACTGTAAAAAATGACAGTTTGGTTGCAAAATGCATAAAACTATGCGCATTTTGCATAAAATATAAGATTATTGCTCTTTTTGTGCAGCTTTTGCGGCGGCACGGGCGGCAAAGGCCTCCCGCTCCTGCTCAAGCTCCGCCAGCAGAGCCGCCAGGGTCCAGCTCTGGTTGGTGGGGGTGACCATGGCCTTCAGAGGGATGGAAACGCCACCGGCCCGCAGCCGGTTCAAAAAGGAATCCAGCTGGGCACGGTCCAGCCCGTTCATGATGAGGGCGGCGGGGTAGTTTGCTTCAATGGCGGGGGCGCTGGCAGAACCGGGGCCGCCGCACAGGCTTGCAATGGTGCGGCCGGTATCGGCGGGGGTCACCGGGGTCAGGGCCAGGCCCTCGGCCCGGCAGGCATCGGCCAGAGCGGCAAAACCGGGTTCGGTGTCGGGGTAGTTCCATACCAGCGCACAGGGCGCCAGCGGACGGATGCGTACTTTCATGAAAGGCTCCTTTCGCCTCCGGGGAGGCTTCAACCATAGTTTGTGTGGGTTACGGGTCGTTTATGCCGGGCGGGTCAGTTCACTTCCTTGCCGAAGAAGACGGCTTCGCGGGTGATATCCTGCATCAGGGCGTCGAACTGGGGGCAGGTCAGGCTCTGGGCGCCGTCACACTTGGCGCGGGCCGGGTCGTTGTGTACCTCGATCATCAAACCGTCCGCACCGGCGGCCACCGCGGCCTTGGCCAGCGGCTCCACCATCCAGTTGATGCCCGCCGCATGGCTGGGGTCGATGACCACCGGCAGATGGCTCATGTGCTTGAGCATGGGCACAGCGGAGATGTCCAGGGTGTTGCGCATGCTGTTCTCGAAGGTGCGGATGCCCCGCTCGCACAGAATCACCTGCTCGCAGCCCTCGGCCATGATGTACTCGGCGCTCATCACGAACTCCTCCAGCGTGGCGGAAAGGCCCCGCTTGAGCAGCACCGGCTTGCCCATGCGGCCCACTGCTTTGAGCAGCTCGAAGTTCTGCATGTTCCGAGCGCCCACCTGAATCAGGTCCACGTCCTCGAACAGGGGGATGTGCTCGTTGTTCATGATCTCGGTCACGATGGGCATGCCGGTTTTGGCACGGGCGTGACGCAGCAGCTCCAGGCCCTCGGCCCGCATGCCCTGGAAGGAGTAGGGGGAGGTGCGGGGCTTGAAGGCACCGCCGCGCAACAGGCTCGCGCCGCTTTTCTGAACCTCACCGGCCACCAGGCAGATCTGCTCCTCGCTTTCCACGCTGCAGGGCCCGGCGATCACCGCGAAGTGTCCGCCGCCGATTTTTGTGTTGCCGATCTGGACAACGGTGTCCTGGGGGTGGAACTTGCGGTTGGCCTTTTTGTAGGGCTCCGAGATGCGGCGCACCTGGTCCACTGCCGGGTTGGCCAGCACCCAGCTCTCGGCCACGGCCTTGGTGTCGCCCACCAGGCCCAGAATGTGCTCCTGCTCACCCAGGCTTTCGTGGATGGAAAGGCCCATGGCCTCCAGCTCGGCGCGCAGCGCGCGCACCGCGGATTCGTTTGCGTCCTTTTTCAAAATGATGATCATGTCAAACACTCCTCTATGTAAGATGAAAGGGGCAGGCCCGCAAAGAAAAAAGCCGGGGGCCTGCTTGCTGCAAGCCCCCGGCTGGGTCGTACCGGCAAAACCGATGCGAGGCGCGTTATACCGCCCGGGAATGTTCACAGCAAACTAAGACCTTGCCATAAAAAGCAAAGCCATAATAATAGTTTGCGGTAAACAGTCGAGCCATAAAAAGTCCTCACAGGTCGATTAAGTTAGGCCTAGCATACCACCGGGAAAAGCGGTTGTCAAGAAAAATTTATCCGACTAAAGCGGCGCGGGGCGGTTGCGGGAAAAAAGCGAACGCATTATAATAGGTGAAAAACAAGGGCGACCCTGCATGATTTCAGTCGGTGTTGCCCAAGAGCCAAAAGGAGGCATGAGCCATGGCAGCCAAGCAGACCAAGACCAACGCCATGCGCAAGCTGGAAACCGAGAAGGTGGCCTACACCTTCCATGAATACGACCACGAGGACGGCGCCATCGACGGGGTGTCGGTGGCAGGCAAGCTGGGGCAGGACCCGGCCCGGGTGTTCAAAACGCTGGTTACCCAGGGGGCAAGCAAGAATTTTTATGTGTTTGTGATCCCGGTGGCCGCCGAGCTGGACCTGAAAAAGGCCGCGAAGGCGGTGGGGGAGAAGAGCGTGGCCATGCTGCACGTGGCGGACCTGCTCAAGACCACCGGTTACATCCGGGGCGGCTGCAGCCCGGTGGGCATGAAAAAGCAGTTCGTCACCGTGATCGACGCTTCCGCTCAGGACAAGCCCACCGTGATGGTGAGCGCCGGGCGTATCGGCGCGCAGGTGGAGCTGGCCCCTGCCGACCTGGCCCGGGTGACCAAAGCCCGCTTTGAAAGTATTACATTTGCGTGAAAATAATACAGCATAAGTAATACTACGACGGTTGACAATTGGTAAATACGCCAAAAAACAATGGGGAATATTCAACAACCCGGCGAAACTTCTGAAAATGGAATCACGGGGTGCAAAGCGGTTGCATTTTGTCGGCCGGGCCTGTTAAACTAGGATTGTAAAATTCTTGTTAGGGGGTGCACCCATGAAGCGCGGATTCATTGAGATGAAGGGTTACAAAGCCGGTTTTGCAGCGCTGTTTGGGGAGAAAAGCACCCATAACGCAATCCTTGCCGAATAAAGGGCCGTAGTGCATGCGCACTGCGGTCTTTTTCGTTGGCGTTTCATCTGGGAGGGTTTCAAAACATGGAACAGAAAAAAGTAGCGATCCTGATGGGCAGCGACAGCGACTGGCCGGTGGTCAAGGCCGCCGCAGCCGAGCTCAAGCGCCTGGGCATCCCCTGCGAGGCGCACATCCTCAGCGCCCACCGCACCCCGGCGGCTGCCGCTGAATTTGCCAAAAACGCCCGTGCCGCGGGCTTCGGCGCCATCATCTGCGCCGCGGGCATGGCCGCCCACCTGGCGGGCGCCATCGCCGCCAACACCACCCTGCCGGTGATCGGCATTCCCATGAAGGGCGGCGCGGTGGACGGTCTGGACGCGCTGCTGGCCACGGTACAGATGCCCAGCGGTATCCCGGTGGCCACCGTTGCCCTGAACGGCGCCAAGAACGCCGCCATCCTGGCCGCCCAGATGCTGGCCATCACCGACGAGGCTCTGGCCGCCAAACTGGACGCCGACCGGGCCGCCATGGCCGAGCAGATCGCCGCCAAGGAAGAGAAGCTGCAGGCCGAGCTGGCCGCGCTGTAAGGCGGAGCATTTTCAAAGGTTTTTATTAATTTTTAATTGATTGATATCAAAAGGAGCAGAGAACCATGAACAAGCTGGAGCAGTTGTACGAAGGTAAAGCCAAGAAAGTATTCGCCACCGAGGACCCCAACCTGGTCATCGTGGATTACAAGGACGACGCCACCGCAGGCGACGGCGCCAAGAAGGGCACCATCCGCGGCAAGGGCGTTGTGAACAACAAGCTCTCCAACAACCTGATGAAGATGCTGGCCGAGCAGGGCGTGCCCACCCACTTTGTGGAGGAGCTGAGCGACCGTGAGACCCTGGTGAAGAAGGTCTCCATCGTTCCTCTGGAGGTCATCGTGCGCAACGTGGCCGCCGGCAGCTTCTCCAAGCGCTACGGCGTGGAAGAGGGCACCATCTTCAAGGCTCCCACCCTGGAGTTCAGCTACAAGAACGACGATCTGCACGATCCCCTGATCAACCACTACCATGCTCTGGCTCTGGAGCTGGCCACCCAGGAGGAGATCGACACCATCTCCGCCTACGCCTTCAAGGTGAACGAGATCCTGAGCAAGTACCTGCTGCAGTTCAACATCCGCCTGATCGACTTCAAGCTGGAGTTCGGCCGTCTGGCCGACGGCACTATCGTGCTGGCCGACGAGATCAGCCCCGACACCTGCCGTTTCTGGGACGCCACCACCGGCGCTCACCTGGACAAGGACCTGTTCCGCCGCGATCTGGGCGGTGAGGAAGAGGCTTACCAGGAAGTAATGAAGCGCCTGCTGGGCTAATAGAAAGGAATGTGGCCGATGTTCGATTACCTGGAAAGCAAGATCCACGATGAATGCGGCGTGTTCGCCGTTTACAGCCGCGACGAGGACATGGACGTGGTGGCCGATACCTACTACGGCCTGTACGCGCTGCAGCACCGCGGTCAGGAGAGCTGCGGTATCGCCGTGAATGAGGACGGCGTGATCCGCAGCCATAAGGACCTGGGGCTGGTGAACGAGGTGTTCACCCCAGAGGTGATCCGCCGTCTGGGCAAGGGCCAGATGGCTCTGGGCCACTGCCGCTACGCCCCCTACAAGGACCGCACCCGGTCCAGCAGCCAGCCCATGCTGGTGCGCCACGTGAAGGGCACCATGGCCCTGGCCTTCAACGGCCAGCTCACCAATGCGGTGGAGCTGCGGGAGGAGCTGGAGCTGAAGGGCGGCATCTTCCACACCACCAGCGACATTGAGGTCATCGCCTACGCCATCACCCGGGCCCGGCTGAACGCCGGCAGCATTCAGGAGGCGGTGGAGAAGGCGGTGGACCGGCTCACCGGCGCTTACTCCCTGGTGGTCATGAGCCCCCGCAAGATCGTGGCGGCCCGTGACCCGCAGGGCATCCGCCCCCTGTGCCTGGGCAAGATCGGCAACAGCGATGTGATCGCCAGCGAGAGCTGCGCCATCCACGCCGCGGGCGGCGAATTTGTGCGGGACATCGCCCCCGGCGAGATCGTGGTCATCAACGAGGAGGGGGTGCACAGCATCGCCCACGCCTGCGGCCAGAAGACCGGCCTGTGTGTGTTCGAGTATGTGTACTTCGCCCGGCCCGACTCCGTGATCGACGGCGCTTCCGTCCACCGTGCCCGCCGCCGTGCGGGCGCCTTCCTGGCACTGGAGCATCCGGTGCAGGCGGACGTGGTCATCGGCGCGCCGGACTCCGGCCTGGACGCTGCCCTGGGCTACGCCCAGCAGAGCGGTATCCCCTACGGCATCGGCTTTTTGAAGAACAAATACATCGGGCGCACCTTCATCCAGCCCAGCCAGAAGCTGCGGGAGAACACCGTGCGCATCAAGCTGAACCCCATCGCGGACACCGTGGCGGGCAAGCGTGTGGTGCTGGTGGACGACTCCATCGTGCGCGGCACCACCTCCAAGCAGATCGTACAGCTGCTGCGTGAGGCGGGCGCCACCGAGGTTCACTTCCGGGCCTCCAGCCCCAAGTTCCTCTACCCCTGCTACTTCGGCACCGATGTGGACAGCCAGAAGAATCTGATCGCTGCCAACTACACCACCGAACAGATCGCTGAGCAGATCGGGGTGGACAGCCTGGGCTTCTTGAGCATCGAGAGCGTGAAGAAGATCGCCGAGGGCTGCAAGCTGGACTTCTGCGTGGGCTGCTTTACCGGCGAATACCCGGTGGAGCCCCCCAAGCGGGAATTTGAGGACAAATACTCCCAGAAGCTGAACAGCAACGACTAAAGAATGAATCGCCGGGGCCATTTTTCCGTGGCCCCGGCCTTGCCCGTGAAATGGGCATAATAAGGAGGAACAAATGGAAAAGAGCTTTTCTGCCAGCTACGCCGCTGCCGGTGTGGACATCACCGCCGGTTACAAGGCCGTGGAACTGATGAAGCGGCATGTGGCCCGCACCGTGATCCCCGGCGTGATGGGTGGTCTGGGCGGCTTCGGCGGTCTGTTTGAGCTGGACTGCACCAATATGCCCCACCCGGTTCTGGTCTCCGGCACCGACGGCGTGGGCACCAAGCTGAAGATCGCCTTCCTGATGGACAAGCACGACACCGTGGGCATCGACTGTGTGGCCATGTGCGTGAACGACGTGGTCTGCGCCGGCGCCAAGCCCCTGATCTTCCTGGATTACATCGCCTGCGGCAAGAACGTGCCCGAGCGCATTGCCCAGATGGTGGCCGGTGTGGCCGAGGGCTGCGTGCAGGCAGGCTGCGCCCTGGTGGGCGGCGAGACCGCCGAGATGCCCGGCTTCTACCCGGAGGATGAGTACGACCTGGCGGGCTTCACCGTGGGCGCCGTGGACAAGAGCAAGATTCTGTCCAACGAGGCAATGGTTCCCGGCGATGTGATCATCGCCCTGCCCTCCTCCGGCGTGCATTCCAACGGCTTCTCTCTGGTGCGCCGGGTCTTTGATCTGGAGAACCATCCCGAGGTGCTGAAGGAGTACCACGAGGAGCTGGGCTGCACTCTGGGCGAGGCCCTGCTGGCTCCCACCCGCATCTACGTGAAGCAGGTTCTGGCCGTGATGGACCAGATCGCCGTGAAGGGCGTGTCCCACATCACCGGCGGCGGCTTCTACGAGAACATCCCCCGCAGCCTGAAGGCGGGCTGCAAGGCCGTCATCAAGAAGGAGGATGTGCGCACTCCCGCCCTGTTCGGCTTCATCCAGAAGGCGGGCAACATCCCCGAGCGCGACATGTTCAACACCTTCAACATGGGCGTTGGCATGATCCTGACCGTTGCCAAGGAAGACGCGGACAAGGCCCTGGCCATCCTGAAGGAGCAGGGCGAGGACGCCTACATCCTGGGCGTGATCGGCGAAGGCGAGGGCGTGGAGTTATGCTGAACATCGCGGTTCTGGTCTCCGGCGGCGGCACCAACCTGCAGGCCATCCTGGACAGCCAGGCCCGGGGAGAAATCCCCCACGGCCGGGTGAGCCTGGTGGTTGCATCGAGGCCCGGCGTTTACGCGCTGGAGCGGGCCGAAAAGGCCGGCGTGCCCGGCGTGGTGGTGCGCCGCAAGGATTACGAGAGCAGCGAGGCCTTCGACGCGGCCCTGCTGAACGTTTTGAAGGAAAATCACATCGACCTGGTGGTGCTGGCGGGCTTTCTGTCCATTCTGGGTCCCAGCGTCATCGCCGCCTACCCGGAGCGCATCCTGAACGTGCACCCCAGCCTGATCCCCAGCTTCTGCGGCGAGGGCTTCTACGGCCTGCGGGTGCATGAAGCGGCTCTTGCCAAGGGCGTGAAGGTGACCGGCGCCACCGTGCATTTCGTCAACGAGATCTGCGACGGCGGCCGCATCCTCAAGCAGAAGGCCGTGGAGGTGCAGCCCGGCGATACCCCGGAGATTTTGCAGCGCCGGGTGATGGAGCAGGCGGAATGGATCATCCTGCCCGCCGCCATCGCAGAGGTCTGCGAGGAATACGACAAGTAAAAACTGATCTATATCATACGATTTGGAATATGGAGGCCAAGATGGAACAGCTGGATCTGTACAAACTGGTGAACGAAAATGCCTACCCCGGCCGGGGCATCGTGCTGGGCCTTGCCCCCAGCGGCAAGAAGGCGCTGATCGCCTACTTTATCATGGGCCGCAGCGCCAACAGCCGCAACCGGGTATTTGACCCGGTGCCCGAGATCGGCGGCATCCGCACCCTGGCGGCCGACCCCGCCAAGCTGGAGGACCCCAGCCTGATCATCTACAACCCGGTGCGCACCGTGGCGAATGCTCATATCGTGACCAACGGTGACCAGACCGACACCGTGTACGAGTTCATGGCCCGTGGCGAGCGCTTTGAGGACGCCCTGCGCACCCGTACCTTTGAGCTGGACGGCCCCAACTGGACCCCCCGCATCAGCGGTCTGGTGGAGCTGGAGGAGGGCAAATGCAGCTACAAGCTGTCCATTCTGAAGAGCGCAGACGGCAACGGCGAAAGCTGCCGCCGCTACTTCTTCGAGTACCCCGTCCCGGTGGCGGGCGAGGGCCACTTCATCCACACCTACAAGTGCGACGGCAACCCCATCCCCAGCTTTGAGGGCGAGCCGGAGAAGATCGCCCTGCCCGAGGAGGCCGAGGAGCTGGCCACCAACCTGTGGGTAAACCTGAACGAGGACAACAAGGTCAGCCTGTTCGTGCGTGCCATCGACCTGGCCACCGGCGAGACCGAAGACGTGATCATCAACAAGTACGACGCTGTTTGCGACGAAGAATAAGGGGGAGAACGATACCATGACCGAACTGGAACTGAAATACGGCTGTAACCCCAACCAGAAACCCGCCCGCATCTTCATCAAGGAGGGCGAGCTGCCGGTGACCGTTTTGAACGGCAAGCCCGGCTACATCAACTTCCTGGACGCGCTGAACTCCTGGCAGCTGGTCAAGGAGCTGAAGCAGGCCACCGGCCTGCCCGCCGCCGCTTCCTTCAAGCACGTTTCCCCGGCGGGCGCGGCCCTGGGCCTGCCCCTGGACGATACTTTGAAGAAGATGTACTTCTGCGAGGGCCTGGAGCTGAGCCCCCTGGCCTGCGCCTACGCCCGCGCCCGCGGCGCCGACCGCATGAGCAGCTTCGGCGACTGGATCGCCCTGTCCGATGTGTGCGACGAGAGCACCGCCAAGGTCATCCAGCATGAGGTGACCGACGGCATCATCGCCCCCGGCTACACCGACGAGGCTCTGGCCATTCTGAAGGCAAAGCGCAAGGGCGGCTACAACATCGTGCAGATCGACCCGGACTATCAGCCCGAGCCCATCGAGCGCAAGCAGGTTTACGGCGTCGTGTTCGAGCAGGGCCGCAACGAGCTGAAGATCGACGAGTCCATGCTGGAGAACCTGGTCACCGACAACAAGACCCTCACCGACGAGCAGAAGCGTGACCTGATGCTCTGCCTCATCACCCTGAAATACACCCAGTCCAACAGCGTGTGCTACGCCCAGGGCGGCCAGGTG
The DNA here is from genome assembly GCF_002160145.1 of Gemmiger sp. An194. Lineage (GTDB taxonomy): Bacteria > Bacillota > Clostridia > Oscillospirales > Ruminococcaceae > Allofournierella. The sequence continues at coordinate 160,228 of NZ_NFKA01000003.1, read as the reverse complement.
ATCGGCGTAGGCGCCGGCCAGCAGAGCCGCATCCACTGCACCCGTCTGGCGGGCAACAAGGCCGACATCTGGCAGCTGCGCCATCATCCCAAGGTGCTGGCCCTGCCCTTCCGGGAGGATATCGCCCGCCCCAACCGGGACAACGCCATCGACGTTTACATCAGCGATGAGTACGAGGATGTGATCGGCGACGACATGTGGGCCGAGACCTTCACTGAGCAGCCCGCCCCCCTCACCGCTGAGGAAAAGAAGGCATGGCTGGCCCAGGTGAAGGGCGTGGTGCTGGGCAGCGACGCCTTCTTCCCCTTCGGCGACAACATCGAGCGCGCCCGCCGCAGCGGCGTGGAAGCCATTGTGCAGCCCGGCGGTTCCATCCGGGACCAGCAGGTCATCGACACCTGCAACAAATACGGCATCGCCATGGCCTTCTGCGGCATCCGGCTGTTCCACCACTAAGGAGAACCGGCTGCGCGGCACAAATTTGTGCCATTGGGCTTTTTGCCTTGCCGCGATTTTGTTATAATATAAGACGGAACCGCGCTATTCCAGGCGGTGGAACGCGTCAAAAAATTTTTTGTGAGATGAACCAAAAAGCACAGCCAATCCTTGGTGGATTGGCGAGCATTTTTGGAAAATATCACGGAAAATTTTGACGTGGGCCGCCGCCTGAGCCATAAGGCGTGAATGGCGTGGGGGCGTCTCGAGCCAGACGACCATAAGAGAGCATGAAAAGGCCGTCTGGCTTTTTGAATGCTCCACACTTGCCTGCATGGAACGAAAGAGGGAATCAAGCGCATGAAAATATTGGTTGTGGGTGGCGGCGGCCGTGAGCACGCCATCGTGAAAAAACTGAAGGAGAGCCCCCTTTGCACCGAGCTGTGGGCGGCCCCCGGCAACGGCGGCATCGCCTGCGACGCCAAATGCAAGAACATTTCGGCCACAGACATCGAGGCCCAGGTCGCTTTTGCGAAGGAAGAGGGCTTTGACTATGTGGTGGTCGCGCCGGACGATCCGCTGGCTCTGGGCCTGGTGGACAAGCTGGCCGAGGCGGGCATTCCGGCCTTTGGTCCCAGCGCCGCCGCGGCCCGCATCGAGGCCAGCAAGGTGTTCAGCAAGGACCTGATGAAGAAGTACGGCATCCCCACCGCGAAGTACGAGGTGTTCACCGAGGCCGATGCGGCCATGGCCTACATCAAGGCCGAGGGCAGCTATCCGGTGGTCATCAAGGCGGACGGTCTGGCGCTGGGCAAGGGCGTGCTGATCTGCCAGAACGAAGCCGAGGCCGAGACCGCGCTGCACGAGATGATCGACGAGAAGAAGTTCGGCGCATCCGGCACCCGGGTGGTGGTGGAGGAGTTCCTCACCGGCCCCGAGGTGAGCGTGCTGGCCTTCGCCGACGGAGAGACTCTGAAGCCCATGGTTTCCAGCATGGACCACAAGCGCGCGCTGGACGGCGACGAGGGCCTGAACACCGGCGGCATGGGCACCATCGCCCCCAATCCCTGCTACACCCCCGAGGTGGCTGAGGAATGCCGCAAGCAGATCTTCGAGCCCACCATGAAGGCCATGCAGGCCGAGGGTTGCCCCTTCAAGGGCTGCCTGTACTTCGGTCTGATGATCACCCCCAAGGGCCCCCGGGTGATCGAGTACAACTGCCGCTTCGGCGACCCCGAGACCCAGGTGGTGCTGCCTTTGCTGGACAGCGACCTGCTCCAGATCATGCTGGCCTGCACGAACGGCACCCTGGCGGACACCGAGGTGAAGTTCAAGAACGAGAGCGCCGCCTGCGTGATTCTGGCCAGCGGCGGCTACCCCGAGCACTACGAAAAGGGCAAGGAGATCACCGGCCTTGAAAACGGGCAGGTGCCCGGCAGCGATGTGGTGGTCTACCACGCCGGTACCGCCGAGAAGGACGGCAAGCTGGTGACCAGCGGCGGCCGCGTGCTGGGCGTGAGCGCCACCGCCCCCACCCTGGAAAAAGCGCTGGAAAAGGCCTACGCCGCCAGCGAGCAGATTTATTTTGACAAGCTGCACAAGCGCGCCGACATCGGCCGCCGTGCCCTGAACGCCTTAAAAGGAGAGTGAACCCATGGTATACCGCATTTATGTGGAGAAGAAAAAGGGCTTTGACCACGAGGCCCAGAACCTGCTGGGCGAGGTGCACGGCCTGCTGGGCATCCAGTCGGTGACCGGCCTGCGCATTCTGAACCGTTATGATGTGGAGGGTGTGAGCGAGGAACTGTTCCGCAGCTGCATCCCCACCGTATTCAGCGAGCCTCCGGTGGACGACACCTGCGACCACTGCCCCGAGGCGGACGTGGTGTTCGCGGTGGAATACCTGCCCGGTCAGTTTGACCAGCGGGCCGCTTCCGCCAGCGAGTGCATCCAGCTGATCAGCCAGGGCGAGCGCCCCACCGTGCGCACCGCCCGGGTATATCTGATCACCGGCAACCCCACCGAGGCGGAGCTGGCTCAGATCAAGAAGTATGTCATCAACCCGGTGGAGGCACGCGAAGCCAGCCTCTCCCGCAAGGATACCCTGCAGATGGAGTACCCCACCCCCAGCACCGTGGAGACCCTCACCGGCTTCTGTGAGCTGGACGAGGAGGGCCTGGCCAACTTCGTGAAGGAGAAGGGTCTGGCCATGGACGAGGCGGACATCGCCTTCTGCCAGAACTACTTCCGGTTTGAAAAGCGGGACCCCACCATCACCGAGATCCGCATGATCGATACCTACTGGTCCGATCACTGCCGCCACACCACCTTCGGCACCATTCTGGACGAGATCGAGATCCGGGATGTGCAGGTGAAGAAGGCCTTCGACAACTACCTGACCATGCGCAAGGCGGTATACGCCGGACGCAAGAAGAATATGTGCCTGATGGACCTTGCCACCATCGGCGCCAAGTATCTGGCCAGCATCGGCAAGCTGAAGAATCTGGACGAGTCCGAGGAGATCAACGCCTGCACCGTGAAGATCAAGTGCGATGTGGACGGCGAGGAGCAGGACTGGCTGTATCTGTTCAAAAACGAGACCCACAACCACCCCACCGAGATCGAGCCCTTCGGCGGCGCGGCCACCTGCATCGGCGGCGCCATCCGTGACCCCCTGTCCGGCCGCAGCTATGTCTATCAGGCCATGCGCGTGACCGGCGCGGGCGACCCGCTGGTTCCGGTGAGCGAGACCATGGCGGGCAAGCTGCCCCAGCGCAAGCTGGTCACCACCGCCGCCGCCGGTTACTCCAGCTACGGCAACCAGATCGGTCTGGCCACCGGTCAGGTGGATGAGCTGTACCACCCCGGCTACGTGGCCAAGCGCCTGGAGATCGGCGCTGTGGTGGGCGCGGCTCCCGCTTCCAACGTGCGCCGTGAGGTGCCCGCTGCCGGCGATATCGTGGTGCTGCTGGGCGGCGCCACCGGCCGCGACGGCTGCGGCGGCGCCACCGGCTCCTCCAAGGCCCACAAGCTGGAGAGCCTGGAGACCTGCGGCGCTGAGGTGCAGAAGGGCAACGCCCCCATCGAGCGCAAGCTGCAGCGTCTGTTCCGCCGCCCCGAGGCCACCCGCCTGATCAAGCGCTGCAACGACTTCGGCGCGGGCGGTGTGTCCGTTGCCATCGGCGAGCTGGCCGACGGCCTGGCCATCGACCTGGATGCCGTGCCCAAGAAGTACGAGGGCCTGGACGGCACCGAGCTGGCCATCAGCGAGAGCCAGGAGCGCATGGCCGTTGTGCTGGCACCCCAGGATGTGGAGGCCTTCGTGAAGCTGGCCCATGAGGAAAACCTGGATGCCACCGTGGTGGCCACCGTCACCGAGGACCCCCGCCTGACCATGACCTGGAAGGGCAACACCATCGTAAACATCAGCCGCAACTTCCTGAACTCCAACGGTGCCGAAAAGCGCGCCCGGGTTCTGGTCTATGATTGCCAGGACTACAAGGTGGACTGGAAGGGCGAGACCTGGGCCGAGAAGATGCAGAATCTGGTCACCGACCTGAATGTGTGCAGCAAGAAGGGCCTGTCCGAGCGGTTCGACTCCACCATCGGCGCGGCCACCGTGCTCATGCCCTTCGGCGGCAAGTATCAGCTGACCCCCGCGCAGGCCATGGCGGCCAAGCTGCCGGTGAACGGCGAGACCACCACCTGCAGCGGCATGGCCTGGGGTTACAACCCCTACCTGATGGAGAAAAAGCAGTACAGCGGCGCATATCTGGCCGTTGTGGAGAGCATCTCCAAGCTGGTGGCCAGCGGCTTTCGCTATGAGGATGCCTACCTGACCTTCCAGGAATACTTCGAGCGTCTGGGCGATGTGCCCGAGCGCTGGGGCAAGCCCTTTGCCGCCCTGCTGGGTGCTCTGATGGCCCAGGTGGATCTGGGCGTGGCCGCCATCGGCGGCAAGGACAGCATGTCCGGCAGCTTTGAGGATCTGGATGTGCCCCCCACTCTGGTGAGCTTCGCCACCGCCATCGGCAATACCAAGAACGTGATCAGCCCCGAGTTCAAGGCTGCGGGCAGCAAGGTGGTCTGGCTGTATCCCGAATATCAGGATAAGCTGGAGCTGCGCCCTGAGCCCCACAGCCTGAAGAAGCTGTACAAGAAGGTGGAGGAGCTGATCGCTTCCGGCAAGGTGAAGGCCGCTTATACCCCCGGCTACGGCTGCGCCGCCGAGGCTCTGTTCAAAATGTGCCTGGGCAACCGGCTGGGCTTTGCGCTGGATGCCGCCCGTGATCCGGAGAACCTGTTCCATCCCGCCTACGGCAGCTTCATCCTGGAGGTGGAGCCGGATCTGGAGCTGAACGAGGGCGTTGTCCTGGGTACCGTTACCGAGACCTACGCGCTGAAGATCGCGGGCGAGACCATCGACCTGGCCGCCCTGCAGGAGGCCTGGGAGGGCAAGCTGGAGCCGGTGTTCCCCTACCGCAAGGCAGGCGCCACCGTGGACAAGATCAGCTACGAGGCCACCGAGCGCAAGGCTCCGGCCATCGGCATCGCCAAGCCCAAGGTCATCATTCCCGTATTCCCCGGCACCAACTGCGAGTACGACACCGCCCGTGCCTTTGCCCGCGCCGGTGCGGACCCGAAGGTGCTGGTCATCAACAACCTGAGCGCCTCGGCGGTTGCCGAGAGCTGCGCCGCCCTGACCCAGGCCATCCGGGAGAGCCAGATCGTGATGCTGCCCGGCGGCTTCTCCGGCGGCGACGAGCCGGACGGCAGCGCCAAGTTCATCACCGCCTTCCTGCGGGCTCCCTCGGTCACCGAGGCGGTGCACGAGCTGCTCCAGAAGCGCGACGGCCTGATGCTGGGCATCTGCAACGGCTTCCAGGCGCTGATCAAGCTGGGTCTCGTGCCCTACGGCGAGATCCGCCCCATCACTGCGGAATGCCCCACCCTGACCTTCAACACCATCAACCGCCACCAGAGCATGCTGGTGAACACCCGCATCGCCTCGGGCAAGAGCCCCTGGCTGAGCCGCTGCAGCGTGGACGAGGTCCACACCATCGCCATCAGCCACGGCGAGGGCCGCTTCGTGGCCAGCGATGAGGTGGTGAAGAGCCTGATCGCCAACGGTCAGGTGGCCACCCAGTATGTGGACGCGGCGGGCCAGCCCACCATGGACCTGCGCTACAACCCCAACGGCAGCGTGCTGGCCATCGAGGGCATCACCAGCCCGGACGGCCGTGTGCTGGGCAAGATGGGCCACACCGAGCGCAGCGGCGACGAGCTGTACAAGAACGTGCCCGGCAACAAGTACCAGCCCCTGTTCGAGGGCGGCGTGGATTACTTCAAGCTGTAAGCACAAAAAACAAAGAGGGCGGGCGAGGCCTTATGCGCCCCGCCCGCCCTTTATGAGAAACCAGAGAAAGGGGAACCAATATGTCCCACGATAAATACATCTCTCCCTTCGAGACCCGTTACGCCTCCCCCGAGATGCAGTACATCTTCTCGGAGGACAACAAGTTCCGCACCTGGCGCCGGTTGTGGATCGCCCTGGCCAAGGCCGAGAAGGCTAACGGCCTGAACATCACCGACGAGCAGATCGCCGAGCTGGAGGCCCACAAGGACGACATCAACTATGAGGATGCCATCCGCCGTGAGAAGGAATGCCGCCATGACGTGATGAGCCATGTGTACGCCTACGGCCTGCAGTGCCCCAATGCAAAGGGCATCATCCATCTGGGCGCCACCAGCTGCTACGTGGGCGACAACACCGACGTGCTGGTGATGAAGGAGGGCCTGGAGCTGGTGCAGAAGAAGCTGGTGGGCGTTCTGGCTCTGCTGGCCAAGTTTGCGGATGAGTACAAGGATATGCCCGCCCTGGCCTACACCCATCTGCAGCCCGCCCAGCTTACCACCGTGGGCAAGCGCGCCAGCCTGTGGCTGAACGAGCTGTACATGGACTACGAGGAGATCACCAGCCGCATGAACGCTCTGGCCCTGCTGGGCAGCAAGGGCACCACCGGCACCCAGGCCAGCTTCGTGGAGCTGTTCGAGGGCGACTCCGCCCGCATCAAGGCGGTGGAGGCCTCCATCGCCGCCGAGCTGGGCTTCGACAAGGTGGTTCCCGTGTCCGGCCAGACCTACAGCCGCAAGGTGGACTTCCAGGTGCTGAGCGCTTTGTCCGGCCTTGCCCAGAGCGCCATGAAGATGTGCACCGACATCCGCATCCTGGCCAACTTCAAGGAGATGGAGGAGCCCTTTGAGAAGAACCAGATCGGTTCCTCCGCCATGCCCTACAAGCGCAACCCCATGCGCTGCGAGCGCGTCTGCGCCCTGGCCCGCTACCTGATGGTGGACATCCTGAACCCGGCCTTCACCGCCGGCACCCAGTGGTTCGAGCGTACCCTGGACGACTCCGCCAACAAGCGCATCGCTGTGGCCGAGGCCTTCCTGGCCGCCGATTCCATCCTGAACATCCTGCTCAACGTGTGCGACGGCCTGGTGGTGTATCCCAAGGTCATCCGCAGCCGCGTGATGGCCGAGCTGCCCTTCATGGCTGCCGAGAACATCATGATGAGCGCCGTGAAGAAGGGCGGCGACCGTCAGGAGCTGCACGAGAAGCTGCGCCAGCACTCCATCGCCGCCGCCGCGCAGGTGAAGGAGGAGGGCATGCCCAACGACCTGATCGACCGTGTGGTGAACGACGCCAGCTTCGGCCTGACCCATGCCGACATCGACGGCGTTCTGGTGCCCGAGCACTTCACCGGCCGCAGCGCCCAGCAGGTGGAGGAGTTCCTCAACGAGGTCATCCGCCCCGTGCTGGCCGCTCACCCCGAGGCTGCGGGCCAGCACGCCGAGCTGAACGTCTGATTGTACAGGCGCGTCGGCTCCGGCTGACATAAAAAAAAACGCCCTCTGCTCTTTCAAACAAAAGCAGAGGGCGTTTTGCATACAGGGAAGGGAATGCAGCTCAGGGCCGGCAGTCCAGCGCGATGCGCAGCAGCAGGGCGTAATCGTCCAGCGCGCGGATCAGATCGTATTTGCCGCCCCGCTTGGCCCAGTCGGAGCCGTGGCCCCGCACCGAGACCATCACCATGCGGGCGCACTGCTCCGGCGGGAAGGGGCAGGTGAACCGGCCGCTGGCCGCGCCCCGGATCATCAGCTCCTCCAGAATCCGGCTGATGGGCCGGCTCTCGGAAAGATAGTTGCGCTTGGCATCGTGGGCGGGGGCGCTGGTCAAACAGCGGCAGACCCCCGCGCCCACCCGCTGGCAGTAAACGCCGTAGCTGTGGATGAACCGGTCCAGATTGGCCGCCTCATCCGGCCCGAAGCGGGGGAGCACTTCCTGCTGGTAAAAATCGTCGATGCCCGCGAAAAAGGCCAAAAGCAGATCGGCTTTTTCCGGGAAATAGTGATAAAAGGTGCCGGTGGATATTCCGAGGCTGGTGCAGATGCCCCGTACGGTCAGGTTTTCGTAGCCCACCTGATCGATCATAGGGTAGATCTGTTCCAGCAGTTCCTGGCGGCGGGCATTCTTTTTGACCGCTGTCCGCATGGGGCGAGACCTCCTTTTCTGGCGCAAACGCGCATACCGGTTTTTACCGGCAAACCATGAACTTATTATAGAACGAAATACACAGAAAAACAAATATTTTGTGGAAATAAATTGAAATAATACAAAAAGAAACACAGAACGGGCCCTTGAGGCCGGAATGTGCTATAATACGATAGGCAATGCTGCATCGTTCCGGATGGAGGAACGCGCCGGAAGCGCTTACTGTGAAGGATGCAGTGCTGCCCATACAGAATCAACGGGCCTCAAAGTGGTCCGAACAAAAAGGAAAGGCGGGAAAAACGATGCGGGAGCTGTGCCGGGTCGATCGAAAACTGAGTGAGGAGGATGCAAAGGAGGTGCTGCGCAAGGCGAGCTTCGGCACGCTGGCCACCATCAATGAGGACGGCTGGCCCTACGCCGCGCCCATGGCCTTTGCCCTGGAGGGCGACACCCTCTACTTCCATTCGGCCAAGCGGGGCCAGAAGCTGGAGAACATCACCCGGGACGGCCGGGCCAGCTTCACGGCGGTGCTCTACGCCCACAACGTGCCCGAGCGGTTCGAGGTAATCTACGCCAGCGCCATCGCCCAGGGACCGGTGCGCATCCTCACCGAGGAGAGCGAGCGGATGGCGGCCATGCGGGCCATCTGCGAAAAATACTCCGCCGACCATGTGGACACCCCCGCCTACGAGCGCACCATGAAGGGCATGTCCGCGGTGGTCATGTTCGCGCTGGACATCCAGCAGCTGCGGGGCAAGGCCAACAAGGGCCGTCTGCTGGAGGAGAACTGAGATGCGGCTGGACAAGTTCGTTGCCCAGAGCCTGCAGCTGCCCCGCAGCGCGGCCCGCACCCTAATCACCAGGGGTCGGGTCATGGTGGATGGAAAGGTCTGCAAAAAGGCCGACACCGCTCTGTCCGGTGCCGAGACGGTGACCGCCGAGGGCAAGCCCCTCAGCTGCCAGCAGTTCGTGTACATTATGCTCAATAAGCCCAAGGGCGTTGTGAGCGCCAGCACCGACAAGCGGGATCGCACCGTGGTGGACCTGCTGGAAGGCGCCTTCCCCCGGCGGGAGCTGTTCCCGGCGGGCCGGCTGGACAAGACCAGCACCGGCTTTGTGCTGCTCACCGACGACGGGGCCTTCGCCCACGCGATTCTTTCGCCCCGCCGCCACGTGCCCAAGACCTACCGGGTGGAGCTGGACACCCCGGTCACCCCGGCCATGGTGGCCGCCTTTGAGGAGGGTGTGACCCTGGCGGATGGGGAGCGGATGCAGCCCGCGGGCCTCATCCCGGACCCGGAGAACCCGCTTGCCGCCACCGTGGTGCTGCGGCAGGGGGTCTACCACCAGATCAAGCGGATGTTCGGCGTGCTGGATGCGGGAGTCAACGAGCTGCACCGGCAGGCCATCGGAGGCCTTTCGCTGGACCCGGAGCTGGCCCCGGGCCAGTGGCGGGAGCTTTCCGCCGAAGAGCTGGCCCAGCTTGCGCCCGGTCTTGCCCCGGGCGGCGAAAATGCCTGAAAATGGCCTTGTGAAGCCGTTTTTTTGCAGTTCTTTCAAAGAACTTACACAATTTTGTCGTAGACTAAAAGGGCGCCTGAACCCCGGGTTTTTGGCCGGTATTCAAAATTACACAATAAATGGCAGAAAAAATCGTTGAAATATGTTGCAAAAGTATATTCCCTTGTGTAAAATATACACAGAGAGCCTGTGCAATTGTTCAAATATCACAAAGCTTATTGTGGAAAACATTACCGTCAAATAAAAGGGGAGCGTATTATGGCAAACAGAGTGTTTCAGGGTGTTGTCTACCAGATGAAGGACGCCATCAATCGGGTGGTCGGTGTGGTGGATGAGACCGGCACCGTGATTTCCTGTTCCGATCTGAACATGATCGGCGAGGTGCGGGACGGCTTTGTGGCCGAGCGCCTGGCCGGCGACTGCTTCGTCAAGGACGGCTGCAGCTACCATCAGTTCAGCTCCAACAAGCACAACGATTACGCCGTGTATGTGGAAGGCACCGACGAGACTGCCGCTCAGTTTGCCAGCCTGCTCGCCATCAGCCTGCAGAGCATCAAGCAGTACCACGACGAGAAGTTCGACAAGGCCAACTTCATCAAGAACGTGGTGCTGGATAACATCCTGCCCGGCGATATCTACGCCAAGGCCCGCGAGCTGCACTTTGCCACCGATGTGTCCCGGGTGGTGTTCCTGATCCGCGTGACCAGCGGCACCGACATCTCCGCCTATGATGTGGTGAGCAGCCTGTTCCCGGACAAGCAGAAGGACTTCGTGTTCAACATCAGCGAGACCGACACCGTGCTGGTGAAGGAGATCAAGCGGGGCATCGATCAGAAGGATCTGGAAAAGCTGGCCTCCAGCATCGTGGACACCCTGTCCGGCGAGCATTACATCAAGGCCACCGTTGGCATCGGTACCCCCATCGCCAACGTGAAGGACCTGGCCGCCAGCTTCAAGGAAGCCCAGGTGGCCATGGAGGTGGGCAAGGTGTTCGACACCGAGCAGTCCATCATCAGCTACGACAATCTGGGCATCGCCCGCCTGATCTACCAGCTGCCCACCACCCTGTGCGAGATGTTCCTGCGCGAGGTGTTCAAGCAGGGCAGCATCGAAAGCCTGGACAATGAGACCCTGTTCACCATCCAGCGCTTCTTCGAGAACAATCTGAACGTTTCCGAGACCAGCCGCGGCCTGTTCGTACACCGCAACACCCTGGTGTACCGCCTGGAGAAGATCAAGAAGCTCACCGGTCTGGACCTGCGGGAATTCGACGACGCCATCGTGTTCAAGGTGGCACTGATGGTAAAGAAATATCTGAGCGCCAACCCGGCAAAATACTGATTGCGCGCAGGCCCCCAGGGCCTGTGCCGGGCGGCGATGTCTGCCCATGGGCCGGCCGCTATGCCGCGCCGCAGTGCAATTTTCGCACCGCGGTGCCGGCCGAATGCGCCGGCCCTCGTTTTGTAACAGCGAAACAGCAAGCAAAAAAGGAAAAACAGGCCGCACCCGCGGCCATGCCGCCCGCAGCCGGGCGGCGTATGGGGAGAAAAAATGATTGTATTTGACCGCGTTTCCAAGGTGTACCCCGGGGGCAACACCGCACTGAAAAATGTGAGCCTTCACATCCAAAAAGGCGAGTTCGTGTTTGTTCTGGGCCATTCCGGCGCGGGCAAATCCACCTTCCTCAAGCTGATCCTGCGGGAGGAAAAGGCCACCAGCGGCCGGGTGTTTGTGAACGGCAAGGACCTGACCCGAATGAAGGAAAAGGACGTGCCCTATCTGCGCCGCAACATGGGCGTGGTGTTCCAGGACTTCCGCCTCATTCCCAGCATGACCGCCTACGAGAACGTGGCTTTCGCCATGCGGGTGACCAACATCCCCGAAAAGAAGATCGCCAGCCGGGTGCCTTACGTGTTCAGCCTGGTGGGCCTTTCCGAAAAGATGGACAAATACCCGGATGAGCTTTCCGGCGGCGAGCAGCAGCGCGTGGCGCTGGCCCGTGCTCTGGTGCACAGCCCCCAGCTGATCATCGCCGACGAGCCCACCGGCAACATCGACCCGGAGCTGAGCATCGAGATGATGGAGCTGCTCAGCGCCATCAACAGCGTGGGCATCACCGTGGTGGTGGTTACCCACGAGCATGAGCTGGCCCGTCACTTCAGCAAGCGGGTCATCACCATTGACCACGGCAACGTGATCGACGACTCCCTGAACCGGCAGGAGTCCGGAGAAGATGCAGGGGAGGTGATCCTGTGAAGTGGTCCAGCTTTAAATACCTTGCCCGTCAGGGCCTTCACAACATGATCAACAACCGGCTGATGAGCTTTGCCAGCGTGGGCGTGCTCACCGTATGCCTCATCATCACCGGTGTGGCGGGTTTGTTCACCGCCAACATGAACAGCCTGATGATCTATCTGCGCAGCCAGAACGAGGTGGTCGTCTATCTGGACGAAAACCTGGACGAGACGGGTCTCGCCTCGGTGGACAGCGCTTTGCGCTCCATCAGCGGCCTGAAGGAAGTGAACTATGTCTCCAAGGATGAAGCGCTGGACCTGATGCGGGAATCCATGGGCGACAAGGGTGAGCTGTTCGATGTGTTCGAGGGCGAGGAAAACCCCTTCCTGGCCAACTACAAGGTGGTTCTGCAGGATGTGGGCCAGATGGAGGAGATCGTGCCCCAGCTGGAGAGCATCTCCGGCGTGGTGGACGTGAACGTGCCCACCGGCCTGTCTGACCTGGTGGTGAACATCCACAAGGCGGTCACCGTCATCAGTGTGGGCCTTGTGGTGGTGCTGGGCTTCGTGAGCATCGTGGTCATCAGCAATACCATCCGACTCACCGTGTTCGCCCGCCGCAAGGAGATCAACATTATGAAGTACGTGGGCGCCACCAACGGCTTCATTCGTCTGCCCTTCTTTGTGGAGGGCATCGCCGTGGGCCTGATCGCCGGTGTGATCTCCTCGGCCATCGTACTGGGCGGCTATCAGCTGCTGATCATCTACAGCGTGGATTTCCCCGCCTTCTGGGGCGCCATCTTGAACGACGTGCTGCTGGGCATGGGTCAGGTCTGGTGGAAGGTGCTGATCGCTTTCTTGGCCTTCGGCAGCCTGATCGGCAGCGTGGGCACCGCCACCTCCATCCGCAAATACCTGCACGTATAAACCGCGATCCGCGGCCGGCCGGCCGCGGGCGCCAGCAAAAGGAGCGATTCTCATGAGCAAGCAACTTCGAGCACCCTGGCGGCGGGCGCTGTGCGGCGCGCTGGCCCTTTGCATGGCTGCCGCATGCGGCGGCGCGGCGGTGAACGCCGACTATAAATCCGACTGGGAGAAGGCCGAGCAGGAGCTGAAAAAGGAAGAGCAGGTCCTCCAGCAGATCAAAAACGAGAAGAACAAGGCTGAGCAGCAGAAGAAGAGTCTGGAAAACCAGCAGACCATCATCATCAGCCAGATCAACGATACCATCGACCAGATCAACCAGAAGAACAGCGAGATCGCCATCCAGCAGCAGGCCATCGCGGATCAGCAGGCAGTGATCGACGAGCGCTGGGCGGACTTCAAGGAGCGCATGCAGGCCATGCAGGTGATGCAGGATACCGGCGCCGTGGCGGTGCTGGCCAGCGCCCAGAGCCTGTACGACCTGCTCACCTACTCCGACAACCTGCAGCGCATCAGCGAAAAGGACACCGAGATCCTGCAGGAGATGAACGACGAGAAGGCACGGCTGGAGGAAGAGGAGGCCGCTCTGGAAGCAGCCAAGGCGGATCTGGAGGATGCCAAAGCCGCCCTGGACAGCAAGGAGAACCAGTTGGCTGCCAACATCCAGGCCCAGAACAAGACCATCAGCGACAAGGAGGCCGCGGCTCAGGCCCAGGAGACTGTGGTGGCCGAGATGCAGAAGAAGGCCGATGAGGCCGAAAAGCAGTACGAGGCCTGGGTGGCCAGTCAGGCGTCCACCGGCAGCGGTGTGTGTGCCGAGGGCTTCCGCTGGCCGCTGGACATCGCCGGCCGGGTGACCACCGAGTTCGGCGCTACTCAGAACATCAACGGCGTGATTCAGACCGGCCACAGCGGCATGGACATCGCCGCTCCCTACGGCACCCCCATCAAGGCCGCCCATGACGGCGTCATCTCCTCCACCACCGGCCACTGGAGCTACGGCAACGTGGTCATGGTGGACAACGGCGACGGCGTGACCACCCTGTATGCCCACATGAGCAGCATTGCCGTGGGCGTGGGCCAGTCGGTGAAGCAGGGCGACGTGATCGGCTATGTGGGGTCCACCGGCAACTCCACCGGCAACCATCTGCATTTCGAAGTGCGCATCAACGGCGTGAAGCAGAACCCCCGCAACTACGTGGCGTTCTAATGATCGCCTCTAACCAGGAAAGGAGCCCCATGAAGGACAACAAAAAATTCGTTCGTGCCGTGAGCCTGGTGCTTGCCGTGCTTATGGCGCTCACCATCTTCAGCGCCATGGCGATCCAGATCGCCTATCTGATCTGACCGGCAAACGCCACGGAGGAAACGCAAGACCATGAACAAGAAAATTTCCATCAGCATGGCGCTGACCATCGCCATCATCGCCATGACGGTGACCTTTTCCATCACCATGATTCTGGCACGCCAGATGTTCGACGCCACCATCCCTTCCGTTAAGGAAAAGGAGAGCATGTACAGCAAAATCGCCGAGCTGGACAAGTACGTGCGCGCCAACTACTACGGCGACATCCAGGATGCTACCCTGAACGACATGATGGCCTATGGCTATGTGCTGGGCATTGGCGACAAGAACGCCAACTACTACACCGCGAAGCAGTATGCCGAGCTGGTGGAGGTGCAGAACGGCAACATCATGGGCATCGGCGTGGATGTGGTGAAGGATTCCTCGGGCTACGCCCGCATCACCAAGGTCTACGATTCCAGCCCCGCTTCGGAGTTGGGCCTGCAGGTGGGCGGTTTCATTACCGCCATCAACGGAGCCGAGGTGAAGGGTCTGACCGCTGCCAACGTGACCGCCCAGTTGCAGGGCGAAGCGGGCACCGAGGTCACCGTGACCTATATGGCGCCGGACGGCACCACCGCCGACCATACCATCAACCGCAGCCGCTACACCATCCCCAGCGTGGAATACCAGATGCTGGGTGAGAGCTACGGCTATATCAAGATTTACCGGTTCGACGGCACCACCCAGAGCACCTTCAGCAAGGCGGTGGAGGAGCTGCAGAACCAGGGGGCCAAGGCCCTGGTCTTTGACCTGCGCGACAACGCGGGCGGTCAGCTGGATGTGGCAGTGAACTGCATCGATCAGCTGGTGTCCGAGGCGGATATCGTATTCGCCGAGGATAAGAATGGTGAGCAGACCCTGCTGGGCTCCAGCGACGAGAGCTATGTGGATCTGCCCATGGTGGTTCTGGTAAACAACGGCACTGCCAGCACGGCGGAGCTGTTTGCAGCCAGCCTGCGTCAGCTTTCCGGCGCACAGCTGGTGGGCACCACCACTGCGGGCAAGGGCACCATCCAGGCGGAGCCCCACCGCATGAGCGACGGCAGCGCCGTGGTCATCACCACCGCCAAGATGCTCACCTCGGACAAGACCAGCTTTGACGGCACCGGTCTGACCGTGGATGTGGAGGTGGCCGCCAAGGCTGACGGCAGCGACACCACTCTGGTGAGCGTGGAGGAGGATACCCAGGTGCAGAAGGCGCTGGGTGTGGCCCAGACCATGAACGGCGGCACCGCTGCCTCCAGTGAGACCTCCAGCAGCGCCGCCAGCGGCGATGCATCCGCCGGTGAGGGCGGCGAGGCCACCAGCGAGGGTGCGGATTCCGCGGCCCCGGCCAGCGAAGCCACCGACGGCGAATAAATCTTTTGAATACGATCCCGCAGCGCTCCGGCGGCCCGTTAAATGGGCTGCGGGGCGCTGCTGTCTGCCCAGGCAAAGGCTCCGGCAGGCGCAACACAAACAGAAAGGCGGGACCCTATGCCCAATTTAACGGATATTTCCACCATCCGGGACCTGTGTGCCCGGTATGATTTTGCACTGTCCAAGGGGTTCGGGCAGAACTTCATCGTGAACCCCGGCATCTGCCCCAAGATCGTGGAGGTCGCGGGCATCGACAAGAGCTGGGGCGTGATCGAGGTGGGCCCCGGCGTGGGCGTGCTCACCAAGGAGCTGGCTCTGCGGGCGAACAAGGTGGTGGCCATCGAGGTGGACCAGCGCCTGCCGCCCCTGCTGGCGGAAACGCTGGCCGAATTTGATAACGTGGAGATCCTGCTGCAGGATGTACTGAAGGTGGATCTGGCCGGGCTGATCCGGGAGAAATTTGCCGGAATGCCGGTGGCTGTGTGCGCCAACCTGCCCTACTACATCACCAGCCCCATCCTGATGCGGCTGCTGGAGGAAAAACTGCCCATCCAGCACATCACCGTTATGGTGCAGAAGGAGGCGGCGGACCGCATTACCGCCACCCCGGGCACCCGTGAGGCGGGCGCCATCAGCTACGCGGTGGATTACTACGCGAAGCCCCGGCTGCTGTTCACGGTGCAGCCCGGCAGCTTCTATCCGCCGCCGAAGGTGACCAGTGCGGTGATCCAGCTGCAGGTGCGCGAGCAGCCCGCGGTGCAGGTGGAGGACGAAGCGGGCTTCTTCAAGCTGGTGCGGGCGGCCTTCGGCCAGCGGCGCAAGACCGCGGCCAACTCCATCAGCAACGGCATGGGCCTGCCCAAGGCAAAGGTGGCCGCCGCGCTCCAGGCGGCGGGACTGAGCCCCACCGCCCGCCCCGAACAGCTGACGCTGGAGGATTTCTGCGCGCTGCAGAAGGCGCTGGCTGCGGCAAACTGAGCCGCCGCGTTTAAACAGATGAACATTGCCGCCGGGCCCCGAAACTAGGAAAAGGGGACCGGCGGCAAAATCTGTCTTGCACGCGGGCAGTTTTTTTGGTATAATATTTCTTGCTGAATATGCTGGTGTAGCACAGCTGGTAGTGCAGCTGATTTGTAATCAGCAGGTCGGGGGTTCGAATCCGTCCACCAGCTCCAAAGGGAAAAACCGCAGTACTACAAGGAAAATCCTGTGTACTGCGGTTTTCTTTTGCACTCCGAAGAGGCGTATTTTTTAGAGAATGGTCAACTTTTGGTCAACTTTTTCCCAAAAACGTGCCCGCCGGGGCCTATTGCTTTAGCTTCACAATATCACAAGTCATAATGCCAATAAAAAAGCCCCGGCGAATAACCGGGGCGGCACATTACTTTTTAAGGATATATACTCTTTCCAACGACATGGCGGATATTAGCAGCTTATGAATGAAAACCTTGTTTTCCATGTTGCGCTCGATTATGCGGGCCGCGTCCACCGCTTCCTGCCCTTTAAATTCGACTGTGCGTTTGAACAAATTACTTTCCATGATAATACGCCCCCTTTCTTGTGATTTACTTTTCAAGTCCTCGCGCAAACGATGCGACTCTTGCTGTAAAAGCGGCATCGTTCCTGCGCAGGATATAAAGAAGGTCTAAGAGCCGCTGGTCTGCACCGCTGCGGGCCAGCAGCTCGATGGCTTGTTCGATGGCTTCTTTGTTCATAATGCCCTCCCTTATGCAATCGTGAACCGGCGGACGGTCTGGGGCTTGCAGAACATGGCATACAGGCGCTTGTGGGCCGCTGCAAATGCCTTGCTATCAAAGCGGTTGCTTGTCACTTCCTTGTAGCGGGCTGTGGCATCGTCAACCTGCATTTCATCCACCCCGGCGGCATCCATGTGGGCCTTGATCCGGTCGGCCACAGCAGCCTTTTGCTTCTCCAGCTGGGCAATCTGGGCGGCGATTTGCTGGTACTCATTCATTGCTTTGCGCAGTTCAGTCTTTTTCATGCGGAAACTTCCTTTCATTGTGGAGCCGCCCGGCGGTCATCTTCCTGACTATTGCCCGTAGGTTCACAGGGATATGGGCCGCCGCTTGCGGGCGCTTTCGGCTGCCCGGCGGCTGGGTGTTCATCTTGCATTTCGTGTGCGGTTCTGATACAATGAAAGCAGCAAGGGAGCCTATTTAGTTGGTGCTAGGTGGTTTCTGCTATGCGGTTATCTGTTGGAGCAGGTAGCCGCTTTTTTGTATCTATCGAACCGTTCAAGCTGTTTGCTTCTGGGAAGCTGTTCAAACTGCTTGCTTGTCATGCCGGCCTCCTTTCCGGCTCCCTTGCTGTGATTATATTATACAACCTTGTACAAGTATATTCAATTGGTGAAATGAACAAACTTGTACAAGTATATATGTGCAATTTTGTACTTGTACAAGTATTCGCTTTGTGGTATACTAATTACAGTAAAAAAGCTGTACTAAATGAGGTGCATCAAAGATGGAAGAAAGCAAAGCGAAGCCTAGCACGGCTGCTAAAAATAAGTACAATGCGAAGGCTTACGATAGTTTACGTATTGTGGTAAAAAAAGGCCGCAAAGCCGAAATACAGGCCCATGCAGAGGCTATGGGCGAAAGTCTCAACGCTTTTGTTGGGCGCGCCATAAACGAGGCTATGGAGCGGGATAGCTCCGGCCCTGAGAAGTAACAAAAAGCAGGAATGCCCCCTCCATTGCCTATGTGGCTCTGGTGGGGGGTGTTTTTTTCTGATCCGCCGGGCAGTTTGGCGAAACTGTGAAGGATAGCCAGCATGTCGCTTTAGTCGATGTACCGTAGCAGCGGCAGAAATGCCCCGTTTTCGGCTTTTTGATTGCAGGCGGCAAACTATATTCAAACGAGGGAAAAGCGCCCACAGCGCGCATAGCAGGCCACACAGCATGTCACAAACCCCCGCGCGTATCGTGTGTAGAAACTCCGCGCGCGTTATCGTGTAATTAAACTCATTCAAGAACAGAAAAAGCCGCCCGGCGGGTCGTTCAACCATTGCTGGGCGGCTTGCTTTATGCCCCCCCTATCAAAAAGCGGGGTGGGGCTTATGTAGACTGGCGGGTGAAGGGGAATTTTCTTCTCCGCGCATATAATGGCTTTTTGGAAAACGCAGAGCTTGCCCGGTGTCAGTACCCCCTTAGCTAAATTCAGGCTCAGAGATGGAAAAAGTTACCCACGCCAGTAGGAATTAGATTTTTCCGCCGGTGCGCGGGTGGGGGGGATCCTTATCATCTAGCCGCCGGGGCTGTCTTGTGCATTTTGTTGAATCAGGAGTGCCGCAGCGCGCCGGATCGGCGCCGGTGGCATGGTCTGGTTCTGGCGTTTTGCACAAAGAATCAGCTCTTTGCAGTTAGCTACAACGGTTCCCCAACGAGCCGGGGAAGAGCGTACCCACTTGTGGGCATAGTCACGGCGGTTACCCCATCGCAATTTGTTGCGATGCTCCCCCAGAAGTGGGGGAAAGGGCTTGTTTGTCATGCACACAAGTGCGCACGGCTGCAAGGTACACTTCTGTACCACGCCCCAATCGGACAAATGCACGGTTACAAGGGCGGGAACATCCTTCGACACAAGTGTCGAAGGATTCCCAGCAAGATGGGAAAATCCATCATAACCACGAGTGGCTACGGCCATCGTTGCAGCTTGTTGCCATACCATCCCCAGAAGTGGGCACAGCCCCTTTTTTCGCCGCTTCCTCGCCGTTTTGCCACTTGTGGCAAAAAATTCGACATACAAGCATTTTGGCTGTGCCATTTTGGCATAAGCCTTGTGCCATTTTGGCATAAGATTGCCCCAAAAACTGGCTTTTTTCTGCGTATCTTGTGCCATTTTGGCATAAGCGTTCAATGTTTCACCGCTGCGCCCTTATGCCATTTTGGCACAGTATCTTATATATAGCCATATCAGGGCTTTTTATTTTGCGCTTTTTAGCTTCCAGCCGATAGTAAATTCATACTCGCTTGCGGTTCTGGTGGTGCGCCCGCTGTTGCAGGAAATAAAACCGGCGATCACAAGCTCTTTAACGTTTCTCACAAGCGTTCTTTGTGGGATTCCATAACGTTCAGCGGTTTTTCGTGTGAACTCGAAGCAGCGCCCGCCCTTTGCCTCTATTGTCATGGATATGTAGCACCACCTTGCACCGGGAGTCAGAGCAATGAACTCGGGGGATTGGGCTAGGTCTGCATATATCTGGACAAAAGGGAGCGGCTGTCCGCCGGGGGATTTCCCGACGCTTTTGCCAGTGACCCAAAACGGGGGGTCAACTTTCCTCTTTTTCCCCATCGTTTAAAAGCTCCATTTCCATCTGCCCGACAGGAACGCCCAAAGAACGGGCTACCGGTTGCAGCGCCTTCAGCGTACACATGGCCCGCGCCCTCATCACATTGTAAAAGGCTTCCCGTTCCTTTTGGGCCTGCTCCTTGTCGAGGCTAGGCAGGAAATAGCCGCCTTGCCCGCCGGGCATATAGAGTATTTCGGCCCCGGCGGCGCGTTCTATCGCGATGCAATGGCGCAAGCCTCGCGGCGTGGTGTTTATCATGCCACACAGAGCATCGGCGGATGTGGCATTTTCCTGACCGTGCTTCAAAAAGCTGGATATTTCAATCATTATTGCGTTACCCCTTTCTCCGTGATAGAATAGGGGCGGTGAAACTGTGCTGGAGTGCATTTTCCCACCGCCGGGCCGTTCTGGATGCTGCAACATCCTGACGGCCTTTTTTCTTGCGTGTTCATTCTATGATCCTCTGCATGCCGCCGGGATTTATCGGCTCCGGCTGATCGCCTGTATTCAGATAGCGGGCCAGACTGTCCATATTCACCAAAATGTGGCGGCCTGCCCGTATGTAACGAATTTTGCCGGATGCAACAAGGCGGCGGATACGATACACAGCAAGCCCGGAGGCGCTGGCGGCTTCCTTTATGGTTCCCATGCGGGGGAATGCAACAGTCTCACCCATTGTTTGCTTCACCTTCTTTCTGTTCCTGCCCGGCGGCTTTTGCTTCACGCTCAACTCGCTTCGCCCAATAACGCAGGTTGTATTCACGAACTTTGTCGCGGTTTTTCGCTCGCCAGTTTCGGATATATTCCCTTCGACGGGCAAGTGCATCTGTGCTTAATTTTTCCATATAGACACCCTTTCATTATTCTTGAAGATTCGGTTTTCTTGTGGTATCATTATACTAGACAATAAAAACGTAGTCAATGATACCGAAATGTGGATTTTTAAAAATCAACAGAAACGAACTTTTGTTAACTTGGAGGGTATGAAATGCCAAGAAAAGCCGAACTCGCCTATCAGACGGAAAACAACCCGTTTTCAAGACGATTGCGCGAAATCATGGAGGAAAGCAAGACGACACAAAAACAACTTGCTTACGCTATAGGAAAACGGCCGCAGACAGTCAGTTTGTATATGAACGGCCAAAGCCTGCCAGATGCTCTAACACTCTGCGAAATAGGAGAGTATTTCAAAGTATCTATAGATTGGCTCCTAGAACGCGAAGGCGCAATAAGATCTACTGACGGGAATATGGCATCTGCTTGTAAATATTCCGGGCTTAGCGAAGATTCAATACGTTTATTATATGCGCTTCAAAATTGCCAACAAGATTGGAAGCCTGCACGGGAAATTCTTGAAATGATGATTCTGGATCTTGTTGGAGTTAACGAGGATGATAGCATCCTCAACTGTTTGGCGGAGTATAGAGATTCGCTGACCGTTTACAATGCTTTTGAAAAAGGGTTGTATAGCGCAGGGGCGCTGGCTAACTTGGTTAACGATGAAACCCTTCCTTATGGAGTTAGGATGCAGGCTAGATATTTATTGGCGCTAGAACAGGCGCATGAATCAGGCCTTGCAACTAACCATTCAAAGTATGAAGGGGACGTTGGAGGTTTGTCTCTTTCGACGGATGAATTCAGAATTTCGCTTACGGATGTGTGCGAGTTAAAAGTTCAAAAAAGCCTAAATTATTTATTGCAAAGAATAAGGCGGCTGGAGTTGCAGGAGCCTGCAAAATCCTTCCAGAGACGGACACCTGAAAATCCGGCATCATTGGATGCTCACAAAAAGGTTGGTGTACCAAATGGCAAACATTCAGAAACGGATAACTAAAGATGGCAAAACCACTTACAGAATCCGCGTATATGCCGGAGAGGCTCAGGGCGGCAAAAAGATCCTGAAGAGCATGACCTATTGCCCGGCGGATGGCATGACGGCCCGACAGATTGAAAAGGCTGTGCAGAAGGCGGCAATGGAATTTGAACGCCAAGTGCAGCAGGGCGGGCTTGTGGCCGATTCGATGACGGTTGACGAACTGCTTGAAAAGTGGTTCAAGGAATACGCAGAACCACAGCTAAAGCCCCACACGGTCAGCGACTACCGCAAATTGGTGCCGCGCATTTCTGCCGCTTTGGGACATATCAAGCTAAACAAACTGCGGCCCGGTCATATCATGCAGTTTTACGCCCAGCTGCAAAAGTCTGGTATCCGATTGGATGGCAAATACAAGGCGAATCCTGCCTTTATCGCCTTATATCCAAAGGGGAAGCGCAAGGCCCTTGTGCAGGCGGCAGGCATCGCAGAAAGCACCGCAACGCGGATATGGGCAGGGGAGCGTACCAACTTGCAAACGGCCCAAAAGCTCGCACAGGCCGCCGGGGTGCCGTTCTCCAAAGCATTCACAAACGTTTCGAAAGATGAAAAACTGTCAGGCAACAGCGCGCGGCATTATCACCGGTTGTTGTCCAGTGTGTTTAATACGGCGGTGCGGTGGCAATTGATGCAAGAAAACCCCTGCGCCCGCGTAGATTCGCCCAAAGTGGAGACCCCAGATGTGCAATATCTGGATGAATCCGGCATTGCAAAGCTGTTGGCAGCTCTGCCCGATGCTCCCACGCAGTATAGCGTGATTGTGCAGCTTGCCTTGTTTACCGGTTGCCGCCGGGGCGAACTGTGCGGCCTGCGGTGGCCTGATATTGACCTATCCGCCGGATTGCTGGCCGTGAATCGGACGCTGGAGCCGGTGGACGGCAAAGGGCTATTGTTCTCCACGCCTAAAACAAAAAAGAGTTGCCGCGTTATAAAACTAGACGATAACGCGGTTCAGCTCTTGCGGGATTATAGGAAATGGCAGTTGTCGGAGCGGTTGCGCATAGGCTCCAAGTGGGCGCGAAAGGTGTGCATTTTGGGTGAGACGGTGGACAATGACCTGTTGTTTACCAAATGGGACGGGCAGCCTATAGACCCCAACAGCGTGACAAGCTGGTTCCCGCGCTTCCTGCGGGATCATGATTTGCAGCCGGTGCGCTTTCACAGCCTGCGCCACTCAAACGCCGCCTTGCTGATCGCGGCCCATGTGCCGGTCACGACTGTGGCCGGGCGGTTGGGTCATGCACAGGTCAGCACCACCACGAACATATATGCCGGGTTTATCCGCTCCTCTGATGCTAAGGCGGCGGATGCCCTGGGGGAAGCGTTTACCAGAATTCTAGATGCAGAAATAGGCTAAAATGCCCCGGCGGGAATATGTGTGCCCCGCCGGGGTTTTTGTTGGCGATGGTCAACTTTTGGTCAACTATTCTGCAAAGCAATGCAGCACAGCACGGAATGACAGCACAAGAAGAATGGCTCTGTACAGCGATATATTGAACGGCACCCAAAAGCGCAAAAGATAAAATGTGCAATTTGTAATCAGCAGGTCGGGGGTTCGAATCCGTCCACCAGCTCCAGTTCGTCGCGGACTTCGGTCCGTGCAAAAGCCCCGGTCGAAGGACCGGGGCTTTCTTCATCCCTGCGTCGCTCCTCACTTCCCCGTGAAAGTTTGCTTTACAAACTTTCACGGGGGCCCCGGCAGGGCCACGCCCTGCCCGATGGACTCCGCTCCATTCAAAAAGCCCGGTCGAAAGACCGGGCTTTTCTCATACCGCTGCGCCATTCCTCCTTCTCCCCACGAAACTTTGCGAATTTTCGCGGGAGCCCCGGCAGAAAGCTTCCACAGAGGCTTGTCGATTTTTGGAAGGGAAGAGTGAATCGTGAAAAAGTAAGGTGTGCCGCATGCTGCAAATGCTTGCGGCGCATTTTTTATATCAGACCGCATTTCTCTTCCAAATTCCGTCGGAGTTTGCTATAATAGCCCTCAAACAGACCTTTTTGCACCCGAGCATGAATGGAGGCTTTTTCAATGAAAACAGCGTGCGTGGACATCGGCGGTACTTATATCAAAACGGCGGTTCTGGAAAACGGGCAGCTGAGCGCTTTGCAGGAGACGCCCACCAATGCACCCGCCGGAGCGCAGAAAATGCTGGAAACCGTGGCGGGGCTTGTGCGCGGAATGCCCGGCGTACAGTGTGTGGGCATTTCCACCGCCGGTGAGGTGGAGCCGCAGACCGGCCGCATCCGGTTTGCCTGCAACATTCCCGGGTATACCGGCATGAACCCGAAACAGCTGCTGGAGCAGCAGCTGCAGCTGCCTGCGGCGGTGGAAAACGACGTGAACGCCGCCGCTGTGGGGGAATATGCTTTTGGTGCGGCCAGAGGAATGAAGGATTTTCTGATGCTCACCTTTGGCACCGGCATTGGCGGAGCGGCCTTTTTGAATGGTCAGCTCTACCGGGGCGGTTTGGGCAGCGCCGGGGAGTTCGGCGGCCTTATTACCCACCCGGAAGCGGTGGACCCGGCCAGCCAGGGTACGGGCAGCTATGAGCGCTACGCCAGTACCACTGCACTGGTGAAACGGGTGAGTGCCCGGTTCCCGGAGCTTACCGACGACCGCGCCATTTTCGCCCGGCTGGAGAACCAGGACGTGCGGGCTGAGGTGGACGGCTGGATCAGCGAGATCAGCTACGGTCTGGTGTCGCTCATTCATGCCTTCGATCCCGAAGCGGTGGTGCTGGGCGGTGGCGTGATGAAACAGGAATACATCCAGCAGCAGCTGAACGGACGGCTTCAGGCTTTGCTGAAGCCCAGCTTCCGGGGCTGCCGCCTGATTCCGGCGCAGCTGGGCAACCAGGCGGGCCTGATGGGCGCGGGGTACCTGGCAAACCGGAAGGCCGGGCTGGATTGATAATGCGCGGTATAACCAAAAAAGGAGGCGAAGGGATTTGCCGGATTTGTATGTGATGTTTTCCCACACTAACACCGGGATGGGCCGGATGATCCGGGCGGTGACCAAAAGCAGCTATAACCATGTGTCCATCAGCCTGCAGCCGGATCTGGCGGTCTGCTATTCCTTTGCCCGCCGCAACAAGCACAACGCACTGGCGGGCGGCTTTGTGGCCGAGGATGCGGGCCGTCTGTGCGACGAGGGCGATATCCGGGTGCGGGTCTGCCGGGTGCCGGTGACCCAGCGTCAGTTCGACGCCGCCCGCAACATGCTCATGGTCTGCCGGGCGCAGCCGGGCCGCACCATCTACAATACATACGGGGCCATGGCCAGCGTGGTTGGGTTCCATCTGGCGCTGCCCGGGGCTTTTACCTGCGTGGAGTTCGTCAGCCGCTGCCTGGGGCTGCGGGTCATTCAGGTGCAGTCGCTGCTGCACCGGCTGGAACGATTCACCATCTACGAGGGCAGCTATCTGGAATACACCCGGGCCGCGGTGCAGCGGCAGGGGGAGTACTTCCGCCCGCTGAGCACCGTGGATGTGATGCGCCGCAACGCCGGGCATTTCGGCGACCTGAGCCTGCGTCTGGTATGCAAGGTATACGGCAAGATCTGAGCCACCGCAAAAAATGCTTTGCAACCGCGGCCGGTTCTGGTATAATAAGAATATTCGAGCGGTCCGCCGCCCGTAAGGGCCATTAGCTCAGCTGGTCAGAGCTGTCGGCTCATAACCGATTGGTCCCGGGTTCAAGTCCTGGATGGCCCACCACAAGCGCCTCGCTGCTTTGCAGCGGGGCGTTTTGCGTATCGGGGGTCCGCTGTGCTATAATAAGCACGAATCGCCCCGCATAGGAATGAAACAGGGCACGGGCCGCCTGCCTGCGGGGCAGACGCTGCAAACAGGCCCGCCCCCTCAAAAAGGAGTTGATCCATGATGTGGAATAAAATATTCGTGCTGCTCACCGCCGCCTGTCTGGCGGTGAGCCTGGCTGCCTGCGGCGGCGCGCCTGCCGCTTCCCAGCCGGGCAGCCAGAGCCAAACCGGCAGCCCCATTGCAAACGACACCGGCGACGAGGCCGAAAAGCCTGCCCAGCCCGCGCGGGAATACCGGGCCATGTGGGTGAGCTATCTGGAGTGGCAGCAGTTCGACTTTTCCAGCGCCGAGGCCTTCCGGGCCGGAGCCGAGGAGATGATGGCCAACTGCGCGGACTTGGGCCTGAACACCGTGATCGCCCAGGTGCGCCCCTTTGCGGATGCGCTGTATCCCAGCCAGTATTTCCCCTGGAGCCATCTGTGCACCGGCACCCAGGGCCAGGACCCGGGCTTTGACCCGCTGGCCATTCTCATCGAAACTGCCCACTCCCAGGGCCTGGAGCTGGAAGCCTGGCTGAATCCCTACCGGGTGCAGCTGAACGCCAGCCTGCCCGGTCAGCTGGCCGAAAATAACCCCGCCCTCACCAGCCCCGAGCTGGTCAAGCAGGCGGGGGAGGGGCTGTATTTTGATCCCTCCAGCGAAGAAGTGCGCCAGCTGATCGTGGACGGCGTGACCGAGATCGTGACGAACTACGACGTGGACGGCATCCACTTCGATGACTATTTCTATCCCACCACCGATGCCTCCTTTGACGCGGAGGAATACGCCGTCTCCGGCACATCCCTGAGCCTGGAGGACTGGCGGCGGGACAACGTGAACCAGCTGGTGAAGGCGGTTTACGATGCCATCCAGGCGGCCAAGCCGGAGGTCCGGTTTGGTATCAGTCCTCAGGGGAATATGGATAATAATTATAACGGTCAGTATAGTGATGTGGCCCTCTGGCTGAGCACGCCCGGCTATGTGGACTACATACTGCCCCAGCTGTACTGGGGCTACGGCTACACCACCTCCGGCGGGCAGACCCGCTTTGGCTTCGAGAACATCACCGCCGAATGGGCCGCGCTGGAGCGGGCCGAGGGTGTTTCCCTCTATTTCGGGCTGGGGGCCTACCGCATCGGCGACGGGGACGGCGGCAACTACGACAACGCGGTGACCCAGTGGCAGAGCGGTCACAATCTGGCGGATATGATCGGCACCGGCAGGGAAGTGGGCGCGGACGGCTATGTGCTCTACCGCTACGATTTTCTGTTCCACAACGGCAGCTGGGCGGAGCTGGCCGCCAGCGAATGCGCGGCCATCCGGGCGGAAAATCAGGTGGCCTGAAGAAAAAACGCAGAAAATAAGGCCGGGCAGAGGATTCCTGCCCGGCTTTTTTCTGCCTGCTTGTAAGCCGATGGGTTTTGGATTATAATAAAAAGGTATCCACCCAACGGCTGCCTCCTGTTTCAATGGGGAGCGGCTGCGGGAATTCTGAACAAAAACCGGACTTACGGGCGGCCCCCTCGGGCCTGTGCCCGCGAAACGGAGGACACAGCTATGAAACGAATGAAATCTCTGCTTGCCCTGGGCCTTGCACTGGCCATGGCGGCGTTTTGTCTGACCGGCTGCTCGGGCACCAGTGAGGAGGAGGCCGCAAGCGAGGCGGTGGAGGAACTGTACATCGCCTCACAGGCGGGCGGCAGCATCACCTGGCCGGAAGGGCTGGACACCACCGCCACCTTTGCCAGCCAGCTGGACGAGGCCAGCGGTACCCTGTATGTGGTGTTCAACAGCGTGCAGAACCGGTTCACCAACTACTTCACCCCGGCGGGCAGCTCCATCACGGTGACCAGCTATGCCACCAGTGAAAAGGAGACCGCCACCAGCCAGTATCTGGTGACCCTGTGGGAGGAGACCGACAGCGGCCGCGCCTACGTGAACGGCCACACCATTGAGTTCGCCACCGGCGGCGAGTGTGCCAGCGCCACCTTCGACGGCCTGACCCCCGGCAAGAACTACAAGATCGGCATCGCCTACATGAGCGGCGTGTACCGCATCAGCGGCGGACTGAGCGTGAACGGTCTGTCCGGCGCGCAGGCTCTGGACCTGGAGGACACCGAGACCGCATAAGCTGCAATCTGTCAACAAAAAATCCCCTTTCCGGCTGGAAAGGGGATTTTTTTGTGGTCAGGAGGCACTTTCCTCCGGCTCGGGAGAAAGACCGTAATACTGGCGGATGGCCCGGTAGTAGCAGCGGGCGGCCAGCTGGCAGCCCTCCGGCGAGGCGAAAGCCGCCAGGTCTGCTTCGTTGGTGATGAAGCATTGCTCGGCCAGCACCGAGGCGCAGCCGGTGCTGTTCACCATGGCGAAGCTGGGGTAAGCGTTGGGGTTCGAGTCGCTGCGCTCCCGGATGATCCGCTGGTCGTTCTCGTCGTAATAGGCGTAGCGCACGCCGCCATCGCCCCGGAGACTGGCCCCGGCGGCGCTCATCTCGGCGGCGATGAAATCCGCAAAGCGCAGGCTGTTCTTGTTGTACTCGTTGCCCGGCGGGGCGGGGAAGCACTCGAAGCCGCT
This sequence comes from Gemmiger sp. An194, assembly GCF_002160145.1. GTDB lineage: Bacteria > Bacillota > Clostridia > Oscillospirales > Ruminococcaceae > Allofournierella. Next base: position 132,294 of record NZ_NFKA01000003.1, on the reverse strand, counting down.
GGCCTGGCCGGATCCGCCGTCCGAGTTCATGTGGATGGACAGCGAGAGGGTGGCGTCCGAGCGGGCCACCCGTTTTGCCCGATCGGCGGCGGGCAGATCCTCGTTCCAGTCTGAGCGGCACATCACCGGAACGATGTCCGGGTCGGCTTCCAGCAGGTCCCACAGGGCCTGGGCGGTGGCCTGGGTCAGGTCGCACTCCCGCACGCCGTTCACACCGATGGCGCCGGTGTCCGAGCCGCCGTGCCCCGCATCGATGGCCACGATGCGGGCCTGCCGGGTGGGGTCATCCTCCCGCGTGGCGGAAAACCGGGCCAGCGCGATCCAGAAGGCGGCGATCAGCAGCACAAGGGCGAGGATGGGAACCGCCAGCCGGAGCAGCGGCGCCCGCTTTCTTCTGCGCCGCCGGGGGCGGCGAAGGGTTGCAGTTGGCATAAAAATTACGGTCCTTTCCCGAAAAAAGTAAAAAACAGTCGTCTTTTATAAGACGAAAAAGGCCCCCCGTTCCTTTCGTTTTGCGGCAAAAAAGCCCGGCCAAGGCCGGTGTGGTATAAGAAAACGACGGTTCTGCCTTAGGATTTTGGCGCACAAAATATTCAAAGGGGCGGGCAAGCCACCAAGGCTTGGTCCGCCCCTTTTCGTACTTTCTGCATCCAAAATTCTGGGGCAGAACTGCTTCGCACCGGAAAAGGTCCGATTTTGATGGGAGTGCAAGGAAAAGACCCGCAGGCACCCTTGGTGGTTGTCAAGGGGCTTTGACGCTACAATCCCGCAAAAGCGGCCCTTTTCCGGCGTCGTTTTCTTGTGTCACGCCGGCTAAGGCTGACCGGGCTTTTGCCCCCGAGGGGCAGTAAGGAGGAGTTGAAACGCAACATACAGATCAGCGCAGCACCACCGCACGGCTGCCCATGGCGGTGTAGATGCGCTCGAACCGGTCCCGTTCGATGCAGGAATCGCCCTGCATGGGGTCGGCCAGATAGCACTGGGTCTCGTCCATGCCGGTGAGCACCACGCAGTGCAGGTTGCCGTAGGGCGTATAGGTGCTGCCGTCGGGCAGCGTCCAGGTGAAGGAGGTGTTGAACCGGGGCTGCTCGTAGTCCTGGGTGAACCACACCGCCACCGGGGTGCCCTGGCGCAGCAGCTGCTCCAGTCGGTCCAGGTCCGCGCCGGTCTCACTTTCCGCCCGCAGCTCGGAGCTCTGGTCCCGCAGCCAGGCGTTGGCCGCCTCGATGATGGGCCCCTCAAAGCAGTACCAGCCGCCTGAGCTGCTGGCCGGGTCGCCCGAATAGGCCTGCTCCGGGTCCGGCCCATAACGGTAGGGACCGCTGTAGGTGAAGCTCTGGCGGGGCAGGTAATCCACCCCCAGGGAGACCAGATCCACCGAATAGCCGTTGTACTCCAGCAGGGTGGCAAGACTCGCCGCCTCGCAGCCGTTGGGCAGTGCGGGCTGCTGCAGCACCGGCTGCACCGTGAGTATGCTGCTGCCGCCGGTGATCTGTTCCGAGACCAGACTGCCCAGCGAGGTGAGCAGCCGGTGCCGGGCCAGCAGGTCAAACACCGAGAACAGCGCAGCGGCGCAGAGGATCAGAACCAGCAGTCTGGCCAGCACAGCCGCCAGCGCGTGCCGCCTTCTTCGGCGGCGAGCGGGAGCATGGGCAGCGCTTTGGCGGGCAGCGGCGGGAGCAGCCGCCCGGGTGCTTGCCGGCCGGGGCTGGAGCTGCGCAGCCGGGCGGCGCACCACCCGTCGCTGGGCGGGCAGGGCAGGGGCACAGGCCGCCGCGGAATACATGGGACGGCGGGCATTCTGAACGGAAAGAGTACGGGTGGCCATGGCGGCGGACCTCCTTTTTCAGCATCTGCCTATTGGACGCACCAGTCGCCAAAATGTTACGCCGGCTTTCCTCCGGCTGTTTTTATTATAAAAGGAGGCAGGAAACCAAGTCGCCAAAAAGGTGTATCTGAGTTGTAAAAAATCTGGCGGTTTCGCCGGATTTTTAGAGGGGAGAAGCCAGAGCAGAACGATTTACTGGATGCCGAAGCCGGTGTAGGTCTTCAGCAGGGGATCGTAATAGAGCCCCAGAACGTTGGTGCTGGACTGAAACAGGATCAGATAACAGTCGTCCTGGCGGAGGATCTGCAGGTCGAGAAACAGGACATCCCGGAAATAATTCTGCAGAAAGCGCTCCACCTCCTCCGGGTCTGACCGGTCCGGTTCCGCCACGCCCATCCACTCCCAGGGAGACAGCTCGTTTGCCATGTTGATCTGGGTCAGCAGCTGATCGATCAGGTTCAATGTACTCATCACACTGGGATAACCGCTGTCCGAGGCGTTTTCCCAAGCGATGGCTTCTTCAACGCTGTTTGCATAGTCGGCCACATAGGGGAACAGTGCGCTCACAATGGAGAGTGCTGTGTTCAGCGGGCCGCAGCTGTAATAGGGTGCGCTGCCGGTGTCTCCGGTCAGCAGCATCAGATGCTCCAGAATGGTCTGGTAGGCCTCCTGGAACTGCTCTTCGGTGGCGGGGGTCATGGAGTCATCCGGGGTGATGAGGGCGGTGTAGCACAGCTGGTCGGTGCCGTTGCCCCGGCCGCTGCTGGCATTCAGCACGCCCTGGTAGACGGAAGGCTCAGTGCCGCCTTCGCACAGAAGCTGAACGGGAATATCGTCGTAAAAGCGGCAGATGACGCTGTCGGTATAATAGGAGTAGCAGGCCATCTGACCCGCTTCCTCCGATCCGCTCAGGCTGCTGATATAGGTGCAGCTTCCCATCAGAATCAAAAGCAGCTCCTGAAAGCCGGTTTCCTCCAGTGCCTGCTGGGCGGTAAAGGGCAGCGGGTAGCCGTTGGCCCGGGCCAGGTCGTGGTAGCGCGCCCGGGGCCAGAATTCCAGCCGGTCGGTGCGCTGGCCGATCACGTTGTACACCGGCAGGGCGGCGAAGGAGTCCAGCTGCCCGGAAGGATTCGCGATGCGGGCGGCGGCCCAGGCGAAGGAGGCGCCGCTCGCTGCCAGAATGAATACCGTGAGCAGACAGAATGCAAGATTTGCCCGCAGTGCACCGGACCTTGGGCGTTTTGCGGCACCACGGCCCTTGGGTTTGGTTTGTTTTTTCGGCATAGGTCACATTCCTTTCGCACCGGTTCACAGCAGCTGAAGCCCGATTCCGCACCAGGTTTTGAGCACCGGGCTGTAGTAGAGCCCCAGGGTGGCGGTGCCGCTGTCCAGCTCGGTGCTGATCAGCACCAGATAGCACTCCTCCAGCCGCAGGATCTGCAGGGTGCAGCTCCGCTCCCGGAAATACTCCTGCAGCAGCGCATCGGCCTGGGCCGGGTCCGCCAGATCATAGGGAAAGCTGCCATTGAGGTACAGCTCCAGCAAAAGCGAGCTCATCTGCCCGGCCAGCTCGGTCAGATTCCGGGCTTGAAGGGAGGACAGCCAGTAGTTCCCCTGAAAGGCGACAGGGTCCAGGTTGCTCAGCAGGTCCTCCAGGGTGTGAAAGCTGTTCATCTGTCTGCCGCACAGCTGCTGCAGATCGTCCACCACTCTGCCGTAGGCGGCCTCAAAGGCCTGCTCGTCCGGTGCTTCGTCCGGCAAAAACAGCAGGGTGAAGCAAAGGGGCTGCTGATCGTTGACCATGGAACAGCCCAGGCTCAGCTCGACGCAGCCGGGATAGGTCAGGCCGCTGTGGGTGGAATAGATGGCGGGAACATCGTCCCAGAAGATGCAGGTCAGCAGCTGAAAGGTGTTGGTGTGGAACCAGGCGGATTTTACCGAGGTATCGGGCACGGTCAGCGAACCGGGGGTCCGGCTGTAGAGCAGCTGATCCAGCGGGAACAGCTGCTCCATCCGGGAAAGGGCATCCAGCGCAAAGAGCGGGGTGGTCTGAATCGGGTACTGGGGCGTGGCATTGTGGTACTGGGCCCGGGCCCAGAAGTCGGCCCGGTCGGTCTGCTGGCCCACCACGTTGTAAGCGGGCAGGGCCGCAAAGCTGCCCACCTGAAGGTCAGGGCGGATGATCCACTGGGCCAGAGCGAACAGGCACAGGCCGCTGCCCGCCAGCAGCCCCAGGGTGAGGGGAACAAAGCGGGAGCGAAGGCGGCGGAAGCGTTTGCCTTTTCCAGCAGGCAAAGCCGCATTGCGCTGTGCGTCGGCCCGTCGAAACGGTACCGTATGGGGAGGGTCGGTCGGACTGCGCCGGATCTTCATACAGCGTCGCCTCCCTCCGCCGTCGTGCCCGGCGAAGCCGAAGCAGGCGGGAAGCTGAGGGTGATGAGGGTGCCCTCGCCCAGGCGGCTGTCGATGGCGAAGCTGCCCTTGTGGATGCGGCAGATCTCGTCGCAAAGGGCAAGGCCCAGGCCCGCGCCGCCGGCCTTGCGGCTGCGGGATTTATCCACCATATAGAAGGGCTGGCGGATCTTTTCCAGTTCCTTTTTGGGAATGCCCTGGCCGTGGTCCCGGATCAGGATCTCGATGCGGCCCTCCTTGCGGTGGGCCAGCAGCTGGATCAGGCTGCCCTCGGGGCTGGCCTTGCGGCCGTTGTCGATGAAGTTATACAGCAGCGATTTGAACAGCTCCCGGTCCATCTCCATCCAAAGCCCGGGCTCGCAGCCGTATTGCAGGGCCAGGCGGCTGCTGTGCAGCACCGGCTGCATGGCGGTGGCCACCTCGCCGATCACGCCGGAAAGCTCCTCCGAGGTGAACACCAGGTTCTGGCTGCCCACGTTCAGCAGCTCCATCAGCTTGCCGGACAGGCTGCGCATCCGCTTGGTCTCGTCCAGAATGATGCCCGCGTATTCCCGGCGCTTTTTCTCGGGCACGTCCTTTTGCAGGTATAAAAGGTCCGCAAAGCCCAGAATGCTGGTCAGGGGCGTTTTCATCTCGTGGGCCATGTTGGCAATGAAGGTCTTCTGGTCCTGGGCCACCTGCTCCAGCTGGCCCACATGCTGCTGCACGGCCTGGGCCATCCGGTTCAGGTCCTTGCCCAGGTCGGCCACCTCGTCCGCCCCGGCCAGCTGCACCCGCTCGGCGTAGTTGCCCTGGGCGATGCGGCGGGATGCCTGGGACAGCTGCTCCAGCCGCCGCAGCTGCACCTTTACCAGCACCAGCAGCACCACGGCGGCGGCCAGGCTGACCAGAATGCCGAAGGTGAGGGCGGTGAGGGCCTGCCGCTGCAGCTGAGCGCCCAGGTCGGTCACATCAAACACGCTCACCATGCGAAAGTCGCTCTGCTCCAGAGGCAGGGGAGAATTGAGGGCCAGCAGCAGCCGGTCCCCCTGGGAGAAGATGCGGGTGTAGGTGAGGGAATCGTCCTGATAGCTGCTGCCGGTCAGATTGGCGGTGTGGCACAGGCCGGTGGAATCGGTGCGAAGGCCCGCGCCGCCGGAATCATACAGCTGGAAGGCCAGCAGGTAGCTGTCCGTCTCCTGGCTGTCCAGGGCGGTGCGCACCGCCTGCCGGGTCTCGGTGTCGCTCAGGCTGATCTGGCCGGACTGCAGCCGCTGGTTGACCACGTTGGTCTTGATGGCGTTCATCATGGATTGCTGCTGCAAAGCGGCCCGCTGCTTTTCCCGCTGCCACAGCTGGGTCTGGGTGTTGTTCAAAAAGAGCAGGCTCAGCCCGCCGGTGGCCAGCACCAGCAGCGCCAGAGAGGACAAAAAGATCTTCTGCCACAGTTTCACGGGCATGGCTCCTTTCAGTGTTCCAGCCGGTAGCCGATGCGGGGCAGGGTGACCAGCTTGCCGGAAAGCCCCAGCTTCTGGCGCAGCCGCTGCACATGGATGTCCACGGTGCGGGTCTCACCGGCGAAGTCGTAGCCCCACACCAGCGAGAGCAGCTTGTCCCGGGAGAGGGCCAGGTCCTGGTTCTGCAAAAAGACCCGCAGCAGCTCAAATTCCTTGGGACTTAAGGCCACCGGCTTGCCGTTCAGGGTCACGGTGTGGCTGGAAAGGTCCTGCTGGATGCCCCGGTATTCCAGCACCTCCCGGCCCTTGCCCCGGCGGCGCAGAGCCACCTCCACGCGGGCCAAAAGCTCCAGCGCCTCGAAGGGCTTGGCGATGTAATCCTCGGCCCCCAGATGCAGCCCGCGCACCTTGTCGGCCACCTGCTGCATGGCGGAAAGAAAGATCACCGGGGTGCCTTGGCTGGACACCCGTTCCATCACCGAAAAGCCGTCCAGCCCGGGAAGCATCACATCCAGCAGCACCAGATCGTAGCCGCCCGCGAAGATGCGCTCCACCGCCTGCGCGCCGTCGGCGCAGATCTCGCAGCTGTAGCCTCCCAGGGACAGGGTGGCCTCGATCATCTGGGCAATGTGTTCCTCGTCTTCCACAATCAGAATGTGTGCCATGGTCGTGTTCCTCCTTTGGTTCCGGCCGGGCCGGAAAACCGATCGCGTTATACTGATTCTATCATATCACATCCGGCCGTAAAAAGGGCCGATTGGCAAAATCCTGCCGCAAAACAGGGGATTTTGTGCTCGTTTCTATTATTGCATACAAAGGGTAACGCTGTCGGCAAGAAGTTGTATCAAAACTGCAAACAAGGCCCCCGCGCCGCCGGAAATGTCCGGGGTGCGGGGGCCTTGCCTTGAAACATGTGCGGTTATTGGTGCTCGCCCACCCAGCGCTCGCGGGTCTCCCACACCGCCTTGCCCTGGGCAAGGCACTGGGGGAGGTCCAGAATGCGCTGGTTGCGGCTGCCCCGGAAGCGCAGCTCCAGGCTCATCTCGGCCTGCACAAAGGGGCCGTCGATGAGGGTGTCCAGCAGGGTGAGAAGCTCCTTCTGGGCGGGGGTGCCGTGCTCGTACAGCTCCTCGAAGGTGTAGCCGGTGTAGCTTGCCACCTCGTAGCCGGCGGCGCGGGCCAGCCGGACGAACTCCAGCAGCTCCGGCCCGGCCTGAGCGAAGGGCTCGCCGCCGGACAGGGTGATGCCGCGGCAGAGGGGATTCTTCTTTGCCATCTGGATGAGCTGATCGGGGGTGAAGGGAGTCCCGCCCTCGAAGGGCCAGGTCTCGGGGTTATGACAGCCGGGGCAGTGGTGGGGGCAGCCCTGGAAAAACACGGTGAACCGGAGGCCGGGACCGTCCACGATGCTGTCGCCGGCGAAGCCTGCTACCTGCAGCATGGCGCTTACAGGTGCTTCACGCGGTCGCGCTCTTCGGCCTTCTTGGCGTCGTTCCATTTGTCCATGGTGCCGACCAGGTAGCCGGTGATGCGGCGGATGCGCTCGAAGGGAACGTCCTTACCAACGACGGATTGTTTCTGCATAGCGGACATAGAAAACTCCTCCTTTTACAAAACGCCGCCCGCCCGAACAGCGGGGCGGCGATAAAAAAATTCAAAAGCAATCGGGTGACAAATCTATTATAGAAAGAACACCGGCGGCGCAGCGTTGCCGAAGCAACAAAAACAATTGTGCGGGCTTAATCAGCAAAACGCACCGGGCCAATAAGGCCGTTTGATGTTTTCGCTGAGGAAAGCCGGTTGCCGCGAATCGGCCGATCGGAGCAAACCGCCGGTCGGGTCCGATAAAAAGGCAGCCAGCGGTCATCGCTGAGGAAAGCCGGGTGTCGCGAATCGGCCGATCGGAGCAAACCGCCGGTCGGGTCCGTTAAAAAACGGTCGAGTCCGCTAAAATCATTCGCAGCCGCAGAAGGTGGGAACGCCGGGATACTTTTTGCGCAGTTCATCCAGCTTTTCGGGGCTCAGGGCCTCGCCGCTGCGACGGCCGCAGCGGGGGCAAACGTCGCCGATCACGCCAACGTAGCCGCAAACCGGGTCGCGGTCCACAGGATGGTTGATGCTGCCGTAGCCCACGCCGCTGTCGTGCATGCAGCGGACCACGCTTTCGAAGGCCTCCAGGTTGTTAGCAGTGTCGCCGTCCAGCTCCACATAGCTGATGTGACCCGCGTTGGTCAGGGCGTGGTAGGGGCCCTCCTTCTGGATCTTGTCGTAGGCGGAGATGGGATACCACACAGGAATGTGGAAGCTGTTGGTGTAGTATTCCCGATCGGTCACGCCGGGAATGATGCCGAACCGCTTCTGGTCCATGCGGGTGAACCGGCCGGACAGACCCTCGGCGGGGGTGGCCAGCAGGGTGAAGTTCATCTTCATCTCGGCGCTCTTGCGGTCGCAGTAGTCCCGCATGTGGCCGATGATCTCCAGACCCTTCTTCTGCATCTCGTCGCTCTCGCCGTGATGGTGACCGTACAGAGCGGTCAGGGTCTCGGCCAGACCGATGAAGCCGATGGACAGGGTACCGTGCTTGAGCACCTCACGCACCTCGTCGGCGGGTCCCAGCTGATCGGAATCCAGCCATACGCCCTGGCCCATCAGGAAGGGGAAGTTGTAAACACGCTTGGAGGCCTGAATCTCGAACCGGTCCAGCAGCTGGTTTGCCACCAGCTCCATCATGGCATCCAGGCTCTCGTAGAACTTCTTCTCGTCGTGGTCGGCCAGAATTGCCAGACGGGGCAGGTTGATGGAGGTGAAGCTCAGGTTGCCGCGGCTGTAGCTGATCTGGCGGTCCGGGTCATATACGTTGCCCATCACGCGGGTGCGGCAGCCCATGGTAGCCACCTCGGTCTCGGGCCGGCCGGGCACGTAGTACTGCAGGTTAAAGGGGGCGTCCAGGAACACGTAGTTGGGGAACAGCCGCTTGGCGCTCACCTTCATGCTCAGCTTGAACAGGTCGTAGTTGGGGTCGCCCTCGTTGTAGTTCACACCCTCTTTTACTTTGAAGATGTGGATGGGGAAGATGGGGGTTTCGCCGTGGCCCAGGCCCGCGTCCTCCGCCATCAGAATGTTGCGGATCACCATCCGGCCCTCGGGGGTGGTGTCGGTGCCGTAGTTGATGCTGCTGAAGGGAGTCTGGGCACCAGCACGGCTGTGCATGGTGTTCAGGTTGTGCACAAAGCCCTCCATGGCCTGGTAGGTATCCCGGTCGGTCTGCTTCCAGGCCCGGCGGCGGGCGGTGGCCACCAGACGCTTGGCGGTGTGCTCATCCACACGGCCGCTGGCGGTCAGCGCCTGGGCCACGATGCGGTCGAACTCTTCGGCATTGGTCTCCAGACGGGGCTGCTGGTCCAGCTCGGTGACGGCTTTGTCCACCATCTGGTTTACAAAGTCGGCCTCGTTCTCGGTCTCCAGCACATCCTCCAGGCTCTCGGTCAGCTTTTTGCGGTAGGAGCGTGCAAAGGTCTTGCCCACGCCCTCGGCCATGCCGTAGTCAAAGTTCGGGATGCTCTGGCCGCCGTGCTGGTCGTTCTGGTTGGACTGGATGGCAATGGCCGCCAGTGCCGCGTAGCTGCCGATGCTGTTGGGCTCGCGCAGGAACCCATGTCCGGTGGAGAACCCGCCGTGGAACAGGCGCAGAATGTCGATCTGGCAGCAGGTGGTGGTCAGGGAATAGAAATCGAAGTCATGGATGTGGATGTCGCCCTCCCGGTAGGCTTTGGCCTGCTCGGGACGCAGCAGATACGCCGCGTTGTAGGCCTTGGCGCCGGCGGTGCCGATCTGCAGCATGCTGCCCATGGCGGTGTTGCCGTCGATGTTGGCGTTGTCGCGCTTCATGTCGCTGGCGCGGGCGTCCACATTGGTGATCTCGTCGATGGTCTTCATCAGGCTGGTGTTCGCCTCGCGGATGCGGGTGCGGTTGGCCCGGTACAGGATGTACTGCTTGGCGGCGGCGTCGTGGCCGGTCTCCATCAGTGCGGTCTCCACCGCGTCCTGGATCTGCTCGATCTGGGGAGACTCCTCGCCACAATCCATCTCCAGCTGGCGCGCGGCCCGAGAGGCAATGCGCTCCGCTTCCGCGCCGTCGCCCTCGCCTGCGGCGTCCAGGGCTTTCATGATGGCGGCGGTGATCTTGCTCTGATCGTAGAGCACCACGCGGCCGTCCCGTTTTACTACACTTTTGATCATGGCGATTCTCCTCATCGAACTTGAATACTTTTCATGCGGCAAAAAATACAGAACGTAAAGAACTACACTCTGTATTTTGGGGTGATTCGGCCGCGATTACTATTATTGCACTAGATATAGTAGAAGTCAATAGATTCCCGTTGCCGATACAGCCCAAGAACGACCAAGCTTTTCGAGGAAAATTTGTGAGATATGATGACTTGACGAGCCAAACCGGGAGCGGATGTGATACAATAAATAGGTCGGTAAACTTTGCCAGGAGGTGGAAAAGCGAGATGGCAGGCCAAATTCGCCGGGTGGCGGGGTTGGAATATGAACTTGTTCGAAAAAAGGTGAAGAATCTGAACCTGCGGGTGCGCCGGGACGGCACGGTGGCCGTGAGCGTGCCCATGCGGGTGAGCGCCGACCAGGCGGATGCCTTTGTGGCCCAGCGGCTGGGCTGGGTGATCGAGGCAAAGCAGCAGGTGGCCCGGGCCGCCCGCAAACAGCAGGATTGCCTGCCGCCCTCGAAGGAAGAGTGCCTGGCGCTGTTTGAGCCCATCAGCCAAAAGGTGTATCCGGCCTTTGCCGGGGTGCTGGGCGGCCAGCCGCCCCAGCTGCAGGTGCGGGACATGACCAGCCGGTGGGGCGTGTGCAATATGGAGAAAAAGCGCATCACCCTGGCCTCCCGGCTGGCGCTGCAGCCACGGGCGGCGGTGGAATATGTGATCGTGCATGAATACTGCCATTTTGTGCATCCCAACCATCAGAAGGAGTTCTGGACCCTGGTGGAGCGGTTCCTGCCGGACTGGAAGGCCCGGCGGGCGCTGCTGCGGCAGAGCTGAGACCGGGTTCGATGGGATTCCGTGGACATTTTGCCCCATGGGCGTTATAATAAAAATTCGGCCAAAGAAAGTTCTGGCTGAATACTAAAGTAATATAAATAAGGCAATCAACAAGGAGGGCCGCCGGGCGTGGAAAACAAATACAAAAAGCTGATGAGCAATACCATGCTGTTCGCCATCAGCAACTTTTCCTCCAAACTGCTCAGCATCATCTTGCAGCCATATATCACCTTCGCCATGGGCGAGGTGGACGAGGTGGGCATCACCAAGCTGGTCCAGCAGATCGGTTCGCTGCTGATCCCGCTGGTGAGCATGGGTGTGAGCTTCGCCATCATCCGCTTCGGCCTGGAAAAGGCCAACAGCAAAAGTCAGGTGTTCACAAATGGCCTGGTGACCATCGGCATGGGCTTTGCCCTGATGCTCATCTGTTACCCGGTGCTGCGGCTGATCCCGCTGTTCAGCGATTATGCACTGCTTTTGTATGTGCATGTGCTGGTGAGCTGCCTGCGCACCCTGTGCACCCAGTTTGTGCGCAGCCGCCAGCTGAACCGGCTGGTGGCGGTGGACGGCGTGTTGTGCAGCGCCACCAACCTGGGCTTTATGATCCTGTTTTTGTCCGGCATGAAGATGGGAGCCTCCGGGTACATCCTGGCCATCATCTGCAGCGACGCGCTGAGCGCTTTGTTCGTGTTCCTGGTGGCGAACCTGCGCCGCTATCTGCATGTGAAGAGCTTCAACAGGGAGCTTTGGGGCCGGATGATGCGCTACGCGCTGCCCATGGTCCCGGCGCAGATCAGCTTCTGGATCATCAACGCCAGCGATCTGTTCTTTGTGCAGGCCATGTGCGAGGGCTACCAGGGCCAGACCGGCGAATACTGGACCGGTCTTTTGGGCGTGGGCTATTTTCTGCCCACCATCCTCACGGTGCTGGGTACCATCTTCTATGAGGCCTGGCAGCTGTCCGCCGTGACCGAGGAAAAGGGCCGCGCCGCCTTTTTCAGCCGGGTGTTCGCCATCTATCAGGCACTGCTCTTCTGCTGCTGCAGCGGCATCATCCTGCTCTGCCGCCCGCTGATGTTCATGTTCAAATCCAACTTCTACGATGCCTGGCAGTTTGTGCCCATGCTCACGCTGGCCACCCTGTTCAACTGCTTCAACCAGTTTTTGAACAGCATCTACATGGTGGAAAAGCGCAGCACCCTGTCGCTGTATACCATGCTGGCGGGCGCCATCGCCAACGCCGGGCTGAACTGGGCGCTGATCCCGCTAATGGGCCCCAACGGCGCCACGCTGGCCAGCCTCATCAGCTATTTCATCGTGTTTGTGCTGCGGGACATCAACACCCGCGGCCTGATGCAGATGAGCTTTGCGCCGCTGCGCCTGACCATCAACTGCGTGCTGATCGGTGTGGAGACGGTGTTCATGCTGCAGGAGACGCCGGGCTGGCCGGTCTGGTGCACCCTGCTCACCGCGGTGATCTGCCTGTTCAACCTGCAGGGAATTCTGGGCATGCTGCGCCAGCTGCTGCGCCGCCGCGCCCCCCGCAGGCAGGCCTGAGCATCCTGATCGAAAGAAAAATCGCCCCCGGGCATTGTGCGGAACGCACAGCCTGGGGGCGGTTTGCTTTTGTCTGGAATTATTCCGGCAGCGCCAGCGCGGTCAGGCGCATGTAGTGCTTGTACAGGGGGCCGAAGCGGCGGTGATAGCCCGGCTTCCAGGGCTTTGCCTTGCCGCAGAAGTGCAGCACGGCGGTGTGGGTGAACACCCAGTCCATGTCGCAGTCGCCGCCGCTGCGCAGGTAGTAGTTGTTATAGTTGCGGGCGTCGTAGTTCCACACCGCGTCATCCAGCGCCAGCACCCGCTCTCCGTAGAGCATGTTGAGCAGGTCCTGGTCCGGAAACAGCAGCTCCCGGGCGTGCTTTCTGGTGAAGGCGAAGAGGGCGGCCGGGTCGATGAAGCGCCGCGCCGCGTCCAGGTCCATGAGCAGCACGCCGGAATTGAAGTAGCCGTGGTTGGTGCCGAGCCTTACCTGATTCACGCTGTTGGCCAGCTCGGTCTTGCCAGTGTGGGCCGCCGCCGCGAACATCCGGCCCTCCAGGTCCAGCTCCCACAACGGGCGCAGCGGGTTGATGACCAGAATGTCCGGGTCCAGGTAGATTACCCGGTGCAGCTCCGCAGGCAGCAGCTGACCGGCCAGCAGCCGGTAGTACATCTCCTGGGGGTACTGGCGGGTGAGAGGCGCGTCCTTAAACAGCTCCTCGCCCGCGGTGAGCGGATGCAGCGAAAAGCCCAGCAGGCCGCAGCGACGCTCCAGCCGGGCCAGATGGGCGGGGGTGAGCGAGCGATGGATCAGCCAGACCGACACGGTCTCCCCCGGATTGGAGGCGTGCAGAGAGGTGAGCATCACCTCCAGCTGGGGCAGGTAATGCTCGTTCAGGGTCACCAGAATGGAAATGGAAGATGACAAGATAACACCTCATTCTACCGCCGGAAAACCCCCGGCGGAGGATCGGACACAATTGCGTCCCTTTTTGTTATGGTACCACGTTCCGGGGCGGAATATATGAAGTTTCTGCAAAGAAACCAAAATTATGCCCCGGCGGTGAAGAAACCGGCCGTAAAGGTTCGTTGCATGGGCACAGGCGGGTGAACCGCACCCCCACATCCCCATGCCAAACAGGGAGGTCGATACCATGGCAGAGTTGTTTTTTTCGATCAGCCGTTTCTGGCTTTTGCTGATGGGCATCTGCTGCGCCTACCAGCTGGGCTACACGTTATTGAGCCTTATCAGAACGCCCCGCTGGAAGCCGGGGCCCTGCACCAACCAATACGCGGTGCTCATCTGCGCCCGCAACGAGGCCGCAGTGCTGCCAAAGCTTTTGGAAAGCCTGCGCGCCCAGGACTACCCCGGCGTGCTGGATCTGTATGTGGCGGCGGACAACTGCACCGACGACACCGCCCACCTGGCCCGCAAGGCCGGGGCCACCGTGTTCGAGCGGCATGACCGGACCCGGGTGGGCAAGGGCTACGCGCTGGATTTCCTTTTGCACCGCATCTGGGCCGAGGGCAAGCGGTACGACGGTTACATCCTCTTTGACGCGGACAACCTGGCTCGGCCGGATCTTGTGCGCCGGCTGGACGGGGTGTTCTCCACCGGCTGCCCGGTGGTGGCGGGCTACCGGAACACCAAGAACTATCGGGGCTGGGTGGCCACGGGCCAGGGCCTGTGCTTCATCCGGGAGGTGCGCTTTCTGAACGCGCCCCGCACCCTGCTGGGATTCAGCGGCAACGTGACCGGCACCGGCTTTCTGGTGAGCGAGGAGATTCTGCGGGATGCGGGCGGCTGGCCCTGGCACTGCCTGTGCGAGGACCTGGAGTTCTCCACCGTGCAGATGATCGCCGGGCGGCGCATTGCCTACTGCCCCCAGGCGGAATACTTTGACGAGCAGCCCGCGAGCTTTCGCCAGAGCGTGCGCCAGCGGCTGCGCTGGTGCAAGGGCTTTTTGCAGGTGATGGCAAAACGGGGCCCGGCCATTGGCCGGGCGGCGCTGCGGGGCAGCTGGTCCTGCGCCGACCTGCTCATCAGCCGCATCGCCCCGGTGCTGTTCAACCTGCTGGCCCTGGGCTTTGCCGCCGCGGGGGCGGTGGTCTCCGGCGGGGCGCTGGTGACGCTGGGCGCGCTGGGACGCATCTTGATTGGCGGCTATCTTTCCATGATGGTCATGGCGGCATTGACCACCTGCACCGAGTGGAAACGCATCCAGGCCCCCGCCGCCCAGAAGCTGGCGGGCATCTTCACCTTTCCTTTGTATATGGCCACCTATCTGCCCATTGCCCTGGCTGCCTGCGTGCGGAAGGTGGAATGGACTCCGGTGGCCCACACCCGGGCCGTGACCCTGAATCAGCTGGACGCGGGCTGAACCGCAAAACAAAACGCCCTTGCTGTGAAAAGCAGCAAGGGCGTTTGTTTGCAGATCAATCAGCGGTGCAGCCGCTGGTGCAGGGTCTCCTTCAGCTCGGCCAGCAGCTCGCTGTGGCGCAGGTCCTTCATGGCGGGGAAGGCCTTCATCAGACGGGCCGCGCCGAAGAGCCGGGTGTCCAGAATGCGGGCCTGCAGAAAGTCCCGCCGGGCCTCCAGCTCGGCCAGCTTCTGGGGCAGAGCCTGACGGCCCTCCTCCAGCTTTTCGTCCGCCGCAAGGGCCGCGTCGCCCAGGTTGCGGCTGATGGCATCGCTGCCCTTGCGCAGGGCGGCCACCACCTTTTCCAGCTCGCCCAGGTCACGCTCCAGGCCGATCAGGGTGCGCAGGGTTACCGCCACGTCGGCTACGAAGACCGCCAGCCACAGCACCAGCAGCGCAAGGCCCACCGGCCGGGGCATCCATTCCACAAAGCGGTTCACCGGCGGATGCAGCACCTTCACCGCGAACATGCCCACCAGACCCCAGGCCAGACTGAATTTCAGGCAGATGTAGCCGCCCAGGTTGAATTTCCGTTTGGAATAATCCCACCAGGTGGTGTGGAACAGGGTTTTCAGCGCCCAGCCGGTCACCAGCTCCAGCGCGCTGGTGAGCAGGGCGCTGCCCGCAAACAGGGCCAGCGGCCGGTGAGCCAGCGGCTCCAGCGCCGTAAGTACGATCACCATGCCAAAGCCGTAGATGGGGCAGACCGGTCCGTTCAGAAAGCCCCGGTTCACCCATTTGCCGGTGCGCACGGTGCAGAATACCACCTCCAGGCACCAGCCCAGAAAGGCGTAGATCAAAAAGTACCAAAGAATCGCGTACAGGGAATGTTCCATTCAGATACCACCTCTCGTAAAGCGGCGCCGCGGGATGTACGGGTACAGAATTACAAAGCGCCACCCTAACATTATAGCATCCTACTGCCTTCGCGTGATATAATCAGAAAAGAAAAATGAAAAATTTGCAAAAAGGGGGGCTGCCGGGTGGACCGCTGGATCTTTCATTGTGACTGCAACAGCTTTTATGCCAGTGTGGAGCTGCTGCGCCACCCGGACCTGCGGGACAAATGCGTGGCCGTCTGCGGTGACCCGGAGGGCCGACACGGCATTGTGCTGGCCAAGAACGAGCCCGCCAAGCGGATGGGCGTGAAGACCGCCGAGGTCATCTGGCAGGCAAAGCGTAAATGCCCGGACCTGATTCTCCTGCCGCCCCATCGGGAATATTACCGTAAGTACTCGAAAATCATCAATGAAATATACCGTAAGTATACAGACCGGGTGGAGCCCTTCGGCATCGACGAGAGCTGGCTGGACGTGACCGGCACCTGGCAGCTGTTTGCCGAAAGCCCGGCAGCGCTGGCGGACCAGCTGCGGGCCGAGGTGAAGGCGGCCACCGGGCTGACCATCTCGGTGGGGGTGAGCTTCAACAAGGTGTTCGCAAAGCTGGGCAGCGACTACAAAAAGCCGGATGCCACCACCCTCATTACCCGGGAAAATTTCCACCAGATCGTCTGGCCGCTGCCGGCGGGGGACCTTTTGTATGTGGGCGCTTCGGCCCAGCGGCGGCTGGCCGGCATGGGCATTTCCACCATCGGCGAGCTGGCGGCGGCCCGGCCCGAGGCTCTGGCCGAAGCTCTGGGCAAGCTGGGGCTGGAGCTGAGCCGCTACGCCCGGGGTGAGGACGAGGCCCCGGTGCGCCGCTGGGGCGAGAAGGAGCCCATCAAGAGCGTGGGCAACGGCTCCACCTTCCGGCGCAACATCAAGGGCCCGGCGGAGATCCGCTCGGCGCTGAACGTGCTGGCGGACGAGGTGGCCGGGCGGCTGCGGCGGCACGGGGTCTGGGCCGGGGCGGTGCAGGTGACCATCCGGGACCCGGATTTAAAAACCATCACCCGGCAGAAGCAGCTGCCCATGAGCACCCATCTGGCCCGGGACCTGGCAAACGCCTGCTGGGAGCTGATGGAGAAAAACTGGGACATGGCCCGCCCGGTGCGGATGCTCACCGTCACTGCGCTGGCCATCACCGAGGAGCCCTTCGCGGTGCAGCAGAGTCTGTTCGACGACGCGCCCAAAACCGACCCTAAGCGGGAAAAGCTGGAAAAAAGCCTGGATGCCATCCGCAAAAAGTACGGCCGGGGAGCCATTGGGGCAGGGAGCATCCTGCACAACGACATGGGCCTGGGGGAATTGACCATCCGCCCCCAGGAGGACGAGGGCGAGGAAGAGTTCGACGAAAAGGTGAAGGGCCCGCTGTGAGCATAACACAAACAGGGGAAAGAGCCTGACGAAACGGGGAGAAAGCTATGATCGAAGCGGTATTGTTTGATATGGACGGTTTGATGTTCGACACCGAGCGGATGTACCAGAAGGCCTGGCTGCTGGCCGGGCAGCAGATGGGGGTGCCCATGAAGCCGGAAATCGTGGACCGGCTGCGGGGCCGCAACCGGCAGGGCTGTGCCCAGGTGTGCCGAGAGGTGTTTGGCGAGGATTTTGACTTTGACGCCATGCGCACCGTCTGCCGGTCCATCATGGCCCGGTGGATCGAGGAGGACGGTCTGCCGGTGAAGCCGGGGCTGTATGAGCTGCTGGCCGAGCTGGAGCGGCGGGGCATCCCGGCGGTGCTGGCCACCAGCACCACCCGGGACAGCGCCTGGGGCCACCTGCAGCGGGCGGGGGTGGACCGGTATTTTCTGGGCGCGGTCTGCGGCGATGAGGTGACCCGCTCAAAGCCCCACCCGGAGGTGTTTCTGAAGGCGGCGGCGCTGGCGGGCAAGGACCCGAAAAACTGTCTGGTGCTGGAGGACAGCCCTGCCGGAGTGCGGGCAGGCGCGGCGGCGGGCTGCTTCACCGTGATGGTGCCGGACCTGACCGGCCCGGACGCGGAGCTGGAGGCCCTGGCCGGGGCGACTTTGCCGGACCTGACCCGGGTCATCCCCCTGCTGGACCGGCCCTGATTCTGTTTGATTTATATTTCAATACAAAAAGGAGAGAACAAAAATGATTAAACATATTGTATTGTGGGAGCTGGCGGACAAGGACCAGGCGGACGCCAATGCCGCCAAAATGAAGGAGCAGCTGGAGGCCCTGGTGGGCCAGGCCCCCGGTCTTGTGAGCGCCCAGGTGGGCCGCGGTTTTGTGGGCTGCGACGTGGCCCTGATCGCTGAGCTGGAGAGCCGCGAGGCGCTGGAGGCCTACCAGAACTTCGAGCCCCATGTGGCCATCAAAAACTGGATCGGCACCATTGCCAAGAGCCGCACCGTCTGCGACTTTGAGTGCTGAACCATACAAACAAAAAACGCCCCCTTCCCACTGCCGGGAAAGGGGCGTTTTTCTTATTTTATTGTTTATAAGGAAAAGAAATCACTGAATGCCCTTTTCGGCGCGGATGGCAGCGCTTTCCTCCTTGTCCCGCTGGTTGCGGGCGGCGATGGCCGCGGCCAGCTCGTCGCGGGTCATGGGCTTCTTCACTGCGATCAGCGCCTTGGTGGGGATGCCCTGTTCGGTGAACATGGCCTCGTGCTCGGTGCGGATGTTCCACTCCGGCTCCTCGGCGTGCAGATCGAAGGTCTTCCACACGATCTCGTAGCCCGCCTCGGGGAAGTAAGCGAGGCTGTCCCGGAAGAGGTCGTCGTCATCGGTCTTGAAGTAAATTTCGCCGTTTTCCTCCAGAATGGTCCGGTAGAGGGCCAGCTGGCGGGTGTGGGTGAGCCGGTGCTTTTTGTGGGCCAGCTTCTTGTTCCAGGGGTTGCAGAAGTTGATGTAGATGCGCTGCACCGTGTCCCGCTCGTTGAAGGCGTTCAGGATGCGCTCGATGTCCAGGCTCATGATCATCACGTTGTCCGGAGTCATGCCCTTTTCCGCGTAGATGCGCTCGATGTTCCGCTTGGCCAGGATCAGCACCTTATCGGTGATGTCGATGCCCAGATAGTTGATGTCCGGGTGGGCGCTGGCCAGCCGGGCCAGAAAGCCGCCCTTGCCGCAGCCCAGCTCCAGGTGCACCGGCTGCTGGGGCCGGGCAAAGACGCTGTGCCAGCGGCCCTTGTTCTCCAGAGGGGCGTGGGCGTGGTAGTCGCAGGCCAGCAGCTCCGGCCGGGCGTAGGGTTTGAATCGCATTCTCATGTTTTATGGTTCTCCTTCACAAGTGTTTGTCTGAAAAAGTCGTTCAGGACTGGGCGGTCTCGAGCAGAAAGGCTCGTACCGCGTCGAACTCGCCGGTCAGGCTGCCCTGTACAAAGCCGGGCTTGCCGCCCCCCCGGCCCGCGAAGGCCTGGTTCAGCTGCTTGCACAGTCTCCGCAGGTCCGCCCCCGGCGCGGTGCAGGCCAGCGCATAGGCAAGGGTGCCGTTTTCGGTGGGGCTGAAGGCCGCGCAAAGGCCGGTGGTGCGCTCGCTCAGCGCCGCGCAGAGCCGCCGCAGGCCGTCCGGGTTCAGGTTGGGCCGCAGCAGAATGGCGGCTTCGCCGGGCTGCATGCCCTCGGCCAGAACCGCGAACAGCTCGTTCTCCGCCTGCACTGCCCGGTAGCGGGCGGCCTCCAGCTCGCCGCTTTGGCGCTGCACCGCCTCGGCCAGCTGACCTGCCTTGGCGGACAGGGTGGACCGGATGGCGGCAGCCTCCGCCCGCTGGGCCTCAAAGTACCGCAGCGCCCGCACGCCGCACACCACAAACAGCCGCACGCCGCTCTTATAGTTCTGCCAGTCGATGATCTTCACCATGCCCACCTGGCCGGTGCGCTCCACGTGGGTGCCGCAGCAGGCGCAGCAGTCCGCCCCGGGCACCGTCACGACGCGCACCGGGCCCTCCAGCTCCTTTTTGCTCCGGTAGGTCAGGTCGGCCAGCTCCTCTTTTGAGTGCCACACCGCCTCCACCGGCACGTTCTGCCAGATCACCCGGTTGGCCCGGGCCTCGGCCTCGGCCAGCCCTTCGTCCGAGATGGGAACGCTGGTGTCCATGGTCAGGTAGTCCTGCCCGATGTGAAAGCCCACGTTTTCAGCCCCGAACATGGCGTGCAGCGTGCCGGACAGAATGTGCTCACCGGTGTGCTGCTGGCTCATCTCCAGCCGGCGGTCAAGGTCAACGTTACCAGTGACCGTCTCGCCCTCTGCCAGCGGGGCGGAAAGACGGTGGATCACCTGGCCGCCCTTTTCGTGTACGTCCAGCACATCCGCGCCGCCCAGGGTGCCCCGGTCGGCGGGCTGGCCGCCCCCCTCCGGGTAAAAGGCGGTGCGGTCCAGGGTCACGGCCCAGGATTCGCCCTCCGGGGTGCAGCTGAGCACCCGGGCGGTGAACTCGCCCACCGGCGGCTGAATATAATAAAGCGCTTCGGTCTGCGTCATAAAAAAGCTCCTTTGTGCAAAAAAGCCCGCGGCGCGCGGGCAGGGTATCCGCTGAGTGCATCTATTATAGCACAAAAGAGCCATACTTTGCGCGCACCGATGCCATTTTGCCGCGCTTTATGCTATAATAAGAACAATTCTATAAAAAGGCTCCGGCGCGCCGTGAGGGGGAAGCCCCGGGGCCACACAGCGAAAAAGGAGCGGTTGTTATGCGGGAATGCGGCGTTTTAATGCCTGTGTCCAGCCTGCCGGGGCCTTACGGCATCGGCAGCTTCGGCAAACAGGCCTATGCCTTTGTGGACTTTCTGGCCCAGGCGGGCCAGCAGATCTGGCAGATCTTGCCCCTTTCGCCCACCGGCTACGGTGACAGCCCCTATCAGAGCTGCTCGGCCTTTGCCATCAATCCCTATTTCATCGACCTGGACACCCTGCGGGATGAGGGCCTTCTGGAAAAGGAAGAGTACGGCACCATCGACTGGGGCGAAAGCAGTGAGGCAGTGGACTACGGCGCTCTGTACGAGGGGCGCTTTGCGGTGCTGCGGCGGGCCTATGAGCGCTTTCAGGCCTGGCTGCCGGACGATTACTACACCTTCTGCTTCTGGAACGAGGACTGGCTGGAGGACTACGCCCTCTACATGACCGCAAAGGGCCTGAACAAGATGAAGGCCTATCCGGAATGGCCCGCGCCGCTGCGCACCCGGCAGCCCCAGGCGCTGGAGCAGCTGCGCAAGGAAAACGCAGAAGAACTGGGTTTCTGGCGCTTTTTGCAGTACCAGGGCTACCGCCAGTGGATGGCCCTGAAGGCCTACGCCAACCAAAAGGGCGTGCAGATTCTGGGCGACATTCCCATCTATGTGGCGGCGGACTCCGCCGATGCCTGGGCCGGCGGCAAGCTGTTCCAGGTGGATGAGGAGGGCAAGCTCACCCGGGTGGCGGGCTGCCCGCCGGACTACTTCTCTGAGGACGGCCAGCTCTGGGGCAACCCGCTCTACGACTGGGCCCAGCACAAGGCCAGCGGCTACGCCTGGTGGATTCGCCGGGTGGAGCACGCCCTCACCATGTACGACCGGCTGCGCATCGACCACTTCCGCGCCTTCGATACCTATTACGCCATCCCCGCCGGGCGGGAGAACGCCCGGGTGGGCGACTGGGAATACGGCCCCGGCATGGATCTGTTCCGCGCCCTGGAGGCAAAACTGGGCAAGCTGCCCATCGTGGCCGAGGACCTGGGCGATCTGTTCGACAGCGTGCGGGTGCTGCTGAAGGAGAGCGGCTACCCGGGCATGAAGGTGATGCAGTTCGCCTTCGGCGGCACGGCGGAGAACGAGTACCTGCCCCATAACCACATCCACAACTGCGTGGTCTACCCCGGCACCCACGACAACACCACCCTGCGGGACTGGCTAAAAAACGGCGATCCCAAGGAGCTGGCCCAGGCCAAGAATTATCTGGGCCTGAACGCCATGGAGGGCTCGGTGCGGGGCTTTTTGCGGGGCGTGCTGTCCAGCTGCGCCGATCTGGCGGTGATTCCCATGGCCGACTGGCTGGAGCTGGGCGCCGAGGGCCGCATCAACACCCCCGGCACCGGTATGGGCAACTGGACCTGGCGCGCCAAAGAGGACGCCTTTGCCCCCGCGCTGGCCCAGCGCATCCGGCGCACCTGCGCCCGTTACGGCCGCTGCGCGCCGCTGCCCGAGCCGGAGCAGGCCCGGCCGGTGGTTTCGGTGCAAAAGCCCGCCCAAAAGGCGGAGGAACCGGCGGAAAAGACCGCCTCCAAGACCGCAAAGGAATAAACAAAACCCCCTTTGGGAACACTGGCTTTAGTCGGGGCAAGCTTGCCTCGCCAGCCAGTTTCAAAGGGGGCTTTTTTATGAGTGAACGAAGAAACGACCAGAACCACGGCGACAACGACAATCAGGCCGTGCTCAACGAGATCGTGCGCAACACCGAGATGGGAAAAAACAGCCTGGACCAGCTGATCGATGTGACCGACGATACGCACCTGAAGGCCAGTCTGCTGGCCCAGCAGAAGGAGTACCGCCGCATCAACCAGCAGGCCCACGCGGCCATGGCCGCACTGGGCGAGCAGAGCCACGGCCAGAGCCCGGCGGTGAAGCTGATGTCCAAAATGGGCATCTGGACCGAGACCCTCACCGACCGCTCCACCCGCAACCTGGCGGATATGGTCATCCAGGGGGCCAACCAGGGCGTGATGGACTGCGAGAAGGCCCGCAAGGACCACCCGGCGGCCAGCACCGGCGCGCTGGGGCTGCTGAATGAGCTGCAGCAGTTCGAGGAGCGCACCGCCCGCCAGATGCGGGACTTTTTGTAAATCAAAGCAAAAAAGAGGGCAGGAGCCGCTCCGTTTGACGGAGACCGTCTTCTGCCCTTTTGGAATGGATGCGCGCGCCCGGGCGGGCGCAGAAAAACGGTTACAAGGCGTCCAGCACCACGTCCAGCAGCTGGGCCGGGTCCAGGGCGCCTTCGGTGCAGCGGTCCGCAAGAGCCGCTGCAAAGGAAGAGTCGGTGGAAACATCGGGAACAAAAGCCAACTGCTCGCCGCCGGGCAGAGCCACCGCCTCGATGCCATAGCTCACATAGCGGCCCAGCTCGGGTGCTTCAAGCTCTTGTCGAACGGTCTGATAACGGATCAAGCACAACGCCCTCCTCCGCAGCAGCCGGTTTCCGGCGGGCGGCCCGCCGGGTTGCGTAACTTCCTTTCATTGAATAAATTCCCCCTTTTCATGCAGCATAACGCAGAGGGGGGCAAATGTCGACGAACTGTTTGTTCGGGTTTTTGCCGTTTGGGCCGCAAGCGGCCGAAAGCCGGGTGTGCAGCGGCAAAAAGAGGGACGAAAAAAGGCCGGGCCGCGGAGTTTTCCACGACCCGGCACTGAATTTGTTGAAAACTTTTCCGCGTAAAAAATGCCGGAAAGCCCTGCGCCAAAGAGGATTTGCGGCACGCTGCCCGGCGGCGCGGGGGAGAGAATTGTTGAAAAAAGGGGACGGCGCAGGCGGCAGGGCCTGCACCGTCCTTTTGCGTTTGTTTTGCGGCTGGTTTTGCGCTGGCTCAGTCTAGGGTCTCCAGCATCCGGGCCACAATGCGGGTGGCAGTGGTCACGTATTCACTGATGCTGAATTTTTTTACCACCAGAACCTCGTGGCCCGCCTCGTCGGCGTTGTCGCTCATGGCGCGCAGCACCACGCAGGGCACGTTGTTCTTGGCGGCGATCTGGGACACGGCCGCGCCCTCCATCTCCACACAGTCCGGGTCTACCTTGGCGGCGATGGCGTTCTTGGTGGCGCTGTCGCCCACGAACTGGTCGCCGGTGGCGATCTTGCCCGCGATGGCCTTCACGCCCACCTCTTCGCAGGCGGCCATGGCGGCCTTGACCATCTCCTCATCGCCGGGGTACTCGGCGGTGAAGGGGGCGGACTGGGCGATCATGTCGTCCTGGGCGTCGTGGTAAACTACGGTCTTGCCCACAACCACATCGCCGATGCCGATCTTGGCGGTCATATTGCCGGCGATGCCGGAGAAGATGATGCGCTGTGCGCCGAATTTCGTGATCAGTACCTGGGTGGTGGCGGCGGCGTTGGCCTTGCCCATACCGGCGCAGCAGACCACCACCTGCTTGTCACCCAGCATGCCCCGGTGGTATTCCACCCCGGCGTAGGGCTCGATGGACACACCGTCCAGCAAGGCGCACAGCTGCTCCACTTCGTCGGGCATGGCGCCCATGATGCCGATGATCTCCATTGCGTCCTCCTTTAAATCTAAATCAAACATTGAACAGGAATTCGATGATGTCGCCGTCCTGCACCACGTACTCCTTGCCCTCGGTGTGCTGCAGGCCCTTGGCCTTCACGGTGGCCATGTTGAAGTCGCAGGCGGCGAAGTCCTCGTAGTGGACCACGCTGGCGCGGATGAAGCCGCGCTCGAAGTCGGAGTGGATCTTGCCCGCGGCCTGGGGAGCCTTGGTGCCCTTGCGGATGGTCCAGGCGCGGCACTCCTTCTTGCCGTCGGTCAGGTAGGAGATCAGGCCCAGCAGGCTGTAGCTGGCCTTGATCAGGTTGTCCAGACCGGTGGCCTCGATGCCCATCTCATGCAGGAACTCCTTCTTCTCCTCGGGGGAGTAGTCGGCAATGTCCTCCTCGGTCTTGGCGCAGATGGGAATGCACTCCGCGCCCTCCTCGGCGGCCAGCTTCTTCACGGCCTGGTAGTGCACGTTCTCGTCCATGCCCTCCATCAGGTCGTCCTCGCTCATGTTGGCGGCGTAGATCACCGGCTTGTAGGTGAGCAGGCCCATCTCCTTCAGCTGCAGAGCCTGGTCCTCATCGTCCAGATCGAAGTCGAAGCTGCGGGCGTTCTTGCCCTTGCCCAGATGATCGGCCAGCTGCTCCAGCCAGGCAGCGGAGGCACCGGCCTTCTTGTCGCCGGTCTTGGCGGCCTTGGCGAAACGGGCGGCCCGGTTGGAAACAACCTCCAAATCGCTCAGGATCAGCTCGGTATCAATGGTCTCGATGTCACGCAGAGGGTCCACGCTGCCGTCCACATGCACGATGTCGGTGCCGCCGAAGCAGCGCACCACATGCACGATGGCGTCGCACTCGCGGATGTTGCCCAGGAACTTGTTGCCCAGGCCCTCGCCCTTGGAAGCGCCCTTTACAAGACCCGCGATGTCCACGAACTCCACGATGGCGGGGGTCTTCTTGTTGGTCTCCCAGATTTCGGCCAGCTTGTCCAGCCGGGCGTCCGGCACGGGCACGATGCCGGTGTTGGGGTCGATGGTGCAGAAGGGGTAGTTGGCCGCGGCGGCGTTCTTGGTGCTGGTGATGGCGTTGAACAGAGTGCTCTTGCCCACGTTGGGCAGGCCCACGATTCCTAATTTCATAATTCGATCTATCTCCTTAATTTTTCTTGCGGGTCCAAGAGTGGGCGGGTGCAGCGCGCTGAAATCGGCGCTGTTTCCGCCCGTTGCGCACGGATCGGATGCGTTTTCCTTTGTGCGGTTCCTCGCATGCCCTGTTCCGGAAAAAAGAAAAGAGCATACCAATACACGATAATGATAGCACACAACCTTTCTTTTCTCAAGGTGCATTGCGGAGGATTTTTTTGCGCCGACCGAAGGCGTGGCCCGCCCGGCAGCCGGGGGGATATGGTGGTTCGTGAGCTTGTTTTTGACATAAAACCGGGGGGCTGTTGCGCAACTTTCGTTTTGCAACAGCCCCCCGGAGTCGCGGCCTTGCGGGCCGCTCGCCATACCGCCCGCTGCGGGCGATATGACGGGAATCGTTTGGATGGATGAACAGGGTGTATGGCCTTGCGGGCTGCTCAGGGCAGCAGCAGCCGGACCGCGCCCAGCAGGGCGGCGCGGTTTCCCAGCAGAGCGGAGGATACCTTGCAGCGGCCGCGGGAATGGGGCGGCAGGCAGCGGTCCATGCAGGCCTGCAAAGCAGGGGTCAGGATCTCCTTCTGGGCAGAGATTCCCCCGCCCACCAGGATCGCCTGCAGATCGAGCAGCAGGGTGATGTTGGCGAAGATCCGTCCGGCTTTTTGCGCCCAGGATTCAAACAGATCGCAGCACAGAGGGTCCTGCAGGCGCAGCCTCTCGAAGAACGCTTCTCCGGTCAGGTCAGGGCAGCCGCTCTGCGTCTGCGCTTTGCGGATCAGTGCAATGGCGGAATCCTCCAGCTCCCAGTAATGCCGGTCGTCCAGGTAATCCCAATAGCCGAGTTCACCGGCGCAGAAGCTGCTGCCGTTCCAGAGCCGGCCATTCAGCACCAGTCCGCCGCCGATGCCGGTGCCGAAGGCCACACAGAGAAAATTGTCCAGCCCCTGTGCGGCGCCCAGCCAGTGCTCCCCCAGTGCGGCCGCGGATGCGTCGTTGACGATGCAGACCGGCTGAGCGAACCCCGCCTCATCGAAAAAGGACCGCGGACAGAAGCCCTG
The DNA here is from genome assembly GCF_002160145.1 of Gemmiger sp. An194. Classification (GTDB taxonomy): domain Bacteria; phylum Bacillota; class Clostridia; order Oscillospirales; family Ruminococcaceae; genus Allofournierella. The sequence goes on along the minus strand of NZ_NFKA01000003.1, from coordinate 106,312 downwards.
CAGGGCGGGCAGATTTTCCACTCCGGCGCAGACCATGCCCCGCTGCGGGTCAACGATTCCCAGCGAGCTGATGCCTATGCCGCGGATGGAACGGGTTTGCGGGTCGTTTAAAATCTTGTGCAGGCTCTGCGCCAGCTCCGACCGGGTCATGGCGGCGCCGGTGGGCAGAGAGCCAAGCGGCTGAATGCTTCCGTCGGCGCGGACCAGAGCGTATTTCAGCGTGGTCCCGCCAATGTCGATTGCGAGAAATTCATCCATGGAACGGCCTTCCTTTTATCCAAAATATACGGGAGTCACAAATGCACAGGAGCCATTGGCCTGATAGACCTCCATGTGATAGAAGTCTTTTCCGCCGTGGGTGTCGTCCGTCAAGGTCCCGCTGACCGAATATTCGGTTTCGGTGAAGATCGGATGGACCTTGAAGGCCTGCGAGTGATAGGGCTTCATGTGGGCGCTGTAGCCGCCCTCCATCAGCTGCTTTACGGTGAGGGTCTGCCTGTGGCCGTTCACATCGATGGTGAGCTGTGTTTCGGGGCTGCCCTCCAGCTCCAGAATGACGGAGCTGGTCAGAGGATGCAGCGGAGAGACATTCTTCACGCTGAAGCACTGCCAGCTTGCCCGCTGTGCGCTCACCTCCAGCAGCTTGCTGTCGATGTCGTTCACATCGTCGAAGCCGTCGGTGTTGGTGGAGGAGGGGGCCAGAACGCTGCGCCCGCGGAAGCAGGGCTCAACGCTGAGGATGCTGCCGTTTTCCACGGTCACATTGCCCAGCCAGCGGAACAGGTCGGCCTTGTTGTTGCCCCAGCCCATCTCGATGCGAAGCTTGTAATGATTGTCGTCGGGGGAGGGGAAGAGCATCAGGCCCTCGTCGATATGGATGGGACGGAGATTTTTGAAAATGACCACCTTGTCCAGCTTGTAGCAGCCCTTGACGCGATATTCAATCCTGCGGGGCGCGTCGTCATCCGGGGAGAGGATCGAACCCATGGGGGCGCCGTTCACGGAAAATTCGCACTCGATGCGGTCGCCGGTCACCGCATAGGTGCGGCGTGCCAGCATGGCCTGCCAGATGCTTTCGCGGGTTTTCTCCTCCGCCCAGACGGCCATTTTTCCATCGCCGTAGGAGCCGGGGAAGCCGGCATGGTGGTCGGTGGAGCCCACGAATCCGAAGTGATATCCCCGCCGAAGACCCTCGTAAACGGTGTTCCGGCTGTCGCGGGGGCCCATATTGTGGTAATAGGGATAGGGTGCGGTCTCGCTCATGCCGCAGCCGTGCTTGGAGCACACCTCGATCAGCGGCGTAACGGTTTCGTCGAATTTGTCCCAGTTGATTCCCCGGTAGCCCGGGGTGTAGGCGATATGATGGCAGACGGTCAGCGCGGGGACCTTGCAGTCCTCTTTCAGCTGAGCGGGGGAGTCCCGATAGATCAGCGGCAGGCTGTCGCTGGGGGAAACAATATGGTGATCGCCATATTCGCTGGAGTGCATCTCGTATGCCTGGAAGGTGACAAGCTCCTTGCTGTTGCAGGCGGCCAGCTGCGCGGCAACCTCATCCCAATGCGCTCTTAATTTTTCAAATCCCGCCTGATGAAAGTCCACTACAAATGCGGTTTCCTCTGTGCGGTCGGGGATATCGGGCCACATGGCATGGCCGGTCACGGCGCAAAAATCCAGATGGCTTTTTGCCCGCTCCAGTGCGTTTTTCAGGCTGCCGTAGCCGTAAGTGATCCCGCAATGATTGTGGATGTCGCCCCATAACAATTTCATGATAATGCTCCTTTAAATAGTTACCAGCTCAGCACGAAGGGCTGGGCGTCTGGCTCGAATACGATGGCTTGACCATAGCCGCAGCTGTCTGCGGCGCAAAGAAGATTGACTTTTCCAATGATCTCCTTGCGGGAGAACAGGACCGCGCGCTGACCGGCCGGGCAGGAGATGGAAACGGCCTGTGCGTCCTCATCGGTCAGGAGGCTGTGGTCCAGCGCCTGGGTAATGGGCATCTTTTCCGCCACAAAGTCCGCGCTTTCGCCAAAGCCGATCACGGTCAGGAGCCCCTGGTTCTGGGGGAAGAGGCTTTGCACGCGCAGGCAGTCGGTCTGCTGCAGAAGGTTGTAGGTGGGGGAATAGGGAGTTTTGTGCAGGGAAAGCGCGGGCTGGACCGCAAAGCTCTGGACCCTCGCGCGCACCGCTCCGTTTTCAAATGCGGCACCGTTGGCGGTGAGAGAAACCTTGCCCGGACCAAAATGGAAATTCTGCTCCAGCTGATGCTCGCCGACGCCGAAGATGCTGTCGAACAACACCAGGATGCCGGGCTTGCAATAAACCACTTCCCGGCGCACGAAAAGCCCCTTGTGCGCGTAGCCCAGATGCATGCCGCTCACATATCCGTAACGGTCGTTCTCGAAGTATTCGCCCTTGATCGGTTTGGCGATCCGGCCGAAGCGCCAGGAGGCGCAGCAGTCGGTGAAGTCCTCCTGGTCGATGCGCAGCGTATTGTGCGCCGAGGATGCCTTCAAGCCGGTGCGCATGGGCCCGTTCACATAGGTGTACCGGCCGGGGTCCACCAGAATGTCCGCCCCGTCTGCGCTCAGATCCAGGTGAAGCAGATCGGCGTGGCCGTGGCCGCTGCCCAGGGGCCCGCAGCGGAAGCGCACCCAGGCAGCCTTTTCCCCCTGCCCACAGCGGAAATAGTAGTTGCCGCTGTGGGCAAAGGCCTGGCCCCGGTCCGCCGCCTGGGCGCAGGGCAAAGCGAGATAGGCCCGGACTCCGGCCGCGCCCATCCGCCAGAGGTTTTCCAGATTCGGCTGGTCGTAACTGCCGGAGCGCAGCTGTGCGTCCTGGAAAAGGAAGGCTGCAAAGGTGAGGATATCCCGCACATCGGTGTTGTCCGAATCGCCGCGCATGGGCTGGTGATGGTTGGGCTTTGCCTCGCCCAGCGTGGCAAGACACATGGCATGCGTTCTGGCCAACAGTTCCTCATCCAGAGCAAGGCCTTTCTGCTTTGCCAGGTGGATCAGCTCAAGATAACACCAGAGCACCTCGTGGTGGTACATGGGGGACTGCTCCCAGTGAACGCCGTCGGCAAGAACCTGTATATGGATCTGCCGGCCCAACCGTTCCCACAGGATCGGCAGCCGGTCCGCGATTTCCGCCGAGCCCTGCCCGACGAGCCAGGTCCCGGCAAAAACCGCGCCGTGGTTGGCAAGAACGCCCCAGTTGCTCAGAAGATGGTAGGCGTCCATGCACTGGAACAGAAAGTCGAAGTGCTCCTTCAGGCTGCCGCGCACAAGGGAAAGAAAGCCGGGGGACAGAAGGTCAAGGGGCTGGAGCAGCTCCAGGCAGCGCACCCACACAGCGGCGCGGATGCCGGTGTCCAGCGTGCGCCAGCTGTTGTGGTTTTCTTCCTCGGAGCGCGGGCAGTTCTCGATGAATTCCTGCACGACGCGCACAAAGCAGTCCAGATATTTTCGGTCTTCGGTGAGCAGATAGGCAAGCACCACATCGATGAGGTAGCTCTGCCGGGCCAGCATGACCGGCCATTCCACATCGCCGGTTTCCAGATAGCGCCAGCAGATGGGGCCCTGGAAGGTCACGGGCTGATGGGTGGCTTCCATGTCCCAGCGCCGGGTGAACACAAAGGTGTTGGCGCACACCAGATCGGCCTGCGCCAGAAGCTGCCGGATGCGCTCGGGATGATAAAGAAAGGAAAGGCGTTTCAGTTCGTGGATTTCGTCGCGTGTCATACAAGTACCCCCTGCTTTGCTTCAAGCGGTTGATAATGGCGCACGAATGCGGCCAGATCCGTGCTGGGCAGCCGGAGCGAGTCGTGGGTCCGGCGCATGTGGTCCAGCAGAAGCTCCAGCATTTTCTGTGCCAGGGGAAGGCAGTCTGCAGTGAACAGAAGGTTCTGTGTCTCCTGCGGGTCGCTTTCCACATCGTACAGCTCAAAATAGACCTCGTCCTTGAAAACATCCGCGATCAGCTTGTGGGAGCCGTGGACGATACAGCGCTGAAAATTGCTCAGTGCGCCGTTTCCGTCAAACTGGAGGAAGACATCCTTTTGCGCTGCCTGGTCGGGATGACGGATCAGCTCGTCCAGGCAGCGGCCCTCACACGGAGGGGTGGGAAGCTCCAGATAGTGGCACAGGGTGGGAAGCACATCGATGTGGCTGACGGGCCGGCTGACGTGCTGGCCGGCGTGTGCCTTGCCGGGCAGGCGGATGTACAGGGGAACATGCGCGGATTCCTCATACATGCACATCTTCTGGAACAGCCGGTGAGACCCCAGCATTTCGCCATGATCCGAGGTGAAAACGATCAGGCAGTCGTCGTAGATGTTCTGGCGCTTCAGCTCCTGCAGAATGCGGCCCACGCAATCGTCCAAAAGACGCACCAGCCCCAGATAAACGCGCCAGCTTTCCTTCCATTGGCCCAGAGTATAGCGGCTGCCCACCACGCCCGTCAGATTGTACATCTGCAGCGGCGATTGATAGGGGTACCAGCGGCCCACGTTTTCGGGCAGGCACACATCGGCTTCACTCAGCTGTGAATACCAGGGGTCCGGAATGTCAAACGGGGGATGAGGGGCCAGGAACATGGCGCTCAGGAAAAGCGGCCTGGAGCAATCGCGTTGCCGCAGCCCCTCCAGCGCCCGGTCGGTGAAATACCCGTCGAAATAAAAGGCAGGCCCCTCTTCGTAGCAGCCGGTCTCGGCGTTGGAGTAGTTGCAAAGGCGGGTGTAGCGCCCGCCTGCCATCTCCGGCACAGGGGTGCGGAAACGAGGGCCGCCGGGGGCGCGCTTTTGTGCGTTTGCCAGGAACTGCTTGTAGCTTTCCTCGGTGGAAAGCCATCTGGTTTTGCTGCCGGGATCATCCTCCAGCTTGCCGCCCTCTGTGAAAAGGTGCTGCTTTCCGCTGTGCAGGCAGTCCCAGCCGTGGTGTTCCATCAGATGATACAGATGCTCGATCCCCGCGTGGACCTGGCCGCTGGCCGCATCCTGGGCGAACCAGGGGTTGATCCGGCTGCCGTTTGTGTTGGGGCAGCAGCCGGTGAACAGGGCGCCCCGCGCAGGCACGCACAGCGGGCTCGCGCAGTAGGCACGGTCAAAGCAGACGCTTTCGGCGGCAATGGAGTCGATGTTGGGGGTGTGGCCCTTGCCCAGAACATCCCAGCGCAGCTGATCGGCAACGATCATGATCAGATGATGCTTCATGGCGGTCACCTCATTTAAAACAGACCGGGAAGTCCTTTCCACTTGGCAAGTGCTTCCACAAAGAAGAAGTCGCCGTAGATGATGGGTACGTTCACATGGCGGTTCGCGGGATAGCTTACCGTGCCGTACCGAATGATTCCCTGGGTGGTGTCGTCAAAGCAGGCGCAGTGATCCACCATGCTCTGCAAAAGCTCCAGAGCGCAGTTGGTGAAAAAGGCGGACTCCTCCGGGTCGTCCACCAGGCGAGCGATCTCCAGCATTCCGCTGGCGGCGCAGCAGGCGGCGGAGCTGTCCTTCACCCAGGTGTCCTTCTCTTCGGTGCAGAAGTCCCAATAGGGGACCTTGTCGTCGGGAAGGGAGGACCAGAACTTGCGGGCGACCTTCTTGGCCGCATCCAGATAACGCTGATGGCCGGTTTCGCGATAGGAGATCGCCATGCCGTAAATGGCCCATGCCTGCCCGCGGGACCAGGCCGAGTCGGCGGATTTGCCCTGCCCGCCCATGTTTTCGATCTTCTCGCCGGTTTGCGGGTCAAAGTGCACGATATGGGGAACGGTTCCGTCCGGACGCAGGAAGCTTTTCAGCACGGTGTCTGCATGTGCAACGGCAACCTGAGAAAACCGGGGGTCATTCAGTTCCTTGGAGGCCCAGTGCAGCAGGGGAATGTTCATCATGCAGTCGATGATGGCCCAGCCCTGGCTGTCTTCAAAGACCTCGTCGTTCCAGGCACGAATGAACCGCCCGTTCAGATTGAAGCGACCCATCAGATGGCTGGCGGCCTTCAGGCCCCGCACACGGGATTCCGGGCAGCCGGTCTGGCGATAATGGGCCACGGCGGTGGGCAGCCACATGAAGCCCACGTCATGGTGGATGTGCATGTATTCATCCAGAGGGCGGTCCTGCACCTGCTCCAGAGCGATGGCTGTTTCCAGCAGCTTCGGGTCAAAGGTTTCCCGGTAAGCCAGCCACAGCAGGCCGCCCCAGAAGCCGCCGGTCCAGAAATTGGGCTTTTCGCTGTTGTATTCCCCGTGGGGGCCGATTGCCACATGGGGGAAGCTGACGCCGATCACAGGGCAGTTGCGGCGGATCTTGTCCAAGGAAGCCTGGTAGGCCTGTTCCAGTGCAGCGGTATTGATCATAATGAACCTCCTAACGATTGAAAAAAGACGAGAACAAAGGCGGGGAACAGACTCCCCGCCTTTGGTTTGTTTTAAAAATCAGCTTGCCATATAGCGGTCATAGGCGGTCTGGTTGATTTCGATGGCACGCTCGATGCCCTTATCCTTCAGAGAAGCGATGAATCCGTCGTAGCTGCTTGCAAAATCCTCAGAGCCCAGAACCCACTTCTGGATCATCTCGGTCACATAGGGGGTAACGCTGGCCATGATCTTGCTGTATTCAGCATCCTCTTCGGTGGTGTATTTCAGAGCAAGCTCGCCGTTCAGCTGAGGAATGGGAGTATATACATAGCCGGCTTCCTCATACATCTTGTTGCCTTCCTTGGCGATGTCGTTGCTCCAGGCCTCTTCGTAGGCGTAATCCTGAATCATGCCGATCCGGTACTGAACGCCGTAGTTGCGCAGCTCGGAAAGGGCGGTCTTGTCGGTTTTCATGATGGCGTCGGTGTACTGGATGTTGCCGTTCTCGTCGCGGGTGTAGGTAACGCCTTCAATGCCGTAGTTGATCAGATCGTTGCCCGCATCGGTGAACCAGAAGTCGAAATACTTGATCGCTGCCACGGGGTCCTTGCACTGAGAGGAGATGCCCCAGCCGGGATTGCCGACGCGGCTGGTATGAGCGATGCGCTGGCCTTTCTGGTTTTCCACGGGAGCAATGGGCAGGAAGGAGAAGCCGGGGATGGTGTCGGCCAGCTTGTCGTTGTATTCTGCGTTGCTGCTGAACCAGTCGTTGCAGTAGCCGCCCTGGTTAGCGCCCAGCAGGATGTCGCGGGCGTTGGAGCCGCGGGTGAACCATTCCGGGTCGATCAGGTCTTCGGAGTACCACTTGATGGCATTCTCAATGGCCAGCTTGAACTCCTCCTCCATGGGGCCGAAGGTGATCTTGCCGTCGCGCACATAGAAATCCTCGTGAGCGTCCCACAGGTTCAGCACGTCGTTGAAACTCTTGGTGCCCTGGCGGCTGAAGAAGGGGATCTCGTCCTTCTGGCCGTTTCCGTTGGGGTCCTGCTCACGGAAGGCCTTCAGCACGGTGTACAGCTCATCCACGGTGTTGGGAACCTCAAGACCCAGCTTTTCCAGCCAGTCCATACGGATGAAGTCGCCCTCGGCAACGGTGATGGTCTGGAGCTTGGGAATGACGTAGATGTTTCCGTCCTCGGAGGTGGCGATTTTGCGGAATTCCTCGTTTTCCTCCAGAACCTTTTTCAGATGCGGAGCATGCTCGTCGATCAGATCGTTCAGGGGAATCAGGCCACCGTCATGGCCCAGCTTCTCCAGGTCAGACATCTGCTTGTAGCTGATGATATCCGCCAGCTTGCCGGAGGAGAGCATCAGGTTGAACGCGGTGGTCTCGTCCGAGCTGCTCTGGGAGACGCTGCTCTCCAGGGTCACGTTGGTCATCTTGGCAGCTTCCTGGAACACCTGCCACTCCGGGTTGAAGGTGATGTTGTCGAAGATGTTGAAGAAGGTGAAGGTGACGGGCTCGGAAGAGCACAGGTAGGGGCTGTCCGAGCTGGCGGATGCAGAGCCGGACCCGGCGGATCCGGAGGCGGCGGCTCCGCCGCATCCGGTAAAGGCCAGCACGGCTGCCAGCCCGATGGAAAGAACAGACAATGCTTTTTTCATGGTATCCTCCTTATAATTCGCGTGGATGTATAAAATCAGGATAAGCTTCCTGAAAGTACGTCGGTCAGCCCTTTACAGCGCCCAGCGTGGCACCGGATTTGAAGTAGCGCTGCAGATACGGGTAGGCAACCAGCATGGGGATCACTGCAAGAATGATGATGGCGTAGATGATGGTGTCGGGACTGGTGGCGGAGGAAGCGGTGACGATGGCTGCCTCCTCGGCACCGGCGACCCGGTCCACCAGCAGCTTTTTCAGCATGACCTGCAGGGGGAGCTTTTTGTCGTCGGTCAGGATATTCATGGCCCAGAAGTAGTTGTTCCAGCGGGACACCGCATAGAAGGTACCTACGGTGACCAGGGCCGGCTTGGAAAGGGGCAGATAGATGGACCAGAAAATGCGGATGTTGCTTGCGCCGTCGATGAAGGCGGCCTCCTCCAGAGAATCCGGCAGCTGTTCAAAGAAGCTGCGCAGAATAATCAGGTTGTAGGCGTTGATGGCAAAGGCCAGAAGAATGGTGATCCGCTTGTCCAGCATGTTGTAGTTGCGCAGCGTGAGGTACAGGGGGATCATGCCGGCCTGGAACCAGAGGGTGAAGGCCACAAGCAGGGTGAAAAACTTCCGGGCGATCAGGCGCTTTTTGGACAGCGCGTATGCCATGGTCGCGGTGAAGAACATGTTGAACACAACACCGAATACGGTATAGAAAATGGTGTTGCCGTAAGCGCGCCACAGGCCGGGGGTTTTGCAGGCGGCCTTGAAGCTTTCCAGCGTGAAGCCCTTGATGGTGAACATGACCTCGCCGGACTGTACGGCGAAGGGATTGCTCAGCGAGCAGATCAGGATGTAATAAATGGGATAAAGCGAAAGCACGATGATCAGCACGCAGAGGATCGTGGAAAAAATTTCGTAGGAAAGCTCGCCCTTTGTGCGGGCAATGTGATTTTTCTTGTGTTTCATTTTCGAAATTTCCTCCTTACCAAAGTGCGCTGTCGGAAACCTTTTTGCTGATCCGGTTGGAGATAACGACCAGGATCAGAGCAATCAGAGATTCGAACAAGCCGGCGGCGGTAGCCAGGCCGAAGTCCTGCTGCAGCAGACCGGTACGGTATACATAGGTGCCGATCACGTCTGCGGTCTGGTAGGTGGCGGGCTGATAAAGCAGGAGGACTGCCTCGTAGCTCACCTTTACCAGTTTGCCGATGTGCAGGATGAACATGATGACGATGGTGGGCATCAGACCGGGGATGGTGACATAACGGATCTGCTGCCATTTGGAAGCGCCGTCCACCTTTGCGGCCTCGTACAGCTGGCGGTCGATGCCCATCAGCGCGGCGATGTATACGATCGCGTTGAAGCCGGTTTCACGCCACATCATCATAAGCGTGTAGATGGGGCGGAACGCGTCGGGGTCCACCATGAAATAATGCTCTTCAAAGCCAAGGTTGCGCAGGATAACGTTCACAAGGCCGGTGCTGGGGGACAGGAAGCTGATCACCATGCCGCACACAACCACCAGAGAAATGAAATAGGGAACGAAGGTGACGGTCTGTGTGATCTTGCTCAGGGTCTTGTTCTTCATTTCCGTGAGCAGAATGGCAAGGATGATGGGCGCCGGGAAACAGAACAGAATGTTGAACAGGCTGAGCATCAGCGTGTTTTTGATGGTGCGCAGGAATACATCGTCGGAGATGAATTCGATAAAGTTCTGAAGACCGACCCATTCACTGCCGGACATGCCTTTCCACGGGTTGTAGTCCTGAAATGCAATGGCAAGGCCTCCCATCGGCACATAGGCGAACAGGATAAACCAGATCAGGCCCGGAAGAAGAAGGAGATACAGATCCCAGTCTTTTATAAAGCGTGATCTGAAACTCGCCTTGTTCAGTGGGCGCTCTGTTCCGCCGGCGGGCTTGTTTTTAGCGGCGGCAGAACGTGCGGCAACGGTTGCGGATTTCAAAAGTGAGTCACCCTTTCAAACGTGTTTTGGCTGTGAAGTTCATCGAGGAACCCCGCCTGACAGGTTTGATTATAAAGAGTGCGGATTTGAATGTAAATCTCGATGTTTTTGAACGAATTATTGAAAAAATTACATAGAAATTTCATTTTTTGGTTGTTGTGTACAACCCGGAGGGGGTGGTTTTATTTGTTATGACTGACTTTTAGGTGAAAAATATCGGGTTTTCCGAATGCCCGTATGGAAAAGTAAATATAACCGGATGGCGGGGGTCGGGGCTGTGTCGCCGGCGTGTTTGTGTCCTGGAATGTTTTTTGTTATAATGTTCGATAAATAAAAGCAGAGCATGTGCGAAAAAAAGAAAAAGGGAGAAGATGACGGTGGAAAAGCATCCATACAAGTATACCCTGAGTATGGCTTTTATTGGCGTTTTTTCAGTGGCACTGTTGCTGTTCAGCCTGATGTATTTCTTTGCTTTGACCATCAAAGAAACCGGCAATCAGAAGGATATCATCCTGGAATACACCTCCTCCAGATTCGACACGGTGAACACCGAGCTGCTCACCGTGTTCACCATGTTCTCCCATCTGCAGAATACCCCGGAGCTGCAAAAATTTGGGGAAAGCAAGAACCAGCAGGATATGTATTTCAATGCGATTGCCGCGCAAAAGCAGATTGCGGAGAGCATGCTGATCTCCGGCCGGCTGAATTATTACACGATCTCGGCGGTTTATATCAGCGAGGAAAACGATCTGGTGGTCATGCCCACGCACAGCGAGTCTCTGGAGCGGTTTGCCCAGATGATCGGAACCGAGGAGAAGGAGATCCGGCGGATCTACGACAAACTCAAAAAGCAGGCCTACGGGCATGACCTTCTGCAGGTTGGTGACCCGGCAACCTGCGGCATGATCAACTATCTTACCCTGCAAAATTATATAAATGGCGATCTACTGTTTGTGCTGTCCATCGATCAGCGGAATTTTAAAGAGACCTTCGGGGATCTGCCCTGCTCTGACTGGATGATCTGCTCGCAGGATACGGTGCTGGTGGGGAAAAACGATGATCTGCAGGTCTACCAGCAGATGAAGGAGCAGATTGAGGAGCATGATTTCACGCTGCCGTCAACGCTGGCGCCCCTGGGCTTCAAGGTGGATGGCCAGAATATCATCGGGGCGCAGTTTTCCGAGATCGGCTGGACATTTTTTGCGAGCTATCCGCCCTGGCTGTCCGGGGGAGTGGGGCAGACCTTTGTGCACCTGCTCCCGCTGATCGTGCTGATCGCGGGCAGTGTGCTGCTGGCGAAAAGGCTGTATCGCCATCTGTATGCGCCGGTGGAGGAGCTGCTGACACGGATGGGAGGCAGCCTGGAAGAGGATGTGAATGAGTTCGATTACATCTGGAAACGGACCTCGCAGATCTCGCAGAAGGCCCACCAGCTGGATGCCTCCCTGAGCCACAGCCAGCAGAAGCTGGTGGAGCAGACCATCAAAAACGCTCTGCTGGATGATAATTTCCAGGAAGAGGAGCTGGCCCTTCAGCTGGGGAATACGGTGTTCGTGGTGGCGCTGGCGGAGCAGGCGGAGGAAAACCTGGCGAGCGATGTTTTTGAGGATGCCAAAAGAGCGCTGAGAGCCCAGATGCGTCTGTCCTGCGATCAATACTATTTAAATATGGGCGATGCCGGGTTTGCGATGGTGTTCCATTGCGATGACACCAAAAAAGCGGTGCAACGGATTCAGGAGCTGTTTGCGAAAACGGGCATCTCGCTGCAGGTTCAGCTGCGAGTGGCCCTGAGCAGCCCGGCAAAAGGCCTGAAAAACCTGCACATGCTGATGGAGCAGTGCAACCATCTGATGGAATACCGGCATAATCTTCCCAACCAGATGTTCATTGCCGCGGAGGATGTTGCCAAAATCTATTATAAAGGGTATTATTACCCGTTGAAAATTGAAACAAGTTTGGTTCAGATGACCCTTTCCGGAAAAGAGGGCGCGCTGGTAATGCTGGAAGAGGTAATGCACGAAAACCTGGTAAGCAAGATCCTGTCCAACGAAAACAAAAAGAGCTTTGCCTTTGCGCTGGTATCCACGATCAACCGGATCTATCAGGAGCTGCAGCTGGAGGAGACAAACGATTATCCGCCCATCAACGAGCTGCTGGACTGCAAGGATACGGAGCAGCTGCTGCAGAAGATCCGCATGACGTTTGCCCGCATTGTGCGCAACACCTCCAGCCGTGACGCGGACCTGAAGCAGGATATGGGCAAGCATATGCTGGAGTACATCCAGCAGAATTACCGGAAGGATATCTCGCTGGACGACATGGCGGAAAACCTGAACGTTTCGCCCAAATACTGCAGTGCGCTGTTCAAAAAGCAGACCGGTCAGACCTTTAAAAAGGTGCTCAATGAGTACCGGATCGAACAGGCGAAACAGATCCTGCGGCAGAATCCGGACACCAAGGTGGGGGAGCTGGCGCTGGATGTTGGCTTCAGCAGCGCCAATACCTTTATCCAGGTGTTCAAGCAATACACGGGCACAACACCCCACCAGTTTGCGATGCGCACCGATTAAAAACAAAAGAACACCGGAGAACGCCCTCAGGGGCTGCCGGTGTTCTTTTTTTGTCCACATTTCTATTGTATAATAAATATAATAAGCTGAAAAAATCCGGGCCGCGGGGGTATCCCTGCGGCCTGATAAAAGAAAAAGGAGCGGGAGAATATGCCCAACCAGAAAATTTTGATCGTGGACGATGACCAGAACATCTGCGAGCTGCTGCGTTTGTATCTGGCCAAGGAAGGCTACGAGACCCTGATCGCACACGACGGCGAAAAGGCCCTGGAGCTGTTTGAACAGAACAAGCCCAACATGGTGCTTCTGGATGTGATGATGCCCCGGATGGACGGCTGGGAGGTCTGTCGCCGCATCCGCGCCCAGGGCAACACCCCCATCATTATGCTCACCGCCAAGGGCGAGACCTTCGACAAGGTGCTGGGCCTGGAGCTGGGCGCCGATGACTATGTGGTCAAGCCCTTTGATTCCAAAGAGGTGGTGGCCCGCATCAAGGCGGTGCTGCGCCGCTGCAATCCGGAGGAATCCGGCAAGGAGGGCGTGATCCAGTTCGAGAACCTCTCGCTGGACATGAGCCGCTACGAGCTGAAGGTGAAGGGCAAGGTGGTGGAGGCTCCCCCCAAGGAGCTGGAGCTGCTGGCCTATCTGGCCGGTCATCCCAACCGGGTGTTCACCCGGGACCAGCTGCTGGACGAGGTGTGGGGCTTCGAGTATTACGGCGACTCCCGCACCATCGATGTGCACATCAAGCGCCTGCGGGAAAAGCTGGAGGGCGCCAGCGAGCAGTGGAGCCTGAAGACCGTCTGGGGCGTGGGCTACAAGTTTGAAGCAAAGGATTGATCGCGCGTGAGAAAAAGCATCAGTTCCATGTATTTCAGCACCACCGCCATTCTGCTCATCGTGAGCACGGCGGTGATGGGCCTGATCCAGATGTATCTGGTGATGGGCTATTTTCAGGAGGACAAGCGCAGCACCCTGAACGATGTGGTGCAGGTCACCGCCATGCAGGTGCAGGAGGATTCCCCCCTGCGCCGCCTGCTGGAGGATGAGAGTGCCCGCATCAGCGTGCAGGACCAGATGAAGCTGATCGGCCGCACCAGTAGCACCAACCTGCTGCTCACCGATGCCTCCGGTCAGGTGATGCTGTATACCCAGAACGAGGCCGAGCCGCTGGTGGGCAGCTGCGTGAGCGGGGATATCCTGCGCCAGGCCCAGGAGGAGGACGGCTTCTTTGAGACCGGCACCCTGGGCGGGCTGTACGGCGGCAAATACTACACCGTGGGCCGGGTCATGCGGGACGAGTCCGGCGCGGCCAGCGGCTATGTGTTCGCCTCGGCCAGCGCGGCCAGCCTAAATGTGTTCGTGAGCGACATGTTCTCCATCTTTGTGCTCAGCGCCGGTTTGCTGCTGCTGGCGGCAAGCCTGCTGGCCATCTTTGTGACCAACCGGCTCACCACCCCGCTGCGGCGCATCAGCGAGGCCGCCCGCAAGTTCGGCAGCGGCGATTTCAGCGTGCGCGTTCCGGTGGACGGCAACGACGAGGTGGCCCAGCTGGCGGTGACCTTCAACAACATGGCCCGCAATCTGGAGACCATCGACTCCTCCCGGGCCAGCTTCATGGGCAACATCGCCCACGAGCTGCGCACCCCCATGACCAGCATCAAGGGCTTCATCGACGGCATGCTGGACGGCACCATCCCCGACGATATGCGCCAGCACTATCTGGGCCTGGTGAGCCAGGAGGTGGGAAGGCTGACTCGGCTGATCCAGAACATGCTGGACATCTCCAAGCTGGAGGCGGGCGAGTACCGGGTGAACGCCCAGAGCTACGACATCTGGGAGAGCGTCACCGGCGTGGTGTTCAGTGCCGAGCAGCGCATCCAGAACCAGAAGGTGGAGATCCAGGGCCTGGCCCCCACCCGCACGCTGGTTTACGCCGACCAGGACCTGGTGTATCAGGTGCTCTATAACATTCTGGATAACGCCCTCAAGTTCACCCCCGAGGGCGGCTACATCCGCTTCTCAGTGAAAAAGAGCGGCGGCATGGTCACGGTGTCCATCCGAAACTCCGGTCAGGGCATTGGAGCGGACGCGCTGCCCTTCGTGTTCGAGCGTTTCTATAAAGAGGACAAGAGCCGGGGCCTCAACGCCCGGGGCAGCGGCCTGGGGCTGCACATCTGCAAGATCCTGGTGGGCTTGTCCGGCGGCAAGATCTGGGCCGAGAGCGAGGAGGGCCAGTGGTGCCAGTTCAGCTTCACCCTGCCCTGCGACCCGCCCCCGGAGCAGCGGCGCAAACAGCCCGGGAAAAAGTGAAAAACACCCAGCGCGGTTTTCGGCCAATGGCCCGGAAACCGCGTTTTTGTGCAAAAAACGTGAAAAGGGTTATGGTGGTTTGCTTTTTAGCGGGAAATAGGATAAAATTATACTGTATATCTTTGCGCACGCTCTGACGTTTTACGATTTGTAGAGCGGGCCCGTTGCGCGTGATCCATAAGGAGGACCTTTCCCATGACTCAACTGAGCCCCTCGATCCTGGCGGCGGATTTCGCACGCCTGGGTGAAGAATGCCGTCAGGTGCTGGATGCCGGAGCCGACATGCTGCACTTTGATGTAATGGACGGCTGCTTTGTGCCTAACATCAGCTTCGGCGTGCCGGTGCTGCAAAGCCTGCACAAGGCCCTGCCCGATGCTTTTTACGACGTCCATCTGATGATCCGCCGCCCGCTGGACTATGTGGAGCCCTTTGTGAAGGCCGGCGCCAGCTGCATCACCTTCCACCTGGAGAGCGAGAGCGACCCGGGCGAGACCATCGACGCCATCCATGCGGCAGGCTGCAAGGCGGGCCTGTCCATCAAGCCGGGCACCCCGGCACAAGCGGTTCTGCCTTACCTGGACCGGCTGGAGCTGGTGCTGGTGATGAGCGTGGAGCCGGGCTTCGGCGGCCAGAAGTTCATGCCCAGCGCCCTGGAGAAGCTGAAGACCCTGCGCGCCGCGTGCGATGCCCGGGGCCTGTCGCCCTGGCTGGAGGTGGACGGCGGCGTGGACGCGGTGACCGGCCCTGAGTGCGTGGCCGCGGGCGCCAATCTGCTGGTGGCGGGCAGCGCGGTATTCGGCAAGGCCGACATGGCCGCTGCCGTGCGCGGGCTGAAGAGCCTGTGAGCGGCCCCAATTTTGCAACGAAGGGAGCAGAGCACTTGAAGGAACAACAACTGGCCCGCATCCGGCAGGATAAGGGCGTTCATCGAGATCTGTTTTGTATGTGCCTGCCGCTGCTGGCCATGGCCTTTGCCTTTTATGGGCTGCGGGCTGTGCTTTTGTGCGGCACGGCAGTGATCGCCGCCAACCTGAGCGACCGTCTGGTGGCCTGGCTGCGGCGCCGCCCCTATGAAAAGGGCGAGTGGAGCAGCGAGGCCTTTGCCTTCATGCTGGCACTCATTCTGCCCGCCACCGTGAGCTACTATGTGGTGATCGTGGGCGCGGTGGCGGCGGTGCTGCTGGGCAAGGAGGCCTTCGGCGGCTACGGCTGCTACGTATTCCACCCCACGGCCGTGGGCTACGCGGTGGTGGCGGTGAGCTGGCCCGAGCAGGTGTTCCGTTACCCGGAGGTCCAGCTGTTCCAGTCGCTGCCGCTGGGCAGTGTTTCCGGCGTGCAGCTGGTGGATTCCCCCCTGCATGCCTTAAAGACCGGCGGCCTGCCCACACTGGATAATACCGCCCTGTTTCTGGGCAACTATGCGGGCCCCATGGGCGTGACCGCCCTGCTGGTCATTCTGGCCTGCGCGCTGTTTCTGGCCAACCGGCGCAGCCTGCATCTGAGCGTGACGTTCAGCTTTTTGATCACCTGCGCGGTGGTGGCCTTTGTGGCCCCCCGCCTGGGCGACATCCCCGCCTTCAGCATGCCCTGGACCTATGTGGCCGACCGGTTGGCGGTGATGAAGTACGAGCTGTGCAGCGGCGGTTTGCTGTTTGCCGCGGTCTACCTGATGGCGGACCCGGTGATCTGCCCCAGCAACCGGATCTCCCGCATTCTGTACGGCGCGCTCAGCGGCTTCATGGCCATGATGTTCCGCTACTACGGCAACTACGAGACCGGCGTGTGCTTTGCCATTCTGGCAATGAACGCCATCTCCGGCTGGCTGGACCGGGCCGTGCTTCGCATCCTGCACCGAAAGGGGGTTGTGCGCCGTGAACTCTAAGAAGGCGAAATACCTGTCGGAAAACATGGAGCGCATTGCCCGGCGGGACCGGATCTTCCTGAACAACCCGGTCATCATGCAGGGCATGGGCCTTGCACCGCTGGTGGTTGCCGCCACCAACGGCATGAACGCCCTGATGCTCAGCGTGGCGGTTCTGCTGCTGCTGACCCCCACCCGGGTGGTGGCAGCCATGATCTGCCGCACCGGCCGGGGCCAGCTGCGGGCGCTGGTGTACTGCTTCACCAGCTCGATTCTGTACATCGGCGTATACTTTGCGCTGCGGGCCATGTTTGATGTGGAGATCCTGCAGCTGGGCGTTTACCTGCCCATGCTGATCGTGGAGCCGCTGATCATCAAGCGGTACGAGCGGCCCCAGCCCGAGCGGGTGATCACCGCCCTGCGCAAGGGCCTGCGCACCACTGCGGGCTATGTGCTGGTGCTGCTGCTCATTGGCTGCCTGCGGGAGCTTCTGGCCAGCGGTGCCGTGTTCGGCGTGGCCGTTCCCTGGCTGAAGTTCACCCTGCTGCCCATGGCCAGCCTGCCCGCGGGCGGATTCATTCTGCTGGGCGTGGTGTGCGCTGTCTGGCGCGGCCTGGTGCGGGCTTATAAAAAACATGTGCATACGGAGGCGAGACGAGGCGAATGATGGAAGTAGTAAAAGCCTGCAGCACCTTCTTTTTGTATGCTGTAACGGCAATTTTCGCGGAAAACGCGGTATTTGGCCGGGCGATGGGCGTGTCCCGCCTGGTGAAGCTGGTGGAGGACTCCACCGTGGACACCCTCACCTTCGGCGGCCTGCTCTGCCTGATTCAGCTGGTGGCGGCACCCCTCACCTACTGGGTGAACCTGCTGCTCACCCCGCTGAGCTGGCGCAACGCCGTGCGCCCGTTTCTGTTCATTCTGTGCAGCACGGTGGCCTTCTTTGTGGTGCTGGGCGTGCTGCTGCTGGTGCTGAAGGAAAAGGCCCGCCCCATGCTGGCGGTGCTGCCCATGGCTACCTTCAATACCGCGGTGCTGGGCGTGCTGCTCATCGCCGCCACCCAGAACTTTAACCTGTTGCAGACCATGGGCTTTGCACTGGGCAGCGGCGTGGGCTACACCGCCGCCGTGGTGGTGGTGGGCGAGGGCCAGCGCCGCATGCGGCAGGACATGGTCCCCGGCAGCTTCAAGGGTCTGCCCATTACCCTGATCTACATCGGTATCCTGGCGCTGGCCATCTACGGCTTTACCGGGCACCGGATCTCCATTGGATGACACAGCGCGAAGGCGCACAAAGCTCCCACGCGGAAAGGCGGCTTGATTTCGTATGGCAAAGAAAAACCTGGGCAAAGTAAAGCGGTACCGGCGCAGCTTCTATACCGGTCGGCAGCGCGCCGCCCGCATTCTCGGCGGTGCGGCGGCACTGGTAGCCCTGTTCGTGGCGGGCTGGCTGGTGGGCCCCGCGGTGATCAACTTCGGCACCAGCACCTGGTACAGCATTGTGCGGGGCGATTCCGAAAAGACCCCCGCCAGCACCCCGCAGAGCGTTTCCCAGCCCGAGAGCACCGGCGCAGAAAGCCAGGGCCAGGCGGCCAGCGAGCCCCAGCCCACAGCGCAGCCTCAGGCGGAAAACGACATGACCCAGGGCGGCTGGGCCTTCCTGGACCCGGCCAGCCTGACCAGTGCGGACGCGGCGGCTCAGCTGGCCGGTCAGCTGGCCGGTGAGGGCGTGCGTTACGCGGTGGTGCCCCTGAAGGACAGCACCGGCAGTGTGTACTACGCCAGTGCTCTGCCGGCAGCGGCAGCCGGCCTTTCCGCCACTCAGATCGACGGCGCGGCGGTGGCTTCCGCCCTCAAGGCGGAGGGCATTGTGCCGGTGGCGGGCGTGTGCGCCTTCCGGGACCCCCTGGCGGCCAGCGCCAACCGGGAGATGGCGGTGAAGTATCAGGGCAGCGACTACCTGTGGCTGGACGCTGCCCAGGACAAGGGCGGCAAGGCCTGGCTGAATCCTTATTCCAGCGCCGCGGTGGAATACATCGGCGGCATCATCGATGAGGCGAAGGCCATGGGCTTTGAGCAGATCTGGCTTACCGCCGTGCAGCTGCCCACCACCGCGGGCCGCGACAAGGCCAGCTATGGCGACACCGCGGGCGTGACCGAGGCCCAGTGCCTGGCAAACGCTCTGGCGGTATGGCAGGAAAAGGCCACCTGCTGGGTGGAATACCCGCTGAACGTGGCCAGCGGTCAGGAGACCCGCCTCACCGGCGGCACCATCGATGCACTGGGCATTGAGAACCTGGCCATTGGGGTGAGCGGCGAGCTCACCGAGGAGACCCAGACCCAGCTGGATGCCGCCAAGGCAGCGGCCAAGGGCTGCGGATATGTGGGCGTGCGCACCGGCGATGTGTTCGCGGTGGAGGCAGGCGAATGAGTCAGCCCTGCTTTTGCCCCGGGGAGCTGCTGCTGCCCGGGGAACCGGTTGCTGTTGAGCGGTGGGCCTGCCCCTCGGCGGGCGCGCTGAGCCGGGAGAGCTGGCAGGAGCTGGAGGCCCGGGGGGAGAATGCCCCCGGCGTGATGCGGCTTCTGGTGCCGGACGCGCTGCTCCAGCGGGTGGAAACCGGGGAGAAACTGGCCGCGGCAAAGGCGGCCATGGAACGGGCGGGGGACACCCTGACCCGGGCGGTGCAGGGCGTTGTGTATCTGGAACGGACCCTGCCCGACGGCCGGGTGCGCCGGGGCCTGGTGGGTCTGGTGGACCTGGAGCAATACGATTTTGCTCAGGGCAGCCGCACCCCGGTGCGGGCGCCTCAGGCGCTGGCCGCCCGGCAGGTGCTGCCCCGGCTGGACCGCTGGGAGGACGCGGCGCTGCAGAGCAGCCACATCCTGCTGGCGGCGGACAAAAGCGAGGCGGAGCTGTTTGCTCCGCTGGCGAACATACAGAAGGAAGCACCCCTCTATGAGGGGGAGCTGAGCTACGGCGGCGGCAGCGTGAAGGGCTGGGCGGTGGAGGATACCGCCCGCTTAAATGTGCTGACGGCGCTGTTCGATGCAGAAAAAGCACCCGAAGGCGCGGCGCTGCTGGCTCCGGTGAGCGGATGGGAGGACCTTGCCGCTGCCCGGGCCTTCTGGATGCTGCTCCGGGAGGAGCTGGACCAGGCCGGGCGGGAACACCATCCGGCCCGGTTCTGCCTGGCCGAGGTGTGCAGCATCCAAAGCCCCGGTTTGCATCTTGCCCCCGCCCACCGGCTGGTGATGGGGGTGCAGGGCCTGCCGTTGCTGGCGGCCTTCCGCACTTGGTGCGCCGGGCAGGGGGTGCGTCTGGAGGACGAGCCCGCGCCGGAAAGCCTTCGGCCGCTGTGCTTTGTGTACGGGGCCTGGCAGCGAAAGGTGTGGCCCACCGGAGGCCGCTGGCCGCTGGCTGCGGCGGTGCTGGAGGCCTTTTTGCAGGACTACCTGCAGGAAAACCCCGCCTGCTTCACCGACCGGATTTCCGATGAAACCGAGCTGCGGGAGCTGGCGGCGGACGGCAACACCGGCATTTTGCTGAGTGAAACAAATGAGGATCTGTTCCGGGGCCTTTGCGGGGGCGAGTTTCTGCCCCTGGGGCTGTTTGCGTCCCTTGAGGCCCGGCAGCAGCGATACGAGCTGGAGTGCAGGCGCATCCGATAAGCGCGCCGCGCCCCGGCTTGTTTCAGACAGAGGCCGCGCCCGGAGAGCGGGTGCGGCGCTGCCTTTTGGCGCTGCCTTTTAGGAAAGCGATTTTTGGAGGACTATGAATTTTAGCGAACTGAAACTGACCCGCCCTCTGCTCAAGGCAGTGGAGGAGCAGGGCTACAAGACCCCTTCGCCCATCCAGGCCAAGGCGATCCCGCCGGTGCTGGCCGGCCACGACCTGCTGGGCTGCGCCCAGACCGGTACCGGCAAGACCGCTGCCTTCGCGCTGCCCATTCTGCAGCGGCTGGCGGCCAGCCATCCCTCCCACAAGGGAGTGCGGGCGCTGATCCTGACCCCCACCCGGGAGCTGGCCCTGCAGATCGACGAGTGCTTCGCCAATTACGGCCGCTACCTGAACGTGAGTCACTGCGTGGTGTTCGGTGGTGTGGGCCAGCAGCCTCAGGTGGACGCGCTGCGCCGCGGCGCGGATGTGCTCACCGCCTGCCCGGGCCGCCTGAACGACCTGATCGGTCAGGGCCACGTGGACCTGAGCCGGCTGGAGATCTTCGTGCTGGACGAGGCGGACCGGATGCTGGACATGGGCTTCGTGAATGATGTGAAAAAGGTCATCCGCCATCTGCCCGCCCAGCGCCAGAACCTGCTGTTCAGCGCCACCATGCCCAAAGAGATCGAGCAGCTGGCCAACAGCATCCTGAAAAAGCCGGTCACCGTGAAGGTGGACCCGGTGAGCAGCACCGTGGACCGCATTCAGCAGAGCCTTTACTTTGTAAACAAGCCGGACAAAAAGCGGCTGCTGGCCAGACTTCTGGCCGACCCGTCGGTGACCAGCGCGCTGGTGTTCAGCCGAACCAAGCACGGGGCCAACGCCATCGCCACCTTCCTGAACAAGCAGGGCATCGGGGCGGCGGCCATCCACGGCAACAAGAGCCAGAGCGCCCGTGTGGCCGCGCTGGACAGCTTCAAGGCGGGCAAGATCCGCGCCCTGGTGGCCACCGACATCGCCGCCCGTGGCATCGACATCAACGAGCTTTCCCATGTGTTCAACTTTGATCTGCCCGAGGTGCCCGAGACCTACGTGCACCGCATCGGCCGCACCGGCCGGGCCGGGGCTGAGGGCGTGGCCATCAGCTTCTGCAGCCCGGAGGAGAAGGAATATCTGGCAGGCATCGAAAAGCTGAACCGGAAGAAGATCCCGGTGCTGGAACTGCCGGACCTGGGCGAGCGCCCGGAGCCCGTCGTTTTGGTCCAGCCCGCACCCCGCCCCGAGCGCCGGAAGGCAAAGCCCGAGCCGCAGGCGGAACAACCCAAAACCGAACAAAAGCAGGCCGTCAAAGCGCCTGAAAAACAGCAGGAGGTTAGCAACGTGGAAGAAAAGAACACCCAGGCTGGCCAGCCCCTTTCGGCCAGTGCAAAGCGCCGCCGCCGCCGTCGCCGCGCGGCAGGCAAGGCCGCGGAGGCAGCGGCCCAGGAGGCCGCAAAGCGGGAGGAGCGCGGCGAGCGTTCCGAGCGCAATGAACGAAACGAGCGGAGTGACCGCAGCGACCGCCCGGCGGAAAAGCAGCCCGCAAAGCAGGCCGCTTCCGGCCGGGAAAAGGCCCAGAGCGGCCGCGGTCAGCAGAAGAACGCCGCCCGCCCTGAGCAAAAGCAAACCCAGCGGAATACCGGCCGTGGCCAGCAAAAGCCCGCCCGTGCGGAAAAGCAGCCCCGGCAGGCGGCCCCGGTCAAGGACGAGGACCCGGGCCTGCTGCTGATCTCCCGCAAGCC
The DNA here is from genome assembly GCF_002160145.1 of Gemmiger sp. An194. Taxonomy (GTDB): domain Bacteria; phylum Bacillota; class Clostridia; order Oscillospirales; family Ruminococcaceae; genus Allofournierella. The sequence continues at coordinate 84,154 of NZ_NFKA01000003.1, read as the reverse complement.
CCCGGCCCAGAAGTTCGCCAGCTTTGAGGAGTACATGAAGAGCCACGGCGGCTTCTCCGAGCCCATCGAGGGCGAGGCGGAGGAATGAGCGGCTTCATGTGCCCGGTGTGCGGCAAGGCCCTGAGCGAAAACGGCGGCGCGCTGCGCTGCGCGGCGGGCCACAGCTTCGACAGGGCGAAAGAGGGCTACGTGAACCTGCTGCTGGCCAGCCGGATGCACAGCAAGCTTCCCGGCGACAGCAAGGAGATGGTGGCCGCCCGCAACCGGTTTCTGAACGGGGGCGGCTATGGCCCCTTCGCCGCCGAGCTGGCCCGGCTGTGCGCGGAACTTGCCCGCAAAAAGGGCGGCGTGCTGCACATTCTGGACGCGGGCTGCGGCGAGGGCTATTACGACGAAGCCATCTGCACCGAGCTGGAACGGCAGGGTCTGCCCTTTGAGCTGTCCGGGTTCGACATCAGCAAGGCCGCGGTGCGGCTGGCGGCAAAGCGTAAGCTGCCCGGCGCGGCCTTCGCGGTGGCCAGCAGCTTCGCCGCCCCGGTGGAAAGCGGCTGGGCCGATGTGGTGCTGAACATCTTTTCCCCCTTCGCGGGGGAGGAGTTCCACCGCTGCCTTGTCCCCGGCGGCACCCTCATCTACGCGGTGCCCACCGCCGGGCATCTGATGGGTTTGAAGGACGTGCTCTATGACGAGCCCTATGAAAACCCCTGCCAGCAGGTGGACTACCCGGGCTTTTCTCTGGCCGGGGAGACCCGGGTGGAGGAGCGCATCACCGTACAGGGTCAGGCCATCGGCGATCTGTTCGCCATGACCCCCTACTACTGGAAGACTCCTGCTGAAGGCAGCGCCCGTCTGGCCCGGTTGGAGCGGCTGGAAACCCCCATCGGGTTCCGCTTTTTGCTCTACGACCGGCGGGATTGATAAAAAAACATCATTTTGTTGCCACTGCAACACAGAGGTGCTTTTATTCGCCGTATAATAAGGTGTATTTTAATAGAGGCAACACCGCACAATTCACGCCAAAATTTTCCGGCGTGTTTCACCGCCCGGAATGATGCGGTGCTGTCTGAGAAACGCAAAGCGGCGGTCTGCCGCGGCGCGCACGGCAAATCATATCAACAAGGCGGCCAGCCCGCCCGATAAAGGAGAGAATCGACAATGGGAGCATTACAGGCTAAGGAAAACATCTGGTGGGTCGGCGTGCAGGACCCTGATCTGCGCGTGTTCGATATCGTGATGTACAGCGAGTACGGTACCAGCTACAACGCCTACGTGGTGAAGGGCACCGAGAAGACCGCTGTGTTCGAGACCGTAAAGGCCAAGTTCTTCGACCAGTATCTGGAGAACCTGAAGGAAGTCTGCGACCCCGCCACCATCGACTACATCGTGGTGGGCCACACCGAGCCCGACCATGCCGGCGGCGTGGAGAAGCTGCTGGCCCTGGCTCCCAATGCCACCGTTGTGGGCAGCGCCACCGCCCTGACCTTCCTGAAGGAGATTGTGAACCATCCCTTCAAGAGCCAGGCCGTGACCGAGAAGGACCAGATCGACCTGGGCGGTATGCACCTGGAGTTCCTGAGCGTGCCCTTCCTGCACTGGCCGGACAGCATGTACACCTACATCCCCGAGGCCAAGGCCCTGTTCACCGTGGACTCCTTCGGCTGCCACTATGCCGATGACCGGGTGTTCAACGACCAGATCGAGGGCGACTTCGAGGCCGCTTACAAGTACTACTTCGACAACATCATGGGTCCCTTCAAGCCCTTCGTGCTGAAGGCTCTGAACCGGATCAAGGATCTGGACATCGAGTTCATCGGCAACGGCCACGGCCCCGTGCTGCGCACCAACATCCAGCACTACTTTGACCTGTACCGCAAGTGGGCCACTCCCGTGAAGAAGGCCCCCGAGGACCGGAACGTGGTCATCGCCTATGTGTCCGCCTACGGCTACACCAAGCAGCTGGCCGAGACCATCGCCGAGGGCCTCGCGGACGGCGGCGTGCAGCACATCCAGATGTTTGACCTGGTCACTGACGACAACGCCGCTGCCAAGGCTGCGCTGCAGTCCTCCGACGGCTTCCTGCTGGGCAGCCCCACCCTGGTGGGCGACGCTCTGCCTCCCATCTACGAGATGCTGGTGGGCCTGAACCCCATCATCCACCGCGGCCTGCCCGCCGCTGCCTTCGGCAGCTACGGCTGGAGCGGCGAGGCGGTTCCCAACCTGACCGCCCGCATGGAGGCCCTGAAGCTGGGCCAGCCTCTGCCCGGCCTGAAGGTCCGCTTCAAGCCCAGCGACGCCCAGCTGGCCGAGGCCCGTCAGTACGGCCGCGACTTCGCCGCCGCCGTGCTGAAGTAAGCACAATTTCCCAATAAGCGAAAAGGACCGATGCAACCGCATCGGTCCTTTTTTTGCGGAAGGCGCAGTAAGATAAAGCGATACCGCAGTGTAGTGTGTAGAAAAAGCGGCCGGAAATTCTACGTTTTGCACTTTGACTTCGATTTGTCAAAGTGGTATATTACTCTACACTGTAAACGGACCCCCGCAAAAAAGTGGAAAAAACTGCCCGGAAACGGCAGAAAGAAAAAGGAGATTGTTCAACATGAATCTGCGCGAAAAATACGGCGAATGGGGCATCGTTCTGGGTGCCACCGAGGGTGTGGGCAAGGCCTTCTGTGAAAAGCTGGCCCAGGGCGGCATGAACGTTGTGATGGTGGGCCGCCGGGAAGAGAAGCTGAAGGAGCTGGGCGAAAGCATCAAGCAGACCTACGGCGTGGACTATAAGGTGGTCAAGGCGGATTTCTCCACCCCCAACGCCACCGACGCCATCTTCGCCGCCACCGAAGGGCTGGACATGGGCTTCATGAGCTATGTGGCCTGCCTGCACTCCTTCGGCAAGATCCAGGATACCCCCTGGGAAAAGCATGAGGCCATGATCAACGTGAACGTGGTCACCTTCATGAAGTGCTTCTACCATTACATGAAGATCTTTGCCGCCCAGGATCGGGGCGCCGTGATCAACGTTTCCTCCATGACCGGCATCTCCAGCTCCCCCTGGAACGGCCAGTACGGCGCGGGCAAGGCGTTCATCCTGAAGATGACCGAGGCCGTGGCCTGCGAGGTGGAGAAGACCAACGTGGACGTGGAGGTCATCACCCTGGGCACCACCCTGACCCCCAGCCTGCTGAGCAACCTGCCCGGCGGCCCGCAGGGCGAAGCAGTGATGAAGATCGCCCAGACCCCCGAAGAGGTGGTGGACGAGGCCTTCGAGAAGCTGGGCAAGGAGTTCTCCGTCATTGCCGGTGAGCGCAACAAAAAGAGCGTGCAGGACTGGCGCGCCAACCACACCGCCGACGAGTATATCCGCTACATGGGCTCGTTCTATCAGGAGTAACCAAAAAAGCAAAAAGGACCGATGCACTTGCATCGGTCCTTTTCTTGTGCGCTCAAAGATCGTCCGCGTCCTGCTGGGGCATCTCGCCGGGGATGGCGGGCATGCCGGTATAGCTGCCTTCCGGGTCGTCCTTGGCGGGGCGGGCGGCCTTCAGCACCTGCTGCACCGCCCTGGGGATGGGGTCCTGTTTTTTCATGGCAAAGCCTCCTTCTGGTATAGATTCTGCCCAAACAGCCCATGCTGTATGCGCAGTTTATGAAAAGGAGCGATGTGCATGCAAAACGGCCCCAAGGCCTATTGGCTTTCGTTTTTTCTCACCCTGGCCATTCTGATTCCGCTGCTGGGAGGCTTTGTGCTGTACGGCCTGTGGCAGCAGGACACCGCCCCGGCTCAGATCGCCCAGAGCGGGGTGCCGGTGGGCAGCCCCACCCAGGAAAACGACCACACCCTGTTTGTGGCGGTGGCCGCCGAGGAGCCGGGCTTTGTGCTGCTGCGGCTGGACGGCGTGAACAATATCATAAGAGTCTGCCCGGTGCCCGCGGCCAGTGTGGTGTCCGCCCCCGGCGGGCCCACCCTCCTGCGGGACAGCTACCAGAGCGCCGGGCCCGGCCGGGCGGCGGAGCTGCTGAGCCAGACCCTGAACATCCAGATCGACCGGTATCTGGCCATCGCCCCGGCCAGCCTTGCCACCGCCTGGAACGGCATGGAGCCGCCCCGGGTGAACCTGACCGGCCTGCTGGAGCCCCAGGAGCTGGTAGCTCTGGGCCTGAGCGAGGACCCGGTGGTGAGCCTTGCGCCGGAGGATGCCCCGGAATTTCTGGCAAAGCTGGCGGATGAGGGGGTGCCGCCCGCCCGGCTGGAGCGCATCCGGGGCGCGGTGTGGGACGCGGCCCTGCGCCAGCAGCTGCCCAGCCTTGCCACCACCCTGATCGAGGGGCTGCGCAAGGCCAGCAGCACTCTGCTCTCCGACCTGACCCTCACCGACCTGTACGACCTGCAGGACACCCTCGACTGGCTGGCCCGCCGGCAGGCTCAGGTGGAGATGGAGGTGATCCCCGGCCGCTGGGGCGAAAACGGGACGCGCTACGAATTCACCGAGGACAGCATGGCCAGCGCCAGCAGCTGGTTTGAGCAGCGCCAGCAGCCCAGCGAAAGCCCGGCTCTGGCCACGCCCGCCCCCTCGGCGGCCGTTTCGGCCAGCCCGGCACCCGGTCCTTCGGAGCAGACGGCCTCACCGGCAAGCGCCGCCCCGCAGCCCACCGCCAGCCCCACCCCGGTGCCCAGTCCCACGCTGCCACCGGTGAGCGGAGCCCCGGCGGGGGCGCTGGGGTAACCGGAAAAACGGCTCAGCCCCAGATGCGGGCCAGCAGCTGTGCCAGCGGTTCGATCTGCTCTTCCGCCAGCGCGCCGTAGCCCGCCACCAGCGTGCCCGGCGGGCAGGAGGCGGCGGTGCAGTATTCCGAAAGACCGGTGATTCGTATCCCCTCGGCCCGGGCCAGACGGACCAGCTCCGCTTCGCCCGGGCCGTTTTTTACCTGAATGAGCAGGTGCAGGCCGGTGTGCTGGCCGGAAAAATGCAGCCGCCCCGGCCCGAAGGCGGAATCCAGCGCACCGGTGAGAGCCTGCATCCGGGTGCGGTATTTGCCCCGGCAGCGGGCCAGATGACGGGTGAAGTGGCCCTCCTGCAAAAATACCCGAAGGGTCTGCTGCTCGAACCGGCTCACGGTGGAGGAGTAAAAACCGAACTCATCCTCAAAGCGGGCCAGCAGGCCCCGGGGCAGCACCATGTAGGCAATGCGGATGCTGGGGGCAAGGCTGCGGGAGAAGGTGGACAGATACACCACCGGTCCGCCGCTGCCCGCCATGCCCTGCAAACTGGGCAGGGGGCGCAGCTCGAACCGGAACTCCGAGTCGTAGTCGTCCTCGATGATGTACCGCCCCGGCTCGGCCAGCGCCCACTCCAGCAGCGCCGCCCGCCGCCCGGCGGGCATCACCGCGCCGGTGGGGAACTGATGGCTGGGGGTCACATAGGCAAGCCGGGCGCCGGTTTCGGCCAGCTTGTCCACCTGAAGGCCCTGCTTGTCCACCGGCACCGGCACACAGTCCATGCCGCTGCTGTGCAGAATGCGCCGGGTGCGGCCGTAGCCCGGGTCCTCCACCGCGGCAGGCCCCTCCACCAGCCGGGCCAGCAGGCCCAGCAGGTACTCCACCCCCGCGCCCACCACGATCTGGTCCGGGGCGCAGTCCACCGCCCGGTAGGCCCGCAGGTAGTCCGCAATGGCTCCGCGCAGGTCCTCGTCCCCCTGGGGATGGCCGCGGGTGAGCAGCTGGGGCTGGGAATAGAGCAGCTCCTTCTGGATGCGGCCCCAGGTGCGGAAGGGGAAGAGGGCGGTGTCGATGCCGCCGGTGGAAAGGTCATACCGCCACACCGGCACATCCGCGGGCCGGGGCGCGGGCGCGGGGCCGGGCAGGGCGGTCTTGGGGCCGGTATAGCGCTGCACAAAAAAGCCGGACCGGGGCCGGGCTTCCAGGTAGCCCTCCGCCACCAGCAGCTGGTAGGCGGTGTCCACCGTGTTCACACTCACCGAAAGTTCCTCGGCCAGGCTGCGCTTGCCGGGCAGCCGCTCGCCGGGGGCCAGCTTCCCCTGACGGATCTGGGCCACAATGGCCCGGTACAGCTGGTCATACAGCGGCCCGTCCCCGTCCCGGGCGGCGAAAGAAAGCTGGAACATGCGAACAAACTCCTCTCTTTTGCTCAGTGAAGCGGTAAAACTGACCCCATAAAAAAGTTGTCTTCTGGATATTATCATGGGGTCAGAATTCGGTATAATATGAGCATAGAGAACGGGGCGAAAAAAGTCAAGGACAAAAACAGCCCGCCCCGCCGGGAGGCATATCTATGGAAAAGAAGTTTTGGAGCGTGCAGCGGCTGGCCGTGTTCGGCCTGATGAGCGCGCTGGTATTCGCGTCCAGCTGGATGCAGATCCCCATCGGTGATGTGAGCCGGGTACATCTGGGCAACGGCTTCTGCGCGTTGACCGGTCTGCTGTTCGGGCCCTGGGTGGGCGGCCTTGCCAGCGGCATGGGCAGCATGCTGTTTGATTTCACCAACCCTCTGTACATTGCCGAGAGCTGGATCACCTTTCTGACCAAGTTCTTCATCGGCTTCGTGGCCGGTCTCATCGCCCGCAAGGGTATGGGCAAAAGCCCGGCGGCTCAGCGCGCCTGGGATATCGCGGCCGCGGTGGCCGGCACCCTCACCTATGTGGTGCTGTATCTGGGCAAGAGCTTCATCATGATGTATTTCATCGAGCGGCAGACCCTGGGTGCGGTGCAGGTGCAGCTGGTCACCAAGCTGATGAGCAGCCTGATCAACGCGGGCGCGGGCGTGCTGGTGGCCGTGATCCTGGCCGGGGCGCTGCGTCCGGCGCTCAAGCGGGCGGGACTGTTCCGCAAGCAGCTTCTGTGCTGAATTTTATGCAACACCAAGGGGCTGGGGAAACATCTCCCCGGCCCCTTTCTGTTTTGTTCGACGGCTCTCGTTTGACTTTTGCCCGCCTGCCGCGATACAATAAACAGAACATTTACAGCCGCGCGGGGCGCGGGCGGCACTGCCGCGAAACGGAGGGCAAAACATGAACACAGCGCGTCAGGTGCTTTTGATCTACAACGGAGCCGCAGGTAAGCGGCGGGTGGCCCAGGAGCTGGAGGCCATCATCACCGGGCTGACCCGGGCGGGCTGCCTGGTTACCGCCTGCCCGGTGGGCGAAGGCGCAACCGCCGCCGCTCTGCTGGCGGAGTACCCCGACCGATTTGACGCGGTGGTCTGCTGCGGGGGTGACGGCACCCTGCATTACACGGTGAACGATGTGATGGCCCTGCCCCGGTCACTGCCGGTGGGCTACCTGCCCTTCGGCTCCACCAACGACTTTGCCGCCTCGGCGGGGCTGCGCCGTCCGCTGGAGGAAAACTGCGCCGCCATCGGCCGCTTCGAGCCCCGGGCGCTGGACCTGGGCCGGTTCAACGAGCGGCATTTCTGTTATGTGGCGGCCTTCGGCATGTTCACGGCGGTGTCCTACCAGACGCCCCAGGCCACCAAAAATCTGCTGGGCCACTTTGCCTACGTGCTGGAGGGCGTGCTGCGGATGGATCTCTCCCAGGGCTGGAGAGCGTCCATCCAGGTGGACGATCTGGAGCTGGAGGGGGAATTCTGGTACTGCTCGGTGAGCAATTCCCACTACATCGGCGGCATGGCGATGCCGGAGCAGAGCGCGGTGAAGCTGGACGACGGCCTGTTTGAGGTGATGATCCTGCGCAAGCCCCAGACCCTGCCCCAGGCCCGGCGGCTGGTAACATGCCTGATGAGCCAGAAGCCGGACGGCGAGCTGTTGTATCTGCTGCAGGCGAAGCGGGTGCGGGCGGTGTTTGACGAGCCCACCGGCTGGACGCTGGACGGTGAGGCCAGCCCCCAGGTGACGGAGGCGGACATCCGGGTGGAGCCGGGGCGGCTGCAGCTGCTGAGCTGAATTCAAAGGAAAAAGGCGGAGAAGGGCAATTCTCCGCCTTTTTTGCATCTGCGTGGGGGGAAGAATCCGAAATTCGGGCAAAAAAGGTGAAAAATTTGCGCTGACGGGCGTTTTTTTGCCGTATGGTTTGCGCCTCAGGGTAAAATAGTGTAAAATAGATGGGTACGAGTAATTTTCCCGACTGAAAAAGAAAGGTGAACGAATCGTGGCATCCAATCGTAAAATCGCGCCCTGGCAGAGAAAACTGCGGGCGCTGCTTCAAAAGCCGGCGGCCCTGCCCATCCTGGCAGCCATCTGCGGCTTGATTATCGTGGCCATCGCGGCCATTGTGGTGTGGTTCACTGTGCTGGGCGGAAAGCCCGCCGATGATTCCGGCAGCACCAGCTGGTCCGAGCCCGCCAGCGACGCTTCCTACGACGCCACCGCCGGCAAGGTGGATGTGGAAGCCTACGAAGGCACCGTGCTGGCCGTGACCGAGGACGCCGGTCAGGAATACCTGGACGAGACCCTGTTCCTGGGCGACTCCAACACCGTGCGCTACATGGTCTACGGCCCGGAGGGCAACGAAGAGCCCTTTACCACCATCGACAACAACATCGGCGTGGTGAGCATGGGCGTGCAGCAGATCGCTACCCTGAAGTGCGAGAACTTCGTGGGCCGGTCCTCCGCGGTGACCATGCCCGAGGCGGTCAAGATCATGCAGCCCCGCCGGGTCATCATCGGCTTCGGCACCAACAACCTGACCATGAACGTGGATACCTTCATTGAGGAGTACAAGGAGGGCCTTGCCGCCATCCACGAGGCGTACCCCTATGCAGATATCATCGTGAACGCCATCCCCCCGCTGGACAAGCAGCGCAGCAACACTGCCCTGAGCATGACCCAGGTGGATGCCTTGAACAGCGCCATCGTGCAGATGTGCGAGGAGGAGGGCTATAAGTATCTGGACAGCAGCCAGGCTCTGGAGGACCCGGAAACCGGCTGGGCCAAGACCGACTACACCCTGAGCGACGGTGTACATCTGAGCCAGAACGGCGTGCGGGCTCTGTTCGAGTATATCAAGACCCACGCCTACATCACCGAGGACACCCGTCCCAAGCCCCTGAACAAGGTGCCTGAGGTGCAGGGCGTTACCCCGAACCTGATCACCAGCGATCCCATCGCGGTGCGGGGCGAGAACGGCCAGACCAGCACCAAGGTGCCGGTGGAATTTGTGTGCAGCGAGGGCGGCACCCTGAGCGGCGCCACCAGCCAGATGGTGGCCAAGGGCGGCACCTGCTCCACCGTGACCGCTGTGCCCAATGAGGGCTGGGAATTTGTGGGCTGGGCTGCCACCATCGGCAGCACCGGCGGCAGCGGCGAGAGCCTGACCTTCACGGTGCCCGGCAACGCGGACGCCAACGGTGTGATCCTCACCGCCTACTTCGAGCAGAAGGAGGCCGAGCCCACCCAGACGCCGGAGCCCACGGCTTCGCCCAGTCCCACCCCCAGCGCGAGCCCCGCTCCCGTAGTACCCACGCAGGCCCCGGCCACCCCGGTGCCGCAGCCGACCCAGGCTCCTGCCACTGAGGTGCCGCAGCCCACGCAGGCCCCGGCAACCCCGGTACCGCAGCCCACCCAGGCTCCGGCCACTGAGGTACCGCAGCCCACCCAGGCTCCTGCGCCCAGTGAGCCCACGGTGACCGTGCCGGACAACTCCACCCCCGCGAATCCGGCCCCCGCGCCGGAAGGCACCGAGTCCGTTCCGGCTGGCGCGGCGGGCTGATCCCCCTACATAATCAACGAGCGAAGAGATCACCAAAAAGGTCTCTTCGCTTTTGTGTGTACCCGACCCAAACAGAAAATTGAGGATGGAAAACGATATGAAAACCAAAGCCAACAAGCAGGGCCTGATGCGGCGCTTCTGGCCCTACCTGCGCAAATACCGGCATATCCTTGCGCTGGACCTGTTCTGCGCGGCCCTCACCACCCTGTGTGATATGGTGCTGCCGCTTATCATGCGCTACCTGACCAACACCGCCACCACCGATCTGGCGGCCCTCACCGCTCAGGTGGTGCTGCAGCTGGGTGCTCTGTACCTGGTGCTGCGGCTCATCGACGGCGCGGCCAACTACTACATGGCGGACATGGGCCATGTGATGGGCGTGTATGTGGAGACCGACATGCGCCGGGACGCCTTTGCTCATCTGCAGAAGCTGGGCCACACCTATTATTCCAACACCAAGGTGGGCCAGATCATGGGCCGCATCACCAACGACCTGTTCGATGTGACCGAGTTTGCCCACCACTGCCCGGAGGAGTTCTTCATCGCGGCCATCAAGATCGCCGCCTCCTTCGTGATTCTGTGTCAGTCCAGCGTGGCGCTGACCCTCATCCTCTTCGCCTGCGTGCCCCTGATGGCGGTGGTCTCCACCATCATCAATCAGAAGATGCGGGCGGCCTTCCGCCGCCAGCGGGTGCAGATCGGCGAGCTGAACGCCCGCATTGAGGACAGCCTGCTGGGCGAGCGGGTGGTGAAGGCCTTCGCCAACGAGGAAGTGGAGAAGGAAAAGTTCGAAAAGGACAACGCCGCCTTCCAGGCCATCAAGAAGCAGAGCTACCGCTACATGGCCGCCTTCCAGACCAGCACCCGCCTGTTCGACGGCCTGATGTATCTGGTGGTGATCGTGGCCGGCGGTCTGTTCCTGGTATACGGCAGGATCGACCCGGGCGACATGGTGGCCTACATGCTGTATGTGACCACCCTCATCGCCACCATCCGCCGCATCGTGGAGTTCGCCGAGCAGTTCCAGCGGGGCATGACCGGCATCGAACGCTTCTGCGAGATCATGGACGCGGATGTGGAGATCTTCGACGAGCCGGACGCAAAGCCGCTGGATGTGAAGGCGGGCGCCATCCGGCTGGAGAACGTGAGCTTTGAATATCCGGATGACCACAACCAGGTGCTGCGGGATGTGAACCTGTCCATCCGGCCCGGCGAGAAGGTGGCCCTGGTGGGCCCCTCCGGCGGCGGCAAGACGACCCTGTGCAACCTGATCCCCCGCTTCTACGACGTGACTGGCGGCCGCATTCTGATCGACGATCAGGATGTGCGCAGCGTGACCCTGAAAAGCCTGCGCAGCGCCATCGGCGTGGTGCAGCAGGATGTGTACCTGTTCAGCGGCAGCGTGTATGAGAACATCGCCTACGGCAAGGTGGGCGCCAGCCGGGAAGAGGTGATCGCCGCCGCCAAGCTGGCCGGGGCGCACGAGTTCATCACCCAGCTGAAAAACGGCTACGACACCTACGTGGGCGAGCGGGGCGTGAAGCTGTCCGGCGGGCAGAAGCAGCGCATCTCCATCGCCCGGGTGTTCCTGAAGAACCCGCCCATCCTGATCCTGGACGAGGCCACCAGCGCGCTGGACAACGAGAGCGAGGTGCTGGTGGGCAAGAGCCTGGAGCAGCTGGCCAAGGGCCGCACCACCCTGACCATCGCCCACCGGCTCACCACCATCCAGCATGCGGACCGCATTCTGGTGCTGGGCGCCGAGGGCATCGAGGAAGAGGGCACCCACGAGACCCTGCTGGCAAAGCAGGGCGTGTACTACCGGCTGTGGAACGGCCTGGTGGGCGCGGAATAAACCGGATTTTATGAGAAGGCCTCGGGCGGCAGCACGCCGCCCGGGGCCTTTTTTCGTTCCGCACGTAACAGGCGTCAGTCTCGGGGAAAAGGGTTATTCTTCGGCAAAATCAGACATTTTTTGTTCCTTTCCTTGACACTCGAAAATGTGCAAATTATACTGGGCATAGAAGGGTTTAGGGGGCCGGAATGTCCGGAATCACAGGGGAGGATTGAGCAATGGCAGACATACAGCCGGAACAGGAAATTCAAAGCGGAGTGGAGCATTTTGTCAAAAAGTTTACCGTCATCGACTTTTTGAGCATGTTCGTTCCCGGTGCCGTTGTGATTCTGGCGCTGAATTATTATGTGGGAGGGGTCACGGAGCCCTTTCTGAAGTTTTTTGGGCACCAGGATGTGGTGCTGGTGGCGTATTTTATCCTGATCAGCTATGTGACGGGAATGCTGATTCAGGAAGTGAGCAAGTTTCTGGAAAGATTCTGGAAAGCAGACCTGATCAGAGTGCATAGGAAATGGCAGAAAAGAGAAGATGTCAAAAAAAAATATCAGGAGTGTTTTGGGGAAAGTCTGGATACAGACATGAATGAAAAAGAAAAAGACGCGATTGGCAAAAAAATCTATCTGCACATTGCGGATTGTTCGGAGAACGACAGCAAGCTGAGCCTTTTCAGCGCCTTTTCGCTTATGGGGCGAAACGGAGTGATCACGGTGTTCATCGTGTATCTGCTGGTCATTCTGTTCGGGCAGTTCAATGCACCAGAGGAAAAGGTTCTGGTGCAAGCGGCTGCCCTCATCATTGCAGTGCTGCTGGAGCGCCGCGGCCGGCGGTTTAAGGTGTTGAGCTGTGAGCGGATGTATCGGGATTTTCTGAGACAAAAAAAGGAATGAGACCGGGCAAATGCAGTGCGGTGCATTCATCCCCCAATGATCGGATCAATAAGCAGGCAGCAGTTGGGGTATCCGGCTGCTGCCTGTTTGCTGTCTGCCCATCGTGCCCGCCCCGGAAAATGCTTCCGGCGGCCGGCGGGTTTGCGGGATAAGACAAGACAGAACGTGAGCAAATTGCCCCGAAAGGGGAAACCATACAATCAACAGAAAAGGAACGGTGAAGGGAATGGCAAATACCAAGGGAAGTACCATCGGTGCAAAGGTCCTGCGAAAAGAGGAGATCGAGCAGTCGCTGCCCACCTACGAAAAGCTTCAGCAGCAGATCGAGGCGGTGCGGCAGGCCGCGAAGGAAATGCGTGAGCACGGCAGCCAGACCAAGACGGAATTTACGATGCCTCAGGTAATCAACAACTTTGCCATTCTGGGCAAACGGGGCACCGGCAAAAGCTCTATCCTAAAGACCCTGTACCAGGATCTGGAGAGTCAGAATGAGAATAAACCGAAGGCGCTCAATATTCTGCTGCCCACAATCGTCCCGGAAAATCTGGGGGATAACGTCAGCCTGATGGGCTGCGTTCTGGGCCTGCTCAAGGAGACCGTGGACCAGCTCTGCAAGAGCAAAGAGAAGAAAAACACCCTCTGCCTTCCTGAGGTTTATCCGCTGCGCAAAAATTACAACGAGCTGATGCGGGAATTCGTTCAGCTGCAGCAGCCCTACGAGCAGATATCCGTGCAGCAGTTTTCCAGCGATTCGGAGTATGTGCGCACCATGACCTCCATGCTGGAGGCGGGCAACCAGTTCACGGTGCGGTTCCGGAATTTCATCGACAACCTGCTGGGGGAGTATGAAAAAGAGTCTTTGCTCTTTATCTTTATCGATGACATTGACCTGAGCACAAACCGGTGCGGCGATCTGGTGAAGACGCTGCTCAGCTATCTGTCTCACCCGTCCATTGTGACCGTTCTGGCGGGCGACATCGCCATTTTCGGCGAGGCGCTGACCGTGGATTTCCTGCACAGAGAGCAGTTGCCCGACAGCGCCTTCATGGAAAAGATCTATCTGGTGGAGAATTCCCGCTACGGCAGCGAGGCCGGCGGGGAAAATATGCTGGAACGGAAAAAGCAGCTGGCCTATGAATATCTGAAAAAGGTCATGCCCCCCAACAACCGGCATACGATCGTGAACTGGTCGCTGCGCTCCAAGCGAAATTTCCGGTTTGCGCAGGAGGGGGAGGAATCCGAAGAAGTGAGCACGCTGGGTGCGTTGCTGAGCAAACTGGATGATCGGATTCCTATGCTGCACAATTATTTTGAAGGAGAAAAAGCCGACGGAGAACAGCAGGACGCGCTGCTGTACTATCCGTTCGACACCACGGCCCGCGGCCTGGTCAGCAGCTATCAGGCTGTTCGGACGCTGGCAGAGCGGTTGGGAACGGACGGGGCGAATCCAGACAACTGCTATGCGGAGATCAAGTTCCTGATCGAAGCGGTCGTGGCCTCCAGCTATGAGCTCAGCGTCAGCCGGCAGCTGATTTTTGAGCAGTTCCTGAATCTGGGCACCACGCGGGAGGACAGTACGGTCCGGTTTGATAACTTTGCCGTGTGGCTGGAGCAGGAGCTCCCGGAGATCAAAAACAGAAAAGCATCTGCCGGAGAAGAGAGCGATACCACGAGTGTTTCCCGGATTGAGGCGGAGATCCGGGCGTTCCGCCTGTTTGTCTTTCTGGATTGGAGCGCAAGGCTGCTGGGAAAGAATGAGCTGCTGGAAGAAGTCGACTACCAAGCCATCAAGGAAAAGATGCTGCTGCTCCTGTGCATGAACGAGTACATCAACGAGGGCAACCGCTGCATGAGTGCACAGGAGAGGGTGCGCTTTCAGGCATGGCGAAACAGGAAGGAGTCGGATTTGGCTACCGTTATTCAGGCCTATTGTGTGATGCCCTTCCCGGCGGCGGTCCGCTACTTCCAGTCGTTTGACTGCGCGATTTTTCTGGATGGGAAGAGTGAACCCTCCGCTCTGGACTATACAGAATATGCCGTCCGGTATGTGGATGCGCTGAATGCCTACTATGGCAGCGGGACCGGCGATTTGGGCAAGTATATGAAAGAGCACCAAGATATGCTTTCCCTGATCGAGAATTTTCTGCGCCTCAACAAACAGAACATGGCTTTGTCCATGTTGTGCGATGAATATTTCCGTGAAAGTTCCGAGTTGTATAAAGATTATATCTTTTCTGGATGTGTTAAAGATGGAACCAAAGAGAATCGAACTATTTGGTTTCGGTTTGGAGCTGGAATGGCAGATTGCTTTAAAGAAAAAGTTGACGAAAAGCTTCCTGTGGCGATGAATAAATACATTGAAAATGTTTTAGAGGCAGGCGGACTGCCAATAGAAAAAGAGATGCCTATAGAGAGTATAACTTGCGCAAAAGAAGAAATTTATAAAGAATGGATGAATATGCTAAGAGAGAATATCCGTTCCAATAAATTGATACCGTTTTACAATGCTTATATGAGATTTGCGCAGAGCTTTTTCGAAGAAAATGGACTCATACAAAAATTGAGCAAGTATTCAAAAATGGAATTGGATAATATTATAGAGAATAATGCTTATGAAGACGGATTTTTGGAAAAGATCAAAATAATTCTAAAAGTGGATGAAAAGAGCTTGTGGAATATAGACAAGCAGTTTTTTGGGGAAGAAAACTTTATTGAGTTGATTCGAAAATATATCGTTGCTAAATTGAAAATAAGTGAAAAATGTTTTCAAGATGACTTTGTGAATTTGGAGATAGGGATAGCAGAAACACAAACGGCGTATGATAAGTTTATGCAAAGCTATGACGGTACGTCCAATACAGTTGCGACAAAATGCAAAAGAGATCTGAGGCGGATTGTTGCGCAGCAAGATAGTGAGAATCGGAAAGAGAAACTGCAAGGTTATATCACGACTACCCAGTACATCGCCTGCATCCTTGTTTTGAATCGTTTGATTTACTCCACCGCCTGGTATGGGAAAAAAGAGGCCAGACAACTTCGGGATGCTCTGGAGAAGTGCAGCTGCGACATGTTTGATAGTGTGAGTGACATGGATTTACTAAGAGAGTATTTCTTCTGGCTTCACTGCTATTGCCGGTATCGGGAACCGTATCTCGCGGATTCCGCCTATCAGATGCTGGAGCGTGCGGCTTTGGCTATGGCCTCTGTGGAAGGCGGAATCGATGAGAGCGACAAGCAACAAGAGGCGGATTATGGCGAGCTGTTCATAAAACAGCTGGGCATGGATTCCCTCCAGGTCAATGACTTCTATCGACTGTTCCGGACCGGAAACTGAAAAGGAGCCGAGTGATGATAACACCTGATATCAACCGATTTGTCAGCACCCTGCTCTACCCCGTTACCGACAGCGCTCTGGTGTATCAGGATGACATGGCGGCCTTTTTTGCCCGGATTCCCGAGTCCTTTGTGGACACGGAAACCGGGGACGAGCTGTTCCAGATCAAAAAGAAGATCCGGGCTTCGCTGCTCCGGTACCTGATGCAGCAGTATTCCGTGGATTCCTACGACCAGATTTATCAGTATCTGGACCGGTGGTATCTGTCCGGGGTCAACTGGCGGGAGCTGCGCGCCGACGAAGTGAAAAACAGGGGTGATCTGTTTTCGGTGGTTTTCCGTCGGCTGCGGCAGCTGTCCAAATCCATGGTCTCCAAGCTGGACGGGCAGATCATCTATAAATACTGGGAAACCGAGGGCGACGCGGAGCTTCTGGGCGGCTTTGTGGGGGCGCAGAAGATTCATCTGTTCCGCAGCGTGATGCAGAAGATCCCCATGGACCTTCTGGTCGCCTGCTTCGCGGTGGACAAGGAGTATGCGCAGGAGATTCTGGCCGCGTATCGGGGAACCCTGGCCATCACCGACGCGCCGCTGGAAAAAATCCTGTCCAAGGGCGTTTCGGAAAACCACATCCACACGGGGGTGAGCACCAACTTCTCCATTATGTGGGAGGAGCTGATGAGCACGGACCAGGTGATGAGCGATCCTCTCTGCACCTGGCTGCCCCGCGTCAGCCGCCCCAACGGCCCTTCGCAGACGCTGGTCGCCTTTGAATATCTGCTGGCCCGATGCCTGCGGATGTATCTGATCTGTGCAATGGAATATTCCGAACAGAAAATGGAGGATATTCCACTGCATCTTTTGCAGCAGAAATGCCTACTGAACTGGTTCAAACGGGTGCAGAACGAGTCCGTGAAGCTCGCTGAGGTGAAGGCGTACTTCAATCCGCTGGAAACCAGTCTGGCGGAAGCGATCTGCCATTCCGAGACGCTCAAGCAGGAGTGGACCCCCACCTCGGAACGCCCCTTCACCGAAATCTTCTTTCTGCACCGGCTGCTGACCCGCTGCCGGCAGATGGAGCAGGAGCAGGCGCAAGGCCATCCGAAAAGTATGGAAGCCGCTGTGATCCAGCAGAGCTTTTTGAATTATCTGCGCCTCAAGCACACCATCTTCCAGTGGAATGTGCAGGAAAAAACCGTGTCGGGACTGGATTATTTCCAGACCTTTTACCGGGCGGTGTCCACCAACAAAAGCGGTCCCGCCCGGCAGATCGAGCGCAGGAATCTGGAACTGAATTATCAGCGGCTGATCGATACCCAGCTGCGCACCCCGCACATCCGCTGCGTGGAATTCCGCATCTCCTTTTTCCGGAGCGAGCCGGAGGCGATTGCCAATGTTCGCGCCTTTCTGCGAGCCTACCGGACCATTTTGCAAAGAAGCTGCTGTGTCTACGACCCGCAGAGCCGGCGGTACCGCCCGGTGAAAAAACTGCCGCGGGTGGGCATCGTTTTCAGCTTCCTGAAGAGCGAGCAGTCCCAGCCGGATCTGTGTGGATTCCTGGACGAGGAGCTGGCGGCCTACAAGCGGCTGCATGACCGGTATCAGGGGGAGCTGGCGGTCTTCCGGAAGATCCGGGATGTGCGCCTTTACCCCGGCATTGACCGTTATCTGGTGGGCATCGACGTGGCAAGCCTGGAGAACGCGGTGCCCACCTGGGTGTTCTCCGATCTGTACGACTGCGCCCGGGACAGTGAGAGCGAGGTGTTCCGCGGGAATCTGAACCGTCAGTTCCAAAGCCTCCGGTTTACCTGCCATGTGGGCGAGGATTTCCGCCATCTCATGTCCGGCCTGCGCAGAATCCATGAGGTGGTCCATCACCTGAAATTCCACACAGGCGACCGGATCGGCCACGGGTTGGCGCTGGGGCTGGATGTGGAGCGCTGGTGCGGGCAGCACCCCAATGTGATTCTTCCGCGCATCGAGGCGCTGGAAAACTATGTCTGGGCGTACCGGATGCTCAGTGAATATCCCTCCCGGTCCAAGGGCAGCGATCTGCTGTACCTGGAAAAGCGCATCAGCCGGCTGGCCGCGGAAATCTATTGCCCCGGAGACGACGATCTGTCCTCCGAACTGTATATTTCCACCGATACGCTGGTGAAAAGCTATTGCAGGCTTTTTTCCAAAAAGCTGTACGATCAGGTTCTGTGCTGCCGCAGCCAGTGCGAAGACCAGCCGGACTGCATCCTGAGAAAAAAGGACCGGAGCATCGGGGTGGAATTCATCGTCCGCTCTTATCACTGCCACCGGTATGCGGTCCGCATGAACGAGCCGATTCATTATCAGATCCAACCGCAGGAGGTCTCGATCCTGAAGGATCTGCAGGAGATCATGCAGCTGCTGATTTCCCGGGCCGGCATCGTGGTGGAAACCAATCCTACCTCCAATCTTGTCATCAGCAGCATCGACACCATTCGGGAGCATCCCATTTATCCTATGTCGGAAAAGGGGTGCGATTATAAGGACATCATGCTCTGCATCAATTCTGATGACCCGGGCGTCTTTCAGACCAACACCTCCAACGAGCTGGGCATCGCCTATATGGGGATGATCGAGCAGGGAAAAGGACGGAACCACTGCCTGGACTGGATCGACAAAATGCGGGAAAGCGGAATGCGGCACAGCTTTATCTATCAGGACGACGAGGACGAGGCGCTGCTCCGGGAGCTGGATGAGCTTCTGGAAGCGCTGGAATGAGCTGCACTGTGCGGCGGGGCATCCCCGCCCCCGCCGCAGGCCCGGCCTTTTTCGGAAGGCCGGGCTTTTTTGCGTGCTGCTGTGCATAAACTGGAAATTCTGGCAGATACTACGAATTACAATACCAATCCCAAAAGAAGGAGTCTGCCATGAAAGCAACAGGAATCGTGAGACGCATCGACGATCTGGGCCGGGTGGTCATCCCCAAGGAGATCCGCCGCACCCAGCGCATCCGGGAGGGGGACCCGCTGGAGATCTTCACCACCGGCGCGGGGGAGGTCATCTTCAAAAAATATTCCCCCATGGGCGAGCTGGCGGGCTTTGCCGCCCAGTATGCCGAGGTGCTCAACAAGGCGCTGAACCTGACCGCCCTGGTCTGCGACCGGGACAGCATCATCGCCGCCGCGGGCGGGTCCAAACGGGACTACCAGGAGCGGGGCGTGAGCATCCCGCTGGAGCGCATCATGGACCGGCGCAAGCCCTTCTGGCACAGCGGCAAAGCCGAGGAGTGCGTCTTCCCCTGCGAGGGGGCGGACAAGCACATTCTGGGCGCCTGTCCGCTGCTGGCCGGGGGCGATGTGGCGGGGGCGGTGCTGCTGCTCTCGGCCGACAAGAGCGCCTGCCCCGATGAATCGGAGCAGGCCGCCTTGCAGATCGCAGCGTCCTTCCTGGCAAAGCAGGTGGAGGACTGAAGCGCCAACCTTCCGGCTCCCACGGCCAGCACCGGCCGCGGGAGCCTTTGTTTTGCCCGCCCCGGCGGGAGATTGTGAACAAAGCATGAAACTTTTAAAATTTTTGCGCACCCCCTTGACAGCTGTATAAAATGGAGTAAAATAGACTTAGCACTCGGGAACATAGAGTGCTAAAACAACAAGCGAAAGAGGTGAGGACCTGTGCCGATGGATGATCGAAAGCAGCGTGTGCTGGAAGCGATCGTTGCTCTGTATACCCAGGGCGGCGAACCGGTGGGCTCGGGTCTTCTGAGCCAGTATCTGGATATGGCGGTCTCCAGCGCGACCTTACGCAACGAGATGGCCGCCCTTACCAAGCTGGGCCTGCTGGAGCAGCCCCACACCAGCGCGGGCCGGGTGCCCAGCGCCAAGGGCTACCGGTATTATCTGGATCATCTGATGCAGCCCAAGGCGGGCCTTACCCCCCGCCAGAAGGCCCAGATCGACCAGGTGTTTGCCCGGCTGGACTACGAGCCGGATAAGCTGGCAGAGGGCGCGGCCAAGGCGCTGGCGGAGCACACCGGCTACACGGTGGCCGCCACCACCCCCCGGTCCGACGATCTGCGCATCGCCCATTTCGAGGTGGTGCAGGTGGGCCGGTATTCCGCAGCGGTGCTGGGCGTGACCAGCGCGGGCGGAGTACGCACCCGGGTGGCCCGGCTGGAGACCTGCTTTTCCCGGCAGGACGCCCAGCTGGTTGCCATGGCTCTGAACCGGGGCCTGGCATTTATCGCCCCGGCAGACCTGAGCGCTCAGCGGCTGGCATCCGTGACCGCCAGCATGGGCGAGCGGGGCCCGGCGCTGTACCCGGTGGTGCAGGCCGCCGCGGCACTGCTGAGCGAAGCCGCCAAGGCGCGCACCTATCTGGAGGGCCAGCAGTATCTGCTGCGCTGGCCCCAGCTGGAAGGCTGTTTGCCCGGCGTGCTGGAGCTGTTCGCCGATCAGGAAAAGGCGGGCCGGTTCATCACTCCGCCCACCGGCCGCACCTCGGTGCTGCTGGGGGAGGATATGGAAAACCCCATGCCCGGCCTTTGCGTGATGGGCAAGCGGTATCTGGCAGGCGGCGGGCTCACGGGAGCCATTGCGCTGCTGGGCCCGGTACGGATGCCCTTTGAACAGCTGATCCCCATTTTGGAATATTATGCCTTGAAGCTCGGCGAATGCATGGCCGGCAAGGCGCAGGAGGACAATATATGAGCGAAGAGATGAAGAACCCCGCCCAGCAGCCCGAAGAGCAGCCCGCGGAGGAGACCAAAGCCGAGACCGGCGCCGCTCCGGAGGAGAACGCCGAGCAGGAGCCCAAAAAGCACGGCAAGGAAAAGAAAAAGGACCTGGCCGCTGAGCTGGAGGCCGCAAAGGCCCAGGCGCAGGCCGCCGAGACCGCACTGAATGCCGCAAAGGACCAGCTGCTGCGCACCGCCGCCGAGTATGAGAACTTCCGCAAGCGGTCCGCCCGCGAGCAGGACGCCGCCTTCAACAACGGCGTGGGCTTCGCGGTGAGCCAGATCCTGGCGATTCTGGACACCCTGGACATGGCGGCCAATGCCCCCACCAGCGACGAGAACTACAAAAAGGGCGTGCTGATGACGCTGGACAAAGCGGCCGCCGCCTTCAAGGTGCTCAAGGTGGAGGAGATCCCCGCGCTGGGTCTTCCTTTTGACCCGGAGGTGCACAGCGCCGTGATGCAGCAGCCCGCGGCCGAAGGCCAGGAGAGCGGCACCGTGGTGCAGGTCTTCCAGAAGGGCTACAAGCTGGGCGACAAGGTCGTCCGCCATGCCACCGTTGTGGTGGCCGAATAAGGCAAAAAGCCGAAACGGCTTTTTTATAAAACACTTTTAAAACCATCAACTTCATTTTGACTTGATTCAAAGGAGAGGAATAGATTATGAGCAAGATCATTGGTATTGACCTGGGTACCACCAACAGCTGTGTATCCGTTATCGAGGGCGGCGAGCCCGTTGTAATCGCCAACGCCGAGGGCGCCCGCACCACCCCCAGTGTGGTGGGCTTCACCAAGACCGGCGAGCGTCTGGTCGGCCAGGTTGCCAAGCGCCAGGCCATCACCAACCCCGAGCGCACCGTGAGCTCCATCAAGCGCCACATGGGCACCGACTACAAGGTTTCCATCGACGGCAAGGACTACAATCCCCAGCAGATCAGCGCCATGATCCTGGCCAAGCTGAAGGCGGATGCCGAGGCTTACCTGGGCGAGACCGTTTCCGAGGCCGTGATCACCGTGCCCGCTTACTTCAACGACAGCCAGCGTCAGGCCACCAAGGACGCCGGCACCATCGCAGGCCTGAACGTGCGCCGCATCATCAACGAGCCCACCGCCGCGGCTCTGGCCTACGGCGCTGACAAGGACAACGACCAGAAGATCATGGTCTACGACCTGGGCGGCGGTACCTTCGATGTGTCCATCATCGAGATGGGCGACGGCGTGACCGAGGTTCTGGCCACCAACGGTGATACCCACCTGGGCGGCGACGACTTCGACCAGCGCATCATCGACTGGATGGCCGACGAGTTCCAGAAGGAGAACGGCATCGACCTGCGCAGCGACAAGATGGCTGCCCAGCGCCTGAAGGAAGCCGCTGAGAAGGCCAAGATCGAGCTGTCCGGCGTGCCCAGCACCGCCATCAACCTGCCCTTCATCACCGCCGACGCCACCGGTCCCAAGCACCTGGACATGACCCTGACCCGCGCCCAGTTCGACAAGATGACCGCCGATCTGGTGGAGCGCACCATGGTTCCCGTGCGCAAGGCCATGCAGGACGCCGGCCTGCGTGCTTCCGACCTGGCCAAGGTTCTGCTGGTGGGCGGCTCCACCCGTATCCCCGCCGTGCAGGAGGCCGTTAAGAAGGAGATGGGCTGCGAGCCCTTCAAGGGCATCAACCCCGACGAGTGCGTTGCCATCGGCGCTGCCATCCAGGGCGGCGTGCTGAACAAGGAGGTCGGCGGCATCCTGCTGCTGGACGTTACTCCTCTGAGCCTGGGCATCGAGACCCTGGGCGGCGTCTGCACCAAGATCATCGAGCGCAACACCACCATCCCCACCAAGAAGAGCCAGATCTTCTCCACCGCCGCCGACAACCAGCCCAGCGTTGAGGTCAACGTGCTGCAGGGCGAGCGTGAGATGGCTGCCGATAACAAGAGCCTGGGCATGTTCAAGCTGGACGGCATCCCCGCCGCTCCCCGTGGCGTGCCTCAGATCGAGGTTACCTTCGACATCGACGCCAACGGCATCGTGCACGTAAGCGCCAAGGATCTGGGCAGCGGCAAGGAGCAGAGCATCACCATCACCGCTTCCACCAACATGAGCAAGGACGACATCGACAAGGCCGTGCGTGAGGCCGAGCAGTTCGCCGCTGAGGACAAGAAGAAGCGCGAGGAGATCGACACCCGCAACGGCGCCGATCAGCTGGTGTTCCAGACCGAGAAGACCCTGAACGAGCTGGGCGACAAGGTGGACGCTGCCAAGAAGGCGGAAGTCGAGAGCAAGCTGGCCGAGCTGAAGGAAGCCCTGAAAGGCACCGACATCGAGGCCATCAAGGCCAAGCAGGAGGCTGTGCAGAAGGCCTTCTACGCCATCAGCGAGGAGCTGTACAAGAACGCGCAGGCCGCTCAGGGCGCTCAGCCCGGCGCGGACGCCGGCGCTGCCAATAACGGCAAGCCCGACGACGGCGTGGTTGACGCGGACTTCAAAGAAGTATAAAATAATATACTCAGCCGCCCCGGCCCAGGCTGGGGCGGCGATTTCTGGTTTTGCTGATTCAGGCAACACCGCACCAGTGATTTTACATGAGGGGCCCGCCCGGCGGGCTTTTAGGTGAGAAATTTATGGCAGACAAACGCGATTATTACGAGGTCCTTGGCGTTGCGAAGAACGCCAGCGACGATGAATTGAAAAAAGCGTACCGCAAGCAGGCCAAAAAGTATCACCCGGACCTGAACCCGGGCGACAAGGAGGCCGAGGCCAAGTTCAAGGAAGTGAACGAGGCCTACGAGGTTCTGGGCGACAAGGAAAAGCGCGCCCGGTATGACCAGTTCGGCTTTGCAGGCGTGGACCCCAGCTACGGCGCAGGCGCAGGCGGCGCGGGCGGCTTCAACGGCGGCTTCGGCGGTTTTGGCGGCGGCTTCGGCGGCGTGGACCTGGGCGACATCTTCGGCGATATCTTCGGCGGTGGCTTTGGCGGCGGCTTCGGCGGTGCCCGGGCCAACCCCAACGCCCCCCGCAAGGGTGCGGATGTGCGGGTGAGCCTGGTGCTCAGCTTCATGGAGGCTGTGCACGGCTGCACCAAGACCATCACCATCAACAAGCAGGATACCTGCCCCGAATGCGGCGGCAGCGGCGCGGCCAAGGGCACCAGCCCCGAGACCTGCCCGGACTGCCACGGCACCGGCTATGTGAAGCGGAACATCCGCATGGGCGGCATGGTCATGCAGCAGCAGCAGCCCTGTTCCCGCTGCGGCGGCAAGGGCAAGATCGTGAGCAGCCCCTGCGGCCACTGCCACGGCACCGGCAAGGTGGGCGCGAAGAAGACCCTGGAGGTCAAGATCCCGGCCGGCATCAACGACGACCAGAGCATTGCACTGCGCGGTCAGGGCGATGCGGGCGTGAACGGCGGTCCCGCCGGTGACGTGATCGTGATCGTGACCGTGCGGCCCGACCCCATGTTCGAGCGGGACGGCTACGATGTATGGGTCAACGTGCCCATTACCTTCAGCCAGGCAGTGCTGGGCGCCTCTGTGGTGGTTCCCACCGTGGACGGCAAGGTGGAATACACCGTGCCCGAAGGCACCCAGAGCGGCACCACCTTCCGGCTGCGGGGCAAGGGCATCCAGTATCTGGGCGGCCGCGGCCGTGGCGACCAGTACGTGAAGGTGAACGTGGAGATCCCCAAAAAGCTGAACAAGGCCCAGCGTGAGGCGCTGAAAGCCTTTGAGGAGACCCTCAAGGACGAAAACTACGAGCAGCGCAAGGGCTTCTTCAAGAATCTGAAGGACCTGTTCGACAAGAACAAGTAAACACATAAGCGCAAAGCGCCCGTTCCGGGAAATTTTCGGAACGGGCGCTTTTTTGTTTTGCTTGATTGTTCTTTAGAACGACTGTTTGGTTTTTGGATTCTGTAAGACAAAGCGCTGTCACCGTATACTATCTTTAGAGCAATATCACGGTCTAAAGAAGGAGGCGGAAAAATGGATGCCAGGGCAGTCGGGCAGCGAATCAGAGCTGCGAGAGAAAAGAAGGGCCTGACCCAGGAAGAGCTTGCCGCCCTTGTGGACATCAGCCCCACCCATGTGAGCGTGATCGAGCGGGGAACCAAGATTCCCCGGCTGGATACTTTTGTGGCCATCGCCAATGTGCTGGAGGTCTCGGCGGACAGCCTGCTGGTGGATGTGGTGGACCGGGCGGCGGAAGGCGCGGCTTCGGAGCTTTCCCGCCTGCTGGAGGAGTTGCCCCGGGAGGAGAAGGCACGGGTGCTGAAGGTAGTAGCGGCCATGATCGAATGATGAAAGATGGAAGAGCGGAATGCTTTTCCATCTTTTTTGTTTCGTCGACAAAGCAGGTGTGATTTCGACATCAAAAGAATTATATACTTGTGCTAAAGAACAAGGGATATTTCAAAAGATGGAGGAATGTAAAATGAAACAATTTGAAAAAATTCTGGAGAAAATTGCCCGGGAAAACGGCACCACGCCGGAATGTGTGCGGGACCAGATGCAGCGGGCCATCGATCAGGCCTATGGCCATCCCGCCGATGGGGCTGCACCGCTGTGGACGGGGCTGGGCTTCCGGGATGAGCGCCCCACCCCGGAGGAGCTGGTGCTGCAGCTGGCCGCCCTGCTGCAGAAAAACACCACGCCCGCCGGATAAACAAAGCCGCCCCCCGTGCCCGGGGTTTCCGGGTGCGGGGGACGTTGTGCGAATTACAAGAAAAGCTTCATGAACATGGGAACGCAATTGGAATTTTCGTGATACTTTGGAATCTGGTAATAATTCCCTATTTCTTTAAACTCAAGCTTTTCATAAAATCCAACGGCCTGCGCGTCAGCAGCTAGCAGAATATATTTAATACCCAGATGAGATTCATTCAGCATATGGGCAGTGGCGATGGCAAAATACACAAGTTTTGTGCCGATAGATTGACCCGTATATTTTTTATTGACCGCAAGCTGATAAATTTCCAAAGCAGGGGACCCGCTTATGTAGTTTTCTCCGTAATTTATCAGTAAAGAAGTTGCCTTCAAACTGATGAACCCAAGAATCTCTGAACGATCCTCGTTCAGGATAACGTGGGTTTTGGCAATGCCGGAAGTATTGTCTTGGATAGCGTCATACATCAGATACTCTCTGAAATGGTCGGCATTTCCACAAGAATTAGGGTTGACCTCAAATTTTGAGGCCAACCCCAGTCGTGCAATTTCCAGTGTATATGGTTCAATCGAGTATGTCATTTCTTCAGACACTTTTCAACTTCCTTGCGTGCTTTTTCCATCAGTTCTTTACTGACGGTCGGGACGGTGCGGTTGGGATCTTTCAGTTTCCCAACAACAAAGGTGGTGTTGGTTACTCCTGCAGTCATTTTTCTCGCCTTTCTCTCTGCCAATGTATACGCTTGCTTATTTTGCGGATGATTGTTGTTATTCGTGAAAAAAACGTTGCACATATTCTCTCCGCATCTTTAGTATATGCAAAAAATATTAAAAAGTAAACACTCTGGAAATAAGTTATCGCTATTGGGAATATAGATTTGTGCGCAAATGAATGGAAAGAATAAGAAATAACAGAAAAACGGTGTCTGGTTGAAGAGGTTTTCAGCCAGACACCGTCATCGTTTTACTCTATTAGTGGAAAATGTGATGAAGAATAATAATCTGATTGTTTAGACGTGCGTGTCTCACTCCTGGTTCTTTGCCTCGAACCAGAAGCAGGAGCCCTCGCCCAGGGTGCTGTTCACGCCGAAGCGGAAGCCGTGGCTCTGGAAGATCGCCTTGGTGATGGAAAGCCCCAGACCGGTGCCCACCTTGCCCGCGTCGCTGCGGCTGCGGTAGTAGCGGTCGAAGATGTAGGGCAGGTCCTCCTTGGCGATGCCCGCGCCGTGGTCGGCAACCTCCACCCGCACGGTGCCCTTTTCCGGGGCGGTCACCCGCAGGATGAAGACATTGTCCGGCCCGATGTGGTGCATGGCGTTGCCCAGCAGGTTGTGCAGCACCCGCTCCATCATGGCCGGGTCCGCGCATACGGTGCAGTCGGTCTCCGCCTGGGGCAGCTCCAGCTTGAGGGTGTAGCCGTTCTGGGCGCACACCGCCTCGTACCGCTGGGCCACCTCTTCACACAGCTGGGAAAGGTCAAACCGTACCTTCTCCGGCTTGTCGGTGCCGCTGCTCATCTTGGAAAGCTCCATCACGCTGTTCACCAGCCCGCTCAGCCGGTCGGTCTCGTCCACGATCACATCCAGCTGGGCGGTGCGCTTGTCCGGATCATCGCCGGTCAGGTCCCGCACCGTCTCCGCGTAGCCCTTGATGAGGGTCAGCGGGGTGCGCAGGTCATGGCTCACGTTGGCCAGCAGGTCCCGCTGCAGCTGCGCCGCGCGGGATACCTCACCTGCCATGTGGTTGAAGTCCGCCGCCAAAAGGCCGATCTCATCGGTCTCGGGCACGTTCACCCGCACCGAGTAGTCGCCCTCTGCCAGCTGCCGGGTGGCGTGGGAAAGCTTGGTGAGCGGATTTGTGAACCAGCGGCTGAACAGCCAGGAGGCCACAACGGAGAAGGCCATCAGGCACAGGAAGATCCAGGGCATCAGCTGGCCCAGCACCACGCCTGCCTCGTCGATGCGGGCCAGGCTGGTGCAGAAGATCACCGAGTAGGTCTCGTCGCCGTTTTTGGCCACGCGGCCCACTGCCATCTGCCGGGTGGAGGCGTTTTTGTCCACCACCAGCTCCTTTTTCACGTAGCCCTGGCTGAGCACGGTGGCGCGCAGGCTCTCCACCACGCTGCCGTTCCAGATGGAGGTCTTGCCGTTGATGGAGGTGGTGAACGAGGCCTCGTGCAGCAGGCAGGGATACAGGTTCTCGAAGCCGGTCACGTGCTGCAGGGTGGAGTCCGCCAGGTCAAAGCAGGTGTTGGAGGCGTCCAGCTTGCGGCTCTGGATGGCCGAAAGCAGCGAGGACTCGAAGCTGCTGCTCACCTTTGCGTCCATGATGGGCAGGGTGCGGGTGCTGATGGGCTCGGTGGAGGATTCGATGATGGACACCACCGTATTCACCTGGTTCAGCAGGTGCTTGTAAATATAGTGGTTGTACAGCGGCTGCATGAACTGGGTCACGAAGACCCACACCAGAATCAGCACAAAGGCGCTGGACAGGCACAGGAACATCATCAGCCGATAGCGCAGGCTGAGAAAATGGGGTTTGGTGTTTGCCATGAGCGCCGCCCCTTACTTGACCGCTTCCGGGTCGAACTTGTAGCCGATGCCCCACACGGTGACGATGGCGTCCCGATAGCGGCCCAGATGGCTGCGCAGCATCTTGATGTGGGTGTCCACCGTGCGGTCCTCACCGTAGTAGTCGTAGTTCCACACCTTCTGCAGAATCTTCTCGCGGGAGAGGGCAATGCCCCGGTTGGTGGCCAGGAACACCAGCAGATCGAACTCCTTCGGGGTGAGCGAGGCCTCCTGGCCGTCGATCTTCACGCTGTGGCTCACCGAGTCCACCGTGAGGCCGCCGAAGGTGTAAACGCCGCCCTCCGCCTCGGTTCTGGGCAGGGTGCGGTTGAGCACCACCTTCACCCGGGCTACCAGCTCCCGGGGGCTGAAGGGCTTGACCACATAGTCGTCCGCGCCGCTTTCCAGACCGGCCAGCTTGTCGTATTCCTCGCCCCGGGCGGTGAGCATGATCACCGGCGTGTCGATCTTGCGGCTGCGCATCTGGCGCAGGCAGGTCATGCCGTCCACAAAGGGCATCATCACATCCAGAATCACCAGGTCGATGCCGCCCAGCGAAAGAGCCGCCAGCGCCGCGCCGCCGTCGCTGGCTTCCTCACAGGTGAAGTTTTCGTGCTCCAGATGGGCGCGGATCAGGTCCCGGATGCGGGGTTCGTCATCTACGATCAGGATTTTTGGCATAAAAGATTACCTCCTGTTAATTGCTGTGAAACGGGCGGGCAAGCGGCCCGGGCCCGCAGTATTGCCTTTAGGTAACACCGCACAATTCACGCCTGCCGGCTCAGGCGGCGTATCGCGCCAAAATTTTCCGTGATATTTTCCAAAAATGCTCGCCAATCCACCAAGGATTGGCTGTGCTTTTTGGTTCATAGCACAAAAAATTTTCCGGCGCGCTCCACCACCTGAAATTGTGCGGTATTACCTCTTTATATTACCATAATAGGGGAGCGGTGTGGACAAAATGTGAAAGCGGCGCAAAAAATTCGTGGCAGAGCATAAAAACGCCCGGCACAGCATAGTTATGGACCAGTGCTTCGCATGACCGAAGAGCAGTTCACAGAGGAGGGTGCAAAGAATGTTTGTGTTGACGTTGGGCAAAAAAGGCCTGCGCAGACTGGGGGCCGCGGCGGTGTGCGGCATTGCGCTGGCGGGGGCGGTGCTGGCGGTGAGCGGCTTCATCCACGCGGGGGACGGCGCGCTGGAGGCAAACGCCCCGGCGGCCCAGAGCGGGGCCACTGCCATCCCGGAGAAAATCGCAGTCTCGGAGGACATCGCCGCGTTTTTCAAGGGCTTCGGGCTGGAGGTGGACCTGACCACCGCCACGGTGGATAAGGTGAAGGTGCCGAAGAAATGGGACGAAAGCTTTTCCGCCTTCAACACGGTGGTGAAAGAGAGCGGCTTTGATCTGGCGGAAAGCAAGGGCAAAACCGTGGAGAAGTGGCTGGTGGAGTGCCCGGCCCGGTCGGATGGCCAGAACACCTGCCAGTGCGTGCTGCTGGTGTATAAAGAGAAGCCGGTGGGGGCGTATCTGCTGAGCCAGCCCTCCGGCGAGGTGACCGGCCTGACCAGCGCCGCCGCCACCCCCGCGCCCCTGACCAGCGAGCAGGCGGCCCAGACCGCCGCGGGCTTTGGGGAGGGAGCGGCTGAGGCCTCGGCGGACGGCGCGCCCCAGGCGGACAGCGCGGCCCAGCAGGCCAGCGGCGACGAGATCGTGGAGTTCGATATGGCGCAGGTGGGAGCGGAGCCGGTGGAATGAGCCGGACGCCGCCCCGGCGGGGCCGGAGAGCGCAGGAAAAATTTTTTCAAAAACAGGCTTGACAACCCCTGTTCCGTATGCTATTATATATAAGCACTCAGCAAGAGGGCAAACAAAATAGCGCGGAGTGGAGCAGCCTGGTAGCTCGTCGGGCTCATAACCCGAAGGTCGTTGGTTCAAATCCAGCCTCCGCAACCACCAAACCGGTCAACCAATGGTTGGCCGGTTTTTTTGTGCGTGCGTATAAAATGTTTCTGGTCGATGTGGATTTTTATAATGTGTTTGACCTGCGCTATCGTCTATAGGCAGGCCTACACCTAAATGACCTCCCGTCCCGTATATCCGAAAGGTGGGAATTTGCCTAAAAAGCAGCTTTCTTCCACGCTCTTGGAATTGTGGTACAATAATAAATACAGAGTATCAAATTGGAATGTGCAGGCGTGAATGATGAAAACTTTATATCTGCACAGGATATAGAGATACTGTCCCTATAAGGAATTCCGGAGGAATTGCATGGGTGAATTAAAACAAAACTACTACGGCAGCTTGTGTACTGAAATGTACGAAATTTTACAGGAACAAGCGCCGCAGAACGAATTGGACTTTTATCTTTCCTATGCAGAAAAGGGAAAGAAAATATTGGAACCCCTATGCGGCAGCGGACGGTTTCTGGTTCCGTTTTTAGAGCGTGGCTTTGACATCAGCGGGATGGATTTGTCAGGAGAAATGCTGGCTCCCGGCGGGAAATTTGTGTTTGCAGTTGATACCGTCTTTGACCGATGTGAAGAGGACAGTGACTACAAAGTAAATGTTTCGGTGAAAACAAAAGAGGGATATGACTTGATCCTGAAAGGGAAAAACCACTACGACGAAAAAACCCAGACGCAGTTCTCCCCGTCCATTTACGAACTCTATCGCGGAGCGGAATTGCTGCAAAGCGAAACCATGGATTTTCAGACACACCTGTACCGACACGGGGAGATGGACGAATATCTGCGGGGATGCGGCTTTCAGGGCATATCCGTCTATTCCAGTTATCGGAAAGAACCCGCTGTCAATGACCAGTGCGAAATGCTTATCTATGAGTGCAGCTAAGCACTTTGAGGGATTGGCCGCCTTGTCTGCCCGTTCAGCGGGACGGAGAACGGCAGTCAAGGCCGGGTGTAAACCCGTTCATTTCAGCCTTGACGGTTGCCCGCTGTTCTGCCACTTTTCCGGTGTTGTGGCCACAACTTACGATGGCCAGGCCATAAAGGATATCGTTACATCAAATATCTTTTTTGTTAAGATATGCCACCAATTTGGGTAGTAATATCTTCGTTGTTGAAAAGCCCCGGTCGGCAGAGGAAAAGCAGGTCAGGGGGCAGATGGTTATATCCGTATCATCAAAATGTATTATGGACGTTCCTGATCGCGATCGTATGCATGCTCGGCATCGATAAAATAAAGAGCAGCAGCAGGAATATCGCGGTAAAAATTCTATTGATCCTTCTGATCGTATTTGGAGGATGGCTCACAGGAACGATCACCTTTGTGGACTATTATGGCTTTGGTGTCCTGACGGTTCTCACCTTCTATGCGTTCCATAAAAAAGATGGTGGGATTATCTGGCCCAGATAATGATTCTGTATTATATCAATGTGGAATTGTTGGGGGGATTGTATTTCGAAGTAAATATCTTCGGCGTTACGCTGGAGATTGTCCAGCAGGGGCTTGCGCTGCTGGCGCTGCCGATCATCTGGCTGTACAACGGAGAACGTGGATATCACAAAAAATGGCGGCAATATTTTTGCTACGCATTTTATCCTGTGCACATGCTGGTGCTGTATCTGGTTTTTCTGCTGTATCTCATGCTTTATCGATGAAACGGTCCTGTTTTCTGCAGGACCCGGGCACCGGCGCCTCGCAGGGTAGCCAAAGGCTCTGCCGGATTTTTGGGCAGGGCACCAATTGATGGACGGGCGTTTTTTTCCTATACTGAAGGTGGAATAATGCAAAGGAGGCGCGGCCTATGAGCGTACCGTATATCCTGGGAATGGGAGCGGCCTACACCGCCGCCCTGTGGCTGCTGGTGCGGCGGCTGCGCCTGCCGGGGCGGGGGTATCTGCCCGAAAAAACACTGTGCAGCTTCCTGTTTGTGGCCGTGGCGGCGGTGTGCGCTGCCCTGGGCAGCCGTCCCGAAGCGTTCTGGCGCTTGCTGCCGGCGCTGCTGTGCTGTGTGGCGGGGGATGTGGTGCTGGCGCTCTACAATGACCTGCGCCGTCCGGGCCTGTTTTTGGCCGGACTGGGTGCCTTTCTGGCCGGACACAGTCTGTTTGTGTGGGGCCTGTGCCGACTGCAGCCCATGGGCTGGCCGGTGCCGCTGGCCGCGGTACTGGGGGTCGGCGGCGCGGCGGCGCTGTCCGGCATGCCGGGAATGCAGACCGGGCGGATGCGCCCCTGGGTGGTGCTTTACGCAGCCTTTGTTTCGGCACTGCTGGGCAAGGGTCTGCAGCTGGTCTTTGGCATGGGACAGCCCTGGTGCTTTCTGGTGCTGGCAGGGGCGGCGCTGTTCTGGATTTCGGATCTGCTGATCCTGTTTCTGTATTTTTACCCTTCCAGGCACCCTGCCGTGCACGTGGCCAATCTTCTGACCTACTACTATGCCATGTTTCTGATCGCGGTCAGTCTGGCGTTCTGAGAACGGTAGCGCCGTTTCTTTGCCGCTGGGGCCACCGGATTTTCTCAAAATAGTAAAACATGCAAAAAAGCCGGTCAACCATTGGTTGACCGGCTTTTTGTCGGGAACACGCATGCCGCAGGCTGCTTTGCCCCACGGTGAATGCTACCGTTTTTTCCATTTGCGGTAAACCGCAAAAGCCAGCTGCGCCGTCAGGCAGCCCGCAAGCGGAGGAATGCACCAGATCAGGTACAGCACCCACGCCATCACATGCCACTCTGCACGGGACAAAAACCAGAGGCCCGCCGCCAGCAGGGGAAGTGCCGGGAGCAGCAGCCGCCAGCGCCGCGCCGCGGTGCGGCACAACAGCAGCTCCAGAAAAAATGCGGGGATAAAATGGGAGAACAGCAGCAGACCCTGATGCAGGGAAGAAATATTCAAAGGAAGCTCGGCAAAGGCGCTCGCAAAAACCGCGCAGTACACGGCAAAGCTGCCGAGGAACAATGCGAATAAAAGCCTGTTGGTCGTTTGTTTCATGGGTCTCATAAAAACACCTCCCGTATTCATTGCAGGGCGTAACACGGCGGCGCGCCCGGGTCAATCGGCGCTGTCCGGCGCGTGGGGAACCGCTCCATCCACCAAAAGGCCCTGCAGCCCTTCTTCGTATTCCAGACCGATCAGGGTGCTGTGCTCCTGGCCGGGCAGGCTGCCCTGGGGAAAGCTCAGCTCCAGATGCTCCGGGAAAAAGACCAGGTTCCCGGCATCAAAGGCGCTGACCATCGCCTCCCGCTGGGCCGGGTCGGTGATCCCGGCAAGGTCCAGAAGCCTTGAGCTCAGCTCCTCCGGCGGGCAGGTGAACAGGGCCTCGGGTTCGATCCGTTCCCCGGTGGTTTTGTCAAAGGCGTCGCCCCGGCGCAGCTCGGTCATTTCGTTCCCGCTGACGGGCAGACACACCGAGGTCATAAAATAGATGACCCGGTCGCCGGAGGCGATGGGGCCGATCTCCTGGCCCAGAGTGTGGGCGGAAAAAGGCTCGGGGCCTTCCCACCGGCAATAGGCCTCGTAGGCCCGCTCCAGCTGGGCCCGCTCATCGTAGAGAAGTCCCTGCGCCTCATAGAAGGCAAGGATCTTCTCCTGCGCCTGCTGCGGCAGCTGGGCCAGACTCCCCACGCCGCCGGTGTAAACGTTTTCGGGGCCGATGGGGGTATCCACCCGCAGCAGCTCGGTGCCGTCCGTCAGGGTGTAGGCCGTGTCCCGGGCATACTGCCAGACCTGCACGCCGGTGCCGTCCGGCAGGGTGACCGGCTCCGGATGCAGCCACCCCTGCACCTCCACCTGAACGGCGGGCCAGGCGGACGCGGTCGTGCCGTTTGCCGTGGTCACCCGCCTTTTCGGGCCTGCAACCGTGGCGGACACCTGCACCGTATTGGTCAGTTTGCCCTCCCGGAAGGACCGGGTGTCGAACCCGTCCAGAAAGGAAAAGACAAAAGTTTCGTCGGACACAAGCAGATAAAAGGGCTTGCCGTCTTCGGGCTGGACCAGCAAGGTACCGTTCCCCTCAGACCGGAGGATCTGGCCGGAAAACCGGCGCTGGCGGGTCGCCGCAAAAAGCACCGCCCCGACGCAGAGCAGCAGGGCAGCGGCAATGACAGCGCCCCGGAAAAGAAGCTGTTTTCTGTCGGTTGTCATAAAGGTCACCTCGTCCGATTGTGATGTCACGTTCATTATAGCATAGCGGACGGTGCATCAGGAATATTGCCTCCACTGCGCCGCGCTGGAAAAAGCGGGCCGGAAAACAAAAGCAGGGCGATCGCAGCGCCCGGAATGACACAAAGCCGGTCAGCCAATGGTTGACCGGCTTTTCTGTGCCCGGGAGAAAAAGCGGCAGGCCCGGCGGCTTTTCTTTGGGGCAAAGATGTTATATAGTAAAGAGTGCAACATTTTCAAAACACGAAAGGGGAAGCCCAGAATGCTTTTTCTGTTCCTGGCCCTGCTGTTCAGCGCGGTGCTGGCGCTGGTGCTGAAATATCTGAACACCGGCAGCCCGTATGGGGTGTATTTTGTGAACTACATCACCTGTGCGCTGCTGGCCTTTGCCACCTTGCAGCCCAAAACGCTCTACAGCGGCGATGCTACCCCCTGCTGGCTGGGGGCCATCACCGGTCTGATCTATCTGGCGTCCCTTGCGGCCAACGGCTACAGCATCCACAAAAACGGGGCGATCCTCTCCTCGGTGTTCACCCGGCTGGGGGTGCTGGTGCCGATCCTTTTGTCCGTGACGCTGTTCGGCGAGCGGCCCACCCTGTTGCAGGGGCTGGGCGTGGTGCTGGCGGTGGCGGCTGCCGTGGTAATGAACGGCCTGCCCGGCAAAGCCGCGGCGGCGGAGCAGAGGGTGTATCTGCTGCCGCTGGTGCTGACCCTGCTGCTCAACGGCACCGCCGATGCCATGTCCAAGGTGTTCAACCAGCTGGGCCGACGGCAGGACGACGGGCTGTTCATGTTCTATATCTTTCTGTTCGCCGGGATGGCCACTCTGGTGCTGCTGCTCCGGCGGCGCTGCCCGGTCACAAAGCGGGATGTGCTCTTCGGCATTCTGGCGGGTGTGCCGAATTTTCTGTCCTCCCGGCTGCTGCTGGCGGCCCTTGGCCAGCTGCCCGCCTTTCTGGTCTACCCCTCCTACAGCGTGGGGGTGATTCTGGTGATCAGCGTGGCCAGCTTCTTTCTGTTCCGGGAGCGGCTGAATCGCCGTCAGTTGGGCGCGGCGGGCATGATTCTGGCAGCGCTGGTGCTGCTCAACCTGTGAGCTCAAAAAACGCCCGGCGGCGTGTGCCCAGGGTGTGGGTGACGAACAGCCAGAGCAGAAGTGCCGCAAGGGTCGAGCCGGAAAGGCAGATCTGGACCAGGGCGGCCAGATAAAGGGTGTGCTGCATACATATGCTCCTTCCGGGGAGCAGGACGGGTGCGCCCTGTGCGGCGTTTAACCGCAGCCCCCGAATACAAGTATAGGCGCTGCGGCGCAAAAAAG
The DNA here is from genome assembly GCF_002160145.1 of Gemmiger sp. An194. Lineage (GTDB taxonomy): Bacteria > Bacillota > Clostridia > Oscillospirales > Ruminococcaceae > Allofournierella. Next base: position 49,028 of record NZ_NFKA01000003.1, on the reverse strand, counting down.
CGGTTGGCTGACCAACGGGTTTTGCTCCGGCCCGGCGATGGTTTTCTACGGCAAAAGTATTTCTTTGTGTAAAACTTTAGAGTGGTAGAAGAAAAAAACGCCCCGGCAATTGCAATTCCGGCGGGAATATGCTAACTTTTTTATAGGGACCCGGGAGCGGCAAACGGCATGCTCCCACGCCGCGCCGAAACCAGAGGCTGGGCCGAAGGGGAACCTTTTGGGCGGCCCATCGCCCTGCGGCGCGGTGCGATCACCATTTGAAAGGAAGAGTTGTTGTGGCACAGAAAAAAGCGCAGTCCACCCAGAAAAAGACCGCCGAAGCCAAAGGTGCTTCGACTTCCGCTAAGAAACCCGCGGAGTCTGTGAAAGCAGCCCCCGTCAAGAGTGAACCCGTAACCAAGACCGAGCCCGCCGCCAAGGCGGAGCCTGCCAAGAAGGCTGAGCCCGCCCCCAAGGCAGAGCCTGCCAAGAAGACCGAGCCCGCCGCCAAGGCGGAGCCTGCCAAGAAGGCCGAGCCTGCCCCCAAGGCGGAGCCTGCCAAGAAGACCGAGCCCGCCGCCAAGGCGGAGCCTGCCAAGAAGACCGAGCCCGCCGCCAAGGCGGAGCCTGCCAAGAAGACCGAGCCCGCCCCCAAGGCAGAGCCTGCCGAGAAGGCCGAGCCTTCTGCCGAGGCAGAGCCTGTCAAGAAGACCCGGACCACCACCCGGAAGACCGCGGCTAAAAAGCCCGCAGCCAAAAAGACCAAGTCTGCCGCCAAGAAGGCAGCTGAGGAGACCAAGCCTGCTGCTCCCGCAGAGGAGGCCGCACCTGTGGCCGAGCAGCCCGCCGCACCCGTAGCGGAGGCTGCACCTGTGGCCGAGCAACCCGCCGCACCCGTAGCGGAGGCTGCACCCGCTGCCGAGCCTGTGGTAGAGGCGGCTCCCGCCCAGCCCCAGTACGACACCCCCCGCCGGAGCGTGGCCTTCATCGGCTCCGAGTGCCATCCCTTCGTCAAGACCGGCGGTCTGGGCGACGTGATGTATGCGCTGCCCCGCGAGCTGGTCAAGCAGAACTGCGACGTGCGGGTCATCCTGCCCCGCTATGCCTGCATCCCCCAGAAGTACCAGGACAAGATGGTCTACCGGGGCGAGTTCTACATGGACCTGGGCGAGACCGGCCGCAGCTACTACGTGGGCATCATGGAGTACATCTGGGACGGTGTGGTCTATGACTTCATCGACAACCAGGAGTTCTTCTCTGCGGGCAACCCCTACGTGGGCCTGGTGGAGGACATCCCCAAGTACTGCTTCTTCAGCAAGGCCGCGCTGGCTGCCCTGAATTACATGAACTGGATTCCCGACATCATCCACTGCCACGACTGGCAGGCAGCTCTGGTGCCGGTGTTCCAGAAGACCCTGTTCCATGATTCTCCCGTGGGCCGCGCCAAGAGCGTGCTCACCATCCATAACCTGCGGTTCCAGGGCATCTACAACATTCCCACCATCCGCTACTGGACCGGCCTGCCCGCCGAGGTGTTCAACATGGGCGCGCTGCAGCAGGCCTGGCGGGATGCCAACATGCTCAAGGGCGGCCTGGCCTACGCCGACCGCATCACCACCGTGAGCAACACCTACGCTTGGGAGATCCAGACCCCGGAATACGGCGAAAAGCTGGAGGACCATCTGCGTTACCACAGCTACAAGCTGCGGGGCATCGTGAACGGCATCGACTACGGCATGTGGAACCCGGCCACCGACCCGGCCCTGGCCGTGAATTACGACATCACCAACGTGCTGGAGCGCAAGCCCCAGAACAAGCTGGCTTTGCAGAAGGAGCTGGGCCTGGTTGAGGACGAGGGCAAGCTGGTCGTTGGCCTGATCTCCCGCCTGACCAACCAGAAGGGCCTGGATCTGGTGAACGCCATCGTGCCCCAGATCATGGACGGCAACACCCAGGTGGTGGTGCTGGGCACCGGCGACAAGGAGTATGAGGACACCTTCCGCTACTACGAGAACGCCTACAAGGGCATGTTCAGCGCCTGCATCCAGTACGATGAGTCCCGCGCTCATCGGATCTACGCCGGTGCGGATGTGCTGCTGGTGCCCTCCCGCTTCGAGCCCTGCGGCCTGACCCAGCTGAACGCCATGCACTACGGCACCCTGCCCATCGTGCGCGAGACCGGCGGCCTGAAGGATACTGTGGAGCCCTACAACGTGTTCAACGGCGGCGGCAACGGCTTCACCTTCGACCGCTACGACGCGGGCCTGCTGCTGGATGCCATCAACCGGGCCAAGACCGAATACTTCACCAGCCGCTACCACTGGGACGAGGTGGTCCAGCGGGATATGGCGAAGGATGTGTCCTGGACCAATTCCGCCCGCCAGTACAAGGACCTGTATCTGGAGCTCACTCCCTGGTAAGCAAACAACCGAACAAAACAAAAAGGCAGACCCGGCGGGGTCTGCCTTTTTTGCTGCATAAAAGTGGGGCGGGTACCCCGGTATGCCGGAAAAACAAAAACGCCGGCTGCAGGGGCTTGCCCGGCATCCGGCGGATGTAATTTGTCGAAAAAGCAGCGGTTGCTCAGCTCATGTACTCCCGCATCAGGTGCAGCAGCTCAATGTCACTGCGGAAGCTCTGCCGTCCGGCGGGGGTCTCCTCCCGGTCCGGCACGATGATCCGGCCCTGCAGGCTCTGGTTCTGGCGGTAGAGGATCTCGATGGTGAAATGCCCCAGCTTGCGAGCGGTCACCGGCTGGGCCGGGGTCCAGCGAAGGGGAGTGGAATTGCCGGAAAAGCTGTTCAGCGCCTCGCTGCGCACCGGGCGGCCCAGTTCGTCACACAGCTCGTCCAGCAGGGCGGTGAGCTGGGTAAAGCTGGAGAAGGCGAAGGGCGGCACGCTGCCGCACAGCGGGATCGCCACACCGGAAAAGCTGTCGCCCTGGCGGTCGGTTACCTGGACCAGAACGCTCACCGGGCCGTAGCCGCAGAAATGCCGGCCCGGCTCGTTGTTGGGGCGGATATTGTAAAAATCGTTCATAGCTTTCACACTCTTTCTCATTGGGGCTGCCAGATCCCGCTGTTGGGGAAGGGCATGTCGGTCTCCACGGTCTGCAGGGAGTGGCGCAGCGCCACCCCGCGCACCGGCTGCTGCTTGTAGCGGGCCTGGATGCGCTGGTCCACAATCTCGCAGTTTTCCCGGTCGGTGCCGATGAGCAGCACCAGGAACCGGTCCCGCCCGTGCTGGGTGAAGGCGTCGCCCCGGCGCAGGCTGTCGTGGATCGCGCCGGACAGCAGCGGCGCGGCCTGGGCGATTTTGTCGGTGTCGGTGAGGGCATGGCCCTTGGGGTCCACCAGCCAGTACAGCAGCAGGCAGGCGCTCTGGCCGGTGCGCTCGATCATGCGGCAGCACATGCGGTATACGTCGATGAAGCTGGGGTAGCTGCAATAGTAGGCCCCCCGCTGGTGCTCGGCCTCCCGCAGCTGGTTGTTCAGCTCGAAGATGGTCTCGTGACTGTCCTGGTTGGCCAGGCTCAGCAGCTGGAACCGGCGGGTCAGCTCGGCGCTGGGCTTCACCACAAAGTCCTCGGTCAGGGTGCGGATGGCCTGGTCGTATACCTGCTTTGCCTCCTGGTAGCGCTCCAGATTCATCAGGCAGTCGATGCGCAGGCAGAAGAACTCCTCCAGCGGATGCATCGAGCTGGCCCGGGTGGCAATGCCCAGCAGCTGTTCCCATTCGCCACGCTCAGGCAGCAGCTGGGTCAGCGCGTCCAGGCAGGCGAAATAGTCCATGCGGTACTTGGCGGCGGTGGTCACAGCCCAGTCGTCCATGGCCAGATGGGGCAGGAAGTCGCCGGAATACAGCTGCTCCGCCTCCAGAAGAAGCTCCAGCCGCTGGTCCGCGTCGGTGGTCTGCCCGGCCTGGGCCATGCACTCCTCAAAGCGGGTCACATCGCTGTGGATGGGTGCCGAGCAGGTGAGGGTGTACTGATTGCTCTTCAGCTGCACGCCCACCTCGCCGGGCAGCGCGGCCTTTTTCAGGCGGCGGCGCAGCTGGGAGATGGTCACGTTCAGGTTGTTGGCCGGGTCGCTGGTGGAGTCATCCACAAAGAAAGCGTCCATCAGGGTGTTGCGGGAAACACCGGCCGGGTACCGGAACAACAGAAATTGCAGCACTCGCATGGCCTTGGTGGTGCAGTTGTCCAGCGGGACAGGCTGCCCGTTCACCCAGACGGAAAACTCGCCGAATAATTTGATGTAAATGGTATCGTGTGTCATGGTTGCGCTTCACCTCTGGCAGCCGGACGGTCGCAGAAAATCTGAAACGGTGGGAATGCACAACAAAACAACTATTTTGTTGTTACTCCCACCGGCTTTTGTCCGCTATCTATATAAAATAATAATAGAGCATATCCGGTTTTATTTCAAGTGATTCCCCCCTTTTTGATCTGGTTAATCTGAACGGGCGGCATCAAAAAACAGGACAATATTTGTCACTTTGAGCCTCGGATGAATGGAAATCGGCCTGATGCGGGCGGTGGCGGAGCGGTGTGAGCGCCGGGGGTTTCAGTTGGGGCGGGACCGATCCGTTTCTTTATTAATAGGTATAATATCATGGTTAAAGAGTTCGTGTTTTGACAGCAAAATATGGATGAAAGCAATCCCCGGCAGCTTTTTTGCAAAGCTGCCGGGGATTTTTTTCTGCTCTCTTAAAAAAAGATGAAATTTTTGTGCCGGATTTTAAGCGGATTTTAAGTGCCGTGTGGGATAGTATGCTCAAAGCTTTGAGGAAGACGAGGTGAAGAGCATTTGAACATGGAAGGTTTCCATTCCGGGGCGCCGAACCTGTGCCGCGTGTGCGTGGACGCATGGGCGGGCGGCGAAGCGACCGGCAGGCTCTATCACTGTTATTCCAAACAGCCGGAGCCGATCGGCCGGACCAGCGATGTGCTGGACAGCATCGACCGCCTGTGCGACCGGCTGAACTACCCCGCCAGGACCCAGCAGCCCAGACGCTTCGGTCCACAGAGGCCAAGGCCGCAGCCGCAGACCACACAGAAGAAGGTGGAGCCGCAGATGACAAGAGAAGAGCTTGCCGAACAGAAAGGAAAGATGGCCACCTTTGTGGTGCATGTGATGTACCGCCAGCATTCCACCTGGCAGGGCAGCGTGACCTGGGCCGAGACGGGAGAGAAAGCGAATTTCCGCAGTGCGCTGGAGCTGATCAAGCTGATGGACAGCGCGGTGGACGAAACCCTGGAAGACGAGTCACCCCCGCAGGACCAACCAAATCTTGCACGACCAAAGAATCCGGTTAGGGAGGAAACAGACTATGAAACATAAAATGTGGAGCCGTTTACTCAGCATGGCGCTGGCGGTAATGATGATCGCCAGCATCGTGCCCAACAGCGCCTTCGCCGAGGCAGGCAGCGAGCTGGCTGCCAGCAGCCAGGTGGTGACCGAGATGGTCGAGGGGACTGAGGAAGTGACTCAGGCGGAGGAAACCACCGGCGAGGAGCCTGCAGAGCAGCCCGCCGGCGAGACTGCTTCCGATGAGGAGCCTGTGGCCGAGCCCAGCACTGAGCCTGCCGTCGAGAGCGAGCAGCCCACCACTGAGCCCACCCAGGCCCCGGCCGAGACCGCTGTGTCCAGTGAGCAGCCCAGCGCCGAGCCCTCTGCGGCTCCGGAGGCCACCGAGACCCCGAACGCCAGCGCACAGCCCAGCGAGACCCCCGCTGCCAGCGCAACCCCTGCGCCCAGCGAGAGCCCTGTGCCCAGTGAGACTCCGGCTCCCAGCGAAGAGCCTGCCATCGACGGCCAGGCTCTGCTGGATGAGCTGATGGCCATTGAGGACGACGAAGCTTTCCTGAAGGCCGTAAGCGAGCTGACCGAAGAGCAGACCGCTGCCCTGGAAGCCCTGGGCGAGGAAGCCCTGGCGGAGTATACGCTGCGGGTGGAGAGCCTGACCGCTGCTCAGCAGCAGGAAGAAAAATTCACCGAGCTGTATGAGAAGCTGATGGCAGCGGAAAGCATTCAGGAAATTGAAGAACTGCTGAATGATTACAGCGATGAGGAACTGAACAGCTTTGTCGATTTTCTGGGTGAAGCCAGGTATACAGAATTGACTGGTTATATCACTGCAAAAGCTGCTGAAGACCAGGAAGCTCCAGTAAGCAAAGTCTTTACTGATGCAGGACCTCTTATGCCGGCGGTTAGTGTCGGAAGGCGGTCTCTCCGCGCAGCTGCTAATTTTTTGAATGCAGATGGCGGCAATGCTGGTGAGGATGCACTGAAAATTTCCAAAACTCTTGAAGGATGGAACAAAGACACAGGCACAGGCACATTGGTGCTGGAAGCATACTCCATTGGTGAGTATAAGACAGAAATTATCGAGAAAGCGGTCCCTGTAGATATTGTACTTGTACTGGACCAGTCGGGATCGATGGGGGATAGTTTCCAGGGTGCATCTAATAGACAAGCCGCAATGAAAGAAGCGGTGAATAATTTCATCACAAAAGTTTCGGAAAAGTATGGAGAAGAATCAGACCATCGAATGGCTATTGTAGAATTCGGTTCTTCGTCTAATGTTTTGGCTAATTGGACTGAGATGGATGTGCAGGGGGCAGAGAGTCTGCATGGTGTTATAAATAGTTTGCCAAACAGACCGTCTGGTGCTACTAATATTGGAAGTGGTATGCAGAATGCAGAAAATCTGCTGATTGGTGATAGCTACAAGTATACCGGTGAAAATAGCAAACGGCATAAAGTTGCTATCGTATTCACAGATGGCGTTCCCACAACATCTAATGACTTTGATACTGGTGTGGCTAATGCGGCAATTCAGTCAGCATACAATATGAAAAATGCAGGCGTTACTGTTTATAGTATCGGCATTTTTACAGGAGTAAATTCGGAACAGCTTTTCGGATCCAGTGGATTTGACACGAATAGCGATGGAAGCATTGGAAGCAAATGGATTAAAGATACATGGGGGTTTTTCCCGGGAACAGATTTTCCAGAAGCAGATATTCCGGCGGCTAATCGGTTCTTGAATTATCTGTCTAACAACTACAAAACGGCAACCAATGTAGGATTGTATAGAGATACGGAAGGTTGGGGCATTTTTCACTATAAAGTTGTATACGAAATTACTGAAAATTTCGAACGAGATAGTGATAAATATTACTTAACCGCTGACGATCAGACCTCTCTGAACCAAATTTTTGAAACGATCAAAGATGAAATCGGTTCCGGCAGTACCAGTGTTACTTTGGATGAAGAGTCGGTTGTACGTGATGTAATGTCTCCCTATTTCACAGTAAACGGAACAAAGGATGATGTTCAAGTTTATGCTGTTCCTTCCACAGGAAAGGACCCGGAAAGCGGTGAGTTCCAGTTCAATGATGACGCAGGAACCTGGATTTTGCTTCCCGATGCAGCGGAGGTGACTGGTAAAGTCGTAGATGTTTCTGGCTTTGATTTTTCTAACCGTTATGTAGCGGAAGAACCTCGTGAAAATCCCCAGAATCCCAGCGACAAAGGCTATTACGGCGAGAAACTGCGGATTGAAATCCCCATTAAAGTGGATTACAGCAAAACGTTTGGAGGAAACCAGATTCCTACGAATGATGAATCGCGTTCGGGTGTTTACATGACCAAAGACACCGCAGTGCCAGAAAAAACGTTTACTTCCCCCAAAGCTGATGTTGCAATCAATTATGACTTCATCACCAAAGATTCCTCGATTTATGTAGGAAATGAACAGAACTTGAAGGATTTGTTCCAACACAATGCAACGCACAATGGAAGCGCTGTTCCTGTGGATGGAGATACCAATAAGTATGTAACGATTAGGTATGAGGTTTTCAAAGGAAACGATCTTTTGGGCACTTATACAATTAAACCTGGCCAGCAAACCGGAAATTGGACTGATGCGGCAAAGGACATTCCTTTTGATTGCACGCAATATACCATTAAGTGCGAAGTGACACCGAAAGATCTTGGCACTGTGGAAAGTTGGAATCAAGAAAAAGGTTCTAAAGTCCATGTTTTTGTTCCCACCATTACTTGGAAAGATGGAACGATTGGTTACAACGATACCTTGAGTGAGAAATTCTTGAAGAGCCGTGCAGTTACTGTACAGTGGAACGACGCGAGTGCGGATGCTGGTGAGAAACCCAGCGGTTTTGAACCGATTTTGGAGTATACCTTTAATGATAAGAGCGGAAATCCTCTGGTGAATACAAATATTACCAGCGATGTTGATGTTTGCGTGAAGGTATCTTACGAAAGTGGTTTGGACATTACTGAGTACACCAGCTTTGGGTGGCAAAAAGACAATGATGAAGGGAATGTGTGTGGCGATAGTTGCACAAAGCCCGATGGATTCCAATTCCGCATTCACGTTGGAACAGGTGATCTCACTATTTCTAAAATCCTTACAAGCTTTAATGCAAGTAAGGGCGAAAAAGTAACTTTCTTGTTTGAAGTCAAAAATGAAGCTACTGGAAAGGTGTATTACCAATCGATCAGCTTTGACTCCACTGAACTGAACGTAGAAAAGAGTAAAACAATCAAAGGACTTCCTGCGGGTAAGTATGTGGTTACCGAATTGGTAACAAACGGATATGAAGCCACTGGTGGTAAAACATCGGTAAGCAACCTGGAGGTTGGTAGAGGTAAAGACGCTAAAGCAATCTTTGAGAATTATTCCAACGGCGATAAGGTGCCTGGTGACAACGAGTATGTAAACAATCAGTTTACCTATACAAAGGATACCGGGTGGACTTGGACGAAAGCTGCCGAATAACAGGAGAGAGGAGCGAGAAATATGAAAAAGAAATGGTTTATTAGAGTTCTGGCTTCTGCTCTGCTGGTCGGAATAGTGTTAGCGGGAACAACTTTGGCATATCTTCATGCAAGTAGTACTCCGGTGAAAAATACATTTGAGTTTGCTCAAGTGGATACAGAAATCAAAGAAGAAGGTACTGCAGCTAATGAAAAGGCTCCTGAAGTCTTGAACACAGGAAAATCTCCTGTGTACGTGAGAGCGAAGGCGATCGTAATTAGCGGAGAAACGTCTGATGTATTGGTAACTGAAGAAGATGTAAAATTCACCTATACAGAGAGCTGGCGTTATGGCGGCGATGGATACTACTATTACAATCAGATCCTTCTGCCTGGGGAAAACAGCAAGACAGCTCCATTGTTTAATGGTGTTGAAGTAATTGGCGAGAACGTGAAAAATAATTCGAAGGCAGTATTTAGTGTAGGTGTGTATCAGGAAAGCACAGTAGCGCCTGCCAGTTTGCCATCGGGAACGGATGTTGTTTCTGCTGCTAAATTAGCGTTTTCTTCCACAGTAACAGAATAACAGACGGGCTCTCAGTTTTCCCTTTGGAGTTAGTTAAATGATCGTAAAGAAAGTTTGTAACATTTTATCCACCATTGTTTTGATTGTGTTGTTGGCGGCTGCCGCCGTCATCCTTGTACCCATGCTTCTTGGGTACAAGGAGATGGCGGTGCTGTCCGGCAGCATGGAACCCACCATCCCGGTGGGAAGCCTGGTATACGTAAAGCCGGTGGAGGCCAGTGAGCTGGAAGCCGGTGACGTGTGTACTTATTATCTGTCCGATGGCGAGACCTTCGTGACCCACCGGGTGATGAGCATCGATCCCGATGCCCAGACCCTGGTCACTCAGGGCGACGCCAACGAAAGCCCGGACGGCGATATCCAGTTCAGCCAGGTCTATGGCCGGGCGGATTTCCATCTGCCCTATCTGGGCATTGTCATCCAGAACATCCGCACCCCGGTGGGCATTATGTCCATCTGCGGTGTGGTGATGCTGGTGATTCTGCTGAATTTCATCCCGGCCATTATTGATGCGGCCGAAGACGAAAAGAAGCAGAAGGCACAGCAGAGCGAACCTGAAAAAGCTGGAACAAATTAAAATTCAGAGCTCGAATTTTAATTGGTTTTTAAGCGAAAGCCGGTATAATCCACTCAGTAAGCAAAAGCGGCTTGCCCAGGGCCCGGTCACCAAACCGCTTTTACTTCATAAAAAGTTTCTCTTTTAAACCCGTGAAATAAAACACAAAAAGGAGCGTAACGATTATGAAAATGAAAAACATGTTGATCGGCGGTATGTCCCTGGCACTGGTAGCCTGCATCTCCATCGGCGCTACTCTGGCTTATCTGAGCGATACGACCACGAAGGTAAGCAATACCTTTACTTTCGATAATGCGATCGATATTGACCTGAAAGAGCATCCGCTGAGTGCTTGGAATGAAGAAGAAGGAAAGTGGGATCAGACTGATTGGAATTATCGAGTAACCACGAATACCTATGATAATATTCTGCCCAACGATGTTCTCCAGAAGGATCCTACAGTCAAGGTTGTCACCGTTCCTGACACAGGAATGAACCTGTATGTGATTGTTAACGGATTGGACACTAATATGGTCGCCAATATCGATACCACTAACACTTGGGATAAGATCGCAAATGTTGATGGAAGCACTCCTGTGAATGAATCTCAGAATGGTATCTACAAATGCAAGGGAACGGTTTCTCTGAATGCCGGTAGCGAAGTGGCTGTCTTTACTACTGTAACGATCGGAGACGTAACGACTCACCTTAATGATGCTAATGTTGTGATTAACGCTTACGCTGTACAGAATGGTGATTTGGGTAAGGATGAGAACGAAGAGCCCCTCACTCAGGATGGTGTAGCGATTGATGCGCTGGTTGCTTCTCTGGCTCAGGCAGGTGACTAAATCAGTGATAGGTATTAGATAATAATTCACTTCAATTGAAAAGTAGGTACATAAACTATGAACAAGAAAAATATTCTGACCGCCGCTGTCAGCCTGTCCCTGGTAGCTTGCCTGTCCATCGGCGCTACTCTGGCTTACTTCACCGATAAGACCGATGTAAAGAACAATGCGTTTACCACTGGTAATGTGGATATCACCTTGACGGATACCTCGGATAGCGATAAAGCGACCGAAGTCGAGACTGGCATTGTTTATGATGACGTTCTGCCTGGCGATAATCTGGACAAAAATGTATATGTGACCGTGGATAAGGATTCCTCTGCCGCATATGTGGGCGTTTTCGTAAGTGTGGACTACAACCATTTTGGCCGCCCCGATTCTTATGATGTAATGGGTCTGGTTTATGATGCGATGATGCGTCAGGGTACCATGAACAACTGGAATGAGTACTATGTAAATGTGGGCAGCACCGATGGTGTTCTGTATGTTTACAATCAGGTTGTTGATCCCGATGGTACTGAGGATGTAGTTCTGGATCTGTTCAGCGATATCCAGATTCCCACCACTTGGGACAATAACTTCGCAGGTGCTCAGTTTGGTATTAATGTTCAGGCTTTTGCCACTCAGGCCGAAAACTTCAGCGAAGGTCAGTTCATTGAGATGGTCGATGGCACTCTGACCGATGCCAACGGCAATGTAATTGAGTTCCAGGAGTTTGGCAATAAGTAATTTTGGCAGATAATATCTAACAACTAAACGAAAGGGGCGGCGGCCATGAAAGCAAAGGCGCTGAGTGCCGTGGCTACGGTACTTCTGCTGGCGGTAATGGCCGCCGCCCTTCCTTTCAGTGTACCAAAACTATTCGGATATCAGATCTACAACGTATTGACCCAAAGTATGGAACCGGCAATGCCGGTGGGCAGCGCGATCTATGTGAAGCGCTGCGACCCCCAGGCCCTTGAGCAGGGCGATATCATCACCTTCCGGCTCAGCGAGGCCACCGGCCTTGTGGAAACGCACCGGGTGGTGGAAAACGACACGCAGGCGCGGCAGCTGATCACAAAGGGTGACGCAAACGCCCTGCCGGATGTGAATCCGGTGAGCTACGAGCGTGTGGTCGGAAAAATGGTCGTATGCATCCCGGTATTGGGCACAGTGTCGGAGATGCTGCATTCCGGGCCAGGCGTCACGGCCTGTGTGGCGATTTTTGCCCTGGCGATCATCCTATGGACACTTGCAGACAAAACAAAGAAAAGGGAGCGTTCCAAGTGAAGAAAAGAGTTTTGCTGATGGGTCTGGCAGCAGTTATGGTCATGGGCGCAGTCGTGGGCGGCTCCCTGGCGGCAGGCCAGGCGAGTGCGGAGAACCCGGTCACGGCGCCTCTGGCGGCGGCCACCCTGAATATTGAATGGACTGGCGGCGAAAGCGATCCGGTTGCCCTCACGGTGACGGATAAGGCACTGATGCCGGCAGACAAGATCAACGTAAAAGACGGTTATAAAGTAGACAATACCGGCAGCGTGGATTCCTACATCCGCGTTACCGTGACCAAATACTGGGCGGATGCAGACGGGAAAACCACCGATCTGGATGCCGCAAACATTGAACTGGGCCTGAACAGCGCCGACTGGATTAAGGCCGAGAAACTGTTCGAGGGCAACTCGGGCGAGACCGAGGTGTACTACTACAAGTACCCGGTACCGGCGGGCCAGAGCACCAGCGAGCTGCTGGAGATCATCGGCATCCCGGCAAGCCTGACCAACGAGTATGCAGGTATGAACGTACATCTGGAGGCTGTGGCGGACGGCGTACAGTTCGCGGGCGCGGATGCGGCCGACCTGAACGCCAGTGGCATCCTGGCAAGCTGGGGCGTTGTGGCCCAGTTGGACGCCAGCGGCAACCTGGTCAGCGTGACCGAATAAGCGGGAGGAGGCAGTGAAGATGAAGAAAAAACTGATCGCGAGCCTTTTCTCGCTGGCTCTGAGCGCGGTATTCGCGCTGGGCTGCTTTGCCGCCGGTGCCGACAAGGTGGTCTATGACGGCACCAACCTGACCTATTCGGGCAGCACTCAGATGAGCGGCTTTACCCAGATGATTCCGGGCAAGACCTACACCGGCACCATCACGCTGGAGAACACCGGCAACAAGGCCGCCTACTTCTACATGGATACCAGCGTTGTGAGCACCCTGATCGGCGCTTCCAATGCAAAGGATACCGGCTACACTGTAAGCCTGACCTGCGGCGGCAATACCCTGTACGGCTATGACCCCGCCACCGGCAAGGCCACCGGCACCCTGGTGGGCGGCGACACCACCACCGGTCTGGAAGAGCTGAACAAGCAGCTGGAGGAATACCCGCTGGTGGCCACTCTGGACCCGGGCCAGACCGCGGACGTGGTGCTGAGCATCACCCCGGACGCCACCGCCACCAATGTGAGCTACATGGGCGCGGAAGGCAAGATCGAATTCCGCTTCCAGGCGGCTGATGTGCCTGATGTGAAGACCGTTGTGACCACCGAGACGGTGCAGGGCGCCCCCAATGTGGTGACCCAGGTACGCACCATCGTGGTATCGGCTCAGACCGGCGATTTCAACATCATTGCGGTGTGTGCTGTGGTGGTCGTGCTGGCGGCGATCGTGCTGCTGGTGCTGACCAAGAAGAAAAAGAAGGAGGAAGCAAGCGATGCGCAGAACAAATAAGCTGTTGGCCGGGCTGCTGGGCCTGTGCCTGGCGGTAAGCGTTTGTGCGATGCCCGCCCTGGCGGCGGAAGATGATGCTTCCTCCACCGAAGCCACCACCTATGTGGTGACCTTCCGCCCTGGTGAGCACGGTACGTTCACCGATTCCTTCATCGCCGGGCTGGAAAAATACGGCGAGGTGAAGACCAGCGAGGCCACCGGCGCGGTGGCTGTGCGGCTGAACGAGGGCGCGGCTCTGCCCAACGCTCCCCAGCTGACCGATATCGTGATGAACGAGGACGCCACCCGCTACTTTGTGACCGATGCCGCCCAGGGCTACACCGGCGGCACTGCCAGCGGCGACGTGAACGCGGTGGCCCAGTACACCCTGCGTGCCAGCAGTGAGGACGCGGTCTTCACCGTGCATTACCTGGACCGTGAGACCGGCGCCGAGGTGGCTCCCAGCCTGCAGGGTTCTGCACCCGTGGGCCAGAGCCTGACCTTCTACGCGCTGAACAACATCGAGAACTACACCGCCGAGGCAGCCAGCCAGCAGCTGACCGTCTCCGCCAACGCGGACCAGAACGTGGTGAACTTCTACTACACCGCGGCCGTAAACAATGTAACCGAGACCGTGACCACTCCGGGCGGTACTGTGATTCAGTATGAGGATCAGACCGTTGTGGGCGGCGCGGCGGTAGCAGGCGGCGGCGCAGGTGGTGCCGGCGGAGCCGGTGGCGCTGGCGCAGGCACCGGTGAAGGCGGCGATACCGTGACCATCCCCGAGGATAACACTCCCCAGGCGGGCGGCGACAACACCCCCGGCGGTGAGGATGTGGAGATCCCCGATGAGAGCACCCCGCAGGCCAACCTGCCCGGTGAGGGCACCAGCGGCAGCGTGATGCCTCTGGCCATCGGCGGCGCAGTGGTTGCCATTGTGGTGATTGCGGCCATCGTGTTTGCAATCAATCGCAAGAAGAGCGCAGAGGGCGAATAATTTTCCTTCCGCTCGATCTGAATGAAATGCAAGGCCGTGGCCGGGACAAAACCCCGGCCGCGGCTTTTTTGTGCAGTCGGCGGCAGGATTCCGGTGGGGGAAAACAAAAAATCGCGCAAAACAAGGGCGGCACCGCACAATTCCGGGCAGTGGAGCGCGCCGGAAAATTTTTCGCCCAAAAGATGGGATAAGAACCAAAAAGCACAGCCAATCCTTGGTGGACCCGCGCGCATTTTTGGAAATATCACGGAAATTTTGGGCGTGATACGCCCCCTGAGCCGACAGGCGTGAATTGTGTGGTGTTGCCCAAGGCAAAAAATGCTTGACCTTCCACCCGGTAGAGGGTATATGTTATAGCAAAGCAGGCATCGCGTCGCCGGTCAAAGGAGGCACGCCGCACGCAAAAAACAGCCGGGCTGTTCGGCGCGGCGGGGGAGGGAAGGCCCATGCAGATCAAACAGGTGGAACTTCTGGTGGGAATGAGCCAGAAGAACATCCGTTTTTATGAAAAGGAGGGTCTGCTCTGCCCGCGCCGGGAGGCGGGCAACGGCTACCGCAGCTACACCGACGAGGATGTGGAACGGTTGCGGCGCATCAAGCTGCTGCGCAAGCTGGACGTGCCGCTCAGCGAGATCGCCGTGATGCTGGAGGGCCGCCTGACCCTGGCCCAGGGCATGCGCCGCCATCTGGTAACGCTGGAGAACCGGCGCAAAAACCTGGACACCGCCCAGGCGCTGTGTGCCGAGCTGGCAAAGGAGCCGGGCCTGCTGGCAGAGCTGGACGCGGCAAAGCGGCTGGACGAGATGGCCCAACTGGAGGAAACGGGGGTGCGCTTTGTGGATGTGAACGAACGGGACAAGAAAAAACGCTTCCGGAGCGCCTGGCTTGCGGCGGGCATCTTCGTGGTTCTGATGCTGGTGACCGAGGTCTTTCTGGCCTGGGCGCTGAGCACCGAGCCCGCGCCGCTGGGCATTGCGGTGCTGCTTTTGAGCATCCCGCTGGTGTTTCTGGTGGGGGCGCTGCTGGCGCTGCGGCAGCGCATTCAGGAGATCAAAGGAGGAGAGATCGATGATTATCGTAACTATTGACCACGTTCCCGGCAGAAATTATGAGGTGCTGGGCGTGGTAAAAGGCAACGTGGTGCAGAGCAAAAACTTCGGCAAGGACTTCATGAGCGCCATGAAGGGCCTGGTGGGCGGCGAGATCGCCGACTACACCGAGATGCTGGCCGAGGCCCGGCAGATCGCCACCGGCCGCATGGTGAAGGAGGCCGAGGCCATGGGGGCGGACGCGGTACTGAACCTGCGCTACGCCTCCTCCAGCGTGATGCAGAGCGCCGCCGAGTGCATCGCCTACGGCACCGCCGTGCGCTTTGTGGACTGAAAAGGGAGGAATGAGGATATGATTTCGGACGCTTTGGTGATTTCCTTCGGGGTGTCGCTGGTATGCACCCTGATCCTGCCGGTGGTGGTGCTGGCGGTGCTGCTCATCACCCGGAAGCTGAATCCGCTGCCCCTGCTGGCGGGCTTTGCCAGCTTTTTTGTCAGCCAGATTTTGCTGCGCATCCCTCTGCTGCAGGTGCTCAGCACCCAGAGCTGGTTTGCGGCCTTTGCGGCCCATACCGTGGTGTATGTGATCGTGGTGGGCGGGCTGTCCGCCGGTCTGTTTGAGGAGACCGCTCGGCTGGTAGGGGCAAAGCTTTTGAAAAAACACCGCACCTACAAGGATATGCTCAGCTTCGGTCTGGGCCACGGCCTCTGCGAGGTGATCCTGCTCATCGGTCTGGGTCAGCTGAACAACCTGCTGTTCTGCCTGATGGTCCGGGACCCCCAGCTGGCTGCTTCTCTGGGCTTCGGCAACGACCTTTTGCAGGCCGTCACCCAGCAGCTGGCCGCGGCCAGCCCGCTTATGGTCTACCTGGGCATTCTGGAGCGGGTGAGCGCGGTGATGTACCACGTGTTCGCCACCTGCCTGGTGTTCCTGGCGGTGAAGCGCCGCCGCCCGGGGCTGTATCTGGCGGCCATCCTGGCTCATACCGTGTTCAACGCCGGCGTCTCCCTCGTGCTGATGGGCCTGTCCTATGTGGTGAACACCGCCGTGGCGTCGGTGCTCACCGAGCTGGCTTTGCTGGCCGCGGGCCTTGCCTGCACCGCCTTTACCCTCAGTCAGAGGAGCCGCTTTGACGCGCCGGAAGCGCTTGCACAAACGTCCAAGAACGAAAGTTAAAAGTAATACTTTTGAAGCTGTTAAAAACCCCGCGAACCCGCTTGGCAGGCCGGTTTGCGGGGTTTTTACATTGGCTTAACAGACAAAATGATCGTGCAAATGGAAAGGGCCGTCGTGTATCTTGCCGAAGATACGAACGGCAGGGGGAAAAGTGTTGAAATCGTGAAAAAGAACGGCTACAATTGGTATCGTGCTCAAAAAAACGAGCTTGCGGGAGCAGGCGGCCCGGCCGCCTGCTCGCACCGTTTTTTTGGAATGGAACGAATGAACAACCATGTAAGGGGGATTTTTCACATGAAGAAGATTCTAAGCCTTGCGCTGGCCGCTGTGATGGCCCTGAGCCTGGCCGCCTGCGGCGGCAGCACCGCTTCCGGCAGCACTGCTTCCACCGCCGCCTCCGGCAGCACCGCCGCTTCCGCCGAGACCACCGGCGCCGGCATCGCCAAGGAAGACATCAAGGTGGGCGTTGTGCATCTGTCCGACCCCGCTGAGGGCACCGGCTACAGCTACACCCACGAGCAGGGCATCCAGGGCATGATGAAGAACATCGGCCTGTCTGAGGACCAGCTGGTGGAGAAGATCAACGTGTCCGACACCGACGCTGCTGCTGTGCAGAACGCTCTGACCGAGCTGGTGGAGGAAGGCTGCAACATCATCTTCGCCACCTCCTGGGGCTACATGGATACCTGTGAGGCCATGGCCGAGGAATATCCTGACATCATCTTCAGCCACGGCACCGGCTACAAGTCCAACGGCACCAACTTCAACAACTACTTCGGCCGCATCTACCAGGCCCGTTACCTGAGCGGCATCGCCGCCGGCCTGAAGACCGAGTCCGACAAGATCGGCTACGTGGCCGCCATGGGCAAGGACAACGGCGAGGTTACCAGCGGCATCAACGCCTTCGCTATGGGCGTTGCCAGCGTGAACCCGGATGCTCAGGTTTACGTGAAGGTGACCAACAGCTGGTTCGATCCCGAAGGCGAGAAGCAGGCCGCCGAGGCTCTGATCGCTTCCGGCTGCGACGTGATCGGTCAGCACTGCGACACCGCCGGTCCCCAGCTGGCTGCTGAGGAGCACGGTGTCTGGGGCGTGGGCTACAACAGCGACATGAGCAAGGATGCTCCTGCTGCTACCCTGACCAGCGTAATGTGGGACTGGAGCGTTTACTACACCCAGGCCGTGCAGAACGTGATCGACGGCACCTGGGTTGCCGGTGAGAAGGTGGACAACTACTTCGGCGACATGGCCGACGGTCTGGTTACTCTGGCCGACCTGAACACCGACCTGATTGCTGAGGGCACCGCCGAGAAGATCGACGAGGTGAAGGCCCAGATCGTTTCCGGCGAGTGGGATGTATTCGACGGCAAGACCGAGATCAAGGACAACGAGGGCAACACCCACACTCTGGAGGGCGCCGACTACGGCAGCTGCAACTGGTACGTGGAGAACGTGCACGAGCAGGCATAACGCCAAACCCAACGCATAACCCTGAAAAGGGCGGTCCTGATGACCGCCCTTTTTTCCGGTATATGGGGCCGCGGCCCCGCACACAACAAGAAACGCAAGGAGGAGGAACCTCATGGGCGAACAGAAATGCGCCATCCGCTGCAGCGGCATCACCAAGCGGTTCGGCAGCGTGGTTGCCAACGACGGCATCGAGCTGGACGTACAGTACGGCGAGATCCTGGCCCTGCTGGGCGAGAACGGCAGCGGCAAAACTACCCTGATGAATATGATCTCCGGCATCTACCATCCGGACGACGGCCAGATCTTTGTGGCCGGTCAGCCGGTGAGCATCAGCTCCCCGGTGGACGCCCAGAACCTGGGCATCGGCATGATCCACCAGCACTTCAAGCTGGTGGAGGTGTTCACCGCCATGGAGAACATCGTGCTGGGCACCCCCGGCAAGCTGCCGGGCAAAAAGGCCCTGAAGGCCCAGGTCAAGGAGCTGTGCGCCAACTACGGCCTGGAGATCGACCCGGAGAAGCCGGTGTACGAGATGAGCGTTTCGGAAAAGCAGACCGTTGAAATTCTGAAGGTGCTGTACCGGGGTGCGAAGATCCTGATTCTGGACGAGCCCACCGCCGTGCTGACCCCCCAGGAGACCGACAAGCTGTTCGCCATCCTGCGGCAGATGAAGGCCAAGGGCTGCGCCATCATCATCATCACCCACAAGCTGAACGAGGTGCTGGCCATCAGCGACCGGGTGACCATCCTGCGCAAGGGCAAGAGCGTGGGCAGCGTGGCCACCGCCGGTGTGGACGCCGCCAAGCTCACCGAGCTGATGGTGGGCCACGCGGTGAGCCTGTCCATCCGCCGCCCCGAGCCCAAGGACGTGCACACCATCCTGAAGGTGGTGGACCTGACCGTGAACAAGCCCGACGGCAGCAAGGGTCTGGACGATGTGAGCTTCCACATTCACTCCGGCGAGATCCTGGGCGTGGCCGGTGTGGCCGGCAGCGGCCAGAAGGAGCTGTGCGAGGCCATCGCGGGCCTGATTCCCGCGAAAAAGGGCGCGGTTCTTTATAAGAAAGAGAACATTCTGGGCAAGAGCCCCGAGGCCATCATCGACCTGGGTATTTCCATGAGCTTTGTGCCCGAGGACCGTCTGGGCATGGGTCTGGTGGCCAGCATGGGCATGACCGACAACATGCTGCTGAAAAGCTACCGCAGCGGCAAGGGCCCCTTCGTGGACCGTGCCCCCGCCCGCGCTCTGGCCAAAAAGCTGGTGGAAAAGCTCTCTATTGTGACCCCGGGCATCGAGACCCCGGTGCGTCTGATGAGCGGCGGCAACGTGCAGAAGGTTCTGCTGGGCCGCGAGATCGAATCGGGCCCGAATCTGCTGATCACCGCCTACCCGGTGCGCGGTCTGGACATCAACTCCAGCTACGTGATCTATGATCTGCTGAACCAGCAGAAGGAGAAGGGCGTGGCCGTGATGTTCATCGGCGAGGACCTGGACGTGCTGCTGGAGCTGTGCGACCGGATTCTGGTGCTCTGCCATGGCCGCATCACCGGCCTGGTGGACGCCAAGACCGTGACCAAAGAGCAGATCGGCCTGATGATGACCGGCGAGATGACCGAGGAAGAGAAGCAGAAGGAGGCGCAGGAGGCATGACCGGTACCGTGAAAACAACAAAAGAGCCGCTGTTCCATGTGGTGAAGCATGCCGAGCGCACCGGCCGTCAGATGATCGGCTTCCGGCTGCTGGCGGTGGCCCTGAGCATCGTGGCGGGCGGCCTGTTCATTCTGGCCATCGGCCACAACCCCATTGCCGTGTACGGCACCATTCTGGAGGGCGCGTTCCGCAGCGAGATCGCCATTCAGTCCACCGTGAAGTTCGCCATCCCCCTGTGCATCTGCGCACTGGGCGTGACGCTGGCGTTTAAAATGAAGTTCTGGAACATCGGCGGCGAGGGCCAGCTCATCATGGGCGCGGTGTTCGCCAGCTACTTTGCTCTGAACTTCCCCCACTGGAACCACTGGGTGCTGCTGCTGGTCATGCTGGTGGCGGGCGCGCTGGGCGGTGGCCTGTGGGGCCTGCTGGCCGCGGCCTTTAAGGTGAAGTGGGGCACCAACGAGACCCTGCTCACCCTGATGCTCAACTACATTGCGCTGCATCTGGTGTCCTACCTGCAGGCGGGCCCCTGGCGCGACCCGGAGGCCAACGGCTTCTCCAAGATCGCCCGGTTCGACAAGAACGCCGGCATGGACAAGGTGCTGGGCGTGCACTTCGGCTGGATCATCATGCTGGTGCTGGTGGCGCTGGTGTGGATCTACTTAAAGCGCAGCAAGCAGGGCTACGAGATCAGCGTGGTGGGCGAAAGCCAGGACACCGCGCGCTATGCGGGCATTCACGTGAAAAAGGTGGTGCTGCGCACCATGTTCCTGTCCGGCGCCATCGCGGGCATCGCGGGCGTGTGCCAGGTTTCCGGCAGCGATATGACCCTGTCCATGGGCGTGGCCGGCGGCGTGGGCTTCACCGCCATCATCGTGGCCTGGCTGTGCCAGCTGAATCCGGGCATGATCCTGGTGGTGTCGCTGCTGTTCAGCATTCTGGAAAAGGGCTCCAGCGTGGTGCAGTCCACCTACGGCCTTTCCTCCGACTGCGCGGATGTGCTGCAGGGCATCATTCTCTTCTTCATTCTGGGCAGTGAGTTCTTTGTGCGGTACGCCTTTGTGGGCCGCAGCAAGAAAGGGGGCGCCAAATAATGGATCTGTTCATCAAATTCCTGGTGGCCGCCATCGGCGCGGGCACCCCGCTGCTGTTCGGCACCGTGGGCGAAATTCTGAACGAGAAGGTGGGTCACCTGAACCTGGGCGTGGAAGGCATGATGGCCATCGGCGCCTGCGCGGGCTTCATGGGCGGCTACCTGAGCGATAACTTCCTGGTGGCGCTGCTCTGCGCCTTTGCGGCGGGCATGCTGGCCGCGCTCATTTATGCGGTGCTCACCATCACCTTCATGGCCAACCAGAACGTGGCGGGCCTGACCATGACCATCTTCGGCGTGGGCGTCTCCAACTTCATCGGCGTGTACATGATCGGCACCTCCGAGGGCGGCACCCTGAAGCTGCCCGAGAACGTGACCGCCCAGATGCGCAGCATCCACATCCCGGTGCTGAGCGACCTGCCGGTGGTGGGCGAGCTGGTGTTCAGCTACAACCCCTTTGTTTATCTGGGCATCGTGGTGGCGGCGGTGTGCGGCTGGTACCTCTACCGCACCAAGACCGGCCTGAACGTGCAGGCCATCGGCGAGAACCCCGGCGCGGCGGACGCGGCCTCCATCCAGGTGACCAAGTGGAAGTACTTCAATATCCTACTGGGCGGCGGCATCTGCGGCATCGGCGGCGCCTACTGCGGCATGATCATCAACGGCGGCGTGTGGATCTCCAACAGCGTGAACGGCCTGGGCTGGATCGCGGTGGCGCTGGTCATCTTCGCCGCCTGGAAGCCTCACATGGCCATTCTGGGCAGCTTCGTGTTCGGCGCGCTGCGGGTGCTGAAATACTACAAGGTGGGCTTCATGGTGAACCTGCCCGACGCCTTCTTCGACATGCTGCCCTTCCTGATCACCGCGCTGGTGCTCATCATCACCAGCATGCGGGGCAGCAAGGGTGCGCACATCCCGGCTTTCCTGGGCAACAACTACTTCCGCGAGGAGCGGTAAGCAGCTGCCTGCTGGCATAACATCACACGGCTCCGGTCCTCTGGACCGGGGCCGTTTTGGCATTGCAGGAGCGAAAAAGGGCCGGAAAACGGAGAAAACACACGAAAAATTCGTGGAAAATTAACAAAATCAGCGCCCCGGATCGGTAAAACATCCTGGGCTTTTGTGTTATAATGGTAGTATTAACCAGTTAAAATGCTGCCGGGGTGCAGCCCGGCAGGAGGAGGGCGGACGGATGAGCGAAGTAACAGCGGCCGAGATGAAGCGGATGGAGCAGCAGGCGGACGCGGCGGGCCTTTCCTACCGGCAGATGATGGAGAACGCGGGCGCGGCAGCGGCAGCGCTTGCCCTGCGCGCCTGGCCTGGGGCGAAGAGCGCCGTGGTGTTCTGCGGCAAGGGCAACAACGGCGGCGACGGCTTCGTGGCTGCACGGCATCTGGCAAACGCGGGCCTTGCGGTGCGCCTTTATCTGGTAGAGGGCGAGCCGGTGACCACCGACGCCATTTACAACTGCGGCCTTGCGCGCGAAATGGGTCTGCCGGTGCTGGCGGCGGATGCGCTGGATGAGCCGGAGCAGGCGGACTTTCTGCAAAACGCGGACATCATTCTGGACGGGGTGTACGGCACCGGCTTCCACGGGACTCTGCGCCCGGAGGGGCTGGCCGCGGCCCGGCGAATGAACGAGGCGCCCGGCAGGGTGCTGGCGCTGGACCTGCCCAGCGGTCTGGAGGCGGACAGCGGAACTGCCGCCGAGGGCGCGGTGCAGGCCGACCTGACCGTGACCTTCCACGCGGCGAAGCCCTGCCACCGGTTGGCGGCGGCACAGTGCGGCAAGGTGGAAGTGGCGGACATTGGCATCGGAACAGCCTTACAGTTATAAAAGGAGGCGGCAGCCATGAAACGAGTGGTCATTACCGGCGCGTCCGGCTTTGTGGGCGGGCGTCTGGCGGCTTATTACCGGGACCGGTGGGACATCACCCCGCTGGACCACAAAACGCTGGAGCTCACCGACCACGAGGCGCTGCACGCGGCTTTGCAGGCCGCCGCGCCCCAGCTGGTCATCCACACCGCGGCGCTCTCCAATACCGGCTACTGCGAGAGCCATCCGCTGGAAAGCTTCGAGGTGAACCTGCAGGCCCCGGCGGTGCTGGCGAAGGAATGCACGGCACTGGGGGCAAAGCTGGTGTTCTTTAGCTCGGACCAGGTGTATAACGGCACCCGGAAGCTGGGCCCCCTGCCCGAGGACGCGCCCCTGGACCCGGTGAACGTGTACGGCCGTCACAAGTGGGAGGCCGAGCAGCGGGTGCTGGAGGCCTGCCCTGAGGCGGTCTGCCTGCGGGCCAGCTGGATGTATGATTTTGACCGGCCGGGGCTGAAAAGCAGCACCGGCTTCTGGGGCACGCTGCGGCGCAGCCTTGCGGGCAAAATGCCCCTTTCCATGGCGGTGCGGGAGTACCGGGGCATCACCTGGGTACAGCCGGTGATCGAGGCCATGGAGCAGATAGCCACCCTGCCCGGCGGGGTGTACAACATGGGGGCGGAGAATGCCCTGAACACCTACGCCACCGCGCTGGAGTGCCTGGGGCTGCTGGGTGCGGAAGAGGACGTGCTGGCCCTGCTGCGGCCGGACACGGACCGGTGGCCGGAATTTGAACGGAATCTGAGTATGGACACCAGCCGCCTGAAAGCGGGCTGCGGGGTGGACCTTGGCGATACGGTGGGCAGCTTTGCGGCCTGCCTGCGCGCCTTTGAGGAACAACAAGGAGGTAATGTGATATGATGCATGTAGCAGCGGTGATCCTGACCGACGAGGCGGGCAAGATCCTGATCTGTAAGCGGGGCGAGGGCGGCAGCTGCGCCTTTTTGTGGGAGTTCCCCGGCGGCAAGGTGGAGGAGGGCGAAAGCCCCGAGCAGGCCGCGGTGCGGGAATGCAAGGAGGAGCTGGGCCTGGACATCACTCTGGGGCCCGCCTATGCCTCGCTGGATTACTCCTACCCGGATAAGGACATTCACTTTACCTTCTTCAACGGCCGGGTCACCGGCGGCGAGATGGAGGTGCGGGTGCACGAGGAGGCCTGCTGGGTGGCCCCCGCCGAGATGAAGGACTACAATTTCTGCCCGGCGGATGTGGCTCTGGTGGAGCGGCTGGCCTGGGAGCGGCAGATCGAGCTGCCGGTGATGCCCGCCATGGCGGCCAGCCTGATCAGCGCGCTGAACGAGCAGGGCTTCGAGGCCTGGGCCGTGGGCGGCTGCGTGCGCGACAGTCTGCTGGGCAAGGACCCCAAGGACTGGGACCTGTGCACCAGTGCCCGGCCGGACCAGGTGAAGGAGTGCTTCGCCGGTACATATAAGGTATTGGAGACCGGCATCCAGCATGGCACCGTGACCGTGCTGGCGGGCAACGAGACCTACGAGATCACCACCTACCGGGCGGAAAGCGACTACGAGGACCACCGCCGCCCCGAGGAGGTCACCTTCGTGAACAGTCTGGAGGAGGACCTGGCCCGGCGGGACTTCACCATCAACGCCATGGCCATGGGGCCGGACGGCACCGTCATCGACCCCTTCGGCGGTCAGGGCGATTTGAAAAACGGCGTGCTGCGCTGCGTGGGCGACCCGGCACAGCGTTTCAGCGAGGATGCGCTGCGCATTCTGCGGCTGCTGCGGTTTGCCTCGGTGCTGGGCTTTGCCATTGAGGAAGAGACGCTGGCCGCGGCCCACGCGAAAAAGCAGATGCTGCGCTGGGTGAGCGGCGAGCGGATGGCCCGGGAGATGACCCAGCTGCTCTGCGGCAAGGCGGCCCACCGGGTGGCAGCGGAAAATGGTGCGATCTTTGCCTACGTGATGCCGGAGATCGAGCCTGCCCTCACCTTCACCCAGAAGCGGGGCGGTGAGGAACAGAACCTGTGGCAGCACGCGGCGGACACGCTGGCCTATGCGCCGGACCTGCCCGAGGTGCGCTGGGCCATGCTGCTGCGGGACATCGGCAAGCCCTGGTGCCGCGAGACCCTGAAGGAGGGCGACAGCACTTTTGAGGGCCACGCCGAGGTGAGCGCCCAGCTGGCCGACTGCATCCTGCGCCGGCTGAAGGTGGACCGGAACAGCCGCGAGACCATCTGCCAGCTGATCCGCTTCCACGGCATCCGCCCCGCCACCGGCGAGGTGAGCGTGCGCCGCTGGCTGAACCTGCTGGGCCCCCGCCAGGTGAACAGCCTGGTGCACATCTGGTGGGCGGATGTTTCCTCTCACCATGCCAAGGGCGAAAACCTGAAGGCCTTTGAGCAGACGCTGGCCGATACCATTCAGAACGCGGGCTGCTACGCCACCGATCAGCTGGCCATCACCGGCGGCAACCTGCTCACCGCAGGGCTGGCCAAGCCCGGCCCCAGCATGAGCAACATGCTGGACTGGCTGCTCCACGAGGTGGTGGAGGGCCGGGTGGAAAACACCCGCGAGGCCCTGCTGGAAAAGGCCCGGGAGTGGCAGGAGTAAGCACCGTTTCCCCCAGACAAAGGAGGATGCACCATGAAGGAAAACAAGGTGGCGGCCTTTTTGAAGGCCTTTGGTGTGGTAGGCGCTGTGTGCGGGATGCTCCCTGCGCTGATGACGCTGGATATTTTTCTCATTGTGGAGTGCGCGCTGGCGTCCATTGCCGCCGGTGTGCTGCTTTACGGGCTGGGAGAAGCCGTTGAGCTGCTGCATCAGATCCGCGAAGAGCTGCGCGGCAGCCGGACGGAGGAGGCCGAGCCTGACCCGGTGGCCGGCACCCCGGAGCATTCCTGAATATTCCCAAACATTCCTGAGCATTCCGGAACATTCTCGAACCCCATAACGCCCGGCCCCGGCCTCAAAACCGGGGCCGGGCCTTTGATTTGTTGCACAAAATCGAAAAAATCAGCAAAAAAGCGCCCCGGGATGGGGCGGGGGGGCATTGTGCCGGGGAAAAAATGCGGCTATACTAGTCAATGCTGCGTCCTGTAACGTGTGTTTTTCGGGCGCAATGGGGAAGGAGAGAGAGGTTACTTTTATGATGCACGAACTGCTGCATGTTGCAGAGCATGCCGTCCACGACAGCATTCCCATGCTGCCCTTTTTGTATCTTGCTTATCTGTTCATCGAATACATCGAGCGGTTCCACGGCAGCCGAATTGAAAAGGCCCTGGAGGGCGGCGGTCACTGGGGCTTTGTGCCCGGCGCGGTGCTGGGCTGTGTGCCCCAGTGCGGTTTTTCCGCCATGGCCGCCAACTTCTACGGCAGCCGGGTGATCAGCCTGGGCACTTTGCTGGCGGTGTTCCTGGCCACCAGCGACGAGGCCATCCCCATGCTGCTGGCCGTGCCGGACCAGTGGCCCAGGCTGGTACTGCTCATCGCTGTGAAGATCGGCGTGGCTCTGATCGCGGGTCTGGTGCTGGATGTGCTGCTGGTGCGTTTTCTGCCTCGCTCGCTGCGGGGCGGCTACACCGGCCACGCCGACGAGGTGGACTGCCACGAGCACCACGCCGAGCGCCAGAGCATTTTTGTATCGGCGCTGTGGCACACCTTTATGATTTTTCTGTACATTGTGGGCTTCAGCTTCGTGATCGGCCTGGCCATGGAGCTGGTGGGCGAGGAGGTCTTCACCGCCTTTTTGGCAAACCTGGGCGTTTTGCAGCCCATCTTCGCGGCCCTCATCGGCCTTGTGCCCAACTGCGCGGCCAGCGTGCTGCTCACCCAGCTGTATCTGGGCGGCTCCATCAGCTTCGGCGCGGCGGTGGCGGGCCTGTGCAGCGGCGCGGGCGTGGGCCTGGTGGTGCTGTGCAAGGCAAACAAAAGCTGGAAGCAGAACCTGTTCATCATCGGCCTGCTCTGGGGTGCGGGTGCCGTGACCGGCATGGCCCTCCAGCTGCTGGGCGTTTAAAACATTGGAAAACTCCCCCGGACCCGGTGTGGTCCGGGGGAGTTTGTCTTTTGACTGAACGTAAAAAACATGTTGTTGGAAAATATTGTTTTTTACAAAATTGTATGCCATAATTCCAATGTGCAATCAAAAAATACAAAAGTGAGTATCAATGGGAAGTACGTAAGAAATTAGTACACTTATTTGAATAAAAAGCATTCATAGCAATTTCATCATTGGCTGAAAGGATGTAAAAATTATGGCAAGGGAAAATGCCATCCTCGATCAGGAAGAAAAAATCAATGAAGAGCTGACGGAACCGTTTGACCTTGATGCACTGGAAGAAAAGCTTGAAATACAGCTGGAAGAAGAACTTGCGGACATGGAGTTCCTGGCGGAGGAGAAAAAGAAAATTGGAAGCCCGGATAACCTTGGCAATGTTATCATGGATGTTGTCTGGGAACAGTTCCTCAACCAGATTGCGGTAACAGCAGGTGAGGATTTTATTGAAGAGAACAGAGGCCTTACCCTTGATCTGAGAACCGAGGCGCACATTCAAACAACAGAAGCCTTTGCCGAAGGAAAGATTGCTGCCCACAATACAGAAATCGATTATCAGCAACGGTACGATGATTGGCAGACCAATTTTGCAAAAGACGAAAACGGAAGTGTGCTTACTCATATGACGCGATCCGGAAAAGAGGAAGCGACGTTGAGCAAAGGTGCAAGACGCCCGTTTGACGAGAGCCGTCCCAAAGGTTCTGCAGAAAAGAATACCGATATGGACCATACGGTTCCGGCAGCAGAAATCATTCGCGACCCGGCGGCAAACGCACACATGACAAAGGAACAGCAAATTGAATTTGCGAACAGCGATGCCAATTTGAACGAGCTGGATTCCAGCCTCAATCGCTCCAAGAGCGACAAGTCCATGACGGATTGGCTCGATATGCCAAACGCCAGAGGTCAGAAGCCGGGGGAAATCTTCGAGATTAGCGCGGAGGAGGAGGCAAAGCTTCGCCAAAAGGATGCACAAGCGCGCGAAGAATATGAAAAGAGAAAAAAAGAAGCGGAGCAAAAGTCGATCAAAGCGGGCAAAACATCTCAGCGGGAAGAGGCGTTTCGCATTGGTGGAAAGGCTTTGCGTGCTGTACTCCTGCAGCTGCTGGCGGAGTTGATCAGAGAAATTATCGCAAAGCTGGTGAAGTGGTTCAAATCTGCAAAAAAAGCGCTGGATACCCTGTTGGATAGACTGAAAGAGGCGATTCATTCGTTTATCGGCAAAATGAAAACGCATCTGATCAATGCAGGCAGTACAGTATTCTCCACAGTGGCTACGGCGATCATCGGGCCTGTTTGGAACACCATCAAGAAAGTGTGGATGATGTTGAAACAGGGCTGGAGTTCACTCAAGAAGGCAATCAATTATATCAAAGATCCTGCCAACAAGGGTAAGCCAGTGGGAATCCTGCTCATGGAGGTAGGAAAGATTGTTATTGCCGGTTTAACGGGCGTGGGCGCATTGCTGCTGGGAGAGGTAATTGAAAAAGGCCTGATGACCATTCCGATTTTTGCGTTTGAAATTCCTTTGCTGGGAAGTCTGGCCAATATTCTGGGGATTTTTCTTGGTGCTGTGGTGGCAGGTATTATTGGTGCGATTGCCATCAATCTCATCGAGAAGCAAGTCGAAAAGCGCATGAAACGGGACATTGTCCATGCGCAGATAGAAAAGGGAAACAGGGTTTTAAACCTTCAGCATCAGGTCAAAGTTGTCAGCGGAGCAAAGCTGGAATATACCAAAGCAATGGTGGCGCACAGTATACATGACCGGCATATGGCGGCAGCCGGTAAGATGGAAGACTCTGTTGCAGTGATCCGGGCAAATTGTTCGATCGACGAAAGCGTTCAAGATACCTTTGATGATATCGATGCCCTGTTTGCAGAATTGGAGGATTAAACTTATGAAAAAAGTGTTTTGGATAGCGGGTTTGGCAATCGGTGTGGCGGCAATAGTAGTGTGTCTGCTGAACCGCAAAGACCAGGAATGTGCCGGATGTGCAAAGGCTCAAAATTCTGAGGAAAAAGAAGAATTCCCCACAGAAGATACAGCATTGACCTGTGACGCACCGGTTGCGCAAGAGACGGTGTACGAAGGGATGAAAGAGTCTGCCGTTGAAACAATGTATTACAGGCACAAAGCGGCTGCAGCTGCTGTCGGTGATTCTGTGGAAGCGATTCGCGAAAATGTGAAGGTTTCAAAGGACACAAGCGAAGCAATCGACGCAGTGTCTGCTGAATTAGACAAAATGATGAGTGAGGACTGAAAAAATGGGTGAACTGGCTATAAAGTATCATGACTTTGAAGAAGCGAAAGAAGAAATCAAAAAGTTTTCTGAACAAACGGTAACGGATCTGGACCTGAAAAGGGTGGAGTCTGCCAAGGGTGTGGGGGAATTTCTGGGCGATTGGCTGTTGGGCGGTGGTATTGGGCTGAACCACAAGGTCACCGGCGAAGAGCTGAATGAATTGACTGCCCAGATTCAAACTCACTTGAACAGCATCAATACCACGCAGATTCAATTGATCCGGGAGTTCGGCCAGGTATACAGTGCATTGGAGGCTTTGGATAAGGATTATATCCAGGCGATTCTGGTTTCCATTCAGGCAACCGAAGAAACCAGCCAAAGCATTCAGAAAACACAGGAGCAAATCAAAAAAATTGTTGAAAACCAAAAGAAAACGCTGGAAGGGCTGAAGAAATTTAAGGAGAAAATAGACGGTTATGCCCATCTGGATGATATCGATCAGATGTGGGAAGACTGCCAGAAATGGGGCGAAGAACTGGAGCGTCTCTCAACGATTGCAGACAGTGCTGCGGAAATCGTGAAGAAGGCGGAAGAAGTCAACGCTGCTGAAAACAAAATAGGGACGGCAGTGGAGTCTTTGAGCCGGAAGGTGAAGTACGCATACTGGATTGCGGGAGGGGCTGCAGGGCTTGCAATTATTGAGCTGGCATTTCTGGTTGTGAAGGTGATGGCATGAATAAATACGGCCAAGCACTGCTCAAGGCTGCATCAAAGCTGGATGCGGTCACAGATGCTTGCGGAGAAATCACCCGGCTGGCTTCTGCGATTGTAACCGATGGCAGCAGAACGGCCACAATCGCGCTTCTCAAAAGAATTTCGGAGACTGTCAGTGATCCCAAACGGAAGATTGAGGCCGCAAGAGCGGCTCAGCTTGTCAATTCCAGTTTGATTGAGTTTTATGGTTATTCCGCTATCCAGGAAATTTGTAAGCCGCAGGAAGAAGCGAACACGGATACAAGGTCCCTCCAGGAACTGCTGGAGGAACTGGATGCACTTGTGGGATTGGAAAAAGTGAAACATAAAGTGCAGGATCTGATCGTGTATCAAAAGGTTCAAAAAATGCGGCGGGAAAAAAATCTGTATTCTGAAAAAAGTACAATGCACCTTGCTTTTACCGGAAATCCCGGAACAGGCAAAACAACCGTGGCACGTATTGTGGGTCGGATCTATAAGCAGATCGGGTTACTGTCCAAAGGGCATTTTATCGAGGTTTCAAGAACAGACTTGATTGCGGGATATCAGGGTCAGACGGCGCTTAAGGTGAAAAAGGTGATCGAGCAAGCCAAAGGCGGAGTTCTGTTTATTGATGAAGCTTACAGCATCACGGAAAATGATCATTCCGATTCTTATGGCAGAGAGTGCCTGACGGAACTGACAAAAGCGTTGGAAGATTACAGAGATGATCTGGTGGTGATCGTCGCAGGGTACACGGAACCGATGAAAAGCTTTTTTGAATCGAATCCGGGTCTGAAATCGCGGTTCAATACCTTCATTGAGTTTGAGGATTATGGGCCGGATGAATTGGATGAAATTCTGGTTTCCATCTGCAGGAAAAATGATTATTGCCTGGATGAAGAAGCGAAGAAAAAAATTCATCTTTATTTTGAGCAGCAAACGGCCTCGAAGGATGCAAACTTTGCAAACGGCAGATTGGTAAGAAATCTGTATGATGATCTGGTAATGAACCAGGCAAGGCGAGTGGTCAGATTGGACAACCCGGGAAGAGAGGAGCTGTCAACGATTAAAGCCGAGGATATCGTTTCTGTACTTCATCAAATAGAAGGTGCCGTGTAACGGCCTGTGCGGAGAGAAAGGCATGGCCCTCCAGCTGCTGGGCGTTTAAAACATTGGAAAACTCCCCCGGACCCGGTGTGGTCCGGGGGAGTTTTTGCTCTTTACAACTGCATGGAAACAAACCAGTTTGCCCCCCTCTTTGGGCGTTTTTATTGTTTAATTTGCACAATTGCGTATTTTGCCCGCTGTCGATTGTTCCGGCCTGACGGCTGCGCTATAATGGGGCTAGAAAGCAGGCGTGCCATTGCCACGCCATAGCAGGGCGGGCAGTGCTTGCGCCGCCCCGGATCGCGCCGCAGCGCATGGATCAGGAAGGAGAGTATTTCCTATGATTATTAAGAATGGTCATATTTTCACCGCTCAGGGCCGCTTCATGCAGGCCGACATCAAGCTGGAGGGCGACCGCATTGTGGAGATCGCCCCCGCCGGTACCCTGGAGGGCGATGAGGTCATCGACGCCACCGGCAAGTACGTGACCCCCGGCTTTGTGGACATCCACATCCACGGCGCCGCCGGCAGCGACTTCTGCGACGCCACCACCGAGGATGTGGTGAAGATCAGCCGCTACGAGGGCAGCCAGGGCGTTACCACCTTCCTGGGCACCACCATGGCCTTCGATGAGGAGATCCTCACCAATGTGTTCGAGGCGGCGAAGCCCCGCTTCCATCAGGACGGCGAGGGCGCTGTGCTGCGCGGCGTGAACATGGAGGGCCCCTTCTTCAACAAGGCGAAGAAGGGCGCTCAGGCCGAGAAGTACATCGTGGACCCGGATTTTAACATGTTCCAGCGTCTGTATGAGAAGTCCGGCAAGAACATCCGTCTGCTGGATGTGGCTCCCGAGCTGCCCGGCGCGCTGTACTTCATCCGCAAGGCCAGCAAGATGTGCACCGTGTCCATTGCCCACACCTGCGCCACCTACGAGGAGGCCAAGGCCGGCTTTGCCGCGGGTGCGACCCACACCACCCATCTGTTCAACGCCATGCCCGCCTTCACCCACCGTGCTCCCGGCGTTGTGGGCGCGGCTGCCGATGATTCCGCCCATGTGGAGATCATCAGCGACGGCATCCACCTGCATCCCTCTGTGGTGCGCGCCGTCTTCGCCATGTTCGGCAACGACCGCGTCTGCCTGATCAGCGACAGCATGCGCGCCGCCGGTATGCCCAACGGCGAGTACAGCCTGGGCGGCCAGAAGGTCATTATGAACGACGGCAAGGCCACCCTGGAGGACGGTACCATCGCGGGCAGCGCCACCTGCCTGGCCGAGTGCTTCCGCCGCGCTGTGAAGTTCGGCGTGCCTCTGGAGACCGCCCTGAAGGCGGCCACCATCAACCCCGCCCAGGCCGTGGGCCTGTTCGACGAGGTGGGCAGCATCACCACCGGCAAGCGCGCCGATGTGCTGATCCTGAACAAGGAGACCCTGCAGCCCGAGACCATCTTCATCGGCGGCGTAAAGCAGTAATTTTTCCTCGGAAGCATTCGGGGGCTGCTGCATTGCAGCAGCCCCCTTTTTTCGCCGGCGTGGCATAAGCCACACCGGCTTTTTTGTATGCTTTTCTTTTGCGCTGTGCTGTGCTACAATCAGAAAAAAAGAAAAGGATGGGACCCATGCCAAAGCGCGCCGAAGACTATATTCCCTGGACCATTGAAGACCGAAACACCCCCGAGCAGCTGGAGCTGCAGCAGCAGCTGGAGCAAACCGGCTGCCGGTTTGGAGAAAACTGCTATATTTCGCCGGACGCGGTGTTCAGTAACGCCACCCTCCGGGCGGGCGACGACTGCATTGTGGCCGCGGACGCTCTGCTGCGCCAGGCGGCCGTCACCATGGGGGACAACTGCTCCATCAATCCCATGGCCTACCTGCAGGGGGAGATCCGGCTGGGGGACAACGTGCGCATTGCGCCCCGGGCGAACCTGATCGCGGAAAACCATGCCCACGGGGATATTTTTCTTCCCATCACCCGGCAGGGCCTGACGGCCGAGGGCATCACCGTGGGGGACGATGTGTGGATCGGCGCCCAGGCCATTGTGCTGGACGGCATCCATGTGGGAGCCCACAGCATCGTGGCCGCGGGCGCGGTGGTCACAAAGGATGTGCCGGAGTATAGCATCGTGGGCGGAAATCCGGCCCGGGTGCTGAAGAACCGCATCCGGGAATATTTCCGGGAGCCGCTGGCGCAGCTGTGCCGCAAGGTGGACCGGCAGCTGGAAACGCTGGTGAAGAGCCACATTGTAAACGGCGGCTATGTGGACACCTCGGACAACCAGCCCCCGGTGCGGGCCTGGTGCGACGCGGCGGAGCTGCTTGCCATGTTCCGCAAGCCCAATCCCCTGATGGAGCCCGCGGCGCTGCTGCAGACCATGGGCCGGATGCAGGAGGAGGAAATCGAATATCCGGTGCTGTGCCTGGGCTATGCCATGGAGGTGATGGGCGGACATCTGCCCCATGCCTACCGGGCGGCGGAGCAGTACACCGGCCAGCGGCTGAGGGAATATCTGGAGGGCTTTGACTGGAGCGCGCAGACCTGGCACGCGGGGCACTGCATCGACTGCCTGGGAACGGCCTTCTACCAGAACCAGAAATACTTCGGCCAAAAGGCAGACCTGGACACCCTGTTTGCCTGGCTGGATGAACACGCGAACCCCCAGACGGGAATGTGGGGCAGCGCCAATGCCATGGAAACGGTGAACGGATTTTACCGCCTGACCCGGGGTACCTATGCCCAGTTTGGCCGCCCGCTGCCCTATCCCGAACAGACCATCGACTATGTACTGAAGCATGCGGCGGACCCCCGTTATTTCGGCGAAAAAAACGGCACCGCCTGCAATGTGCTGGATGTGATCCATCCGCTCTGGCTGTGCAAAAAGCAGACGGACCACCGGTATGAAGAGGGCCGGGAATGGGCGCTGCAATGGGTGAAAAAGATTCTGGACAACTGGGAGGAGGAGAAGGGCTATTCCTTCACCCTTCAGCTGCGGGACAACCCCACCCTGATGGGCACCGAGATGTGGCTGTCCATTCTGTTCCTGCTGTGTGACTACATCGGAATCGGGGACCTGCTGTGCTATGCCCCCCAGGGCGTGCACCGGACGGTCACCGAGCTTTGAACATAATTTACGCCGGGCAAACAAAAAGCCGCCCCTTGCGTTTTTTGCAAGGGGCGGCTTTGCTGTTTTAAAAACTGGGCGGGGTGATGGCGAACACCGCCCGGAATTCCTCATCGGAATCATTCACCCACCGGTGGGGCGTGGAGGGTGGGATCTGCACCGAGTCCCCGGCGGTCAGCCGGTACACGCTGCCCTGCAGATGCAGCTCCGCCTGACCGCTGATCACATAGGTGACCTCCTCGCCGGTGTGCTCCCGGTCCGCCTCCGAGGAGGCAGTGTGGGCAGGCAGCTCCATCAGGCAGAATTCAATGGCGCAGTCCACGGTGGGGGTGAGCAGCTTGTACAGCACCTGCTCGCCGGGATGGCCGATGATCCGGTTCTCGCCCCGGCGCACGATCAGCCGCTCGGCGGGGGGCTCCTCCTTGAAAAAGCGGAACAGGGGCACCCGCAGCGCCTGGGCAATGTTCTTTAAGGTATTGATGGAGGGATTCACCGCACCGTTCTCGATCTGGCTGAGCATCGAGGGGCTCAGCTCCACCCGGGCGGCCAGCTCCCGCAGGCTCAGCCCGCTCTGCTTGCGGAACTGCTGCACCTTCCGCCCGATCTTCAGTTCTTCCTCCATGCCAGCGTCCCTCCGTTCTGTTGGTAACAGAACTGATTATACCACAAACCCGCCGGAGGGAAAAGCCGCTCAGTCCAGCACGGTGGCCAGATATTGCTCCCAGATTTCGGCGGGCACCAGACGGCCGCCGGTGGCCCAGGCGATCTGCACGCTGTTGTTGAGCACCTGTTCGGTCAGGTCGTGGGCGGCGCAGTAATCCCGGCTGCCGGGCAAAGTCAGCAGGCCACGGGGGCCCGCGAAGGCCGCGCAGCTGGAGGGCTCGATCCGCTTGCCCTCGCTGGCATCCAGCAGACGCAGGTAGTTGTAAAGGTTGGCGTCCGCCACCGTGAAGTCGCCGCTGACCAGATTGCCCAGTACCCGGGTCACAAAGCTGGAGGGAGAAGCGCAGGCCAGGCCGTCCGCATGGGTTTTGCCGGAAAGCCCGAAGTGGCGCACATTGGCCTTCTCATACTGCCTGGTGGCCATGCCCAGCAGCACCGAGGGGCACTGGGTGGGCTCCACCAGAAAGCAGTGTACATTATTTTTAAACAGCCGCTTGAGGCCGTAGGTGATGCCGCCGGGCGCGCCGCCCACACCGGTGGGCAGGTAGACGATCAGGGGATGGGCCGCGTCCACCACAATGCCCCGGTCGTCCAGCTGCTTTTTCAGCCGGCGGGCCGCTACCGCGTAGCCCAGAAACAGGTCCACGGATTTTTCATCGTCCACAAAATAGCTCATGGGGTCTTTGTCCGAGTTGGTCCGGCCCTCGGCCACCGCCCTGGAATAGTCGCCGCTGTATTCCAGCACCTCCACCCCGTGGCTGCGCAGCAGGTCCTTCTTCCACTGCTTGGCCTCGGCGGACATGTGCACCTTCACCCGGAAGCCCAACGCCGCGCTCATAATGCCGATCGACATGCCCAGGTTGCCGGTGGAGCCCACCTGCACCGTGTACTGGCGGAAGAAGGCCCGCATCTCCTCGCTGTCCAGCTTGGCGTAATCGTCGGTGAGGGCGAGCTTTCCCGCGGCGATGGCCAGGTCCTCGGCATGCTTGAGCACCTCGTAGATGCCGCCCCGGGCCTTCACCGAGCCGGCAATGGCCAGGTGGCTGTCCATCTTGAGCATCAGACGGCCGGGGATGGTGCAGTGATATTCCCGCTCCAGCGTCTGCTGCATGCGGGGGATGTCCTCCAGCGGCGATTCGATCAGCCCGCCGGTGGGCTCGGTCTCCGGAAAGCGGCGGCGGATGAAGGGCGCAAACCGGGCCAGCCGGGCCTCGGCATCGTCAATGGCTGCGTCCGGCACCACCAGCTGGCACAGCCCGTCGGTCATTTCCACGGGCAGATGGAGCGGGTTGATCCAGACCGTCTCTTCGGCGCGGGCCACCCGGCCCAGAGCGGGGTTTGCTGCAATGGCTGCCTGTACATCGATCATAAGGGTCCCTCCTGTAAAGTTTAAAAATAATTAACGGTTGTTCAACTGTATGTTCATTATAGATAAACGCCTGTTAAATGTCAATGGGGCAAAGCAAAAAAAATTTGCCCCTTGCCCCCGGTGCGGGCAGATGGCACAGAAAAACGGCCCCCGGCGGGCAAAAGTTTGGAGCGAGAAGGCGTGAAATTGCGGCAAAAAGGCTTTTCAAGCGCACTTCTTTTCGCTACAATGGGAAAAGTGAGGGCAATACCGCACAATTCCAGGTGGTGGAGCACGCCGGAAAATTTTTTGTGATATGAAGCAAAAAGCGCAGCCAATCCTTAGTGGATTGGCGAGCATTTTTGGAAAATAGCGCGGAAAATTTTGGCGTGATACGCCGCCTGAACCGTTCGGTGTGAATTGTGCGGTATTGCCTAAGACATTTCCCGGCCCCCGCTGCCCGGGCGGCGGGGGCCTTAACCAACAGGAGAAACTGCCATGAACGATACCATCAAAGTACTGGCGCTGGATTTGGACGGCACCCTGACCAATACCAAAAAGGAGATCACCCCCCGCACCCGCGCCGCGCTGCAGCGGGCGGCCGCCGCGGGCGTGCGCATCGTGCTGGCCAGCGGCCGGCCCACCGTGGGCGTGCAGTATCTGGCCAAGGAGCTGGAGCTGGACAAGCTGGGCGGTTACATCCTGAGCTACAACGGCGGCTGCATTCAGGACTGCGCCACCGGCAAGGTGGTGGCCCAGGAGGTCTTTCCCCCTGAGCTGGTGAAGCCGGTGTGCGACGAGGCCCGGGCCGCGGGCGCGGTTGCCATGAGCTACAACAGCGAGGGCGTGATCACCGAGCACCCCGAGGATGAATTCGTGCAGCTGGAGTGCTTCACCTGCCGGGTTCCGGCGATCCAGGTGGAGGATCTGGGCAGCTTCATCGACTTCGATGTGAACAAGATCCTGCTGAGCAAGGACCCGGACCAGATCGCCCACGTGGAGGAGCACATGCAGCGTAAGTTCGCGGGCAAGCTTTCCATCTACAAGAGCATGCCGTATTTTCTGGAGATCATGCCCCTGGGCATCGAGAAGGCCCAGAGCCTGCGGGCGCTGCTCACCATCCTGGGCCTGACCGAGGAAAACCTGATGGCCTGCGGCGACGGCTGGAACGATATCTCCATGATCAAGCTGGCGGGCGTGGGCATCGCCATGGGCAACGCGGTGCCGCAGGTCAAGCAGGCGGCTACCTGGGTCACCGCCGACAACAACCACGACGGCGTGGGCCTGGCGGTGGAGAAGTTCATCTTCGGCGAAGAGGTGGAGCTGCCCCCGGAGGAAGAGTTTTTGTTCTGAGCCGACCGGTTCTGAGAAAAGAGGAGAAACACCATGATTACCTTTGTGTGCTACGACAAATGCACCACCTGCCAGAAGGCGAAAAAGTGGCTGGACGAGCAGGGTGCAAGCTATACTGCCCGCCCCATTAAAGAGGAAAACCCCACCGCCGCCGAGCTGGCCGATTGGCAGGCCAGAAGCGGCCTGCCGGTGAAAAAGTTCGTGAACACCAGCGGCCTGCTGTACAAGTCCATGGGCCTGAAGGACAAGCTGCCCGCCATGACCGACGCAGAGATTTTTGACCTGCTGGCCACCGACGGCATGCTGGTCAAGCGGCCGATTCTGGTTACCGACAAGGGTGTGTTCCCCGGCTTCAAGGCCGAGGAGTGGGCCAAGCTGCTGTGATATTTTAAAAAGATAAAACCGTGGAGACCGGACCTTTTCCGGCTTCCACGGTTTTTATTTTTTGCCTGAAAATAGTCACAGCAGCGTCAGCAGGCGCTCCACCACAAAGACGGTCACGCAGGCGCAGGCGGCCACCGTGACCAGGCCCCGCCCGGCGAAGCCCACCGCTACCGCCACCACCAGAGCCGCGAAGGCGCTGATCGGGCTTTCGGTGGCCGAGAGGATGGCCGGGAAGGTCATGGCCGCAAGGCAGGCGTAGGGCACATAGAACAAAAAGGACCGCAGCCGCCGGTTTTGAATCTTCTTTTGCAGCAGCGTCAGCGGCAGCATGCGGATGAGATAGGTCACACCCGCCATGACCAGCAAATACCAGAAAAGACTCATGCGTTTGCCTCCTCATTCTCAGCGGGCTGCTCGTCCGCCAGGTCCACCGGGAACAGCCAGGCCCCCAGCGCGGCCGCCGCCAGCGTGCTTACGATAATGGCAAAGCCGCTGGAGATGAATTTCAGCAGCGGCACCCAGGCGATCAGGCAGCTGACGATGACTGCCGCCGCCACCACGATGCGCACGCTTTTCAGCTGGCGCATGGGCGGCACCACAATGGCCACGAACATGCTGTAGAGCGCCACGCCCAGCGCGCTGCGCACCGCCGCATTCAAAAGACCGCTGGCCACCGCGCCGCTCAGGGTGCCCAGGGTCCAGCCCAGAATGGGCAGGGTGGCAAGGCCGTACATGTAGGCCGGGGTCAGCGGCGAGGTGCGTCCCATGGCCACCGCGAAGATCTCGTCGGTGTTGGCAAAGGCGATGGTCATCCGCCGCCGGGTGGTGAACTCCGGCCCCAGCCGCTGGCTCAGCGAAAGGCTCATCAGCGCATAGCGCAGGTTGATCACCAGCTGGGTGAGGGCCAGCTCCACCAGCGAGCCGTGGGCCAGGATCACCGTGAGCCCGGCGAACTGCCCGGCACTGGTCAGATTGGTCAGGCTGATGAGCCCGGCCGTCAGCGCCGAAAGCCCGCCCTTCACCGCCAGAATGCCGAAGGTGAAGCTCACCGAAAAATAACCGATGCCGATGGCAAGCCCGTCCGCAAGGCCTGCCCTGTATTCCCCTTTCATGGGTGTGTATCCCCCTTACAACAAAAGTGCTGTATCACATTATACAAATAAAGTGGTGGGAAGTAAAGAGTGGAATTTCGGGCCGGTCCGGCCTGCCGCCAGCCTTGCCCCCGGCGGGCAAATGCCCTATAATTACAATCAGAATCAGACGGACCGGTTTATGAGGTGCGCAACAACAGTAAGAGGGGTATTTTGAAGTATGCAGTATAAAGCAATCGTTCTGGATGTGGACGGCACTCTGGTGGCCCACGGCGAGCCCAGCGCCCGCCCGGCGGTGGCCGCGGCGGTGAAGGCGGCCCAGAAAAAGGGCGTGAAGGTGGTCATCGCCAGCGGGCGCACCAGCTTTGCCATCGAGCCGCAGATTCTGGGCGGCATCAAGCCGGACTACATGGTCTGCGCCAACGGCGCCCAGATTCTGGACCGGCAGGGCAAGCTGCTCTACAGCCAGGACCTGACCGCCGAGGAGATGTACGCCCTGGTGGACTTCTTCGAGGATTTCGACTATCCGCTGGCCTTCAATTTTGAGGATAACTACTACGTCTATGTGGAATACAAGGCAATGTGGGAGTTTTACAAAAAAGCCACCGGCCACGGCGAGTACGTGCTGGACGGCGAGGACCAGGACCGCCATCTGGAAAGCATGCCCTTCGGGGCGTTTGCCATTCTGCCGCCGGAGCAGGTGGAGGACTTCCAGGAAAAATACGGTTATCTGGGCCTGAAATTCGTGCCCTACCGCCCCGGCTACTACGATGTGATGCAGGCGGATGTGGACAAGGCCCGGGGCATGGAGCGGCTGCTGGAAATTACCGGCTGGAAGCCGGAGGAGCTGGTCTTCATGGGCGACAACGACAACGACGTGGCCATGCTGCAGCTGGCGGGCTGCTCGTACTGTATGGCCAACGGCTCGGAAAAGGCCAAAGCCGCCGCCAAGCACATTGCCCCCGGCGTGGAAGAGGAGGGCGTGCGCCAGGTGGTGGAAGCGCTGTTTTTGAAGTAAGGGGGAAATTCCATGAGCTTTGAACCGGTGTATGGCCCTGCAAGCCGGGCGCTGATCCTGGGCAGCTGGCCCAGCCCCAAAAGCTGGGAGGAGGGCTTTTACTACGGCCACCCCCGCAACCGGTTCTGGCCGCTGCTGGCAAGGCTGTGCAGGTGCGAAACGCCCGGCACGGCGGAGGAAAAGAAAGCCCTGATTTTGACCCACGGTCTGGCCCTCTGGGATGTGCTGGAACACTGCACCATCGAGGGCGCGCAGGATGCCACCATCCGCGACCCGGTGCCGGTGGATCTGAAACGGGTGCTGGAGGCTTCGCCCATCGAGGCGGTGTTCTGCAACGGGGCGGCGGCGTACACGCTGTACGGCCGGTTTTTGCAGCCGGTGAGCGGCATTCCCGCCGTAAAGCTGCCCAGCACCAGCCCGGCCAACGCGGCCTGGAGCCCGGACAGGCTGACCGCCGCCTGGGGCGCGGCGCTGGGGCCGTTTCTCGGGTGAACGGGGCGGAAAATACTTTCTTTCACTAAAGAGGTTTAACACCCTGTTCATTGATTTTTCGGGGTGCGGTTGGTATCATAAAAGAATAAAGATACAGCACGCTTTTGGCGCGGTGTTGGAGGTAACAAGTATGAGCAAATGGATCGAGGTGCGCCGCAAGTCGGTGCTGCCCTGGTATTTCGCCGGGTTTGTCTGGCTGGTGGGCGCGCTGGTGCTGCCCATCTATCAGCTGTGGGCGCTGGCGGTGGTGGCGGTGCTTTCGGTGGCGGGCTTTTTTGCCGCCCGGCGCATCTGCCCGGATGTGGTCAGTCGTAAGGAGGTGCCCTTCATGACCGGCCAGGAGGACGCCGACCAGATGCTGGCCCTCATTGACCAGAAGCGCAAGGAGCTGCACCAGCTCAACGTGCGCATCGAGGACGAACCCCTGAGCGCCGCCATGGACCGGATGGAAAAGGCCTGCCTCGGCATTCTGAACGAGGTGGAGCAGCACCCGGAAAAGGCAGCCCAGGTGCGGCGGTTCGCCAATTACTATCTGCAGGACGCGGTGAAGATCCTCACTCTTTACGCCGAGCTGGAAGAGAAGGGCGTACAGGGCGAGAACGCGGCTGGGGTGCGGGCCGAGGTTGCTCAGAACGCCCAGACCATCGCCACCGCTTTTGAACATCAGCTGGACAGCCTGTTCGCAAGGGATGCACTGGACATCAGCACCGATCTGGAAGTGCTGAACGGTATGCTGAAGGGCCAGGGCCTTGTGGACTAAACGGCGACTCCGCAGCCAGCCGACCGGCGTGAAGGATGCGGCATTGCCAGAACAGAAAGGAAGCAATCAAGATGGACGACAACAAGATGACCCCCGAACTGAATTTCGACAGCTTTGACGCAACCGCCATGCCCAGCCTCACGCTGGAGGTGGAGCAGCCCAAGGAGGAAGCCAAGCCCGAGCCCGCCCCCGCGCCGGACCCGCTGGCCGAGGAAGCCGCCAAGCTGAGCCCCGAGGAGCAGAAGATGGTGGAGGAATTCGCCAATAAAATCGACGTGACCAACAGCCAGATGGTGCTGCAGTACGGCGCAGCTACCCAGAAAAAGGTGGGCGACTTCAGCGAAGCTGCTCTGGATAAGGTCCGCACCAAGGACCTGGGCGAGGTGGGCGAAGCCCTGGCCAGCCTGGTGGGTGAATTGAAAAACTTCGACGCCGAGGAAGAGGAGTCCAAGGGCATCTTCGGCTTCTTCAAGAAGGCGGGCAACAACATCGACCAGATGAAGACCAAGTACGCCAAGGCCGAAACCAACGTGGAGCGCATCGAGGCCATGCTGGAGGCCCATCAGGTGCAGCTGCTCAAGGACATCGCCCTCATGGACAAGATGTACCAGATGAACATGCTCTACTTTAAAGAGCTGACCATGTACATTCTGGCCGGCAAGAAGAAGCTGGCCCAGGTGCGCGAGACCGACCTGAAGCAGGCCATGGACAAGGCCAAGGCCAGCGGCCTGCCCGAGGACGCCCAGGCGGCCCGCGACCTGTCCGACATGTGCGACCGGTTCGAGAAAAAGCTGTACGACCTGCAGCTCACCCGCACCATCTCCATCCAGATGGGTCCCCAGATCCGCCTTCTGCAGAACAACGACACCATGATGGCGGAGAAGATCCAGACCAG
This sequence comes from Gemmiger sp. An194, assembly GCF_002160145.1. GTDB lineage: Bacteria > Bacillota > Clostridia > Oscillospirales > Ruminococcaceae > Allofournierella. The sequence goes on along the minus strand of NZ_NFKA01000003.1, from coordinate 7,055 downwards.
CATCGTGAACACCATCCCCCTGTGGAAGAGCCAGATGGTGCTGGCGCTGGGCCTTGCCCATTCCCGTCAGGCCATCGACGCCCAGCGCGCCGTGAGCGACATGACCAACGAGCTGCTGAAAAAGAACGCCGCCGCCCTCAAGCAGGGCACCATCGACACGGCGAAGGAGTCCGAGCGGGGCATCGTGGACATCGAGACCCTGCAGCAGACTAACAAGAGCCTAATCGAGACCCTGGACGAGCTGGCCAAGATCCAGACCGAGGGCAAGCAGAAGCGCGCCGCCGCCGAGCAGGAGCTGGGCCGCATCGAGGGCGAGCTGAAACAAAAGCTGATGGAGTTGCACTAACAGATGAAACAATTGGCAAAGCTGGAACAAAACCTGCCCGCCGTGCTGAAAAAGACCGGCGTGCCCCAGGCCGCGGCGCTGGTGCTGCTGGCGGTGAGCGTGTTCGGCATCGGCGGGGCCAAGCTGGCCGGGTATTATAACGATACCATGGCGGGCTTTACCACCGGCAAATACAGCATCACCGCCGACCTGGACCAGCGGGTGAGCGCCGCCGCCAACGTGGTGACGGTGGCCAAGAAGATCGCCGGAGTGGACCAGACCCTGCTCACCGCCGCCGAGGACGCGGTGAACGCGCTGAGCGCCCCCCTGGGCCCGGCGGATACCTACGCGGCCAACGAGACGCTGGACGCTGCGGTGGAGGCGCTGTACGACGCAGCCCTGCCCCTGGCGGACGACACCCAGAAGGACCTGCTCGGTGAGCAGCATTCCGAGTTCATGAGCCGGGGCACCATCCTGCGCAACAGCTCTTATAACGAAGAAGCCGAGCAGTTCAACAAGGACCGAAACGCCTTCCCGGCCAGCCTGATCGGCGCGCTGTGGGGCGTGGACGAAGCGGAGTATTTTGCATGAAACAGGCAATCAAACGGCGGCTGACCGGCCTTGTGCTGTCGGCCATTCTGCTGACCGCGCTGGCCCTTCCGGCCTTCGCGGCCGACATTCCCGCCGCCCCCAGCGGCCATGCGGTGCTGGACCAGGCGGGCGTACTCAGTCAGGAAACCATCAGCACGGTGGACGGCTACAACAACGCCCTTTCCTCCACCGGGGCCCAGATCGCTGTGCTCACGGTGGACTTCACCGGGAACTTGAGCATCGACGACTACGCCCTGCAGGTGTTCAACGAGTGGGGCATCGGCGACAAGAAAAAGCAAAACGGCGTGCTGTTCTTGCTGGTGACCGGCGATCAGAACTACTACTGCACCCTGGGCACCGGCCTTGAGGGTGAAATCACCTACAGCCGGCTGAAAAGCCTGCTGAACGACTACGCCGAGCCCGGCTTTGCCAAGGGCGACTATGACGCCTGCGTGACCGAGTTCACCGGCGCTGTGTACAGCGAGCTGTGCAGCCTGTACGGCATCACCCCGGGCGAGGGGCAGCCTCAGCCGAAGCCGGTGGAAAACGACGACAATGCCGAAACCATGCTGATCCTGATCGTCACCGTGGTGCTGATCGTGGTGGCCATTGCCCTGAGCAGCCGCGGCGGCCGTGGCGGCGGCGGTGGTGGCGGCGGCCGTGGCCGTGACGTGGTGTTCTGGCCCCTGTTCCTGGGCGGCTACAGCCGTCCCCGCTATCATCACCGGCCCTACCACCGGCCCCCGCCGGGCGGCTTCGGAGGCGGCTTTGGCGGAGGCGGCTTTGGCGGAGGCGGCTTCGGCGGCGGTGGTTTTGGCGGCGGAGGCTTCGGCGGCTTCGGGGGCGGCGGCTCCCGCGGCGGCGGCGCCGGCCGCGGCTAAGGCCCGGAGAACCCATCTGCCAACAGCGATGTGAGGAGAGGATTCCATTGAAGAAAAACGCGGTGCGGCTGGCGGCAGCCGCACTTCTGGCGGCGCTGCTGAGCACAGCGGTGTTTGCGGCCGGTTATCCGGCGGCGCCCCAGGAGAATTTTACCAAGGACGAGGCGGGCGTATTAAGCGAAGCCACCATTCAGGCAGTGGACGAGCTGAACGCCTCGCTGGAAGCAAGTGGCGCCCAGATCGCCGTGCTCACGGTGAGCACCACCGGCGAGGAGTACATCGACGATTACACCTATGGTGTGTTCGATACCTGGGGCGTGGGCAGCGCCGAGCAGAACAACGGCGTGCTGTTCCTGCTGGCCATCGACGACCAGAACTACTACTGCGCCCTGGGCGCGGGGCTGGAGGGCAGCGACCTTGCCGCCGACCTGCAGACCATGCTGAACGAGTCCGCCGAGCCGGGCTTTGCGGCGGCGGATTACGATGCCTGTGTGACCGAATTCACCGGCGCGGTGGCCGAGAGCCTGCGCGCCATGTATGGCCTTTCCGCCGAAACACCCGCAGTCAGTGAACCGGCCAGTGTGCCGGATAGCGCGGCGGCGGTGGCACCGGTGGCCCCGCAGCCCACGCAGCAGCCCCTGGCCACCCAGGCACCGGTGCAGGCAGAGGAAGAGGATGTTCCCTTTGCGGCAACGGTTCTGGCTTACCTGTTTGCAGCGCTCGTTCTTTCTCCCTTTGTATTGCTTCTGATCTGGGCGCTCAAACGGATGGCGAGAGAGAGCAGCACACCGGTGTATACCACCCGCACCACCACCGACACCTCCGACGGGCCGGATGTGGTGTATGTGCCCTACCCTGTGGAGACTGACCGCTACGACCGGCGGGACCGGCGCAGGCACAGAATGCCGCCTCCGCCTCCGCCCCCGCCTCCGCCGCCGAAAAAGCAGAGCATCTTCGGCGGCGGGCGCTCGGAACGCCCGGCGGAGAAAAAGCCGGATTCCAGCCGGTTCGGCGGCGGTCGTTCCTCCGGCTCGGGTGCGGGCCGTATGGGCGGTGGACGCTCCGGCGGTGGTTCCGGTGTGGGCCGTTCCGGCGGTGGACGCTCCGGCTTCGGGGGCGGCGGCTCCCGCGGCGGCGGCGCGGGCCGGGGCTGATGGCCTGTGTGGCTCCCTGCTGCAGAAAACTGAATAAAGAAAGCGCTCGTGCTTTGGCACGGGCGCTTTTTTTACGCCCGACGGGCGGGGGGAAAGGGAATTTAAAAATTTTGGTTGACAGCTGTCTACCTGTCTGTTATGCTTAGGGTAGACAAGAGACTACCTTTTTGAGGGAGGGAACAAGCATGAATGTGGAACTGTCTGCCGGGGAGTGGAAGCTGATGAATCAGCTGTGGCAAAATGCCCCCCGCACCATCACCCAGCTGGTGGCCGACCTGGCCGATGACACCGGCTGGTCCAAGCACACCGTCATCACCATGCTCAACCGGCTGGAGGCCAAGGGCGCGGTGCGCCACGAGGAGGGCGGCCGGGCCAAGGAGTATTACCCGGCGGTGGAAAAGGCCGGGGTGGCCCTGCGGGAGACCGAGAGCCTTTTGGACCGCATCTACGGCGGCAGCCTGGGCCTTCTGGTCAACGCCTTTGTGGAGCAGAAGGGCATCAGCGAAAGCGAGCGCGCCCAGCTGCTGAAGATTCTGGAAGAGGCCCCCGGCGAAAAAGGAGAGTGATCGTATGCTCGAGCTGCTCATTACCTCCAGCCTGCTGATTCTGGCCGTGCTGGCGGCGCGGGCGCTGCTGGCCGGGCGCATCAGCCGCCGGATGCAGTACGCCCTGTGGGGCCTTGTGCTGCTGCGGCTGCTGCTGCCGGTCAGCCTGCCCCAGAGCCGGGCCAGCGTGCTGAACGCTTTGCCGGACACCGCACAGGTCAGCCTGACCCGCCCGGAAGAATTTTCCGGCGAGACGCTGCCTGTCCCGGTGGACACGGCAATGCAAAATGAAACCGATACTGCCCCGGAAACCGACCTTGCTCAGCCCGCCGAAACCGGCGGCGCTCAGGCGGGAATTTCCGGCGGCGTCGCGGAGATTGCTGCCGGTACCTCCGGCAGCGAAGCGCACCCGGAATGGTCGCTGAACCCGGCGGCACTGCTGCCTGTGGTCTGGGCGGCGGGCGCTGTGCTCACCGGCGGGGCGCTGGTCTGGGCCAACCTGCGGTTTTCGCTGCGGCTGCGCCGGGAACGGTGTCTGCTGGATATTACCCCGGAACGCACCGGCGGCCTGCCGGTCTACCTGTGCCACGATCTGGCCAGCCCCTGCCTGCACGGGCTGATTCATCCGGCCATCTACCTGAACCCGGCGGCGCTGCAAAGCCCCGACCGGCTGGAGTTCGTGCTGGCCCATGAGAAGGCCCACCATCGCCACAAAGACCACCTCTGGGGCGCGCTGCGCTGCTTTGTTCTGGCGGCATACTGGTTCGACCCGCTGGTCTGGTGGGCGGCGGCGGTCTCCAAGCGGGACTGTGAGCTTGCCTGCGACGAGGCGGTCACCGCCGCCATGGAAGAAGCCCGGCGGCGGGACTACGGCCGCTGCCTGGTGGAGCTGATTCCCCGGCGCGCGCCGGGCACCGCGCTGCTGGCCGCCACCTCCATGAGCGGCACCGCCCATTCCATGCAGCAGCGGTTAAAGGCTATTGTCACCGCGAAAAAGCCCCGGCGGGCCGCCATCGCCCTGACGCTGGCGGGCGCGGTGCTGCTCACCGCCTGCACCTTCACCGGAGCGAGAGAAAAGACCATCGCCAGCGCCGACGAGCTGATCGGCGAGGGCGAGACCGTGCGCCGCCGGGTGAGCTGGCAGCAGGAGAGCGGCACCCAGGAGATCATTCTGGTGCAGGCCAGCGCGGCCCCCGAGGGCGAGAGCCTGCGGGACGGTCAGGGCTGGTTCAGGCTCTATTACTGGAACAGCAAACGGGACAACACCGCCGAAAACACCCTGCATTACGAGGGGCGGCTGTCCAACCGGCAGCCCATTCAGGTGATCGCCCAATTTGCGGACGGCAGCATGGGAGACTACGCCCGCCCCACCGCCGACGACACCGTGCAGCTGTTGGAGGTGCATCTCTACCAGTCAAACGGCGACTCGGTCTGGTACGACTGGCGGAGCGGCGAGCTCTCGGCCCAGCCGGAGGAGACCCCCGAATACAATACCCCCGAGTCGGCCACTGCGTCGATACAGGACGATGTGCTGCAGCAGCTGGTGGGCAGCCTGCAGTCGGCGGAGGGCGGCATCCGGTTCACCATCCCAGCCGTCGCGGGCTGGACCGGGGAGGACTGGCATCTCACTCTCTGGCGGCTGGACGGCGGCGAGGGCGAGCCCCTCACCCAGGGCCTGCCGGAGGTGTTCACCAGTCAGGACTGGCAGCCGGGCCAGAGTTATCTTGTGCCCGCCGACTGCCTGATCGACGGCCCGGTCACCCTGATCGTCCGGCTGAGCAATGAGCCCGGCCAGGATGTGCTGACCGGGAATATGGCCATCGCGGTGCATGATGTGTTCTCGATGGCAACCGGCATCTACGGCGACCAAACCGCCCATCAGACCATTCGGACCAGAACCGACGCGGAGCTGATCGCCGAATATCCGGCCTCCGAGCGGGAGCAAACCGGGCGCCAGCAGGCGCTGGAGCAGCTGTGGGCCAGCTGCATCTGGCAGGAGCAGAACTTCACCTTCACCATTCCGGCGGACCTTTCCCCCAACGAGGTGGAGCTGCGCTTCGGCTGGGCCAACGGGAGCACCTTCATGTTCTCGGAAATCAGCTGGGGCGAGCGGGGAATCCGCCTGAAGCTGAACCGCAGCAGCGCCGACATCACCATGGTCAGCGATGAGCAGGGGCTGTTCACCGGCCAGACCTGGCAGCCGGGCGATACCATCACCGTGAACGGCGCGGGCCGGGGCAATGTTCAGCCGGTGCTCTTGCTGCGGGACAAGACGACGCGGGAAGAGCAGAAGATCTGGCTGCCCGCTTCGGCCCAGCCGCTGCCCACGGTGATCCCTGCGCCCGACGACTCGGGCAGCGCCGCCCCCCAGGCGGATTATGAGTTCTACGATGTGGAACCGGCGCAGACCGAGGAATTCAACCGGCGGCTGGACGCCCTGCTGGAGGGCATTCAGTACAGCCAGGGCGGCCCCCTCACCGTGACCATCCCCGAAACCGCCGAATCCGGCGAGTGGGAGCTGCGCCTCTTGCGCTACAACGAGAGCCGGGGCAGCTGGACCATCGTGTCCGCCGGTCTGCCGGATGCCTTCGTGAGCCAGGGCTGGCAGCCCGGCCAGCAGGCGACGGTGAACGCTGAAACCATGTCCGGGTCCGATTGGAAGATGGAGGCAAAGAACACGGTGCTGGGCGGCTGGGTGCAGTTCCGGCTGGGCCTGTCCGGCACACCGCTTGCGCCTACCCCCACCCCCATCCGCCCGGAAGCCGACCAGCAGGCGCGGGCGGATGAGGCCGAGCAGCAGTATGAGAACTGGGTGGCCAGCCAGTCCACGCTCAGCCCCACGCCCACCCCCATGCCCATCGAAACGCTGGGCGGCGAGGGCTACCCGGCGGGCCGGGTGCGCGCCCAGGGCTCGCTGGAGCTGGACGGCCGCACCCAGGATCTGGTGGCTTTGCAGATTCAGCCCCCCGAGGACGTGACCCTGGCCGAGGACGAGATCTATCTGCAACTCTACTACCGGGACAGTCAGGCCGCCAACCCGGAGTTTGTAAAGGCCTTTGCCGGGCAGGTGAGCGTGTACCAGACCTTCACCATCGATTACCGGGACGAAGAGGGCTGGCTGGTGACCCATTCCAGCCCGGAAGACGCGGCGTCCATGGAGCTGGTGCTCTGCCTGAACAGCGAGCCGAAGGGCAGCACCTCGGGCAAATGGCGGCGCTACACGGTGGACAAAAACGGCATCACCACCAGCGAGGCCTGAGCAAGCCCATTCTGCGCGAACCCCCAAGTATATACCGGCCACACCGGCCAAAGGGTGCTGATGGTTTCATCGGCGCCCTTTTTTGTGCCGGTGCGCTTTGACAGCCGCTTTGCTTCGTGCTATAAACAGTATGAAACCATCATCCGTGGACAGGCCTGCGCCGGGCGCTGGAAGGAGCTGCAGCGGGAGAACGCGCCCCTGCGGGTTTGCCTGAACGGTGGGCTGCAGAGCATGCCGGAAAATTTTTACGACAGCTTCCTTCTGCGGGAGCTGGAGCGGCTGCCGGAGGAATTTCTGGAG
>NZ_NFKA01000029.1 GCF_002160145.1 Gemmiger sp. An194 | reverse complement strand
CTTCGCTTTTGTTTTGCTCAAAGGCTGGCCCAGTCGCTGTGCTGGCGCAGCCTGCGGCGGATGCCCGGGCCGTCCTGCACCACCTCCAGCAGCCCCTCGCGGCAGAAGGCCTCAATGCGCAGCGCCAGCCAGCCGTCGCCCACGCCCAGCTGGTACCGGCCCAGCACGTTGCCCACCAGCGAGGCCTCCAGAAATTCCTCCGGCAGCCGCTCCAGCTCCCGCAGAAGGAAGCTGTCGTAAAAATTTTCCGGCATGCTCTGCAAGCCACCGTTCAGGCAGACCCGCAGGGGCGCGTTCTCCCGCTGCAGCTCCTTCCAGCGTCCGGCGCAGGCCTGCAGCAGGGCGGGCTTTGCGGTCTGGGCCAGCGGCAGATACCGCCCCCACTCGCCGGGGCTGACCTCGCCCCAGCCGGTGTAGGCCATCATGGTTTCGCCCTCGCCGTATTCCCACACCGGCAGCTTGATCAGCTGCACCGGCCCGTGCTGCTCCAGCTCGTGCAGCTTTGCCAGCAGCCAGCACAGGCCACAGGCATCGTCCGGGTTGTCGCTGTACCAGATGCGCAGCTCCTCGCCGTTTGCGCTGCGGGTGAGCACCGTTTGCAGGTTGGCCTGCAGCTCCTCCAGCGACTCCTCGATCACCCGCTCCCGCTCGGCGGCGCTGCCCCCGAAGCTGGCGGCCAGCAGCCGCTCCAGCAAGCGGCGGCGGCCCTGGGGGAACTGACTCTCGGCAATGTCGCCCATGCTCCAGCCTGCCTCCAGGCTGAACACATTGGCCGGGTCACCCCCCAGGGGCTGGGCTTCTTCCCACTCCCGGCGAGCCCGCTGCTCCGCTGCCTGCTGAGCGGCCTGCTGCACCCCGGGCGCGGGGGCGGCGCATTCCTCCCCCTCCCGGGCGGCATAGAGCACGCTCACCGTGCCGGTGTACTCCCCCTGGCCGTAATGCTGAGCCATCTTCAGGCTGCCGCAGGCGCTGCGGCTGAACACCACATCCATCATATCGCCGTCTCCTCCTTTATGCCTGCGCCAGCGCCTTCACCGCGCCGATCAGCTGCTCGGCGCTCACGGCAAAGGGCATGTTGCCCATGTTGCCCGCCGGGTCCAGCGCCACCCGGGCCAGCTCGGAAAGCTCCTCGCCGGTGATGTCCGCAAGCGCCAGGTCCGCAAGGCTGGTGGGCAGCCCCACCGACTGGCAGAAGGCCCGCACCTGGGCAAGGTCCTGCCGGGCCCGCAAGGGCTGCGCGCCCAGCCGCTGCTCCAGCACCAGCTGCACCTGCACGCCGAAGGCCACCGCCTCGCCGTGGCCCGCCCGGTTTGCCCGGCCCAAGCTTGCAATGCCGTTGGCCACCGCATGGGCCGCGGCAAGGCCTCCACTCTCGAAGCCCACGCCGCTTAAATAGATATTCGTCTCCACAATGGTCTCCAGCTCGTCGCCGGGGCGCTTTTCCCGGGCCTGCTCCATGGCCTTGGCCCCGCAGCGAAGCAGGTTGTTCCAGCACCCCTGCGCCAGACACAGCGCCGCCGCGCCGGGAGCGGTGCCGAAGCTGTTTTTGCCCCCTGCCTCGGCGCAGGCCCGGGCCTCGAACCAGGTGGACAGCGCGTCCCCCATGCCCGCCGCCAGCAGCCGGGGCGGAGCGGCGGCGATGTGGGCGGTGTCCGCCAGCACCAGATCGGGGTTTTTGTCCAGATACAGATACCGGTCGAAGATGCCCTCCGGGGTATACAGCACCGCCAGGGCGCTGCAGGGCGCGTCGGTGGAGGCCACGGTGGGCAGCATCACCATGGGCGCGCGGGCAAAAGCCGCCACGGCCTTGGCCACATCCAGATGACGGCCGCCGCCCGCGCCCGCCACCACCTGACAGCCGCTGGCCTCAAACCGGCGCACCAGCTCGGTGATCTCCTTTTCGCAGCAGGCCCCCTCGAAGGGCACGAACTCCACCCCGCCCGCGCCGGGCAGGCCCTCCTCCACATCCCGCCGGATGCGCTCGATGCCCGCCGCGTCGCTGATGAGGAACACGCCCTGCCCCAGCCGCCGGGTATAGCGGCCCAGGCGGCGCAGCGCCCCCGGTCCCTGCACATACCGGCTGGGTGCGCCGGTGCGTTTGTCCTGATCGGTCATACAAAACTCCCCTCCCGTTTTCGGTTTCTACTAACAGAAGTATCACAAACCGCAGCACTTTGCAAGGGTAAAGTTCCCCAAGCTGCAAAAAGCGGCCCCGGGCAAAGGCCCAAAGCCGCTTTTTGCAGATGATTTGCGGCAGCCGGCCAAGGAGTGAGGGGACCGGCTGCCCGAGAGAAAGGATGAAAAAAGGATATTACAATTCGGATATTGCAATTAAAATATTCCAAATCGGAATCAAGGAAAAGGGATACTCAGCGGCGGGCGCCTTCGTACAGCTCCGGGTCGCTGAAGAACTCTTTGGTGGCCTTGCGCACCTTTGGGAACAGCACGATCATGGCGATCAGGTTGGGGATGGTCAGCAGCGCCAGGGCGATGTCCTGGATGGTCCAGACCATTTCCACCTTCAAAAGCGCGCCGATGATGCAGAAGGCCGGGAACACATATTTGAACTTGTCGGCAACCTTTGCGCCGAACACATAGTTCAGGCCCACGAAGCCGAAGTACCACTGGCTCATCAGGGTGGTGGTGCTGAACAGCAAAAGGCAGATGGAAACCACATAGCGCAGCGGCTCCCACACGGTGGCAAAGGCGTTGAGGGCCAGCACGTTGTCCGGCACGCCGCTGCCGATGACGCCGGTCACGCCCAGCACCAGGCCGGTGATGGTGCAGATGACGAAGGTGTCCAGGAAGACCTCGGTGACGCCGGTCATGCCCTGCTGCACCGGGTGCTTCACGTTGGCGGAGGAGTGGATGACGGGGGCAGAGCCCTCGCCGGCCTCATTGGAATAGAGACCGCGGGCCACGCCCTTCTGCATGGCAATGATCATGCTGCCCATCGCGCCGCCCGCCATGGCCCGCAGGCCGAAGGCGCTCTGGAAAATCTCGACGAAGACGCCGGGCACCTTGGGGGCGTTGATCAGAATGATGACCAGGCCGCCCACCACATACAGCAGCGCCATGGCGGGAACCAGCTTCTGGGCCACATGGGCCAGACGGTGCAGGCCGCCCAGAGTCACGATGAAGATCAGGGCCACCAGCACGATGCCGGTGATGAGGGGCGCAACGCCGAAGCTCTGGTTCATCACGCCGCTGATGGTGTTGGACTGGATGAAGTTGCCGCCGATGATCTGGGTGACCATGAACAGCGCGCACAGCACCGCCAGCCAGGGGGCATGCAGGCCCTTTTTGATGTAGTACATGGGGCCGCCCACCCACTGGCCCTGCTCGTTGCGTTCACGATAAAGCAGGCCCAGCACGATCTCGCTGTATTTGGTGGCCATGCCCACGAAGGCGGCCACCCACATCCAGAAGATGGCGCCCAGGCCGCCGGCCACCACCGCGGTGGATACGCCCACGATGTTGCCGCTGCCCACGCAGGAGGCCACGGCGGTGCAAAGCGCCTGGAAGGAGGTGATGCCGCCGGCATCCTCTTCCCCGTTCTTTTTGCCCCGGATGGGCTCCCACAGGGTTTTCCTGATGATGTAGCCGAAGTGGCGCACCTGCACCGCCCCGGTCACGATGGTATAAAGCACGCCCACGCCCAGCAATACGAACATGAGCCAATCGCCCCAGAGTTTGCCGTCGATGAATTCCAGGGTGGATTGCAGTTGATCCAACATGGGTCTTTCCTCCTATTATTCATACGCTACAAGGCCCCGGCAAGCGCCGCAAAGATTCGGGGTCATGCGGGGGGCGTTCAGTCCCACTCCAGATAGATGGGGTTGGTCCAGGCGGCCCGGCCGAACCGGTCCACCACCTCCACACGCACGTAGCTCTCGTGGCCCTTCAGGGTGTGCTCGGCGTGGGTCAGGGTGTCCTTGCGCAGCTCGCCGATGACGGTGCCGCCGTCGTTCACGATGTTGCCCGCCACAAAGTTCACCCGCTCGGCCTTGGAGCAGTCGATCCACACCTTGCCGTCCTTCACGCCCCAGTCGTAAATTTCGGGGCCGGCGGAGGAGTAGTAGTTGCCCTTGATAAAGTTCTCCACGATGGCGTCGTGGGTCAGGCTCTCGGCCTGCACGCAGATCCAGCCGCCGCAGGCGTCGTCGAAGAGGCCCTCGTTGTGGTTGTCGTCGCTGGCAAAGCCGTTGATGCGCTTGCCTGCCCGCAGCATCCGGTCCCACTGGACCAGGCCGCTGCCCACCGCCGCCTCGTTGGTGGAGTTGTAGTTGAACACTTCCAGAGCGGCCACGCCGGTGGTGTCCATGAATTCCTCGTCCAGCACACGGCTCCAGACCGGGTGGTTGTAGGTGACCACGCAGCCGTGGGCCCGCAGCATGTCGCTCAGCTGCTGGGCGGCCTTCGCGCCCTCCCACTGGCCAAAGAACTTGATGGGGGGCAGGTACTGCAGATGGCTGAAGGTGCCCTCGGGGGCGTTCTTCTGCATCTCGCTGGTGCCCAGGATGCCGTGCATGTGGTGCAGCTTATAGCGCTCATTGGTGCCAATGGCCCGGTAAAGTACCGCGGTGGCCTCCAGTCCGGGCAGGATGATGAAGTCCTCGGTGTTGAACTGGGCCCGGTGGTCGGTGTAGATGTCGTGCTCGGACATGCACAGGAAATGGTAGCCGTGCTCCTTGTACTGGGCCACGTTCTGCTCGGGGGTCAGCATGCCGTCGGAAATGGTGGTGTGGCTGTGCAGGTTGCCCTTGTAGAAGGACCCGCAGCCGGTAAAGCCGTGGTACTCACGCATAGGTTTTGGTCACTCCTTGTCGTTTGTTTGGGCCGCCCGGCTGCGCGGGTCTTGCCTCTTGGTTTTAGAATAGCATACAAATCCGTGGATTTCCACCACGGATCTGTATGCTACGCGAATTTTTTTATGAATTCAGACGAAGAACGCAGGGGTCCTCGTGCAGTTTGCTTACTTGCCGGCCTGCTGATGCTTCTTGATGCGGCCGATCAGGAAGGTGGATACGAACACGCCGATCACGGCCCAGCCGATCATCACGCCGAACACCACGCGGTAGCCCGCCATGCCGGGGAAGCGATCCAGGAAGTTGCCGTACATCAGGTAGGCGAAGGAGTTGGGCAGGTAGATGACCAGGCTCGCCAGGCTCATGGCCGCGCCGGTGATCTCGGCGGGGACCTTTACCTCGTCCATGGGGGCGAAGAACACAGCGCGCATGGTGAACACGATGGCTCCGAAGCCCAGGGTGCAGGCAGCGCCCACGATCCAGTTGCCGGAAGCGCCCAGCGCCTCGTGGGGGATCAGCATGAACAGGACCATGGCCACGATGCAGACGATGAAGCCCATGCGGATGTGCTTGGCGCTGGACTTGTGCACCTTATCGGACATGAAGCCGCCGATGGGGCCGCCGACCATCTTCAGGCCGTACTGGTTGATGATGCCGTAAGCACCCACCGCGGTGGCGGGCAGCAGGTAGATGTTGTTCAGGAAGGGGATGAAGTAGGTCAGGCCGCAGTAGATGCAGTAGACCACGAAGCCGTTCAGCGCAACGGCCCAGATGTCCACGCTCTTGAGGGCCTGCACCATGCCGCCGAAGGCGGCGGTGGCCTTGTTCAGCTCCTTGCCGTCGGCGCCCACGCGCTTCTCGTCGTTGGGCACGAAGATCAGGCACAGAACGCCCGCCGCGATGGTGGCGCAGGACAAAAAGATCAGGCCGGCGCGCAGGGCGGCAGCGCCCTCGCCCATGGCTCCGAAGATGGCCAGCGCGGTGCCCGCGATGATCACGTCCACAACGCCGCGGCCCATTTCCAAAAAGCCGAACATACGGCCCTGGGTCTTCTCGTCGCCCAGCAGGCGGATGGCCTTGAGCAGAACCGGCCAGTAGGTGACCTCAGCCAGGATGGCGATCACGCCGAAGGCTGCCAAAAAGCCCCAGTAGGGCGGGAAGGTGGCCAGGTAGAAGCCCACCAAGCCGATGCCGATCAGGCTGCCGCCGATCATGTACTTCTTGCTGAACATGTCGCAGATGTAGATACCGGCGATCAGGCCGATGGTCTGCACGATGCCGTAGGCGCTCATGGCGCCGCCGATCTGGGTGTTGGTCAGGCCCATGAACTCCTGCATGGGTACGTAGAACATATCCTTCATGCTGCCCAGCTTGAAGGCGATTCCGCCGGACAGGGTGAGGATGCAGAAGGTGAACCAGCGGTTCGGAGCCGCCTTCATCATGGCGGTCTTTGTCTTGTTGCTCACTTGAATTCCTCCTCGAAAACACACTCTCTTTTTGTTCTCTTTTACGTCACGGCGAAGCCCTCGCCGCGGAATACTGTTTTCATCCGACGGGCCGCCCCGCCTTGGGAACAATCACAGTATACTTGCGATTCCATTTGGTTTCAACCCCTTTTCCCCACTTTTTCGCAATTAAACAAAGAAACACCCGGCTTTTTGTTCATTCTGTCTGTTTAATTTTTGCATTTCTCCCGGTATACTAAATGTAAAGCCAACAAAATCGCAACTTTCTCCCAACCACTCCTCCAGCTTTCCGGGGAGCGGCGGGGGAGCGGAGTTGGGATTTTTCTGCGAAACAGTATTCAAACCCGGCTGCTTTTGCTATAATTTGATGCAGAAGAAGCGGGCGGTTTGCCCCGACAAGCGCACAGGAAAGGGCGGAACAACAAATGCTTGCGAAAAAACGGTATTCCATTATATTAGAGCTGCTGGACAAGGAGGGCACGGTGCACACCGCCGAGCTGGTGGAGGCGCTGGGCGTTTCCTCCGAGACGGTGCGCAAGGACCTGGAGGAGCTGGACCGGCAGGGCAGGCTGCGGCGCATCCACGGCGGCGCGGTGCCCCTGCAGCAGCCGGAGGCCCCCGCGCCCATGGTGGGCTATGTGGCGCTTTCCACCCGGAACACCCTGCACATGGAGGAAAAGCAGCGCATCGCCCGGCGGGCCGCGGCCATGGTGGAGGAGGGCCAGGTGGTGGCGCTGGACTACGGCAGCACCAGCCAGGTGCTGGCCCAGGCGCTGGCCGCCCGGTTTGAGCGGCTCACGGTGGTGACCAACTCCATCCAGAACGCGTTGCTTCTGGCGGACAAGCCCGGCTTCACGGTGATCCTGACCGGGGGCATCCTCTCGCGGGACGAGCGCACCCTGGTGAACGACTTCCCCACCGGCATATTGAACTACGTGCATGTGGACATTCTGTTTTTGACCGTGACCGGCATCGACCCTGTGGCGGGCCTGACCGACCAGCGGCTGGGCGAGATTTCCATGCAGAACCAGATGCGAAACGCCGCCAGCCGGGTGATCGTGGCGGCGGATTCCAGCAAATTCGGCCGGGCCAGTCTGGTGCGCATCTGCCCCATCAGCGCGGTGGAGGCCATCGTCACCGACGGCGGAGTGGACCCGGACCAGGCCGCCGCGGTGGAAAGCTGCGGCGCAAAGCTGATTATTGTATAAGCACCCATAAAAAGGAGAACAGAGCATGTTGAATGTATTCGATATCGTGGGTCCGGTGATGATCGGCCCCTCCAGCAGCCACACCGCGGGCGCGGTGCGCATCGGCCGGGTGGCCCGGGCATTGCTGGGCTGCGAGCCGGTGAGCGCCCAGATCCTTCTGCACGGCAGCTTCGCCAAGACCTACAAGGGCCACGGCACCGACAAGGCCCTCATCGCGGGCATCATGGGCATGGCCACCGACGACGAGCGCATCCGCTTTTCGCCGCGGCTGGCCGAAGAGGCGGGCCTTTCGGTGAGCATTCTGCCCACCGAGATCGACGGCGCGCATCCCAACACCGCCCTCATCACCCTCACCGACGCCACCGGCCGCACCGTGAGCGTGCAGGGGGCCAGCGTGGGCGGCGGCAACATTCTGGTCACCCGGGTGAACGGCATGGAGGTGCACATCTCCGGCCAGTACAACACCCTGATCGTGCTCCATCAGGACACCCCGGGCATCATCGCGGCGGTGACCGAGCTGCTGGCCGAAAGCCAGGTAAACATCTGCAACTTCCGCCTTTCCCGCCAGAAAAAGGGCGGCGTGGCGGTGATGACCATCGAGATGGACGGCGGGCTGGACCCGGCGCTGAACGGGCGCATCGAGGCGCTGCCCCACATTTTGAGCTCCACCATGCTGCTGGCCAACTGACACCGGGCGCGGGAAAGAGAGGTACCTTATGAGCATTGAACTGAAATACGATTCCGTGGCGGCACTGGTGGCCGCCGCCGAAAAGGCGGGCGAGCCCATCTCGGCGCTGGTGCTGCGCCAGCAGGCCGCTCAGCTGGAAAAGACCGAGCAGGAGATCTACGACCAGATGGCCGAGACCTATAAAGTAATGGCCGCCTGCATCGAGCCGGGCTGCGCCGAGGACCTGCGCAGCACCAGCGGCCTGACCGGCGGCAGCGCCTTTAAAATGCGCAAGGCGGTGGAAAACGGAAAAGCCCTCACCGGCGGCGTGCTGGGCGGGGCGCTCTATCGGGCGCTGGCGGTGAGTGAACTGAACGCGGCCATGGGCCGTGTGGTGGCCGCGCCCACCGCGGGCAGCTGCGGCATTCTGCCCGCTGCCCTTTTGACCATGCAGAACGATCTGGGCTGCTCCGAGCACGACTGCGTGATGGCCCTGTTCACCGCCAGCGCGGTGGGCATGGTGATCGCCACCAACGCCTGCGTGGCGGGAGCCCAGGGCGGCTGTCAGGCCGAGTGCGGCAGCGCCGCGGCCATGGCGGCAGCGGCCATTGTGGAGCTGGCAGGCGGCACCCCGGCCCAGGCCAGCGATGCGGTTGCCATTGCCCTGAAGAACATTCTGGGCCTTGTGTGCGACCCGGTGGCGGGCCTGGTGGAGATCCCCTGCATCAAGCGCAACGCCTCCGGCGTGGCCGGGGCCTTTGTGGCGGCAGAGCTGGCTCTGGCGGGCATCGGCAGCGCCATTCCGGCGGACGAGACCATTCTGGCCATGAAGAAGGTGGGCGACGCCATGAGCAGCAGCCTGAAGGAGACCGCCGAGGGCGGTCTTGCGGCCACTCCCACCGGCCAGAAGCTGTATGAGCAGGTGTTCGGCGCGACCCCGGCGGCGGGCGGCTGTGCATCCTGCGGCGGCTGCGGCGGGCGGTAACATTCGGAACATTCAAAACACAGACCAAAAAACCAGAGCAGGGGCTTCCCCGCTCTGGTTTTTTGGTCCCTTTTTTGAGGGGCAACAAACAAAATGTGAGGTGATCGCTGTGGAGCAGTCCAACGTGCTGGCCGTGCAAAAGCGGCGGGTGCTGGCGGTGTGCGTGGCCGCCTACACGGTGTCTTACCTGCTGCGCACCAATCTTTCGCTGGCGCTGGAGGACCTGATGGAGGTGCTTTCCATCGGGCGGGGTCAGGCCGGCCTTGTGAGCACCCTGTATTTCTGGACCTACGCCTCCGGCCAGCTGCTGGGCGGCTGGCTGAGCGTGAAGTGGGACCCCAAGCGGGTGGTGGCGCTGGGCCTTGCGGCCAGCGGGCTGTGCAATCTGGCCATCGGCTTCTGCTCGGGCTACTGGGCGCTGGCCGCGCTGTGGACGGTGAACGGTCTGGCGCTGGCGCTGTTCTGGCCGCCCATTCTGCAGATCACCACCAACTGGTTCGAGCCGTCCGAATACCTGAAGGTCTCGATTCTCTTGAGCCTGCCCACCACGCTGGGCTATCTGGTGGCCTGGAGCGGCCTGGGCGCGGTGCTGCGGGCGGCGGGCTGGCGCTGGGTGTTCTTCTGCCCGGCCATCATCGCCTTCTGCTTTTTCTGGGTCTGGCTGCGGGGGTTGAGATCCAGCCCTCAGGCGGCGGGGCTTTGCTACCGGCCCGCCTCGCTGGCCGCCCCCGCCAAAAAGGACGAACCGGTCGGGCCCCGGCAGCGGGGCAGCCTTGTGCGGGCCATGCTCACCCTGCCCATGCTCAGCTTCGCCTTCGTGATCCTGGCCCAGGGCTCCACCAAGGAGAGCATCAACCTGTGGGCCCCCACCCTGCTGCAGCAGCTGGCCGGGCCGGGGCAGGAGGGTCTGGTGGGCCTGTTCACCGCGGTCATTCCGCTGTTCAGCACCGCCGGACTGCTGGCCACCGGCTGGCTGGTGCGGCGGCTGCACGGCGGGCAGGAGGGCGCGCTGCTGGCCCTCACCGGGGCCGGGGCGGTGTGCGGCTGGCTTCTGGTTGCCTTGCAGAACAGTCTTGCGGGCCTTGTGGTCTGCCTGGGGCTTTTGCTGGGGCTTGTGTACGGCGTGACCACCATCCTCACCACCCTGCTTCCCCTGCGCTTTGCCCGCACCGGCCAGAGCGCGGCCTTCACCGGCATCTTCAATTTTCTGGCCTACGTAGGCGCGGCGCTGGGCGGCGCGCTCTCCGGCTGGGTGAGCGATCTGCGGGGCTGGCAGCAGGTGTACTTACTCTGGGCGGCGCTGGCCACCGTGTCCGCCCTGGCGCTGTTTGTGAGCGAGGCCTGGCAGTATTTCAGCTGGCGGTACTTGGGGCACTAACACACCATTCACGGCTGACGCCTCAGGCGGCGTATCGCGCCAAAATTTTCCGTGGAATTTTCCAAAAATGCTCGCGGGGCCTCCAAGGCTTGCCTGCGCTTTTTGGTTCATTCCGCAAAAAATTTTCCGGCGCGCTCCACCACCTGAAATGGTGTGTTACCGCCCCTGGGCGAGTAAGCCCGCAGCCCGGAGAGGAACGACCTCTCCGGGTCTTTTTTGCCTGGGCTCGCCCGGACTCGCCCCGCCTCGCCCGGCTTCGATTGGGGGTCCCCCCGGCAAAAATTTCGCAAAAAAGGCAAAAAACCGCCAATTTTTGCCCCAGGTGGGCTTTGTATTCCTACCCGCCATCTGTTAAAATACAGACAACGGCACCACTTCCCGGCCCGGGCCGGAAGCTGGCCGCCGCCCGAATGAATATTCGTTCCAAACTTTTCTGCATAAGGTTTTACAGGCGGCATGCCCGCCTGAATAAAAAGGCGGTCCCGCAAAGAAACCGCCGGAGAGGAGTACACCCATGGAGATCCTGCTTTCGACCACCACGGCCATCTGGCTGTGGGCCGCGCTGCTGGCGGTTTTCGTTGTGGTGGAGCTGGCCACCGCCAACCTGGTCACCATCTGGTTTGCCGTGGGCGCGCTGGCGGCGCTGGGCGCCAGTCTGTTCACCCCGAACCTGCTGTGGCAGGCGCTGGTGTTCCTGCTGGTAAGCCTGGTGGCCCTGATCGCCACCAAGCCGCTGGTCAGCCGGGCCCGTTCCCGCAAGCCTGCCGCCGCCGTGGAGCTGGACCGGAACATCGGCCGCACCGCCCAGGCCCTGGAGGACCTGCGCCCCGGTGTGGTGGGCCGGGTAAGGCTGGACGGCGTGGACTGGAACGCCGTGACCGACAGCCCCATCCGGGCCGGCGAGCGCTGCACCGTGCAGTCCATCGGCGGCACCACCCTGACCGTGGCCCCGGAAAAAAAACCCGCCGCGGTTCAATAATCCCCCGCGCACCCCTTACCCAAACAGCGATTTTCAAGTAAGAAACGGAGGTAACGATTATGCCCACAGTATTGATTGTTTTGATCCCCATTCTGGTCATCCTGCTGCTTTTGCTGGTCAGCTGCATCAGCATCGTGCCTCAGGCCAACGCCTACGTGGTGGAATGGCTGGGTGTGTACCACGCCACCTGGGGCGCTGGCTTCCACTTCAAGGCCCCCTTCCTGATGCGCGTCGTCAAAAAGGTGAGCCTGAAGGAGCAGGTTGTGGACTTCAAGCCCCAGCCCGTCATCACCCGGGACAACGTGACCATGCAGATCGACTCGGTGGTCTTCTTCCAGGTGACCGACGCCAAGATGTTCACCTACGGCGTGGAGCGGCCCATGAGCGCCATCGAGAACCTGACCGCCACCACCCTGCGCAACATCATCGGTGATATGGAGCTGGACCACACCCTCACCAGCCGCGACGTGATCAACACCAAGATCACCGCCATTCTGGACCAGGCCACCGACAAGTGGGGTATCAAGGTGAACCGGGTTGAGGTGAAGAACATCATCCCGCCCGCCGAAATCCAGGACGCCATGGAGAAGCAGATGAAGGCCGAGCGCTTAAAGCGCGAAGCCATCCTGATCGCCGAGGGCGAGAAGACCGCCGCCATCACCAAGGCGGAGGGCGAAAAGGAAAGCGCCATCCTGCGGGCGGACGCGGTGCGCGAGCAGCGCATCCGTGAGGCCCAGGGTGAAGCCCAGGCCATCCTGGAGGTGCAGAAGGCTCTGGCCGACTCGCTGCGGATGCTGAACGAGGCCGCCCCCAACGATAAGGTGCTGGCCCTGAAGGGTCTGGAGGCCCTGGCCAAGGTAGCCGACGGCCGCGCCACCAAGCTGATCATCCCCAGCGACATGCAGAACCTGGCGGGTCTGGTCACCTCCATCAAGGAGATGGCCACCACCGACACCGCCGCCAAGTAAACAACCCAAACAGCGCGGCTCCGAACCGGTTTTCCGATTCGGGGCCGCTTTTTGCGCCCTTGCTCCGGAATTTGCAGTTTCGTTACATCTCCTTGCATACACCGTGCCCCGCAAAGGGCTATACTGGGGCCAGAAAATAAGCCGGGAGCATCTGCTTTTTCCGGCAAAAGGAGGCCCTTTTTATGAAACGAGCAAACCGCCTGACCGCCCTCCTCACCGCCTGCCTTCTGCTGGCGGGCTGCACCGCCGCGTCCCAGTCGGTCAGCCTCCCGGCCCGGAGCAGCGCCCCCGCCCAGAGCAGCACCCGGAGCGCCGGAGCCAATCCGGACCTGGCCGGGCTGGAGCTGCAGGTGCTGCCCGAAATGAGCGCCGTCACCGCCGAGGGGCTTTATACGGTGGACATGCTTCCCCTGCCGGACGGTTCCATCCGCATCCTGTACGGGGATTTTGCTTCCTCCAGCCTGCATCCCCTGTGCAGCCTGCCGGGCTGTGACCACACCGGGTCGGAGTGTCAGGGCCGTCTGATGGCTTACGGCGGCATCCGCCCCATGGTCATCGGCGGGCGGATTTTTCTGGTTCTCCCCGGCGCGCCCGACTTGGCGGACGAACACGGCGAAGCTGCTCTGGCCGGGGTCATGACCATGGAGCCGGACGGCAGCAGCAAGGCTCTGCTCACCCGCTTCGGGCCCACGCAGCAGTTGAAGGACCCCTACCTCACCGACGGCAGGGACCTTTACTGCACCCTGGAGACCGCCGAAGCCGAGTGGCTGAAGCAGGAGCTGATCCGCGTGGAGCTTGCCACCGGGGAATGGGAATCCATTTACCAGATGAGCGCAGAGCACTCCGAACAGCTGATGAGTGCCTTCGGCTCCTGCGTTCTGCTGAGCAGCCAGAACGCCGTTCAGGGCAAGCTGGTTATGACTCTGGCCCAGCTGGACCTTTCCACCGGGGAAACGACCCAGGTGCCCGCCCCGGACCCGGACGATACCACCATGCTTGTCCAGGGGCGTCAGATCTATTATTACTCCTTTTCGGAAAACGCCCTCCACGGCCTGGACTGGCTCACCCTGGAGGACCGGGTGCTGAAGGAAAATCTGTTCGAGGGCGGCGCGGGCGAGGGCTTTGTCAACCTGCTGGACTGCCGGGACGGCTTCGCCCTTCTCTCGCTGTTTCTGCCGGATTCGGAACAGGCGCTCACGGTGCGGGTGGACCTGAACAGCGGCGAGAGCGCCGACTTCTCGCTGCTGAGCACCACCATCAGCGGGCCCGGGCGGCCGGTGCGGATTCTGGCCGGCATCCCGGGAACCGACCGGTATCTGGTGGAAATGGGTGAGCAGGCCGTGGATTACCCCACCAAAGCCTCGGACGGCACCTCCACCGTGGTGAAGGCCACCCGCCCCCTTTACGGCCTGATCGACACGGCGGACTACTGGAGCTCCTCCCCCGATTATCAGACCCTCGCCTACTCCGACTGACCCCATACACAAAACAGCGCGGCCCCGAATCAAAACCGATTCGGGGCCGCGTTTTCGCGTTTTATTTTATTTGAGGGAGCGGTCCGGGGACGCATCAGGC
Organism: Gemmiger sp. An194; assembly: GCF_002160145.1. Classification (GTDB taxonomy): domain Bacteria; phylum Bacillota; class Clostridia; order Oscillospirales; family Ruminococcaceae; genus Allofournierella. The sequence continues at coordinate 16,460 of NZ_NFKA01000029.1, read as the reverse complement.
CAGCACGCCGTTGGGGGTGCAGGTGATGGTCACCGTGGGGGAAACCTTTTTGCCGGTGGTGGTCTTCTGCACCACGCCCCGGGCAATGGCCGCGCTTCCGCTGGGGGAGGGATCGTTGGCGATGAGCTTCCAGATGTCGACCTGCTTGTCGAAGGTGGCAGTGGCCGCGGTGCAGGTGGCGGTGCTGCCGTTGTAGGTGAAGCTGGCGTGCAGGGTGTAGGTCCACTGCAGGGTGCCGCTCTCGTAATAATCAAAAGCCTTATGGCCGTTTTTGGAACCGGTGGCCCGGGATGCGGCATCCTCGTAGACGGTGATCACCGCGTAGGCTCCGTTGTCGTACTGCTCCACCGTGCGGCTGACCACACGGCTCTCGTCCCCGGCGGCAAAGGCCGGAACACAAACGCACACACACAGCAGCGCTGCCATCAGAACTGCACAGATTTTTTTAAATTTCACAAAAAACGCCTCCTTATTCTGACTCATTCTCCAATCGGACTCGTGGTCGGGAGCGGCCTCGTGTCCTCCTCGATACTGCTCAGGTTTCCGTAGCCCGGGTAGCAGATGTAGTCGATCGCAAGCCGCGCGCAGTAAAACACGCCGTAGGCCAGCGCCAGTGCGACCAGCATCGCAGCCAGCACCCTGCGCCAGCGGTAACAGGTCAGCTGCCGGTGCAGCTGCTCGCCCTCCATGTTTTCCAGCACATTGGCGGCAAAGGCCTTCGGTGTGCCGAAATGGGCGCAAAGCTCGTTCATCCCGGCCCGGGGATGCTCCTCCAGATAGAGCAGCACCGACTCCTCCAGCTGGCTGAGAACCGGCCTGCGCAGTGCCGCCGGGCAGAAAAGGCTGCGCTTCACCCGCCCGCAATACCTTCGGCACAGCACCTGTGCCTGCAGGCCGGGGGCCTGTGCCGAAGAATGATTCATGCTGCTGTTCATACCGGTTCCACCTCATTCATTCCACAGGATGTGAGTATGCCGCGAATGCCTTCCTGCATGGAAAGATATTCCGCCACGCTGCTTTGCAGATAGTCACGCCCGGCCGCCTCCAGATGGTAATACATCCGGGTGCGCCGCCTGCCCACCTGCTGTTTGGTCACAGTGATATAGCCCTTGTCCTCCAGCCGGTAAAGGGTGGGGTACATGGAACTCTCCTGCAAGATGAACTTCCCGCCGCTGCGGGCCTGCAATTCCTGCGACATCTCATACCCGTACATGTCCCGCTGGGCCAGCAGGCTCAGCAGCACAAGCTCGGTAACGCCGCGCTTCAAGTTTTCCGATACTCCCATGGGGCGTCCTCTTTTACTTTGTTGAATCAACAGCCTTATCATACTGCAAAAGCTATGTGCCGTAAATACTATTCGTGGCAAAGTATTGTTGACATTTTTATTGGCCTGTGCTATTTTGATGTCAGAGAAAAGGCGGTCAGACCGGCAGCTTCCGGCTTGACCCACCGGCCGCCCTCGAGGTGAACCTTCCATGACCCAGCAAACCAATCCCGCCCCCTGCCTTGCGGTGGAGGGGCTTGAAAAAAGCTATTCGATCCGGGGCGGCCGGTTTGGCCGTCCCGCCGCCAGAAAACAGGCCCTGGCCGGGGTAAGTTTTTTCCTCGGACCGGGCTTTTACGGTCTTTTGGGGCCGGGCGGCGCGGGCAAGACCACTCTGGTCAGCCTTCTCACCGGCAGCCTGAAGCCGGACGGCGGCACCGTGCACTGGTGCGGCCAGAGCGTGCGCATGCCGGACAGCCGCTTTCGCCGTGCGGCGGGCTGCATCCCCCGGCAGCAGCCCCTTTCCGACAGCTACACCGGCCGCCGGTTTCTTTCCGGCCTCTGCGCGCTGAAGGAGATCCCCGCCCGGGAGGTGCCCGCCCAGGTGGAGCGGGCGGCGGAATGGCTGGCCCTTTCCGACGAGCTGGACAAACGGCTGGCCGCTTATTCCGGCGGCATGAAGCAGCGGCTTCTGCTGGCCGGCGCCCTGCTGGGAGACCCGAAGCTGCTGCTTCTGGACGAGCCCGCCGCCGGGCTGGAGCCGCCGGAGCGGCTGCGGCTGCAGCACCTGCTGGCCCGGCTTGCCGCCGACCGGATCGTGCTGGTGGCCACCTCCGCGGCAAGCGATGTGGAAACAGCCGACGGGATTCTGCTGCTGCAGGATGGCCGGCTGGTGGACCAGGGCCCGGCAGAGGCCCTGATCGCCGCCCATGCGCCGGGGCAGGACCTGACGGCGGTGTACCGGGCGGTGTTCGGCGAGGAGCCCGGCCGGTGAATCCCTCCCTATAACCAAAACAACGCGGCCCCGCACCCGGAAGCTTTCCGGGCGCGGGGCCGCGCTTTCTTTTTTGATTTGCCGGTCAGTGCACGCCGTCCGCCAGGTCGGCGATCTCGCCCAGGTCCGGCAGCCAGACCGACGAGGCGTCCACATAGGGGCCGCCCCATTCCTCCCGCTCCTTCCAGGTGGAGGGGATTTCCCCTTCCAGCTGGCCCCGGGCACTCTCGGCCCGCAGCAGGCAGAAGTCGGTGAAGGTGTCCACCCCGGTGCGGAAATCCTCGTAGGAGCAGAAGGCGGTGGGGTCCCGCTGCACGTAGGGGGCGATCATCCGGGCGGTGGCGGCGGTCTCGGCCGCAAAGCGCCCGCTCTCAAAATATCCGCTCAGAAATTCGTCGAAATACCGGTGGTAGGCGGCAAAGCATTCGTCCTGCTTCATCACCTGATGGTAGAGCGGCCGGTTCTGCATCACCTGGCCGGTGCCGGGGGTGTCGATGGGATAATTCACATACAGCTCCGCGTCGTTCACCGGGTCCGGCATGCCCAGCGAATAGGTGGCGAAGGCCAGGTTATAGTCCCAGGGCAGCATGCTCAGCCGCCCGTCTTCCTCGTAGAGAAAATAGTTGTGACCGGTGCGGCCCAGGTAGCTGTCCAGATTGACGGTGAACACCTGCACCACAAAGTACCGCAGCACCCGGTCCAGGTCCACCGCCTTTTCCAGCTGCTGCCCGGTGGAAAGCTGCTCCAGCGCTTCGATCAGCCGCTGCTTGTCCGCCGGGGTGGGGTCGAACTTGGCGGTGCGGAAGATGTTGTCGTAGTTTTCCTCCTCCGGGCCGGTGTAGCGCAGGGCCACGTCCGGGTTTTCGTCGGAAAGGCGCTTGTAGTCCGGCTTGTACAGCTGGCCGTGGCCGGGGCCGAAGCTGCGGCGGGCAAAGGCTTCCTCCGGCTCCTCCACCGCAAGGAACAGCCCCCAGTCCTGCCCGTTCACCGTCACCCACACGTAGCTGCTCAGGGGCGCGGGCACCCCCATGTAGTCCATCATCCGGTAGGCGGTGTGGTTTTTCAGGTAGCTGTTGTCCTGAAAGGAGCAGTCCAGCGAGAGCTTGTCCAGCCCATGGTAGCTGGCCCCGGTCTGGTAGTGGTCGAATTCCAGCTTCAGGCTGTAGCGGGAAAGTCCGTATTCCTCGATCAGCCGCCGGGAGTTGTTGCCCTTGGCCCGCAGGCCCGCCTGCTCGAACCGCTCGCCGTCCACCACCACCGTGCAGGGGGAATACTCCTCCTGTGGGGCAGTGTCCAGAAAGGCCTGCCAGTCCTCGATCTGAATGTCGATGGTGTGCACCCGATCCGCGTCGAACAGCCGGGAGGCGTAGGCCGGGTCGCTGTGGGTGGGGCGGATGCCCAGCGCCTCCCCTCGCCAGAGCACCCCCGCCAGCACCAGAGCCAGGGCCATGGCGGCAAGGCAGATGCGGTCGATGTATTTGTGGCGCAGCATGGCTTCACCCCATATAGTCCCCGTTGTAGGATACCAGCACCGCTTCCTCCACGCCCTCCATGGCGGCCAGCTGCTCCACGAAGGAGGCATCCTCCTGCCGCAGCCGCACCTCGTAGTTCAGCTCGGTGCCCCGGGCGCTCACGGTCTTGCTTTTCAGCGAGTGGGCGGCCACCGCCTCTTCCAGAAAAGCGGCAGCGGCGCGGGCGGCGGCGTCCCCGGCGCAGTGCAGCACCAGAATGTAGGGCCGGTCGGCGCTTTTGCGCCCGGCGAACACCACCAGCACCAGCCCGATGAGCAGGCTGCCCAGCACCGCCAGCGGCACAAAGCCCGCCGCCAGCACGATGCCCGCCGCGATGCTCCAGAACAGAAAGGCGATGTCCATGGGCTCCTTGATGGCGGTGCGAAACCGCACGATGGACAAGGCGCCCACCATACCCAGCGACAGCACCACGTTGCTGGTGACTGCCAGAATCAACAGGGTGGTGATGAGGCACAGGGCCACCAGCGTGACCCCGAAGCTGGCGGCGTACATCACGCCGCAGTAGCTTTTTTTGTAGATGTAAAAGATGAACAACCCCAGCGCCAGAGCCAGCGCCATGGCCAGCAGCATATCCAGCGGGCTGACCGCGGCGGAATTGTCCAGAAAGCTGGAACGGAAGATATCCTGAAACGTCATAAAACCCCTCCCGGCTCACCGCTCATTCCCATTTGCGGCAGGCCGCGTATTTGGACCATGCCCCCGCCCGTCGGCCGGGCACCTGCACGGCCATGCGCACCAGATCGGGCAGAAAGGCGTCGTATTTTACCTCCAGAATGGTGCCCCCCGGGGCCACGGTGCAGGCAAGGGCCTCCGGGTCCAGAAAATCGGCGGGCCCGTTGCCCCGGCGCAGCGCCCGGTCCAGAGTGATGCGCACGTTGCCCGGCCGGTACACAAAGGCCTGCCGGTCGTAGCGGACCACGGTGCGCGGGCGCAGCCCGGCGCGCATCTTGCTGTACAGCTCCACCAGCAGGGGCCGGCCGCTGTGCAAGAGAAAGTCGATCTGCCCGGCCAGCAGCCGCCGCACCTCGTCCTCGCTCAGCCGGGCGCTTTGCTTCTGGCACAGGCCGTTTTGCTTGCTCTTTTTTTCCAGCCGCAGAAAGCCGGTGTCCTGCCCGTAGTACCGCAGCCTGAACTTTTCCCGCCGGTCCACCCCGTCCAGCTTCTGGCGCAGGGCGGTATCGGCGGGGGTGTCGAAGTAGAGACTGTTCACCCGGTACACCCCGCCCGGCCCGGCGTGCCGGTCGGCCTCAAACAGCCGCTCCAGCCGCCGGGTGAGCACCCAGTCCTCCTGGGGGGTGATCCAGTGCTTGTATTCGTGCCGCCAGACCGGCGGGCGGTCAGTCGTCATAACCGGAATCTCCGCCGTCATCGTAGCCGGAGTCGCCGCCGTCGTCGTAGCCGGAATCGCCGTCATAGCCGGAGTCGCCGCCCGGTGCGGGAGCCGGGGCAACCGGAGCGGGTGCGGGAGTGGCCGGAGCGGGAGCGGGAGTGGCCGGAGCGGGAGCCGGGGCCGGGGCCACGGTGGGCGCGGGGGCGGGAGCCGGAGCGGTGTAGCCGGAATCACCGTCGTCGTCGTAATCGGTCACGCCGTCGTTATTCGGGCCGTAGTCGGTGTCGTTGTAGTCGGTCACGCCGTCGTTGTTCGGGCCGTAGTCGGTATCGTTGTAGTCGGTCACGCCATCGTTGTTCGGGCCATAGTCGGTATCGTTGTAGTCGGTCACGCCGTCGTTGTTGGGGCCATAGTCGGTGTCGTTGTAATCGGTCACGCCGTCATTGTTCGGGCCGTAGTCGGTATCGTTGTAGTCGGTCACGCCGTCATTGTTCGGGCCGTAATCGGTGTCATCGTAATCGGTGGTGCCGGGGGCGGGAGTGGCCGGGGTCGGGGTGGCCGCGCCGCCGGAGCGCTGGGTCTCGGCATAATCGGTGATGCCGTCATTGTCCGGGCCGTAGTCGGTGGCGCCGTAATCGGTCACGCCGTCGTTGTCCGGGCCGTAATCGGTGTCGGCGTAGTCGGTCCAGCCGTAGTTGCTCTCGCCGTCCACCTCCACCGGGCTGGACAGCTGCTGGGCGGCGGTGTAGGTCTGCACCTGCTCCACGATGTCGCTGAGGAAATCATCGGCGGGCAGGCTGGAGCCCCGGGCCACCTCCAGGGTGATCTGGCGGTTCTCGCCCTCCACCTCTTCCACGAAGTAGCCGGCCTCGTTGATGCGTGCCACCAGCTCACCGATCACGGCCTTGCACTCCTTGCCCTCGTAGCCGGTGTAGCCGGTCAGGATCTCCTTGCCGTCCGGGTTGCGGCCCTCCAGGCTGGTGACCATGCCCTTGTCATCGTAGCGCACGGCGATCTCCGGGTTCACCTTCAGATAAATCACGCCCCCCTGGCTCAGGGCCGCGGGCGCGGCGGCGGTGGCGGTGCTCTGGGCGGGCTTGGAGCAGCCGGCCAGCAGGCACACGGCCATGGAAAGCGCCAACCCGGCGCCGAGCAGTGCGGTCAGTTTCTTTCTGGTCATACCATCGTCTCCTTTTTCCTGTGATTTGTTGTTTTATGGTTTCTTCAGCCTTTCTCCTGGCTTCTGACACAGATTACGCAGCCCGTGGGGGCAAAACCGGGGTCGAAAACGAAAAAATTTTAAAACTTTTTCAGTCGTCCCCGTCGTAGCCGGAATCCTGCTCCGGCTGGTCCGGCTGGTCATAGCCGGAATCGCCCTGCTGGGGCGCATCGTAGCCCGAGTCGCCGCCCTGCGGAACCGGGGTGGCGGGCACTGGGGTGGCGGCGGGCACGAGGGCCGCCGTGGGCGCCGCTGCCTGGCCGGAATCCCCATAGCCGGAATCGCCGGTTTCCGGCGCGGGAGCCGGGGCGGCGGTGGGTGCTGTGCCGTAGCCGGAATCCCCCTCCTCGCCATAACCCGAGTCGCCGGCCTGAGGCGCAGTGGTGGCAGCAGGCGTGCCGTAAGCAGAATCCCCGTAGCCGGAGTCATTGGGGGCCGGGGAAGGCACCGCCGTGGGCGCGGCGGTGGCGGCAGGTGCCACCGGGATGCTCACGCTCTGGCCCACCTGCACCGTGACCCGCAGGTTCTGGTATTGCAGGTATTCCTCCAGATGGGCCTGCAGCGCCTGGTTGGTCTGGCGGGTCCAGTCCTCATCCTCCGCCTCCAGGTCGATGGTGATGGCCCCGCCGGGGGCCAGATAGCCCATGGCCACCGCCCGGTCGATCAGCTCGTCGGTCACCTGGTCCAGATGCTTGCCCTTCCAGTCGTAGCCCTCCACCAGGGCCTGGCCGTCCGGGTTCACACCCTCCAGCCCACGGGCCACGCTCTGCCGGTCCACGTCGATGCGCACCTGGGGGTTGATGGTCAGATACACCGAGGCATAGGGGGTAATGGGCGCCCGCAGCAGCACTGCCGCCATCAGCACCAGGCAGGCGGCCGCCAGCACACCCGGCAGCCAGATCAGCACCCCCTTGCTTTTGGGGGCGCGGGTGCGCATGGGCACGATGTGCTCCACCGTCTGGCCCGGTTCATAGTGCAGGTTGGCGGCCCGCACGAAGCGGCCCTCCTCATCCAGCAGGATGGCGTAGCTGGGCCTTGCCTCCATCACAAGGTATTTCATGCGGGGCGTTCACCTCCTTGCGGCGCCAGCATCTGGCAGATGTGCCCCCGGATGATCTCGTAGCCGTTGGTGTGGATCAGAAGAAGGGCGGTGATGTATTTGCGGTGCCGTTCCAGCGTTTTGCGGGCCGCGCCGGAGCCCTCGCACAGCCGGGTCAGGGGCAGCTTTCTGGTGCGCAGCAGCTCCTCCAGCAGCTCGGGATGCTCCCGGGCGTAGCGCACCGCCTGCCTGCAGGCCTCCAGCGTGCGCTGCTGGCGGGGGCAGTTTTCGGCCACATCCGAAAGAGCGATGCCGAATTCGGCTATGGTCGCGGTCAGCTCCCGGATCTCCGCCTGGGTGGCCAGCCGTCCCTCGGCGGCGTCCACCGGGTTTTCCGGGTCGGCCAGCCGCTCGCCCAGGGTCTGGCCCTCCTCCGGCCCGGGCTGGTCCAGCCGGGCGTGGGGGGCGTGGCGGCGCTCCCGGCGCTGCTCGTCCCGCACCCGGCTGCGGATCACCAGAGCCGCATACTGCAAAAAGCTGCCCCGGACCCGGCTGTAGCCCCGGATGGCCTCGTGAAAGGCGATCATCCCGATGCTGAAGGCGTCGTCCTGCTCGGTGCACAGGCGGCCCAGCGCCCGGCTGGCCTGGGCCTTGATGAAGGGCTGGTATTGCCGGATCAGTTCGTCGGCGCGCTCCAGGCTGGTTTTGGCCTGAGCCACCTGCTCCAGAATGGCGTGGTCGGTCTGCATAGGGTGGTCGTTCCTTTCCCCGGGCGTGGTATTACAGAATACGAAACGGGCGGCGGCAAAACCGGGGCCGGGCCGCTCATTTTCCGGTTTTTTTCCATCATACCAAGGCCCCGGGGCGCTTGTGGGCCTCCCGGCCTGGTTTTTACCCAGTTTTTCGCTGCTCTTTACCCGGCTTTTACCTTGGGTCAAGCTTCTTTTTCGCCCTGTCAGCCGCTTCCCTTCCCCTTAACCGGACGCAGCAAAAAAGGCCCCGCACCCGGAAAGCTTCCGGGCGCGGGGCCGCTGTTTCTTTTTCTGCGTTTAACCTTTGTTTTAACGGAACCAGTAGCCCACGAAGTCGTCCTTCATGACCCGGTAGCCGTTCATCATGCTGTGGTACTGGAACTGGCGGATCAGGTTGCCCTCCGCGTCGTACTCGCCGTAGACCTGAGGCACGCCGCTGTTCACCACATAGTTGCCGCCCTCCAGCAGCTGCACGTTGGACACCACGCTGGAGTAGGGCACATCGAAGGACCAGGCCAGCTGGAAGGTACCCGCGTTCTCGTCCACCAGATAGTAGTAAACGTGGCTCACGATGCTCTCGTCCTCGGTGAGGGCCTGACCCACCGAATCCGGCAGGCTGGGGGTGTATTCGGTGCGGGTGCTGTTGGCCCAGTAGTTGTTGTCGAACATGCGCAGGTAGTACTGACCCTCGGGCAGGCTGTCATCGTAGATCACGGTCACGTCATGCTGGCCGTACTGGGTGGTGAAGTCGCCCTGCTGGGTCAGGCTGTACTGGGCAAACTCGGTGCCCTCCCAGAAGGCATCGTCGCCGATCATCCAGTCGATGGCGGACTCCTCGTGCACGTTCTTCACCTTGAGGATGGTGGAGGTCTCACGGGAGCTGACCACCACCGCGTCCTCCTCGGCCAGATACTGCACCGAGTTCAGGTGCAGCCAGTCCCACAGGCCGGCCTGCCAGAAGAAGGAGCTGTTGGCCGCCACCTTTTCGGTGGTCACAAAGTAGCTGTTCATCAGGGCGCTGAAATCCACCAGCAGGGTCACCTCGCCGGATTCCATGTTGATGGAGATCAGCTGGTCCTCCACGGTCTCGCCCTCGGTGTTGGTGGCCAGGGCCACCAGCTCGCCGTCCGGGCCCCAGTTGAAGTCGTGATGCAGCTCGAAGCGGCCCAGGTCATACACCTGCAGCACCTGACCGATGCGGCTGATGCGGGCGATTTTATTACTGCCCACGCAGGCCAGGATCTGGTCGCCCAGGCTGAGGATGCGGTCGGAGTGGTAGCCGTCCAGCAGCATCTCGTAGCGCAGGATGCCGTTGTTGTCAAAGAAGAAGGTGTAGCCGTAGTAGTCGCTCAGGCCCATGGCGTAGAACAGGCCCTCGCTCATCTCGGCGGTGCTGTCGCCCTCGGTGGCCTCCAGCCGGTTGGCGTGGCCGGAGGTGGTCTCGGGTATCTGGATGGTGAAGGTGAAGCTCTGCTTTACCTCGCCCTGCCTGTTCACCGCCTCCAGCGTCACCTCATTTTCCAGCCCGGGCACAAGGCCGATGAGCAGAAATTCCTGCACCTTGCCGAATTCCTGGGCGGAGTTGGCGGTGGCGGTGTAGGCGGGGATGCTCTCGTCCTCGGTGGTGACGGTATAGCGGATCTGGCAGTTGGTATCGGTATTAAAATACAGATACAGGCCGTTGGACCCGGTGCCGAAGGGATTCAGCACCGCCAGCGGGGCCTCCATGGTGAACTCGCCCCCGGCCATCATGGTCATCAGGCTCTGGGCCAGGCGCTGCTGCACCTCTTCGTTGTAGTAAGTAAAGCCCTCCTGCTCGTACTCGCCGGGCAAAATCTGGGCCACCTCAATGCTGGCCTCCACCGGCTGGCGGTACATCTGCACATTGATCTCGTCGTCGGTGAAGGTGTAGGTGCCGGTCTCGACCTCCCATTTGTCCCGGGTGCGCTTTTCGCCGCCCACCAGATACTTGGAGACCACCAGCACGCCGGCGAGAACCACCGCGGCCAGCACGACCAGAACGGCCGCCCCCACAAGGATCTTCTTTTTCATGGTGCAATCCTCTTTCTCATTTTTTCATTCTGTTTTATTCCTGTCTCGCGGCGCTCCCCCCTCCGGGGCAGCCGCGCAGATATTATACAGCGTTTGTCGCCTTCTGTGGGGGCTTTTTTGCGGTTTTCATCGGTTTTTCAAAATTTTTTGCTCATTCTTCATCTTCCCATGACCAAAACGACAAAAAGGCCCTCTTTCCGAGCCGGAAAGAGGGCCTTTCGCATCCGAATATTCTTCACCGCACACCGCTTGCCGCCGGGGCGGGGCTGGGCGCTTCGGTCTGGCCGGCCGCCACCGCCCGCTCCAGCCGCTGGAAGTTCGCCGCCAGCACCCGGTCGTCGTGGTAGTTGGTGTCGCCGGTCATCACGAGAAAGCGCACCGGGTCGTCCATCTGGGGCAGCAGCCACACCGCCAGCCGCAGCCCCTTGCAGAACAGCTCGTCAAAGCTGTCGGTGAACAGGCGCTGGGGCTTCCAGGGGTCCCGCCAGGGGGCATGGGCCAGATTCATGGGGTCCGGCATGCTGCTGGGACCGTCGGTGATGAACTTGGCCGACAGCAGCGGGAACTTCATCACCTTGTTTTCAAATTTTTCCACCATCTGCCGCCGCTGGGCATTCGGGTCGTGCAGCAGGCTGGACTCCAGCGAGGCCATCACCATGGCCCGGCGCACGAAGGCCGGCCGAAAGGGCGAGCGCACCGGGAACAGATCGCCCAGCGTGCCCTGCAGCACCCGTGCCAGATACTTGCTCACCAGCTGGCTTTCCGCCTCATTCAGCCGGAACACCTGCTCCTGGCGCAGCCGGGTGTAGCTGTAGCCGCACTGGGCCATGTACCAGGCGTCGATGTCGCTTTCCAGCGCGGCGTGGCGGCCGTAGTAGCGGGCGCTCTTGTGGGCCGGGTCGTAGCCGGTGCGGGCGTACACAAAGGTGTGGCACACGCTGTCGCACACATAGTGGCAGTAGGCCCCCGCCAGATAGGCAAGGCAGACCTCCCGCTCGGGCCCTGACTCGGGCAGGCAGGCGAACATCTGCAGAAACAGCGCCTTGATGCGGTGGTTGTGCAGATAGGCCCCCAGGTTCCGGTGGTTGGAAAAGGCCAGCCGCAAAAAGTTATAAGTAAACAGGTCCGGCCCCTGGCACCCCAGGAAAAAGGCCCGGGAATGCCGCTGAGCGGCCCGCTTGGCCCCGCAGTCCGGCAGACGGGCCAGGGTGCGGGCGCCGAACACACAATGGGTCACAAGGCCCGGCATACGCATTGCCTCCTTTGCTGTGAAGAAAAGCCGCCTTGCGGCGGATGAAACCGCGTTCCGGGCACCCCGGGCAGAACACCCCCGGTGCCCTTATACTTTTATTGTATCACATTTGCCGGGGCTCGGAGCAGCTTTGCCAATTCTTTTCAGGTTTTTTGCCTGCCTGGTTCCGCTTTTCCTCCTCTTTCGATTTCTTTGCCGTTTTTTTACCTGCGAAACGCAAAAAAGCGCATACCGCCCAGATTTTGCGGCCGGAAGGGGGCGTATTTCGTTAAAAGAGTAACAAGAAAAAACTTGCGTATCCGGCCTGTTTTGATTATAATAAAGGCAGGTATGACAAGGCGGTCATTTGTGCATCCCGCACAAGCGGCCGTTCCCTTTGGGATACTTTCAAAAATGAGAGGAGAAAGAACAATGGGCTTAGGTAAAAAAACCGTTGAGGAACTGGACGTTAAGGGCAAGCGCGTTCTGGTGCGCTGCGATTTCAACGTTCCCATGAAGGAGGGCGTGATCACCAACGATAACCGCATCGTTGCCGCCCTGCCCACCATCAAGAAGCTGATCGAGAATGGCGGCAAGGTCATCCTGTGCAGCCATCTGGGCAAGCCCAAGAATGGCCCCGAAGAGAAGTTCAGCCTGGCTCCCGTGGCTGTGCGCCTGAGCGAGCTGCTGGGCAAGAACGTCGTGTTCGCCAATGACGACACCGTTGTGGGCGAGCAGGCCAAGGCCGCTGTTGCCGCTATGAACGACGGCGATGTGGTTCTGCTGCAGAACACCCGCTTCCGCAAGGAGGAGACCAAGAACCTGCCCGAGTTCAGCGAAGAGCTGGCCAGCCTGGCTGACTGCTACGTGAACGACGCCTTCGGCTCCGCTCACCGCGCCCACTGCTCCACCGCCGGCGTGACCGACTACATCAAGGACACCGCTGTTGGCTACCTGATGGAGAAGGAGATTCGCTACCTGGGCAACGCCGTGAACGATCCCGTTCGTCCCTTCACCGCCATCCTGGGCGGCGCCAAGGTTGCCGACAAACTGAATGTTATCAGCAACCTGCTGGAGAAGGTGGACACCCTGATCATCGGCGGCGGCATGGCCTACACCTTCCTGGCCGCCAAGGGCTACGAGGTTGGCACCAGCCTGGTGGACACCGAGAAGCTGGACTACTGCAAGGACATGATGAAGAAGGCCGAGGAGAAGGGCGTAAAGCTGCTGCTGCCTGTTGACACCGCTGTGGCCGCTTCCTTCCCCGATCCCATCGACGCTCCCATCGAGGTTCAGATGGTTGCTGCCGACGCTATGCCCGCCGGCATGATGGGTCTGGACATCGGACCCGAGACCGAGAAGCTGTTTGCTGACGCCGTGAAGGCCAGCAAGACCGTTGTATGGAACGGCCCCATGGGCGTGTTCGAGAACCCCACCCTGGCTGCCGGCACCCTGGCCGTTGCCAAGGCCATGGCCGAGTCCGACGCCACCACCGTGATCGGCGGCGGTGACAGCGCTGCTGCCGTAATGCAGCTGGGCTTCGCCGACAAGATGACCCACATCTCCACCGGCGGCGGTGCTTCTCTGGAGTACCTGGAGGGCAAGGAGCTGCCCGGCATCGCCTGCATCCAGAACGCCTGATCCTTTGAAAAAAAGCCTCAGTCGCCCCCCTTGTGCCGGGCGGCTGGGGCCTTTTCCAGTGTGTTACAGAATTCATAAAGTGAGGGTATTTTACCATGGATAAAGCAAACCGCAAGGCCATCATCGCCGGTAACTGGAAGATGAACAAGACCGCCACCGAGGCTGTTGAGCTGATCGACGCTCTGATCCCCGCCGTGAAGGATGCCGACTGCGAGGTCGTGATCTGCACCCCCTTCACCACCCTGGTCACCGCTGTGGAGAAGACCAAGGGCACCAACATCCATGTGGGCGCCGAGAACGTGCACTTCGAGAAGAGCGGCGCGTTCACCGGCGAGATCAGCGCCGACATGCTGGTCGACCTGGGCGTTGAGTACGTGATCACCGGCCACTCCGAGCGCCGTCAGTACTTCGCTGAGACCGACGAGACCGTGAACAAGCGCACCCTGGCTGCTCTGAACGCCGGCCTGAAGGTGCTGGTATGCGTGGGCGAGAACCTGACCCAGCGCGAGCAGGGCGTGACCGAGGAGCTGGTCCGCATGCAGACCAAGATCGCCCTGAACGGCGTGAGTGCCGAGCAGATGGCCAACGTGGTCATCGCCTACGAGCCCGTTTGGGCCATCGGCACCGGCAAGACTGCCACCAGCGACCAGGCTCAGGAAGTCTGCGCTGCCATCCGCAAGGTGCTGGGCGAGCTGTACGGCGAGGCTGTTGCCAAGGCTACCACCGTTCAGTACGGCGGCAGCATGAACGCCGGCAACGCTGAAGAGCTGCTGGGCAAGCCTGATGTTGACGGCGGCCTGATTGGCGGCGCTTCCCTGAAGGCCGACGCTTTTGCCACCATCGTGGCTGCTGCCAGCAAGTAAGCTTTTTGTTATAACGCGCCGTCTTTGGGGCGGCGCGTTTTTTACAGTTTTGATAAGGAGTAATCCATTATGTCTAAGAAACCCCTGATGCTCTGCATTCTGGACGGCTTCGGCTGGGTGCCCAACAAGACCGAGGGCAACGCCATCGTCGCCGCCAAAACCCCCAATCTGGACAAGCTGTTCGCCACCTGCCCCTACACCACCATCGGTGCCTCCGGCATGGACGTGGGCCTGCCCGACGGCCAGATGGGCAACAGCGAGGTTGGCCACACCAACATCGGCGCCGGCCGCATCGTGTACCAGGAGCTGACCCGCATCACCAAGGCCATCCAGGACGGTTCCATCCGCTCCAACGAGGCCATTGTGAACGCCATGAAGGCTGCCATCGAAAACGGCAAGGCCATCCACATGATGGGCCTGCTGTCCGCCGGCGGCGTTCACAGCCACATCCAGCACCTGTTCGGCCTGCTGGACATGGCCAAGGACATGGGCGCCAAGGAGATCTACGTGCACGCCATCATGGACGGCCGTGACGTTCCCCCCGATTCCGGCAAGGGCTACATCGACGAGCTGCAGGCAAAGCTGGACGAGCTGGGCGTGGGCAAGATCGCTTCCATCTCCGGCCGTTACTACGCCATGGACCGCGACAACCGCTGGGACCGCGTGGAGAAGGCCTACGCTGCCTTCGTATACGGCGAGGGCGTGAAGGGCACCCCCGCTGAGGTGATGGCAAACAGCTACGCCGAGGGCGTGACCGACGAGTTCGTGGTACCCGCCGTGACCTGCGAGGGCGGCCGCGTATCCGAGGGCGACACCGTGATCTTCTTCAACTTCCGCCCCGACCGTGCCCGTGAGATCACCCGCACCTTCGTGGACGACGCGTTCAACGGCTTCGAGCGCAAGAACGGCCGTTTTGCCGTAAACTATGTCTGCTTCACCCAGTACGACGCCACCATGCCCAACGTGGAGGTTGCCTTCAAGCCCCAGAGCCTGACCAACGTGATGGGCGAGTATCTGGCCAAGTGCGGCAAGACCCAGCTGCGCATCGCCGAGACCGAGAAGTACGCTCACGTGACCTTCTTCTTCAACGGCGGCGTGGAGGCTCCCTTCGAGGGCGAGGATCGCGCCCTGATCGCCAGCCCCAAGGTTGCCACCTACGACCTGCAGCCTGAGATGAGCGCCTTCGAGGTTGCCGACGAGTGCGTCAAGCGCATCGAGAGCGGCAAGTACGATGTGATCATCCTGAACTTCGCTAACTGCGACATGGTTGGCCACACCGGCATCTTCGAGGCCGCTGTGAAGGCCGTTGAGGCTGTGGACACCTGCGCCGGCAAGGTCATCGACGCGGTTCTGGCCGCCGGTGGTCAGGTTCTGCTGACCGCTGACCACGGCAACGCCGACCAGATGCGCGAGCCCGACGGCGCTCCCTTCACCGCTCACACCACCAACCCGGTTCCCTTCCTGGTGGCCGGCGCCGGCGATGTGAAGCTGCGCGAGGGCGGCGTTCTGGCCGACATCGCTCCCACCATGCTCAAGCTGATGGGCCTGGCTCAGCCGGAAGAGATGACCGGCAAGAGCATCATCGAGTAATTTCCCGGTTTTTCTGCCCCCCGCGAATTCGCGGGGGGCTTTTTTCACAGTTTTTTCAACGTTTCGTGCGAGACAAGCTCCCCCTTGACGGTGTATGATTAAAATGATAGAATAGTGTGATTTTTGCGTTATTAACCCACCCGTAAGGAGGGATTTTCACATGAACAAGCACCGCTTTCTGCGCGCGGGCGCAGCCTTCACCGCCGCTGTGATGCTGGCGGGCACTCTGGTCTTTGCCCAGGACGAGGTGACCGAGGAGGACATCAAGGACCTGCAGAACAAGGTGGAGCAGGCCCAGGACCAGGCCCAGCAGGCCGCCCAGGATGTGCAGGACGACATGGACGCCAAGGCCCAGGCCCAGCTGCAGGCCCAGATGCTTCTGAATCAGATCAACAGCCTGAGCGACGCCCAGGCGGATATCCAGGACCAGATCGCCCAGTGTGAGGAGCAGATCACCGCCACCCAGCAAAGCTACGACCAGACCATGGAGGAATACAAGGCCCAGCTGCAGGCCATGCAGAAGCTGGGCGATTCCGGCGGGGTGTCGCTGCTGCTGCAGGCCAGCAGCCTGTATCAGCTGCTCACCTTCTCCTCCAATCTGCAGCAGCTGAGCAGCTACACCGACGGCCTGCTCACCGAGCTGCAGACCCAGAAGCAGGCTCTGGAGGACCTGACAAGCGAGCTGGAGGGCAAGCGCACCACCGCCGCCGAAAACCAGCAGCATCTGGAAGAGACCCGCAAGGAATACCAGGCTCAGGTGCAGAAGCTGGACAGCCAGATCTCCGCGGGCACCGCCGAGCAGATCGCCTACGAGGCGGAGTACGAGATGCGCAAGGAGGAGCTGCAGGCCGCCGAGGCCCAGCTGGAGCAGCAGATCGCCGACGCGCTGGCCAAGGCGGAGGCCCAGGCCACTCCCTGTCACTTATACACATCACCCAGCCAACGAGACTCAT
>NZ_NFKA01000028.1 GCF_002160145.1 Gemmiger sp. An194 | reverse complement strand
TAGTGGCTTTATCTTTTCCGACTAGGTGTGGCTGCGAACTCCCGACACTTGAAGGTTAGTTTCGCCCGACCCGAATACATGATTATCAAATCGTCGGATTCTTTTAATTATCTGAATACTCTATTACGATTTTTTGAATGGGCATTTAACGCCATTAACAACATTTTGGCACTCTTTTCCAAATAGCTTAAATGTATGTTTCTTCTGTTTTTCAGAAGACAAGGATGCAATGGTGTCCCCACAACGAGTACATGTACTGCGAATATAAGAACGTTCCCAGTAGCAATACGTAGAATTATTATTAATCTTTGTTTGTTTTACGCTTGTTCCTGGCTGTACTTTGTATTGATGCGGTCTCCCATCTGGGCAAGTAGATCCTAATAACATGATTCCATCCTTAGCCAAATGAGCCTCGCCGTCACCTGTAAAATATACAACGTACTCTTCTCCATTAAATACAAGTACATCACCTTCACAGAGGCCACTACTATGAGACGCATCGTATGCAAACACTGACAGACTTACTACAAAAAGGCTTGCAACTAAAAACAGTGCTACGAAAACTTTTTTCATGTTATGTACCTTCTTTCAATTCAGCACGATAGTTTCCATCTGTAATATGCAGTTCATAAACTTTTCCATCGGGAAGTTCTAGCGTTGTCCCATCAGAAAAATTATCCGAAGGTAAACGTTCAAGGGTATCGGGGTCCACAGGAATAAAAATCTTGTAGTCGGAATCCTCTGTAATCAAAATAGCTTCGTAATATCCTGCCTTATAAATTACTTTACCATCCAGCACATAATCTTCCGCCAGATAGTAATAGTTTTCGCCCAATTCACATGTTTCCATGCCGGGTACTGGAAAGCTTTCTCCCGCACTACTTTCTTGCTTTTTCATAATCACAAAAACTGCAACAGCAAGAAGTACCACAACAAGAATAGCAATCATCACCTTTGATCGTGTATGTTTCATTGTTGTCACCTCTCTCAATTCAATCGTCTTTCCATTTTAGATTCTCTGCATCGGAAACACCCTCTCGCAATATTTCAAATCACTATTTCCACTTTTCTTTCAGCCAGTTGATGCACAAAAAGCATAGTCCCAGTGCAATAACCACACAGCCTAATCCTGCCCAGAAATCTGGGCGTTGAGCAAGTTCTGTTATATGGAACAAAGGATACATTCCTATCCACCGAAGTCCAGAAAGACCGCTTAGCGCAAGCATTGGAGGCAGGCAGAACATAATACTGCCCACAAACATCGCTCCTAATGTATTGCCAATGAATTCCGAAAGTGTCATCAGAATCAGCATCATGGTCATGCAAGCCAACAACCGGGCCAGTCCCCCCCACACCAGCAGATCAGAAAGGGTGATACAGGCAGGCAACGCATGATATCCTTGCAGGCTCATGGCCGGTGCAAACGGCATGGAAAGGCCGTAGTCTCGCAATACCACAAGGAAACGCGGCAGGCAGGTAAGCAGGCAAATCAGTGCTGCCTCTACAGTTCCCACAGCCAGCTTACAACGCACCGTACGCTGACGGCCCAAAGGCGTGGCCATCACCACCCGTTTCATACCGCCTTTCTGCTCAAAGGCGAACAATCCCGCAAAACAAATACAGCTCACAAGCCCTGCCGCTAGGGTGTCCCGCAGGTCACTTTCTCCACTGAAGCCGAACAGTTTTTCCCAGCCGCTCTCATAGACCAGCTGCGCTTTTGGATTTTCCTTGATATAGGAAAGATTGCCGTATTGGATACGCTGGAACACGCTCATTTTCTGCTGCAAGCCATAATATGCGCCCATCTGGGCCTGATAGGCTTCATTGGTGATTTTGCCGGACTGCAACGCCTGGTCCAGCTGGCGGATGGGTTCGAACTCCTCGTTCATGGTCAGCAGTTTCTGGTAAGTCTCTTCCGTATAAGGCCCGGCAAGCTGCTTCATGTACCAAGCATAATAGATTTCCTCCGCGTCGATGTAGCTCTCAGTAGTGGCAGTCTGCCAGGTCTGATACCCGGCAAAGACCAGCAGCACCACCGCCGCACCACAGAGCAAAAATAGCTTGCGGCTCTCCTGTCGCAGTACTGTGGTGGGCTTTGTTTTCGCCGCTTTTCTTCGCAATCCCGCAAAGGCCGGAGCCGCCAGCAGCTGCCCCAGGCAGAAGAGCAAACAGAAGCTGCCCGCCAGAAAGCTACCGTAGAGAATTACCGCCAGCCATTCTACCAGCGGCAGACTAACTGGATTGTCGAACCAGTAGAGGTTCCGATAGTTGCCCAGCAACTCATTGGTACGAAGCAGGCTGACCATATTCGCATATTTGATCACATTCAGGCGGCTGGTGGCGGGAATAGCTTCCCGGATGAGCCACTGGGCTGCGGGAAGAGCCAGCGCACCGCACCAGCCTACAAAGGCTCGCCGGGCCCACAAAGCCGCCAGCATGACCCAAAGACCCATCACAAAGGCCCCGGCCCACTTGGCCAGCAAAAACAGCACCAGATACTGCCCCACCGTGATCTGCATGGTGCAGCGCATCAAAGCGGGCACGCTCTGGATGCTGCGCCCCAGCGGCCCAAGCCCAAAGGTAAGCCCGCAATAAACCAGATTCACTCCGTACAAAAGCAGCAGCACCGCCAACAGGCTCACTGCCAGCGCGCCCAGCTTTGCCAGAGCGGTGTGCAGCCGCCCGCCGGGCATGCTGCGGATCAAATGCAGCATGCCGCTGTCCCGCTCCTGACGAAGCAAAAGACTTGCCAGAAGCAGCATGGCGGCCAGCAGGATCAGGTCGGTGAACTGGTAGTCCAAGGCGGTGAACAACCCCTTCTGGGGCGCGTAGCGAATGGTCACGTTCTCCATCCCCGTATACACCGCGGCGGTCTTGTCGATGTTGGCCCGGTCGTAACCGCTTTCGCTGCTGTTGAAGATGGAAATGGCGGAGAGCTGCTTTGCCTTGGTCTGCACATCCTCCAAAAACTGGGGATAGCCCGCCACGGTGTCCAGTTCGGCTTTCAGCTGACGGAGAAGCTGGTAATCGATGCGCAGATCACCGGTATACAGTTGATACTCTTTGTTTTGATACGACTGCTCGTATTTGCGGAAAAGGTCGGCGTATTCCTGCCGCACGTCGATCCCCGCATAGGCCCCGCTGGCCTGATAAGAAAGAATCTGGTCGATCTGCAAAACGCCGGACACAAGGTCCAGCTTTTCGTTGATGAAATCCTGCTGGGCCTGGGTGTCCAGCCCGGCAAGATCGCGGGCCACGGCCCGCCAGGCCAAAGGTTGCGGGCTGTTTTCTCCGGGGCGGGTGCCGGTGTAGAGCAAAAACAGGTTGGCGGCGGCCAGCACCGCCAGACACAGCGCGAAGATGCGCTGGCCCCAGACCTTGCGCAGCTCGGCAAGAATCAGCCTCATTTGCCATCCTCCTCACCGAATACCGAAAGATACACCGCTTCCAGATTCTGACCCGGCGCGTGAGTTTCGATCAGGGGCTCCACCGGGGCCTTGTCGACCAGTTTGCCGTTTTTCAAAAGCAGGATCTCGGTAGCAACGGTTTCCACGTCACTCACCACATGGGTGGCCACCAGAATAATTCGATCCTTTGCCAGCTCGGCCAGCAGCTCCCGCAGCCGCACCCGTTCTTTCGGGTCCAGACCGGCGGTGGGTTCGTCCAGGATCAGCAGTTTCGGGTCGCCCAGAAGGGCGCTTGCAAGCAAAAGCCGCTGCTTCATGCCGCCGGAGTAGGCGGCAAGGCGCTTGTCCAGTTCGCTGGAAAGGTTCACCCATTCCGCCACCCGCGCTACCTGCTCCGGCACCTCTTTGGCGGGAATCTCTTTCAGGGCACACATGTAGGCCAGAAACCGGCGGCCGGTGTAGCTGTCGTAAAGGCCCTGCTGCTGGGGCATGTAGCCCAGCGCCCGGCGGAATTTGATGTCTAGCGCGCGGGCATTCTTGCCGCACCAGCGCACCGAGCCGCCGTCCGCCTTCAGGATTCCGGTGATGATGTTGATGAGGGTGGATTTGCCCGCCCCGTTGGGGCCGAGAAGGCCGTAAAGGCCCGGGCCGAGGGTGAAGCTCACCCCGGCCAGGGCCTGTTTTTTTGTAGCGGGACAGCCAAACCGACTGCCTTTGATCAGATAGCTTTTTTTCAGCCCCTCCACCGCAAGGCATGGGGCCAGGTTCGTTTGCTGGGTCATGAATGGTTCACCTCGAAGGCAGACCGCGTGGAGCGGTCAGTAAAGTTTGGAAATAAGAAGGGCATACGCAACCATCACCAGGCAGAGCAGCGAATCCCGCAGCTCTGCCTTAATAGGAAAACTCAATGACGCTGTACGCCGGGTTGGAGACCCAGTAATCTGACACATTGATGATACCGTAAATATCGCGCGCTGTATTCACATACATCGATGTGCCATCCGTTTGCTTAGTTTCCATTTCCACACTCTTTTCGCCCATTTTCACCAGGTACTGCTCTGTTCCTGGAATTTTCGACAGAATCTGTGCCGGACGGACTGCGCCCGTAAGATTTGTGCTAGTCAAATTGAATTCCGATTTTTCACCGGTACTCAGATTTACCTTGATCATGGAGAAGTCTTCAAAGTTCTCTGAAGTGCGACCGAAAAGAGCATGCCCATCGCGGCAGTCCAGAAATTCCACAAGATTCAGAGCTGTTTCATCTTCGAAAACTGCTTCGCATATAATTTTGTCTGTCAATGTTTCACAGTCCAAGCAATGCAACGCATTTTCTGACAAGGAAAAATAATATAATTCATTTCCTTGGAATATCCGCAATGTGTCACCGGATTCAGGGGAGAAAATAGTTTGCTTTTCCCCTGTAGAAACATTCAGCTTATAAAAAACTGTTGTAACAGTTCCCTGTGCCAGCGTGTCGTCAAGACTTTGTGCAAGACCACTCAGGATAAAGTTGGAGCCGTAGGCGTCCACCAGCTGCTCGGCCTGTTCCACGTTCAGCTCGTAGACAGGATTCCAATCGCCTGTCTCTAAATTGATCTTTATGATTTCGCTTTTCAGCTCATTTGCTTCTGTTGTTTCAAGAGTACAATACAGGTTTTCTCCGTCTGTAACATATGGCTCAAAAATTTCCTGAGCGGCTTTAAATGTGGTAATAACTTTTTTGTCTTTTCCATCCAGCCCCATGGTCATAATTTTAGGGAAAGATGCCTCTCCAAGTTCATCGTTAAAATACGGTGCACCAGGGAAAGCCAGTACCAGCTGATTGCTGATGACAAGAGGACGCGAACCACCACCGGATACCGGAAGCCTCCCTTCACATTCTGGCCCGGTATGGGTACAGTTTGCGGAAGCGCATAGATGAATCTCCGACTTGCTCTGGAAATCAATGTACATAATATTGGTGGAATCATCAGAATTCGGAACAGGATCAATCAAGTAATATCCGTCTTCTGTAATTGCGCTGCCCCATTTTAAAGTTTGTAATGTGATATCAGCACTCTGTGCCGGTTCCTGTGCAGAACTCTCCGAAGAACTTACACCTAACGACTCAATCGGCTCATTGATACCGCATGAAGTTAGGGTTAACACAACAAAAAGAACAGACAACATGCCAATTCGTTTTTTCATGGGATACATACTCCTTTAGATAAAATAAAAACTGGGGAGCAGGCACACACCTGCCCCCCAAAAAACAGTGCATATAATATTTAAAATTAAAACTTGGATCTCATGAAATTAGCGAGCATAAACATTATGCCTTACGCCAATAGTCAAATGCGGTTCCCCAGTATACATTACGGCCAACACCCGCGCGCTCATAGTTCAGTCTTACGCCAAATCGATTCGCCAACTCAACATAAAAAGAAATCGGAGATCCCTTGATTTTTACCTGACAATCATAAGGGTTATTTTGACTAATACTTAAAATGTTACAGTTGTGAGGCGCGCTTTGAATATAATTCAAAGCATAATCCGATCGACCGGACGTATCTCTCCGAACAGTGAAAACATAAACAGCATCGCTACTACTGCTGAGAGTTTTAATCCTCCATTTTTGGTCATCACTGTTGGTCCGAGAATACAGAGTCACATCCCTATAGGCATAAGCATAGGAACTGCTTCCCTCCAAATTAAGGTTGGTATAAGCACCGACCCCTTGGGTGGCGGTAATCGGTCCCGGGTTCGTCCATGTAGTAGAACCATCATAATCTGCAAACGCGGAAATTGCCATCCCCAGCGCCAGAACGCAGACCATACCGAATGCCACGAGTTTCTTTTTGAGATTCATACTTTAAAACCTCCTTCTTAGCTGTTGTTTCCCACTACACTACCTTGGCCATGAGCAGCGCAGTAGACAATCAAAAATCACCAGTGATTTGCTAACTATTTTCTTGTACGTCCAATTTTCAGTTGACAGCATTCACCTATTTCTTTGCCTTCAATATATTACTATATTCACATTTTTTCCACATAAATGTAATATATGACAAGGTAGTTGTAACAAATAGCGAGTTGCCGTTTTATAAATTTTTCTACACTCTCTTATCAGCCATAAATGAAAAGGCACTAAATATAGTCTTCACACTCATAAAAACGGCGAGCTGCCCCTTCCATGGAGCAACTCGCCGTTTTTTATGATTTTATTCAAAAGTCAGTTGACCATCCTGTGCCTGACAATATAGTGGCGCAGGAACTCGAGCCAGAAGTGCAAGAGCTGCTTCAGGATCGGTGAGCCAAGGTCTGATCTCATCTCGCAGAAGCGTCAGTGGCATCCGGTCGTGGATCTTGGAAACAGAAGCATTGGGAGCAGTGGTCAAAATAACAAAGCATTTCACGTCATCCACACAGTCATATATTCCTGCAAGCCAAAGAGGACTGCCCGACACGGTGAACAAGTACGGTCAGTGTACAGAATCCCATTCATAGAACGCAGTAGCAGGGATTACACAGCGGCGTCCGGCGATACAAGCCTGCAGAGTGCAATTGTGTACACAGATCACGAACTTGGAAGCGTTAATCCTACTGAACATACAATTCATCCTGTAGGCTACTTCTGTTCCGGATAGAGGGAGACACTGAATGAAACGAGAGAGACAAAAGAAATATGTGACAGTCGATGTTCGCTTTTCAGAAGATGGGCGGCTCCGTCCTCTTCAGATTGTTTTTGATGCGGAACACATTTATGAAATTGATAGGGTCAAAGATGTATGCCGAAGGGCTGCAGATGTAGGCGGAGTTGGCGACCGCTATACCTGCTTGATCCGTGGCAAGGAGCGCTACCTATGGTTTGAAAAAGGAAAATGGTTTGTGGAAGCGTTCACCCAATAGTGTATTTAATCTTTTAGGTCAGTTTACAAGGAACTACACGCAGACCGTGAAACGGGCTGCTGACAACAAACGGCGCTATGCTCCCGGCTGGGTGCATAGCACCTGTTTGTTGCGGGGGTTTCCAAAGGGGGCAGCGCCCCATTTGGCACACGACTTTGCGGAGCAAAGTGTAGTGTGTTATACGCTCTGTCGGCGTTGCCCTGAAAATACCGTTGCCGCCGGGGAGGGCAAGGGCATTTGACGCGGCAGGAAAGCAGGGCTTTGTTTGGGGCTGGTAAGCCGGAAACAAAGGGCTGATTTCAGCAGCAGACAGGGCGTATTATGAAAGCCCCCGTCCCTCGTCCTCCGCCCCCGGCCTATGGGACAAAAAGTCCCAAAGCTCTGGACACCGTGACCAGATGTGTGGCCACACTCCGGGAAAAGTAGCAGGACGGCAGGAAACCGTCAAGGCTGAAATGAATGGGCTGACGCCCGGCCTTGACCGTTCCCCGCCGCCCCGCTGGATGGGTGGACAAGGTGGCCAATCCCTAAAAGTGTTTGGCCGCACTCGTTCATTTTGGGGCCTTTCTTCTCCCAAAATTGAAATGGGCGGGAAAGCCCTAAAATGGCTTTCCCGCCTTGATTACCCATTAGCAAAGACGGGCGAGACTGTCAACGGCGGCGCTGAAAGCGCCGTTCATCTTGACCGTTGACTGGCTCGCCTGGCTTTGCTACTGCCCGTAAGAGATGGAAAAACAAGATGGAAAACAAGGTTAAAAATGGTTGACAAGTCTATCGGATGTGTGTTATACTGTGCGACAGTTTGAGATTGGAAGGAGGCTTACGTGTGTTAATTTGTGTACGCTAATAAGCAATAAAAAGTAGAAGTACCTTTCCACATGATGGTGGGCTTTTTTTGCGTGCGTATGCAAAGGAACACGTAGGTTTGACACGAGCAGTCTTTGAACTGTATCGTGGTGTTTTTTCGTGCTTTGTTGTTATGCAGGCGTCTGCCCTCTCTGTGGGACAACGCCTGCTTTTTATTGCAGAAACAAAGGAACAATGCAATAAAAAAGGAGGTTCGCATTATGACCCAAAACAACAATTCATGGAGAAAAACTTATTTTACACTTCTTGCCGGACAAGCAATATCCTTTATTAGCAGCGGTATTTTGCAAATGGCCATTATCTTTTATTTGGTTGCGAAAACTAATTCTGCAATCATATTGACGGCGGCAACACTGATTGGATTTTTGCCGCAAGCCTGTTTAGGCCCGTTTGCAGGTGCTTTTGTTGACCGGCACAGCCGTAAAAGCGTAATGATTGGTGCGGATTTGATAATTGCCGCCGCTGGCGGTATTCTGGCGCTGGTGGCGTTTTACATGGAATTGCCCGTATGGTCTATTATGGTTGTCCTGTTAATCCGAAGTGCGGGAACTGCTTTTCATTCTCCAGCATTCAGCGCAGCAACACCTATGATTGTGCCAAAAGAGGAACTTACAAAATGCGCTGGTTACACGCAGACCATGCAAGCAGTAAGTGCGATTATCAGTCCAGCTGCCGCAGCGTTTTTATATGCTGTTTGGCCTCTTAATGCAATTATATTGTTAGATATTGTGGGTGCAATCCTTGCCTGTGTGACTGTTGCGATTTCGTCCATACCAACGCCTGAACTATGTCCAGAAACGAAAAGACAACAGTTTTTACAGGATATGAAAGAGGGGTATGTGGTATTAAAGCAAAACAGGGGCCTCTTTGCTCTGCTCTGGATTGGTGTAATTTATATGTTCTTTTATATGCCAATCAGTACGCTTTTTCCTCTCATCTGTATGTCATACTTCAAAGGAACACCGGCCCATGCCTCTGCCGCTGAAATTGCTTTTGCGGTTGGTATGCTGCTTGGCGGAGTCATTCTGAGCATTTGGGGCGGTTTTAAGAAACGGCGGTACACCATCGGTCTTTCCGTTCTCCTGATGGGCGTTAGCAATATGCTCTCCGGGCTTTTGCCGCCAGACGCATTTCTTGTCTTTGTTGTGTGCTGTACTGTTATGGGAATTTCCGCTCCATTTTACGGTGTGCAAAATGCGATTTTTCAAGAAACGGTCAAACCAGAATATCTGGGGAGAGTTTTTTCTCTACTGACAAGCGCCGCTTCCCTCGCCATGCCGTTTGGCCTTGTCATTTCCGGGCCTCTGGCGGAGCGGCTGGGAGTTGAGAAATGGTTTGTCATTTGCGGAATTGGCATTATCATCGTTGCGCTTGCCGTATTTTTACTACCCGGTTTGAGAGAGATTGACAATACGCAATAATCAACTGCACCTTTTTCTATTACTAAACAAAATGCCTGGATGGTGGTTCTGAAAAACCAGAACCGCCGTTCAGGCATTTTTTATCTTCGTCCTCTCTGCGGTTTTGGATTCTTCAGCAAGTCGGATTTTTCCGCAATCTTTTTCAGCCACTTCCGTTCTTCTACTGACAGCTTCCTAAAATTCAGCTTGAGCCGTTTGCAGATAAACGCCAAGTACGCTTGTTCCGTGTCGCTGTCCTGGCTGACGATTTCACCAGCAGTTTCCAGCATTTCTTTTAGCGGGTTATCCTCTGGGACGCTGAAAAAATCGTCCTTGTGTGTTTCCCGCAGAGCAAGGGCAATCCCGTTTATGTCCCGTTGTATCACATAGCGGCAAAACTCGTCCTCATCAATATGGGCGGTGATAAGCTGTCTTAACTGCGTATCACTCATGCCAGGATTATGCTTTTTTATAACAGTTGCGCTCATCGTGTCCACTATGGCGTTTGCACCCTGCGCCTGTTTCAGTGCCGTTCCGTTCACATAGATTTCAAGGTCAGCCATCAGCCGGGGGAAATCCGGGTGCGCCGCCAGCTCACACAGCAGGGTATTGTCTATCCTCCCGCTTTTCAGCAGGTCAATCATTTCATCACTCAAACGCAGGTCTGCAAGATCGGCGTTTGGGTGATTTTTCATTTCAGACAGCCCCAGCAGATAATCAGCGGTCACACCGTAAAACTTCGCCAGCCGGATAAGGGCATAGTGGCTGATGTCCTTGAAGTCTTCCGTTTCGTAACTGCCCAGCGCAGACTTGGAAAGCCCGGTCTGCTCCGCAAGCTGCCCCAGCGTCAAGCCACGCTCCACACGTAGGTCTTTTAATCGCTCTTGTATGGATAAAGACATATTCACCCTCCTTGCTAGCTCAACGAAAGAGAAGCCGTTATGCTATGTACTATGCTCATAGCATAACGGCATAGGCATTTACAGTTTTATTTTACCATTTGCTACATCTTCACGAAATTTATCAACAAGCTTCGCTGTCAGCTTGGATTTACCGTAGTGTTCAAGTACAAAAGTACGATAACTTTTTCCATCTACAAGCACATCACTTTTTCTGGTCAACAACCAATTTCCGTTACCTCCTCCCTGTTCTCTAATATTCCAGTCTTTCCCATATCTTTTATAGATTTCATCTTTTTTACCTTGAACAGACATTGATTCGCTTGGAATATAAACAATTTGCATAATAGCTCCTCCTTTATTTTGTGCAAGAAGACCAGAAACCTGAATTTGTCTTTTATCTTTTTTTGATTATATCACAAATCCGAGAGCGTGGAAATAGGGAGTTTTTCAGGCTGATTTCCTACCTCTTGGATATACGGCACAGGCGGTCAAAAAGGTGTAGACTTGGGATAGTTCATCGATGGACAAGCACCTTGGAAACAGAACACGCCAAAGAAAACGGAGGGACGCATGAGCAAAAGACCCTATCAACACCTGCCGCCGCTGGAACACAGGCCGGACGGCTCCCCCTACCGCATAACCCCGCCCCAGAAGAGACGAGCCAGCGGCCTGATACGCCGGGAGTGCTGCAACTGCGAGGACGGAAACTGCCTTGCGCTGGACGATGGCGACACCTGCGCCTGTCCGCAGATGATTTCGTTCTCCGTCTGCTGCAAGTGGTTCCGCTGGGCGGTCTTGCCGCTGGACAGGACGCTGGAAGCGGAGATTTACCGGGACAGGGACTTGAAACGCTGTGCGGAGTGCGGCGGTGTGTTCGTCCCGAAGTCCAACCGGGGCAAATACTGCCCGGACTGCGCCGCCAGAGTTCACAGGCGGCAGAAAACAGAAAGTGAACGGAAAAGGAGGTCTGCTGTGGACAGTTAAGAGCGGGAAAAGCCTTGATTTGCAAGGCTCCGCAAGCCCTCAACCGGGGCGGCTGGTATCATTTATCATTCGCCCCGGAAAACGGGCCTCTAACCGTCCACAAAACACGCTATGACAAACACGATTTATATTCACCAGCCGGAAAAGGCGTTCAGTTTCACCCGGCTCCCCAATTTCCTTTTTGAAGCACCCACATTCCAGCCCTTGAGCAACGAAGCGAAGGTGCTGTATGCCTTTGTCCTGCGCCGGGCGGAGTTGTCCCGGAAGAACGGCTGGGCGGACGAGTACGGGCGGGTCTACCTGTACTACCCCATCTGCGAGGTGGTCGCTTTGCTCCGCTGCGGGCGGCAGAAAGCGGTCAACACCCTGCGGGAGTTGCAGTATGCGGGGCTGGTGGAAATCCAGAAACAGGGCTGTGGAAAACCCAACCGCATTTACCCGAAATCCTATGAAGCGGTTCCAAACACCGACTTCAAGAAATCCGGTTATGGTACGCCGGAGGGCTGAAAACCGTACTTGGCGAGTACGAAAATCAATCCTCTTGAAGTACGGAAATCTGACGGTATATAGAAATACAGAGATTAAAACCATCTATTTACATTCATTCCATTCCAATCCTATCAGAGATATTTTCGGCGGGAAAACCCGCCGGAAAGGAATGGAATGGGGAAAGGAGTTCAATGGCACAACACGCAATTTTGCGATTTGAGAAGCACAAGGGCCACCCGGCGGGGCCGCTGGAAGCCCACCATGAACGGAAAAAGGAGCAGTACGCCAGCAACCCGGACATTGACACCAGCCGGAGCAAGTACAATTTCCACATCGTCAAGCCGGATGGCCGCTACTACCATTTCATTCAGAGCCGCATCGAGCAGGCCAGATGCCGCACCCGCAAGGACAGCACTCGGTTTGTGGACACGCTGATTACCGCCAGCCCGGAGTTTTTCAAGGGCAAGTCCCCAAAGGAGATAGCGGCCTACTTCCAGAGGGCGGCGGACTTCCTCATTGACCGGGTGGGCCGGGAGAACATCGTTTCGGCTATGGTACACATGGATGAAAAAACGCCCCATCTGCACTTGGTCTTTGTGCCGCTGACAAAGGACAACCGCCTGTGCGCCAAAGAAATTATCGGCAACCGGGCCAATCTGACGAAGTGGCAGGACGATTTTCACGCCTGTATGGTGGAGCAGTACCCCGACCTGGAGCGTGGGGAAAGCGCCAGCAAGACGGGCCGGAAGCATATCCCCACCCGGCTGTTCAAACAGGCGGTCAACCTCTCCAAACAGGCGAGGGCCATTGAAGCGGTTCTCTCCGGCATTACCCCGCTGAACGCCGGAAAGAAGAAAGAGGAAGCCCTCTCCATGCTGAAAAAGTGGTTTCCGCAGATGGAGAACTTCTCCGGGCAACTGAAAAAATACAAGGTCACAATCAATGACTTGTTAGCGGAAAATGAAAAGCTGGAAGTCAGGGCAAAGGCCAGCGAAAAAGGCAAGATGAATGACACGATGGAACGGGCGAAGTTAAAAAGCGAACTGGACGATATGCGGCGGCTGGTTGACCGTATCCCGCCGGAGATTTTAGCGGAACTGAAACGGCAACAGCGGCAGCATGGAAAGGAAAGGTGATCTTATAAGTAATATCAGATACAAAAAGGAAATCGAAATCGTGACTTTTCAGGGAAAGGAAATCACACTGGAAAATCTCTCCCCGGTGTTCACGCCGGAACAGGAAGCAGCCAAACGCCGGGAACTGGAACAGCAGCTTTATGAGGTGTTCCGCAAGTACGCCGACAAGCGGGAGAGTGAGGAAGCCGGGACATAAGGTTTTCCAAACCCATCATTGATTTGCGGGGCTGCTGGCGGTATAATAGAACTGTCAGCAGCTCCGTTTCTTTTTTAAGAAAAGGAGCGACAATATGAACAATCGGATAGACGCAATCTATGCAAGACAATCGGTAGACAAAAAGGACAGCATTTCCATTGAAAGCCAGATTGAATTTTGCAAATACGAGTTGAAAGGCGGTAACTGCAAGGAATACACAGACAAAGGGTACAGCGGCAAGAACACAGACCGTCCGAAGTTTCAAGAACTGGTGCGGGACATCAAGCGGGGCTTGATTGCAAAGGTCGTGGTTTACAAGCTCGACCGTATCAGCCGTTCCATTCTGGACTTTGCCAACATGATGGAGCTGTTCCAGCAGTACAATGTGGAGTTTGTGTCCTCTACGGAAAAGTTTGATACCTCCACGCCGATGGGACGGGCCATGCTGAATATCTGTATCGTGTTCGCCCAGCTTGAACGGGAAACGATACAGAAGCGGGTAACGGACGCTTACTACTCCCGCAGTCAGCGGGGCTTTAAGATGGGCGGGAAAGCCCCTTACGGCTTCCATACGGAGCCTATCAAGATGGACGGTATCAACACAAAGAAGCTGGTGGTAAACCCGGAGGAAGCGGCCAATATCCGGCTGATGTTTGAGATGTACGCCCAGCCCACAACTTCCTACGGGGACATTACCCGGTACTTTGCCGAACAGGGGATTTTGTTCCATGGCAAAGAGCTGATACGCCCCACGCTGGCGCAGATGTTACGCAATCCTGTCTATGTGCAGGCAGACCTTGATGTGTACGAATTTTTCAAAAGTCAAGGTACAGTCATTGTCAATGACGTTGCCGATTTTACGGGCATGAACGGCTGCTATCTGTATCAAGGGCGAGATGTAAAGGCCAGCAAGAAAAACGACTTAAAAGACCAAATGCTGGTACTGGCTCCCCATGAGGGTATCGTCCCCTCCGACACCTGGCTGACCTGCCGCAAGAAGCTGATGAACAACATGAAAATCCAGTCTGCCCGGAAAGCCACCCACACATGGCTGGCAGGAAAAATCAAGTGCGGGAATTGCGGGTATGCTCTTATGAGTATCTACAATCCCTCCGGCAAACAGTATCTCCGCTGCACGAAACGGCTGGACAATAAAAGCTGTCCTGGCTGTGGGAAAATCATCACTTCGGAACTGGAAGCGGTTGTTTATCAGCAGATGGTAAAGAAGCTGGCAAGCTACAAGACGCTGACAGGAAAAAAGAAAGCGGCAAAGGCAAACCCGAAAATCACCGCCCTGCAAGTGGAACTTGCCCATGTAGACAGCGAGATTGAAAAGCTGGTGGACAGTCTGACGGGGGCAAACAATGTCCTGTTCTCCTATGTGAATGTGAAGATAGCGGAACTGGACGGGCGCAAGCAGGAACTTCTGGCAAGGATAGCGGAGTTGACTGTGGAGGCCATCAGCCCGGAACAGGTCAGCCAGATTTCCGGCTACCTCGATACCTGGGAGAATGTATCTTTTGATGACAAGCGGCGTGTGGTGGATTTGATGATCACCACCATAGCCGCCACAAGCGACAGCTTGAACATCACATGGAAAATCTGACTGGCGGCACCCCTCCCGTCAGATACCTACCCTGTGTAGTCCCTTGTAAACTGTACTTTACAAATGTAAAAATAACGCACAAGCAAACGTCACCGGGAATCATACTTCAGAAGTTCGTGAAGAGCAACACCATATGCAATTGGTGTTGCTCTTTGTTTTCTATTCCACTACTGCCTCGAACCTAAAAAGCGGGAATGGCACTGCTCAATTTGTGCCATTCCCGCTAAACTAAATATTTCTATACATAGACTTTTTATGGTGACAACACAATCTGTAACGGCTCAATGGGTTATAGTCGACCAAAAGTCTTTAACAAACTCACATTCATGGTAACCCCATTGCTTGTGCAATTCTAAGCAACAATTCCAGATTTTCAACTTTTGTACTTGCTTTACCTCCAGATTTAGCCGCAAAGTTTTGAATCAATTCCGAAACAACTTGCTTTTTCTCTGGTGACAGGCTCTTAACAGACAGAATTTCCACATTTTCCCCATAAATCAATTCATCGATTGTCACGTCCCATAATTCTGCTAAAAGAATTAGTGTATCAACCGGAATTGCTTTGGCATCAGTTTCATAACTGCTAATAGAGGAAGCCTTCTTTCCTAATCTCTTTGCCAAATCAGCCTGTGACCACCCTTTCGATTTCCGCAATTGCTGAATACGGTGTCCGAAATAATGCTGCGTCATTCTAAGCCTTTACCCCATATCTCAAATTTTCGATTTCTTTCATAATAATTGTTGATTATCCACTTTAAGTGAAGTATTATAGTCAAATAACACCTAGAGTGTTATTCTAGTCACATTTATTGACAATTTTGAAAGGAAGACCTATTTTGAACACAGATGCCAAAACTCGCCTGACCTTAAAAGCAGTAGGAGAATGCACTATGACTGTAAAAATATTAGTTTGTGATGATGATCCAACCTTTGTGAAAAAAATGGTCGAATTGATTGATCGACAGCCAAAATATGGAAGTACTAACATTTCCATCACCGCGTGCTCTGACCCTGCGCAATTGAACGATAAGCTCCTCTCTGGGTTCAACATTATGTTTCTGGATATTGATATGGGGCAATATAGTGGGCTTTCAATTGCGCGCCGCGTACGTGATTTGCAATTGAACTCCTTGTTGATTTTTGTAACACACTATGTAGAGTTCAGCCTCGAAGGTTATGAGGTAAACGCCTTTCGTTATCTTTTAAAAGAAAAACTTTCAGAGAAACTTCCCATTTACTTTAAAGAAGCAATGATGCAATTTGCTCAAAAAAGGGACGCTCTCAAATTCACGGCTAACGGTGAAGAGTACGTTGTACAATACGAAAATATCGTCTATCTTGAGAGTCACCTGCGTATTATTCATCTTCACACACAACATCCTGAACGGATTAACGAATATTTCTATGCAACCATGGAAGAAATGGAAAAAGAATTATCTCCCTCTGGGTTTATTCGAATCCACAAAAGTTATCTTGTCAATATGCAACATATCAAAAAACTTAACTATGATAAAGCCCAGCTTTCAGACGGAACAATTTTACCAGTAAGCCAAAAAAAGTTTTCTGAAATTAAACTTCGATACATGAATTGGAAGGCTCAGCAATGAACACATTTCTTTTTACTTCACTATGGTTATCAATCGATCTGATCTATTCACATTTATTCTTTGACTCTTTTTTCCCAAAGCGAAGCCATAGTTTCCAACGATTTTTATTATTTCCTTTATTTGTAATTGCAGGCACTATTCTGCTAATATTTTCTCCATCTACAATTACTCCTGTCGTAACTATTCTCTTATTTTCACTTGCAAACTGGTTTCTACATACAACATCCAAAGTCCACCTGATATTTTTCTCCATAATTGTTTACTCGATTGGATGTACTATCGACAATCTCGTTTTCACCAGTTTTTTAGCGTTTAGTGGTTGGCACTATACAACTTTGCAGTCCAGCTTCCCAGCTTATATTTTCTTAAGCATATTTTCTCACGGGTTGCCACTTCTTTTTTGTTTCATATTAAATCGATTAAGAAAAAGAAAGAATTTTGAAACTTCCAACTGGAATTGGTACTTTATCCCTGCTGTTCTTTCTTTTATGTGCATTCTTATGGAGCTTTATTTGAACAACAGCTTTCAACATTCGCAGATAGATCCATTTCCCCTTTCGGTTTGTGCCACATTTATCGCTGTATTTAACATTGCTTCGCTATTACTGGTTAGTTGGATTGAACAAACCTCTCATTATCGAGAAGAAACATTGCTTCTTCATGCACAAATCAAAGCGCAATCTGAAGGTATTGAAGCACTCAGCCTATCAAATTCCGCACAACGTAAACTAACACATGACTTTCGTGCTCATCTGGAAACATTGGATTCCTTACTTGAAAACCAGTCTTTTCAGGAAGCAGCTGACTATATCACTCGACTACGTGCAGAACAAACAGAACGTATTCTTCTCGTAAATACTCACAATTCCGCAATGGATGCAATTTTGAACCAAAAAGCGTTGATTGCCAAAAAGCACGATATTGATGTTCAATTTGCTGTAAATGATCTTTCTCCTCTTCTAATCGATGCGGTAGACCTTACTGTGATTATTAGTAATTTAATGGATAATGCCATCGAGGCCTGTGAGAAACTCCCTATCCATGAGCGACAAATTCACGTGAAAGCTCTTCTAGAAGACGCATTTTTCTTTTCAATTCGTAATCGTTCTGAACCTGTACAGGTCTGCGATAATATGGTTATTACCACAAAACCAAATACTCTTTTGCACGGTTATGGTTTACAAAATGTACGGTCCACTCTTAACAAATACGATTCATACTTTGGCATAGATTATCAAAACGGATGGTTCTTAGCCTATGCCGAGATTCAAAATACCCCTCTTTCATAACATTATACTCGTTTTTTAAAACAAAAATGAGTATTTCCCGCTCATTTTCCTATATGATTAAAAAAAGGGTGTGATTATGGAATGCAAACTGCCGCAAAAAAGATCACAAACTACTTTCTCCAGATTGGATTGATCGAGCCCTATCAAAGCGAATGGTTCAGCTATATTCTAGAAAGCCGTTTGATAACTCTCTTTTCCTTGCCCATTTTAATTCTGTTGGGATGCTTTATTGCTCCATTTAAGGTGGTTGTCACTCTTAATATAGGTATGCTTTATCTTCGCCCTCGAATAAATGGATTTCATTCCAAAACTTTTCTCGGGTGCTTTATAATATCTATCATTTTGGAACTTTCCTCCCTGGTTTTGATTGATTGTTTCACCAATATCATTACATGGCTTACGTTTGTATGTTCTATTTTTATTATTTCTATTTTGGGTCCATTCAATAACAATCAAATTCATTTTACTGAAGAAGAAATGATAATAGCTCGTAACAGGATGTATGTTTCACTAATTATATACTGTTTAATAGCTATTATTTTATTATTTACTTTACCGCTTTTGGGAAGATGTCTTGTTATGTCTCTCAATGTAGTTGCTTTTCTTTTAGTTATCGCAAACCTTGGTTTTGGAGTTCAATGAGGAGGAATTTAATATGAAAAACAATACGCATAATCCTGCACACTCTCTTTTGAAGGCATTGATT
This sequence comes from Gemmiger sp. An194, assembly GCF_002160145.1. Taxonomy (GTDB): domain Bacteria; phylum Bacillota; class Clostridia; order Oscillospirales; family Ruminococcaceae; genus Allofournierella. The sequence goes on along the minus strand of NZ_NFKA01000028.1, from coordinate 12,522 downwards.
CAAAAATCTATTGAACATGAATCCAGCAAAGTCGCTTCCTGCCCCCACATCTGGTCTTATCAGCCCCATCGTCCCGACGCACCGCTTTTAAAGACCCTCCCTATCGATAAAATCGATCCTAAAAACAGCTGAGTATACATTCATCATCCTGATATTCATTTTTTGAAAATTAGCGATTTTTCCACTTTAAAAGCCCACTATTGTTGAAATTAAGTTTTCTACAATAGTGGGCTTTTTATTTATATCAATTTTCAAATAAATCTGTAGAATTTGCATTTTTTCCTACATAGTGAACAACTTTCTTTTTCATTTCCTGGTGGCGGAATAGTCATTGAACCGTTCAACTGGTTCAGGCTATTCCGCCTTTTTTTATTTCCTCGTGGGCCTCCAGAATCAAATATTACGCCAAGTTTGAACGAATTTTTGACTCTGGAGGTCTTTTTATGAAAAACATTAATCTTCGCGAATATTATCCTTCTATCTATCCCAATGATTTCTACATCACTGTTTCTGATGATATTGCAGAGGTCTTTCGCAAATCAGAAAACACAGAAAAAGCATATTATAAAAAGAAGAAGCGAAACAAAGCATATTATTCGTTGGATGCAGATCCCAGTTTGGAGTCCCACATTCTTGGATCGGAGCCCTCTCCTATGGTGCTTTACGAACAAAAGCACCTTCGAATGGCACTTTATCAGGCAATGGAACACTTGTCTGAAAAGCAATATCGAAGGCTATCCGCACACCTGTTCCAGCGTATGAGTATTTCTGAAATCGCCCATGCGGAGGGCATTTCAAAAGCATCTATACAAGACAGCATCGAACAGGCTTTAAGAACAATCTCTAAAATTCTTATGGCCAACTCGTATATCTGATACTGTTTTGCGTCAAATTTCAAATATTTTCTATTTTTTACCCTACGAATGGCCAAAAAATGTCCTTATATTATGAGAGGACTTTTTTACCCCCTCTCCGAGAACCTTGAAAACTGAATATTTTTCTTCATTGACTGACATAGAACCTGCCTTGCCGCAACCCACGGAGCGACGGCAAGCACGGGCAGCACTGACGCCATAACCCATTTTTGGTGAGCGATCCCCAGTGGCTGTCAGGGTGGCATGGCACCCCACCTGATGCAAAGAAAGGGCAGCGTATTATGATACTCCCCGCAGCACTATCGCAAGAATGTGGCGGGACTGCCCCCGGCTGGGCAGGAAGAGGGGCCAGCCAACGGCCCGGTCAATGAGTTCATTTTTCAATGAACATTTATCTGGACTCTTGATTCCAGATATCAGGCGATCACCAGTTTGCGGTGGTCGCCGCCTATGTGGAATCAAGCGCATTGATAGTTGCATTCAAACTACCAATAACATTATTATCTGCAAATCATATCGCACGATTTCCCTGTTTGAGCTGATCGATTACCTTCATTATCAGCCCCATAAACTAACAAGGAGTCTGTTTCATGTTTCAAGAACGAATTGCGGAATTGAACCGTATCAACGAGCAAAATCCCGTCTGCTTTGAAAAGCGAACCTACACCGTTGATGAAATTCAGGATATTCTGGGTGTGAGTCGCCCCACTGCATACAATTTGGTAAAGCAGGAGCTTTTCCGCAGTGTGCGAGTCGGCGGTCACATCCGTATTTCCAAAAAGAGCTTTGATGAATGGCTGGATCAAAATGCCGTATAATGTCAAGGGTGTCGATTCGGTTATCGGCACCCTTACTTCTTCTCTACACTTCTCTTACAATTGGATCACGCAAAACACCCATCAAACGTAAGAGGAGGAACAAAATGCAAACCACTAAAACAAAGAAAAGTGTTTCGGTCCGTGAAATGGGCAAAATGCTTGGTCTGAAAAAGGTAGAATCCTACTGGCTGGTCAAGAAAAACTATTTCACTACCATACAGGTTGCCGGTCGAATGCGTGTCATGCTGGACAGTTTCGAAGATTGGTACTCTGGACAGTTCCATTATAAAAAGGTAGACGGAACTCCACCTGGTACCAAATGGAGAGACACCACCCTTTCTGTCCCGGAGCTTGCTGAGCTGCTAGGTATTCATTCTGCAACGGCTTACGAACTGGTCAAACGGGTACATCTGGAAACCACGATTATTGATCGTCGTATCCGTGTAATGCGAGACAGTTTTGAATGCTGGTACGACAGTCAGGACCGCTATAAGAAATGTTCTGAACGGAGGGAGTAATCATGGCATCCATTGTAAAACGTAAAAGCAAGTATTCAGTGGTGTACGCCTACATTGACGAACATGGCAAGCGACGGCAGCGCTGGGAAACCTTTGACACCAGCGCAGAGGCTAAAAAGAGGAAAACTCAAATCGAATATGAGCAGGAAACCGGAAACTTTATCGTTCCCACCGCAAAAACTCTGGCAGATCTTCTCAACGAGTATATGTCCATTTATGGAGTAAACACCTGGGCTATGTCTACATACGAAAGCCGGAAAGGTCTGATGCGAAATTACATCATTCCAATCATCGGTGATCTTTGTTTGGCAGACATCACCCCACGAATGATGGACAAATACTACCGTGACCTGCTGAATGTGAAATCCGTTTCTATCAACAACAGAAAGCCCACAAGTGAATATCTTTCTGCACACACTGTTCGTGAGATTCACAAGCTGCTGCGTAACGCATTCAATCAGGCGGTGCGTTGGGAAATGATCCCACGCAATCCGGTTCTGAATGCAACTCTTCCAAAAGCAGAGTATAAAAAACGAGAGATTTGGAGTCCGGATATGCTTGCAAAAGCTCTCGAGGTATGTGATGACCCCATTCTTTCATTGGCCATCAATCTGGCGTTCTCCTGTTCTCTGCGGATGGGCGAATTGCTTGGGCTGACTTGGGACTGTGTGGACATCTCTCCGCAAAGCATTGAGGCTGGAAACGCCAGTATCTTCATTAATAAAGAACTTCAGCGTGTCACCCGTGGCGCTCTGGACGATTTAAGTGACAAAGGCGTAGTACGAAAGTTTCCTCCCTGTATTGCCAGTACCCATACCGCTCTGGTTCTGAAAGAGCCGAAAACCAAAACAAGTATCCGGCGCGTCTATCTTCCCCAGACAGTTGCCCAGATGCTTGTGAAGCGTAAAGAAGAAATCGCCGAACTGATGGATCTGTTCGGCGACGAGTACATCGATAATGATTTAGTCTTTTGCTCCAGCAACGGACGCCCCATGGAAAGTCAGATCATCAACCGGGCATTCAGTAAGTTGATTGAAGATCATGGTCTTCCTCATGTAGTCTTTCATTCCCTTCGTCATTCCAGTATCACCTACAAACTGAAATTGAACGGCGGTGATATGAAGTCTGTACAGGGTGACTCAGGCCACGCACAAATGAAGATGGTCGCGGATGTGTATTCCCACATTATTGACGAAGATCGCTGCCTGAACGCCCAACGATTCGAAGCTGCCTTTTATGCTCCTAAGCAATCTTCTCCCGCTGCTGCTTCCGTTACGCCGGAGCAACCAGCCATCAAACAAAAAGAGGAAGATTCCATGAGCGACACAGCCAAAATTCTAGAACTGCTGAAAAACCCAGAAACCGCCGCACTCTTAAAGCAACTGGTCAGCGCATTATGAGCTGCGAAAACCTCTCATATTTATGAGGGGTTTTCTTATTTTTCACCACATGATACATTGACCAATCACCTTTTCTGTTAGCAGACTTTTTGCAAGGGTTTTAGGCCGTGTTAGCAAGATACCTGATTTCGTTAGCAAATTTTGCTCTTTCCTGCTAATTGTGTTAGCAGACCCGTCTGAAGAAAATTCAAACAAGGAACGGTCAACTTTCTTTGCAAATTCAAAAATTCCGTTAGCAAGCCACCTTCACGCCGTTAGCAAGCTGGATTTTTCTTCCATTTTTTCAAAATAGCGAAAAAAGGAAAATGCCGAAAACCCTTGATTTATCAGGGGTTTTCGGCATTGAACCTGGTGTCCTTGGCGGGATTCGAACCCACGGCCTTTCGCTTAGGAGGCGAATGCTCTATCCTGCTGAGCTACAAAGACTTATATGAAATTGAACTTGGAACAATCACTTTTGGCGCTGAGTTGATTGGTTGAGCACAACCTTAGGAGGGGTTTGTTATATCCATTTAACTACGGAGGCATAGAATTTTGCGCGGCATTCCGAATCAGTCGGTGACTTGTATTCGGCCCACTCAGTACATACTGTAATATTATATCAGTCAGAGCATGCAAAATCAAGTTGAAATACCTTTTACAAACGTGTATATTATAAGAATATAGTAGAATTGCATTCGTGCGCCTTGACAGCGGTGCCGGGTGTATGCAAGGAGGAAAACGACCGTGGAACAGGATTACAGTTCCTTTCAGACATCGCAGCTGGGCCGGTTGATCAGCCGGACCGCTCCGCCCCCGAAAAAACGCCGCCGACTGGAGAGTCTCTCCCCTACACGGCTGATCGTTTCCAGCTTTCTTGTGGTGATCGTGACCGGCGCACTGCTGCTCATGCTGCCCTTTGCCACCCGCAACGGCATCACTCCGGTGCAGGCCTTTTTCACGGCCACAAGCGCCACCTGTGTGACCGGTCTGGTGGTGCTGGACACCTACCAGGGCTTCACCCTGTTCGGCCAGACAGTCGTGATCTGCCTGATCCAGATCGGCGGCCTGAGCCTTGTCACACTGGCCAGCTTCTTCACGCTGGCGCTCCGCCGCCGGGTCGGCTTCCGCTCCATGAAACTGGCCAGCGAATCCATCGGCACCTCCAATGTGGCGGAGGCCCGCGGCCTGCTTTTGGTGGTCATGAAGCTTGCCGCCTTCTTCGAGGGTCTGGGCTTTGTGCTGCTGCTGCCGGTCTTTGTTCCGGAATACGGTGCTGAGGGCATTTTCATCTCGATTTTTTTGTCCATCTCTGCTTTCTGCAATGCAGGATTTGATGTTCTGGGCCGCACTCAGAGCTATGTGAGCCTGATGGGCTACGCCTCCAACTGGTATGTGCAGGGCATCATCATGTTCCTGATCGTGGCGGGCGGTCTGGGCTTTCTGGTCTGGCACGACCTGGGCCAATGGCGCAAAACGCACCACATCTCCATTCACACCAAAGTGGTGCTGTTCTGCACCATCCTGCTGATCGTGGGCGGCACCGTGGGCTTTGCCTTCCTGGAATGGAACAATCCCGCCACTTTAGGCGGCATGTCCGCCGGGGACAAGGTGGTAAACAGCCTGTTCCAGTCCATCAGTGCACGAACCGCGGGCTTCAACACCATTGACCTTGCTTCCATGAGCTCCATCACCAAGTGCATGCTCTGTGTGCTCATGTTCATCGGTGCCGCGCCCGGCGGTACCGGCGGTGGTATCAAGGTAACCACCTTCAGCGTCATTCTGGTCACTGTGGCCAGCGTGGTCACCGGCCGGGAAGACGCCCAGATTTTCCGCCGCCGCATCGACAAGAAAACCGTCTACCAGGCGCTGAGCATCTCCATGCTGAGCCTGGGCGTGGTGATCCTGGTCACCCTGATCGTCTTCTTCAACTGCGGCGAGCTCATCAGCCCGCTGGACTGCCTGTATGAGGTGGTCAGTGCATTCGGCACGGTGGGCTGCTCGGTGGGCGTGACTGGCGAGATGCACGCACCTGCTCTGATCATCACCATGGTCACCATGTTCATCGGCCGTGTGGGCCCGGTTTCTCTGGCGATCAGTCTGGCCAGCCAGCGCCGGGAGCAGGGCAAGTTCGACATTCTGCCCGAGGGCAAGATCAGCGTGGGCTGATTGTGCTCCGGATATACTTCATCTGTCCGCTGCCTACCATTGAATAAGGAGGAACCGATCTCTTGCGTCGAACTCATTCATTTTCTCCCCGGGCATTTCTGCATCCTGTGGGACTGATTCTTGCGGCTGTTTTTCTGGTGATGCTGGTGTTCAACTGGCTCACTCCCCTGATTTCCGACGACTACTCCTATCTGCTGAAATTTCCCACCCACGAACCGGTGGAAACCTTCTGGGACATCGTTGTCTCTCAGTATTACCACTATATGCAGTGGGGCGGACGGACCATTGCCATCGGCCTGAACCAGCTCTTTCTGTGGCTGGGCAAATGGGTCTTCAATCTGGCCAATGCCGCCGCGTTCACCTTCACCGTCTGGCTGTGCGCCAAGCTGGCTGCCGGCCAAAAGGCGATTCATCCCGCCTTCCTGCTGGTGGTTCTGGGGCTGTTTTTCCACTTTAACCCGGCATTCGGCGCGGTCAACCTGTGGATGTGCGGCGCCTGCGTTTACCTGTGGCCTCTGATGCTGGGCCTGGTCTTCCTTCTGCCCTACCGGCTGCAGCTGGACCGGGACCTCACCTGGGGCAAGGGCGCTGCCGTGGGCATGTTTTTTGCAGGCGTTGCCGCCGGATGGGGCAACGAAAACACCAGCGGTGCGGTGCTGCTGGCCTGCCTGGTGCTCTGTGTGCTCTCCCGCCTGCTGGTGGGCCGCACACCTCTGTGGCAGCTGACCGGCGCCGCAGGCTGCCTGGCCGGCTTTCTGCTGCTGATGTGCGCTCCCGGCCAGTGGGTCCGAATGGACCGGGCCGGTGAGGATTCCCGCGGTTTCCTCACCGTACTGCTCACCCGTGTGATGAACGCCACCCACACCCTGCGGCTGTACGGCCTGGTTCTGGCCATCCTGTTTGCTGCCGTTTATTTCTGCCTGCTTTTGTGCCGTCCCTCTCTGCGGGCGGTGCTGCTGCCTGCGTTCTGGTTCGTGATGGGTCTGGCCGCCAACTACGCCCTGATCCTTTCGCCGGTGTATTATGTGCGCTCCTTCTATGCGGTGCTTGCCTTCTGGGTCATTGCCATCGGCAGCGCGCTCACCGGTCTCGCCCAGCACCAGCCCGCTCTGGGCAAACTGCCCCAGGGACTGCTGTCCGGAGGCCTGTGCGTTCTGCTCTGCTTTGATCTTGTGGAGGGCGGTTACGACATTCTGAACTATTCCATCATGCGCCAGGTGCGTGAGGAGATCATCCTGACCCAGGTGGCCGAGGGTGAGCGGGACATTGAAACCTACGCCATCTATCCCTACACCCGCTTCTGCGGTGCATACGGCCAGCCGGACCTGCGGTTGGACAAGGACAACTGGGTGAATGTGAACATGGCGCTGCATCTTGGCGCGGATTCTCTTGTGGTCACCGAGCAGCACTACTACCCCTTCCCCGGTTATGATGATTTTTCCAACACGGTGGAAACCGAGCTGAGCTATGCTCTGGAGTAAAGGAGGCGCTATGAAGCCGATCGAATCCAATTCCCGGCTGAACCGTCGGCTTTTCTGGCTGCTGGCGGCTGCCGCAGCAGTGGTCATGCTGCTGTTCAACTGCCTCACCCCCTTTGTGGCGGACGACTTCACCTTTGCCTTCAGCTACCGCACCGGCGAGCGGCTCACCGGTCTGTGGGATGTGCTGCAGAGCCAGACCTACCACTACATGACCTGGAGCGGACGGTTCCTCATCAAGAGCCTGGACCAGTGGTTCACCATTCAGCCCAAGCTGTTGTTCAACGTGTGCAACACGCTGGTTTATGTGGGGCTTGCGCTGGTGGTTTATCTGATTGCCAAGGGCCGCCGGGCCCCTGCCAACCCCCAGCTGCTGCTGTTCATCTTCCTCAGCTTCTGGATGGTCTCACCGGTGTTCGGCCAGACCAATCTGTGGATGTGCGGCTCCTTCAACTACCTGTGGGCCAGCTTCTTCTGTCTGGCGGCGGCTTTGCCGTTCGCTTTGCAGCTGCACCGCCCGCTTCGGCCCCGCCGCTGGCTGGCTCCGGTGTGTTTTCTGGCCGGACTGGTGGGCGGCTGGAGCAGTGAGAACACCAGTGCCGGACTGCTGGTGCTGATGGTACTGGCGCTTTGCTGGCAGCTGTTCCGGGAGAAGAAAGCTCCTCTGTGGATGTTCACCGGCCTGGCGGGCGGGCTTTTCGGCTTCGCCCTGCTGATTCTGGCGCCGGGCAACTACCAGCGGCAGGATGCCGCCCCCGATCCCCGGGGCCCGGTGACCATTCTGGCCACCCGTTTTCTCACCGCATTGAACATGCTGTGGGACTACGGCCTGCCGCTTCTTGTGATCTTCGCGGTGCTCTTCTGGCTGCTGTGGCTGCAAAAGCCCGCACCGCAGGCACTGTTCCTGCCGCTGGCCCTGTTTGCTGCAGGACTTGGCGCGAACTTCGCCATGGTGCTTTCCCCGGTTTATTACGAGCGCTCCACCCATGGAGTATTTGTTTTTCTCACCGCGGCCTGTGCCGCCGCTCTGGCCGGGCTGGACCGCAGCCGCCTGCACAGCGTGCTGGGCGGTGCTGCCGCTGCTCTTGCTCTGGTGGCCTGCTTCCAGCTTGTGTGGGTGGGCTACGACATCGCCAGCTTTTGGATGATGCACCGCACCCGGGCAGCTGAGTTTGTGAGCCTGCGGGACCAGGGACAGACTCAGGTGGTGAGCTATTCCATCGAGTGCTACACCCGCTGGTGCGCGGGCTACGGCCTGCCGGATCTGCGCACCTCCCCGGAGGACTGGATCTGCTCGGACATGGCCCGTTACTACGGCTTTGAAAGCCTGATGGCCGGTGAAGCCCATACCTATCCCTTCCCCGGCCGCACCAACAACGCGCTGGAAACCGGCCTTCCGGAGGAAAGCTGAGCCTATCGCTTCATCACATAAAAATGCCCCCGAAGCCGATGGCTTCGGGGGATTTTTTTACATGCTGAGATCAGTGGGTCTCGCCCATGGTGACCTTGGCGTCCTCGGTGTTCTGCACCGCCGCCTCAATGCCATATTCCAGGCCCTTGGCGATCAGATCCAGAGGCATGAAGGGGGTGCCGTTGGGCTTGCCCACCACCTGACCGTTCTCGTAGGGCACATGGATGAAGCCCGCGCGCACGCCCGGGAACTTCTTTGCCGCCAGATACAGCACATTGTACATGATGCTGTTGCACACGTAGGTGCCCGCGGTGTAGGAGATGTGAGCGGGAACACCGTTCTTGTGCATGTTCTCCACCATGGCCTTCACCGGCACAGTGGCGAAGTAAGCGGTCTCGCCGTCCGCCCGCAGGGGCTCGTCGAAGGGCTGCTCGCCGTCGTTGTCCGGGATGCGGGCCTCAGCCAGGTTGATGGCCACCTTCTCCACGGTCATGCAGGACCGGCCGCCGGCCTGGCCCACATTGATCACGATGTCGGGCTTATGCTCCTCCATGGCCTGCTCCACCACCTTGGCGCTCCGGGTGAACACGGTGGGGATCTCCAGCTTGATGATCTGTGCCCCGGCGATCTGGTCGGGCAGCAGCTTCACGGCCTCGAACGCGGGGTTTACGGCCTCACCGCCGAAGGGATCGAAACCAGTTACCAGTACTTTCATTTGTACAGCACTCCTTTGCTCAATAGATAAAATCGGGTTCCGGCACGATGATCTTGCCTTCCTGCATGATCTGCCGGTTGTCGGTGTAGATGCTGGGGCTGTGGGCCACCAGGTCAAAGTGGCCCTTGGCGTTCTGGATGCCGCCCAGCGCGATGTTCCGCCCCAGGCCAATGTGGAAGGTCCCGTAGGCGGATTCATCTTCAATATAACAGTTTCCCTCGCATTTGGAAAGAGAATTCAGGCCAATGCCCAGCTCGCCGGCAATATAGATGCGCGGGTCCTGGTACTGGTCCATGTAGGCCTTGAGCCGGTTTCCTGTTGGGTTGTCCTCGATCTCCACGATCCGCCCGGCCTCGAATTGAATCCGCACCGGGTCCTCTGCCCGGCCGATATAGCCCAGCGAACCGTCCACCACCATAACGCCGTTGGTGCGCGTCTCCTCAATGGGCACATACACCTCGATGCTGGCGGAGGAATAGTCCTTGCTGTCCTTCAGAACACCGTTGAAAAAGCCCGGCTCTCTGCCCCGCTTTTCCACCGTCAGGTCGGTACCCGCCGGGGTGGTGATTCGGATTCGGCTGGAGCTTTTCAGATATTTCATGATGACCTTAGAGAGCATGCGGCTCTTCTTGGTGTCCATCATCAAAAAGTCATAGCGCAGCATGGAGCGGCCGTCGTTGGTGGAAAGGGGCAGCGACAAGAACTTCTTGCGCCGACGGATGGCCCGCTTGGCCGCCTTGGTGGTGACCAGGGAATACTCGGTGGCGGCAATGATGGTGGTGTAGGGGTCGAAGATCTCCTCGTTGTCATCAAAGAACATGCCCACGTGCATGCCCTTGTTTTCCACCAGCAGCACCGACACCGACCGGGTAACCGAGGAAGCCTGACGGCGCAGTGCCTTGGCCTCCTGCTCATATTCCTTGCTGGTCACAATGAGCAGCCGGTCCCAGGGCTTGAGCCGAACCCACTTATGAATGATAATGGAGGCGCCCCGTTCCATTTTGCGCATGATAAGAACATTCCTTTGCGATGATGTTTTGTGAAAAAGAACCGTAAAGCCCGGCGGGGAAAGACCGCGCTCTCCCCGCCAGGCTTCCGTTTTTATGTGATTACTTGAAAGCGATCATGAAGCAGATCTGGATGGTAATCATGATGATGGCCACCAGCACCTGATTCTTGATGACGCCCCAGCGGTCCTTCATATCCAGAATAGCCACGGGAACGATGTTGAAGTTAGCAGCCATGGGGGTGCACAGAGTACCGCAGAAGCCGCAGGTCAGGGCCAGCATACCAATGACCACCGGGTTCGCGCCGTAGGCCAGCACGAAGGGACCGCCGATACCCACGGTCATCACGGTGATGGCCGCGTAGGCATTGCCCATGATCATGGTGAACAGCATCATGCCGATGGCGTAGACCACGATGCCCAGGTTCACGTTGCCCTCGGGCACCACGTTGCCCACCAGACCAGCCACCACATCGCCTACGCCGGCAGCGGTGAACACGCCGCCCAGGCAGCCCAGCAGCTGAGGCAGCATGCACAGGGGGCCCATCAGGGACAAAAAGCGCTCGGAGTCATCCAGGAAAACCTTGGGCTTGTTGTCCTTGGAGTAAACCATCAGCAGCACCATAGAGATGGCCACGCCGATGGTGATGCCCACCATGGAGCTCACGTTGGAGAACAGCGCAAAGAACAGCGACATTACCGCAACGGTCAGAGCGGGCACGAAGATCTTCATGCCGATCTTGCTGTACTGAACCTTGGTGTATTCCTTCGTGGGGGCATTTACCCGGCCCACTTTCACCTTCTTGAAGATGGCGGGCATGCACATCACGATGACCAGCGCGCCGGAGACCTTGGAGGGCAGCCAGCTGCCCAGTGCGGTTACCACACCGAAAGAGCACCAGAAGATGGCGGTGCCGATGCGGGAGGGATTTTCCTTATCCAGCAAATTCTTAATGCCTGCGTAAAATGCAATCAGGCCCACGATGATCCAGACCACGTTCAGCATCACGCTGTTGAACTCTGCGGGGACCTGCAAAAATTTCATATCAATCATGCTTCTCGTCCTCCCTGTTTACTTCTTCGCCTTGCCGTTCTGATCGCCGTAGTACTTTTTGACCAGCTTCTTATCCTTCAGGATAAACAGCACACTCGACAGAACGATGGCGATGATGGCAATGGGCAGTTCGGTCACAGCCAGATCCACCAGCTCGACCTCATAGCCCAGAGACTGCAGGGTGGTTTGCACCAGAATGCCGCCGGAGCCGCCCACGAACAGCACCTGACAGAAGAACCAGGCAATGTTCTCCATGGCGGAGGCCATGCCCTTCACATCTTCCATGTGCTTTTCGTCAGGCTCGTGGCCATGGTTCTTGATGGCACCCTCGGCCATGGGCAGCAGCACAGGGCGCACAAAGCCGGCAACACCGCCGAAGCCCACGTTGAAGGCACCGAAGAAGCCGCGCAGCACACCGTAGGCGCAGACCAGCTTGCCTGCGGTGGCACTCTTTACCTTCCGCATCAGGTCAGCCGCCGCTTCCCGCAGACCGTTGCGCTCCAGCACACCGGTGATGAGCAGGATCATAATGAAAATAGCCATAGAGCGGTTGGCCACGAAGTTGACGCCCAGCTGCTCCAGCAGGCCGCCCACACCCAGACCGCTCACCAGCGCGGTGGACACCGCTGCCAGGAAGATGATCAGGATCGAATCCAGCTTCAGCGCAAAGCCCGCGATCACGATCACGACGCCGATCAGTTTGATAAGTTCCATTTGCTTGTTTTCCTCCTTTGATGCACTTGCGATTTTTATCCGGCTGCCAGCCTCTCATCCGGTCAAAGCCGCATCTTTTCCCCGGCCGGACCAGGCAGGCACCCGGTAAATCCTCACGAAAGCTATTTGTTAAAATCGCCTGTTTCCGGCGACTTCAATCGACAAAATTTTATCATTTTAAACCATGAAAGTCAAGCTGCAGCCAACCATTTTAACTCTTTTCCACAAATTCCTGTCTACTTCCACAATCTCTTCCAATTTGCTGGAAAATCCGTTTATAAAATAAAACCAGGCGGCAAACCACACAGTGAAGTGACCCCGAAAAGTTAGACAATATTTTTGAAGAAATTGTTCAAGCAACCGAGAGGGCTTGTTGTCTGTGAAG
>NZ_NFKA01000027.1 GCF_002160145.1 Gemmiger sp. An194 | reverse complement strand
TATTGTAGCAAAAGGAGGTTCTTTTTTTACCGTTTCAACGCTCGTGCTCTTCTCGTCCACAAGCATAGCTTGTGGTTCTTATATGAACAAAACCGCCGTTTCGGGATTTCCGAAACGGCGGTTTTTTCGTTTTTACATGATGGCCTGCCCCTGCATGTAAAGCACCCCGTAGGCGAAGAGCGCCAGGGCACTCAGGCTGCCAAGCGCCGCCCGCAGCCAGCTGCAGCGGATGCGCGCCAGCAGGAAAAAGACCGGCAGGCAGCCCAGCAGATACCGGGGGCCGCTGATCATCCAGCCCGCCAGATAGGTCATGCCCAGGTAGGCCCCGCCCCAGATGAGCCACTCGGTGCGCGCGCCGGTGAACAGGCCCCAGAAAAGCAGCGCCAGCACCGCAAAATAGAGCACCACCTGCGGCCAGTAGATGAAGTTTGCCAAGCCCGGATACTGCAGCGCCAGATTCCAGTGCTGAGTCAGATTTTCGCCGATCCATTTGGTGGTCTGGTACCAGGGCGGCGCGGCCTGAAATTCCAGAAAGGCGAACCAGTCGCCGAACACCAGCCGGTTGCAGGCAAGATAGCCGCCCCAGCCCGCCGGAATCAGCAGAAGGCCCAGGCTCTTGAGGCCCTGCGGCCCGGTTTTGCGGGCTCGCAGCCAGAGCCAGAGCACCGGCAGCAGCAGCACCATGCCCTGGGTGCGGCAGAGGGCCGCAAGGCCGCCCAGCAGCCCGGCCCAGCCCCAGCGCCCGGTGAGCGCCAGCCGCATGCAGCCCAGGCAGAGCAGCAGAAACAGGCTTTCGGTATAAACGCCCATGCTGAAAAAGGCGAAGGGATACACCGCCAGAAAGCCCACTGCCCAGACAGCCCGGGTCCGGGGCAGCCAGCGCCCGGCTAGGCTCAGGGCCACAGCGCCGCAGCCGCCCCAGCACAGCTGGCTGACCAGAATGCCCGCCAGCTCAAAATTGCCCCCGGTGAACAGACTCATCAGCCGGATGCACAGCGGATAGAGAGGATAGAAGACGATCCATTTTGCATCCTCGCCGGAAGGCACATAACCGTTCTGAGCAATGAACAGATAGTGCGGACTGTCGCCCGCCTGGGTGAACCGCTGCCAGAAATGGGTCAGAAAGGCACCAAAACCGCCGCTCTGGTTCAGGGTAAGCCAGGCAAAAAACAGCACCGCCCACTGCACCGCCAGCACCGCGCAGAAGGCGGCGGCGTAGTCCCGCCGGGAAAAACGGGCGGGTCCCTGCAGCGGCTCCTCCCGCCGGAACACCTGCCAGTCCGGCAGCGGCACGGGCAGCCAGCCCAGCAGCGCCAGACAGCGCACCGCCAGAATCAAAACAAAGGCGATCATTCCGCCGCCGCCCAGCCAGCCAATCACCTGCGCCATTGCATCCTCCTTGCCGCGCGGCTTTATGCGTTCAGCATGTACACCGCGCCATAGAAATTAAACAGAATCGCCGCCAGCAAAAGCCCCCGGGCGGCGGGCCCGGCCTCCCAGTTTCGCCGGGCAAAAAACAGCAGACAGAAGGGGAAGGGGTCCACCAGATACCGGGCCCCGAACTGCCAGCCGCCCAGTGTGCGGTGCAGGCACAGCACCACCACCGTGAGCAGGTAGCAGCCCACCAGAATGCCGTCCGCATAATCCAGCCGCCTGTTCCGCAGCCCGGCCACCAGCGCCAGCAGCCAGAGCAGCAGCAGAGGATTGGCCACAATTGGCAGAAAGCCGTTGAAGGTGGGGAAGGAAAGATCCAGCGTTTCGGTGAGCAGCACCGGGCGCAGCAGATTTTTCAGGTTGGGCCAGAGATAGGCCAGGCTGAACTGGCCGTTTTCCTCCCGCATGAATTCCGGCAGAAAGTTGTGACCGAACTCCAGCGGATTGCCGAAGCGCGCCCAGTTGTACCACCCCAGGGCAAGCGCCACCAGGGCGGGCAGCACGCTCACCGCCGCCAGATGCTTCCACCGCCCCTTGCGCACCGCCCCCCACACCGGGCGCAGAAACAGCACCACCGCCAGAAACGCGGAAAAGGGCCGGCAGCCTACCGCCAGCGCCAGCAGGAAAAAGGCGGGCAGCTCCCGCCCGGCCAGCCAGAAAAAACAGCCCCAGACACAGAAGGCCAGCGCCAGCAGCTGGGCCAGCATCCAAACGCCGCCGCTGGTGCTCAGCCAGAAGGTGTTGCTGCCCAGACTCACAAACAACGAAAAGAAGACACAGGTTTCCGGACTTTTGCCGCTCTGCCAGAAGAGCAGGTAGACCCCCGCCGCCGCAGCCAGACCGTACAGCGCCGCGATCAGATTGGAGGGCACAGCCCCGCCCCACAGCGCCCAGGGCAGAGCCAGCACCGAGGGAACCGGCGGAAAAGAGAGATAATACTCCTCGTTGAATATCGCAAGTTCCAACCATGGGTATTGCTCGCCGTTTTGGATGGTCATGCTGCCCTTCAGCCAGTTTTGGGCCTGGAGCAGATAGCTGTCGTAGGGATTCTGGGCCAGCAGTGTTCCGCCCGCCAGCGAGTGGAACAGCAGAATGGCCAAGCCAAACAGGGCAAGCGAGTCCGCCAGCGCGGCCAGATGCGCCCGGGAAAATGTGGGTTTGGATGTGGGCAAGCGTCTCCCTCCTTCGCTTTTTTGCCTCTTTTTCGGGATTTTAAATTACCCCTCGTATTATAAATCATATTTATACTAATTTTCATGCTGAACAAAGCAACGTTCGCCTTTGATTATACCCGGTCACCGGAATCCGGTCAAAGCATTTTCCTCCCTCAGGCACAGAAAAAGCCCTTCCGATGAACCGGGCCATCGGAAGGGCTTTTGTTGCTTCAATTTGATTTGTCAGCCGTCAGCTCCAGCGCAGTGACCGTTTCGCCGCTCTCATCCAGCGTCATGGTCAGGGTACCGATATCTTCTGACGATTTGCCGGATACCCGGAACCATACCTGCCGGTTGCCCTGTTCGTCCCGGGCGTAATGCAGCTCGTCCCTCTCCGAATAGCCTGAGATGGCATACCTCACATCCTCCGGTGCTTCATCCATGCCCCAGCCTGCCCGGAGCAGGTCATCGGCCAGCTCATACTCGCTGAGGCCCGCCCCCTGCTGGTGCAGCGTCCAGGGATCCAGCTGATGGATCGTACCGTTTTGGTACAGTGCCAGATTCACCCGGTAGGCAAGAGCCTGGGGCTGGCACAGGCACAGCGCCAGGAACAGCCCCGCTGCCGCAAAGGTGCCCAGGCGAATCCAGTCCAGGCCACGGAACACCGCCAGCAGTGCCAGCACGCTGACCGCCGCCAGCACCAGCATGAACCAGCTGGAGAGAATGCGCTTTTCGGTGAGCCCGAACCGGATCACATACATCTCCATCTTGGAGGCCCCCACCAGCACGAACAGCAGGTTCGATGCCATCAGGGCAGCGGTGAGGCCCCTCAGCAGCGGGCGCTTCTGAGGCTTGCCCTTGCACAGCACGTTGACCGCCAGCAGCAGCCCGAAGTTGAGCATCGCCACCGCGCACAACTCGAAGAAACCCCGCCGTGCATATTCCGCGGCGGTGAACCCGGCGGGAAGCCGGTCGAAAAAGGCGCCGAACAGGTAGCCCGCCTGCACCGCGAAGAAGAGCAGATACAGCCCGCAGAAAGCAAGCAACCCCAGAGTCATGGCACTTTGGGGCAGGCAGCGCTGCTTATCCAGCGCCGCCAGCCAGCGGCTCTGCCGCTCCGGGTCCGGCTTTTGACGCAGCACGCTGCCCAGCGTCCCGTAAAGATAGGCCCCCACCGGCAGCGAGCCCACAAACATCAGCAGGCGGCCCGCTACCCATTCCGGCACCGTGAGCAGCTTGGCAAAGCGTTCCAGCAGAGAGGCAAAGCCCGCGTCCGCTCCGGCCAGCAGCATGAGCGCCAGCACAAAGAGGGGAACCAGCAGACAAAGGGCCAGCCCGGCGCCCACCAGGTCCCGCTTTTTGTTCTGCCGTGCCGCCCGCACCCTGGCCCAGAGCTTTTTGAAGGCGTACCACATCACCTGAATGCGCAAAAAGAACCAGCAGAAGGGACGGCCCAGAAGGCAGAGCGCTGCATCCAGCGGGGCAAAGCAGCCGGTGCGCCCGCCGCCGGTGAGCAGGCCCGCCCGGCAGACCAGCCAGTACATGGCCGCCAGATGCAGGGCCAGAACCTGCCAGCCGTAGTAGCCGTATTCGTAGTCATTCCAGTAGCCCGCGCCGTAAAGCAGGGGACGGACGATCAGCAGGTTTGCCAGCAGCAGGGCGGAAAAGCCCAGCCACCACCAGCTCTCCGCCGGTGCCTTCCGGCCCGCCCGGCGCAGGAAGAATTCCGCCCCGCCGAAAAACAGCGCGCAGAACACCCCAAGCGCCACCGGATTCATGCTGCCCACGTACCATTCGGCAAAGGGCAGAACCGGACCGCCCAGCACCAGGCCGCAGAAATAAAACCAGCCCAGCAGATAGCTGTAGAGTGCCGCGCCCAGCTGCAGCCGGGTCGCTTTAAACGTCTGAGCCGCTTTTGCTGTGTAGAGGGGCTGCGCACCGGCGGCCGGGTCAGCCGCCTGGCTGTTCGGCATTCCGGTTCGCGGCATCGCCCCGTTCTTCAAACGAATCCGTTCTTCCATAGATCATACCTCCTGTTTCCGGCCGTTGCTTTTCCGGGGGTTGTTTTCCGGCAGAAGCTGGGCCTGCTGCACCTCGGGCCGGGTTTCCAAAATTGCCGCCGCGACGCCGTTCACCAGCAGTACCGCCAGCAGCAGCGTCCCGGAAACCATCTGTCCAGCGGGCTGGGTATCCAGCAGAGCGCTGAAATTCTGAATCTCCACCAGATACCGGGTATAGGCGATCCAGCCGTAAAGGCTGATGGCGCAGGCGGCCAGACTGAGCGCCATACACCAGTGCCAGCGCCTGCCTTTGCGGGCCAGCAGCGCGCCGCCCAGCGGCGGGAGCGCCAGCGCCGCCACCCCCAGGAAAATACTCATCAGATTCCACCATTCCGGATGCAGCATCCAGACTCCCTCCTTTGTTTCGCCTTGTTTTATTGATTTTCTTCCGGCACGTATTCCAGCAGGTCCGCCGGCTGGCAGTCCAGCGCCTTGCACAGCGCCTCCAGCGTGGAGAACCGCACCGCCTTGGCCTTGTTGTTTTTCAGAATGGACAGGTTGGCCGGGGTGATGCCCACCCGCTCGGCCAGCTCGCCCGCGCTGATCTTGCGCTTTGCCATCATCACATCCAGATTGATCACAATCGGCATTGCCTTCTTCGCCTCCTCACACCGTCAGATCCAGCTCGTCCTTCATCTCGCAGGCCTGCCGGAACACGTTCTGCACAATGCGCAGAATCAACGCCATAAAAGCCGCTGCCACCATCACCATCAGGTAGGGCAGGTAATAGAGGGCACTGGCCAGGCAGATGGCCGCCACCGCCCAGCAGCAGCGGCTGAGCACGGCCAGACAGATCACATTCTGCTCCACGAATACCTGGCCATTATCCAGATTGGCCAGCAGGCGATAGAGCCGGTAGAGCGCGAAATAAGCCGGAATGCTGGCGGCATAAATGGTGAGGAGAAACAGCGCCTGCCAGGGCAGGTCCCCCGTCAGCCGGTAGCGGGTCCAGCTCAAAAACCATTCCACCAGCCAGTAGGCCGCCACATCCACGCCCACCAGCACTCCGAGAAAAATCTTCACCAGCAGCTGGGAGATGGCCAGACTGCCCACGGCATCGTTTTGCTGTTTCATATCCCGTATTCCTCCGTTTCGCCCGGCCGCCACACGCCGCCGGGCTTGTTTTGTTGGTATCACTCTACCATAGACTTTATCGATTTTCAAGTGTTTTTTATTGTTTTTCGATATTTTTTAATTGTTTTTCAAAACTTCAATGTTCCATGTGGAACATGTTCTTTTCTTATTTGGGCATTTTCTGCAAAAAAACACCCTGTTTGCGCTTGACCGCAAACAGGGTGTTTCTCAAATTTGATTCAGTCGGAAGGGAAGGACTTATTCTTCCTCGTCGTCCGCTGCAACGGGTTCCTCCGCCTGGGCGGCTTCCTCAGCTGCCAGTGCGGCCAGCTCTTCCTCGCTTAGAGCTTCCTCCGGCTCGTTCTCCGGCTTTTCCACCTCGGCGTCGTCGGAGTGCTCGGTGCGGGCCACGGTGACCACCCGGTCGCCCTCGCCCAGACGCATCACGCGCACACCGCTGCCGTAGCGGCTCTGGATGTTGATGTCCGCCGCATGCATGCGGATGATGATGCCCTCCTGGCTGATGAGGATGATGTCGTCCTCTTCCTCCAGCACCTTGATGCCGGCAACCTCGCCCTTGCCGTAGTTGCGGATGCCCTTGCCGCCGCGGCTCTGCAGGCGGTAGTCATCAATGCGGCTGCGGCGGCCCTTGCCGTTCTCGGTCACGGTGAACACGGTGGCGCCGGGATGCACCACGCCAACGCCCACCACGTAGTCGCCCTCGGCCAGCCGGATGGCGCGCACGCCATGGCCCAGACGGCCCATGCTGCGGGCGTCCTGCTCATTGAAGCGGATGGCCAGACCGTCGTGGGTGGCCACGATCAGCTCGTCCTCACCGGTGGTGATCTGGGTCCAGGCCAGGCTGTCGCCCTCGTACATGCTCACCGCCAGCAGACCGCTCTTGCGGATGTTGGCATATGCCTCGATGGGAGTACGCTTGATGACGCCCTGACGGGTGACCATGACCAGATAGCCTTCGGCGTTCTCGGCGGGCATGCGCAGCATGCTGGTGACCTTCTCGCCGTTCTGCAGCGGCAGCAGGTTCACGATGTTGGTGCCGCGGGAGGTGCGGCTGCCCTCGTAGATCTGGTAGCCCTTCAGCCGGTAAACACGGCCCTGGTCGGTAACAAACAGCACGAAGTCGTGGGTGGAACCGATGAACAGCTCCTCCACAAAGTCCTCGTCCTTGTGGGACAGACCGGAGATACCGCGGCCGCCGCGCTTCTGCACCTGGTAGGTGTCCTGAGGCTGGCGCTTGATGTAGCCCTCGTGGGTGAGGGTGAAGACGCACTGCTCCACCGGAATCAGATCCTCGATGTCCACCTCGCCGGACACATGGGCGATCTCGGTGCGGCGGTCGTCGCCGTATTTCTCCTTGAGAACGGTCAGCTCCTCTTTCACGATGGCGTAGACCTTCTCGTCGCTGGCCAGGATGGAACGCCACTCGGCAATGTTGCCCTGCAGCTCGGCCAGCTCGCTCTCGATCTTCAGAATTTCCAGACCGGCCAGCTGTCCCAGACGGAAGGCGCAGATGGCGGCAGCCTGCAGCTCGTCAAAGCCGAACCGCTCCATGATGGCCACGCGGGCTTCCGCCTGGCCGCCCTTGCAGGCGCGGATGGTGGCGATGATCTCGTCCACGATGTCGGTGGCCCGCTTCAGACCTTCCAGGATGTGGGCGCGCTCCTCGGCCTTCTTCAGATCGAAGGCGGTGCGACGGCGCACAACCTGGGCCTGGAACGCCACGTAGCGCTCCAGCATAGTTTTCAGGGTCATGGTCTTGGGCACGCCGCCGTCCAGAGCCAGCAGGTGCACGCCCACGGTGTCCTGCAGCTGGGTATAGCGGTACAGCTGGTTCAGCACCACCTGGGGGTTCGCGTCCTTTTTCAGCTCGATGACGATCCGCATGCCGTGGCGGTTGGACTCGTCGTTCAGGTCGCTGATGCCCTCGATGCGCTTTTCCTTCACCAGGTCCGCGATGTTCTCGATCAGGCGGGCCTTGTTGACCATGTAGGGGATCTCGGTGACGATGATCTGGAACCGGCCGTTCTTCTTCTCCTCGATCTCGGCGCGGCCGCGCAGGGTGATTTTGCCGCGGCCGGTGGCGTAGGCGGCGCGGATGCCGCTGCGGCCCATGATGATGCCGCCGGTGGGGAAGTCGGGGCCCTTGATGTGCTCCATCAGGCCGGCCAGGTCGATGTCCGGATCGTCGATCAGAGCCACCGCGCCCTCGATCACCTCGGTCAGGTTATGGGGCGGGATGTTGGTGGCCATGCCCACGGCGATGCCGGTGGAGCCGTTGACCAGCAGGTTGGGGAACCGGCTGGGCAGCACAGTGGGCTCCTTCTTGGTCTCGTCGAAGTTCAGGCCGAAGTCCACGGTGTCCTTCTCAATGTCGGTGAGCAGGTCCACGGCCATCTTGCTCATGCGGGCCTCGGTGTATCGGTAGGCAGCCGGGGGGTCGCCGTCCACGCTACCGAAGTTACCCTGGCCGTCCATCAGAGGATAGCGCATGGAGAAGTCCTGCGCCAGGCGGACCATGGCGTCGTAAACCGACGCGTCGCCGTGAGGGTGGTAGGAGCCCAGCACGGCACCCACAGTATCCGCGCTCTTGCGGTAGGGGTGGCTGGGGTCATTGCCGCGCTCGTACATGGTGTACAGGATGCGGCGATGCACCGGCTTCAGGCCGTCGCGCACATCCGGCAGAGCGCGGGATACGATAACGGACATGGAATAGTCCAGAAAGGCCCGTTCGATCTCGTCTTTTACGTCCCGGACGATGAGATGCGTGCCCGGGGTTACGCTGTTTTCGATCATAGTTTCCGTTTCCTTTCCATTACACATCCAGATTAGCGTATTCCGCGTTCTTTTCGATGAACTGGCGGCGCGGCTCCACCTTGTCGCCCATCAGGATGGTGAAGGCCTCGTCGGCCTTTTCCGCGTCCTCGATGGAGATCTGCACGATGACCCGATTGTCCGGGTTCATGGTGGTTTCCCACAGCTGCTCGGGGTTCATCTCACCAAGGCCCTTATAGCGGTTGATCTTCACGCCCTGGCCCATCTCGGCGCTCATCTGGGTCATTTCCGCCTCGTTGTAGGCATAGCGCACATCCTTGCCCTTGGCCAGCTTGAACAGAGGAGGCTGAGCGATGTACACAAAGCCACCCTCGATCAGCGGACGCATGAATCGGAAGAAGAAGGTGAGCATCAGGGTACAGATATGGCTGCCGTCCACGTCCGCATCGGCCATGATGAAGACCTTGTGGTAGCGCAGCTTCTCAATGTCGAATTCCTCGCCGATGCCGCAGCCCAGCGCGGTGACCACAGGCATGAGCTTTTCGTTGCCGTAGACCTTGTCCAGGCGAGCCTTTTCCACGTTCAGCATCTTGCCCCACAGCGGCAGGATGGCCTGAATGTTGGAGTCGCGGCCCATCTTGGCGCTGCCGCCGGCGGAATCACCCTCGACGATGAAGATTTCGGTCTTGGAGGGGTCTTTTTCCCGGCAGTCGGCCAGCTTACCGGGCATACGGCTGGTTTCCAGCGCGCTCTTGCGGCGAACCAGGTCACGGGCCTTGCGGGCCGCTTCCCGGGCGCGGGCGGCCTGAGTGGCCTTCTCATAGATGGCCTTGGCCACACCGGGGTTCTCTTCCAAGAATTCCTTCAGCTTGTCGTAGACCATGCCGGAGACCAGGCTGCGCACCTCGGTGTTGCCCAGCTTGGCCTTGGTCTGGCCCTCGAACTGGGCCTCGGTGAGCTTGACGCTGATCACGCAGGTCAGGCCCTCGCGCACGTCGTTGCCGGTCAGGTTGTCGTCCTTGTCCTTCAGGTAGCCCTTGGACCGGCCGAAATCATTGATCACGCGGGTGAGGGCGTTCTTGAAGCCCTCCTCGTGAGTACCGCCGTCCGGAGTGTTCACGTTGTTGGCGAAGGACAGAATCAGCTCGTTGAAGCTGTCGTTGTACTGCATGGCCACCTCGGCGATGATGTCGTCCTTCTGGCCCTTCAGGTGAATGACCTGGGGATGCAGCACGGTGTTGTCCCGCTTTTTCTGCAGGTATTCCACGAAGCTGGCGATGCCGCCCTCGTAGTGCATGCTTTCCCGCACCACCTCGTCGCCCCGTTCGTCGGTGAAGGTGATGCGCACGCCCGCGTTCAGGAAGGCCTCCTCCCGCAGGCGGATCAGCAGAGTTTCATAGTCATAGACGGTGGTCTCGGTGAACATGACCGGGTCCGCCTTGAAGCGCACGGTGGTGCCGGTGGAGGCAGCGGGGCCGATCTTCTGCAGGGGGCCGTCCGGCACGCCGCGCTGGAACCGCTGGTAGTATTCGTAGCCGTCCCGGCGCACGATGACCTCCAGCCACTCGCTCAGGGCGTTTACCACGCTGGAACCCACGCCGTGCAGACCGCCGGCCACCTTGTAGCCGGAGTTTTCGCCGCCGAACTTGCCGCCGGCGTGCAGCACGGTGAGAACAACGGTCACGGCGGGGATGCCCAGCTTGGGCTGGATGTCCACGGGGATGCCGCGGCCGTTATCGGTGACCTCGATCACGTCGCCCTTCTTGATGGTGACCTCGATATGATCGCAGAAGCCCGCCAGCGCCTCGTCGATGGCGTTGTCCACGATCTCGTAGACCAGATGGTGCAGGCCCTTGGGGCCGGTGGAGCCGATGTACATGCCCGGCCGTTTGCGCACCGCTTCCAGCCCTTCCAGCACCTGGATCTGGCTGCCGTCGTACTGGTCGGCGCCCTCCTGCGGCTGCTTGTTCAATTCTTCTGCCATTGTCTTGCCTCCTGTTGTTTCTGGGCGGAGTTTACCGCCCGGTGCGCGCCGTGCGCGCTGGTTCCTTATCGTCTGAAAAAAGCCCCGTCACACGCTGCCCAGCTGATCCAGCCGGCCGCAGCGTTTTTCCAGTGTTTTGGACGAGATGGGGCTGATGAATACCGTTTCGTCCGGGAAATCGGTGATCACAAAGCTTTTGGGAAGCTCGTCGCTCAAAGTCACCACCGCGCCCTCGGTTTCCGCGTGGCGCAGAAACGCCCGCGTATGCTTGGAGATCGAGGTGGTTTCAATATCAAAAATCCCGATGATATCCCGTGTATGGACCACATAGTCCTGCCCTAAATGCAAATACATTTTTTTACCTACCCGACCGGTGGCTTGTACCGATCCGTTTATCCTTTCGCACCCGATTTTCCTCAGCAAAGACCGCTCACGGCCTTTTGGCAGACCCGACCGGCGGCTTGTACCAATTGGTTTATCCTTTCGCACCCGATTTCCCTCAGCAAAGACCGCTCACTGTCCTGTTGCCTCGATTTTCCGTGTGGAGTCGTGTTCTTCCGAATCCGTTTCTGTCAATCTCAGCAAAACCGCGCGGGCCATTTGCAGGCTTTTTTCTGTTTGTCTTGAAACCCGCCGGGCGGAGGGAGAGCAGCCGTTTTTGCCCGGCCGGACGCAAAAGGGGCTTTTTTTATAGCTTTTCCAGCACGCCGCCCTCCATCCGGAACAGCTCGCCCTCGGTTTTGTGGAACAGGCTGGAATCACAGGCCGTCACGATGGTCTGCTTCTGGCGCATCCGGGTGAGCAGGTACTCCTGCCGGGTGGCATCCAGCTCGCTGAGCACGTCGTCCAGCAGCATCACCGGATGCTCCCCGGTGATCTCCTGGGCACAGCTGGCCTCCGCCAGCTTCAGACTCAACACCGTGCTCCGCTGCTGCCCCTGGCTGGCAAACAGCTTGGCGGGCTGGCCGTCCAGCAGCACCGTAAAATCCTCCCGGTGAGGGCCCGCCGTGGAAAAGCCCGCCTTCAGATCCGCCTTTCGGCTTTCCCGCAGGGTTTCCAGCAGGCCTTTCTCTCCGAAGCTGGGCTGGTACACCAGCTCCAGGTCCTCGCTTGCCTGGGAAATGTCCCGGTAGTTGGCGATGGCCAGCGGTCGCAGCCGTTTCATATAGTCCATCCGGCGCAGCGTGAGCTCCTGCCCATAGCGGGCCAGCTCCTCGTCAAACACATCCAGCATCTGCACCGCGCCCGGCGTGCGCTCATAGTGCTTGAGCAGCGCGTTTTTCTGGGTCAGCAGCCGGGCATACCGCCGCCAGGCGGCCAGATACCCGGGGTACAGCTGGCACAGCGCCGCGTCCAGAAAGCGCCGCCGCCCCTCCGGGCTGCCCTTCACCAGACTCAGATTGCCCGGCTCGAACACCACCGCCGTGAAGCTGCCCGCCAGCGCGGACGCCCGGCCCAGGTCCACCCCGTTCCGCTTGGCCGTCCGGCCCGGGCGGGGGGTATCCCGGCCGCCCACCGTCAGATAAATCTGGTTCTGCTGCCCGTCGCTGGTCTCAGTCTCGGCCTGCAGCACCGAAAAGGGCTCATCCCGGGCAATCAGCTCCGCGTCTTTCGCGCCCCGGAAGCTTTTGCCGCCGGTCAGCAGCCACACCGCCTCCAGCAGATTGGTTTTGCCCTGGCCGTTTTTGCCGCAGATCACCGTAAGCTCCGGGCAGGGGGTAAAGTCCGCCTGCCGGATGTTCCGGTAATTCTGCAGCGAAAGCTCCTTCAGCCGCATGGGATTACTTGCCGTCGGCCACGGTCACGGTGCGGCCTTCCAGGGTTACGGTGTCGCCCGGGCGCAGCTTCTTGCCCCGCATCTCGCACACCTCGCCGTTCACCAGCACCTGCCCGGCCTGGATCAGCACCTTGGCCTCGCCGCCGGTCTCCACCAGACCCGCCAGCTTGAGCAGCGCGTCCAGCTTGATAAATTCCGTATGGATCAGGATTCGTTCCATCGTATCAGTTCCTCTGTGTTTTTTGTGTTTCCAGTATGGTTTTGGTTGTTTTCAGTTGAAATGGTCCTCAGCGCCCCGCAAATGGGTCTGAAAACGATTTTTCCGCTTTTTTAGAAGACCAACCTGTCCAGGCTCAAAAATGCCTCAGCGGCAATTGTGGCCCGGGAAGGGGTTGACGACCGGATCTCGGTGCCTGTCCTCAAATTCGTTTCATCGCGCAGGCGCAGAGTCAATCCGAGACCGTTTATTTATGCATTCAAATATGCAGCCAGGCGCATCTGCGCAACATTTGTCCAGATCAGTCATTCTTGAAGCGGACCGGCAGCACCAGATAGATGAAGTCCGAGCCTTCCTCGGGCAGGATCTTCACCGGGCTCAGGGGGCCGCTCAGCTCCAGCACTACCTTTTCGCAGCGGGCGTTGCGCAGCGCATCCAGCAGATAGCGGTTGTTGAAGCCGATCTCCACCGGATCGCCCTCCACCTGGGCAGCAAATTCGTCCACAACTTTACCAAGATTGGTCTGGCAGCGCACGGTCACCTTTCCGGAGGCATCAAAGAGGATGCGCAGCGGGTTTTTCAGCCGCTCGGTGATGATCAGGCTGGCGCGCTCGATGGTATCGATGAAGTCTCTGGTCTCCAGAACCACCCGGGTCTTGCAGCCGTTGGGAATTACGTTGGCATAATTGAGGAATTCGCCCTCGATCAGCCGGGAGAGAATGGTATAGTTGCCGGAGTTGAAGACCACAAACCGGCGGTTTGCGGAAATGCGCACATCGTCCTCATCATCGCCCAGCAGTTTGTTCACCTCGGTGAGGGTTTTGGCGGGAATGATGATGCGGATGTGTTTTTCTGCCTGGACCGGACGCTCCACAATGGCCAGCCGGTAACCGTCCAGCGCCACAACGGTCAGCTTGTCCTCTTCAATGGCGAACAGCTCACCGGTGTGAGCGGGTTTTTTGTCGTCCTGACTCACGGCGTAGAGGGTTTTTTCGATCATGCCCCGCAGCATACCGGCCTTGATGGTCAGGGTATGATCGGCACCGGGGGTGGGAAGGTCCGGATAATCGGAGGCGCTCATGGCAAGAATGTCAAATTCCGCTACACCGCCCTTAATGGTGGCGTTGCCGGATTCGTTGGTGTAGATGCTCACCTCGCCGCTGGGCAGTCGGCGGACCATGTCGCCCAGAAGTTTGGCAGACAGAACAATCTCACCGGCCTGGCGAACGTTGGCTTCGATGGTGGTGGTGATGCCCATTTCCAGATCATAGCCGGTCAGCGTGAGCTGGAAGCCCTCGGCTTTTAAGAGGATGCCCTCCAGAGCGGGAATTGAGGACCGAAGTGTGACGGCCTTCGACACACCGTCAATGGCACTGGACAGAAGTGCTTTGTCGCAAACAATGTTCATGCGGTTGCTCCTTTCTTGCGATGGGAAATTGTTTTTGGTCTTCAAATAGCATAGTTTCAGGTAGCCGTAGTAATAGGGGGTGTGAAAACTGTGGAAAAGTGGCGCGAGGCCTTTTGAAGACCGGGTTTGTGGGCTGTGGAAAGGTGAGCCCGTTTTGTTCAAAAAGTGTGAATAAGCGAAAAATGAAAAGTTTTACACATGCCTTGTGAAAAAGTAATTGTTGAATGTTGAAAAGAACCGGAAAAACTTTTTGGCTGTTTTCAGGGGCAAATAAGGGAAATATTGCAGTTTGTATAATTCAAGAAGTCACGAAACGTGTCGCTGCAGGTATGGGAAAACCCGCGCAAATCCGCCTTTTTTTACAAAAAGCCGTCTGTGCGCGGTTCTCATGTCAGGAAGCAGGGAAGGAAAAAGAAAAAGGGAAAAGAGGGGGAAGGGCCAAAACAGGTACAGCCGGCAGGGGTGCCATGCTGTACCCGATGTTCTCAAGGGCGGTCCGCCCCCTGGCCTTTAGGAGCGGACGTTTTTGATGATGTCCTCCACCGTTTCCTTCAGGTGGCGGTCGTTGTTCAGATTGTTCTCCATGGATTTCAGGGAGTACACGATGGTGGAGTGATCCCGGCCGCCGAACTCCTTGCCGATGTCCTCCATGCTCATGCCGGTGATCTCGCGCACCACGTAGATGGCGGTCTGCCGGGCAGAGGAGATATTGGCGGTGCGGCGCATGCCGCGGATTTCCGCGGGAGTCACGTTATAGGTGCGGCCCACCTCGCCGATGATCTTTTCGATGGTAACCGGAACCGGCTGGGTTTCGTTCAGAATGTCCTTGATGGCATTCTGGGCCACGCCGATCACCGGCTGGATGCCCTCCAGCATATAGTAGGCGTTCAGCTTTTTCACGGCGCCTTCCAACTGGCGGATGTTGTTTTTCAGATGGTTTGCGATGAACTCGGCCACGTCATCCGGCATGTCCAGATTGAACAGCTCGGCCTTGCGGCGGATGATGGCCACTCGGGTCTCGAAGTCCGGCGGCTGGATGTCCGCGGTGAGGCCCCACTCGAACCGGGTGCGCAGACGCTCCTCCAGGCTTTTGATCTCCTTGGCAGGGCGGTCGCTGGCCAGCACGATCTGCTTGCCTGCATTGTGCAGGGTATTAAAGGTATGGAAGAACTCCTCCTGAGTACTCTCCTTGCCGGCGATGAACTGGATATCGTCCACCAGCAGCACATCCGCCGCACGGTATTTCTGGCGGAAGCTCTCGGTGTTGCCCTCCCGGATGGCGGTGATGATCTCGTTGGTGAACTTCTCGCAGTCCACATACACAATATTAAAGTCCGGGTGGTTTTTCTTGATCTCCACCTGAATGGCGTTGAGCAGGTGCGTTTTACCGAGGCCGGACTGGCCGTAGATGAACAGCGGGTTGTAGGCCCCGGAGGGGTTGGAGGCAACCGCCTGCGCCGCTGCATAGGCGAACTGGTTGGAGGGACCCTTGATGAAGTTCTCGAAGGTGAAGTCGTATTTGCCGCTGGGAGCGCTGACCGGAGCAGGCTTTTCCGGTTCCGGGGCGGGCTTTTCCGGTGCGGCTGCGGGCACGACAAGCTCCACCTCCACATCGAAGCCCAGCACCGCGGCCAGAGCTTCTTTCAGCAGAGGAGTATAGCGGTCCCGCACGATGGTGCAGATGAAATCATTGCGCACAGCCAGCACGACCTTGCCGCTGCCCTCGAAGCTCACCGCCTCCAGCCCGTCGATGTACAGGTTGTAGGTGGCGTCCACCAGGCGCTCCTTGCAATAGGCCTTCGCTGCGCTTAAAACGTCGTTAAAGGAATCCATAGGCAAAAACGCTCCATTGTTGAAAATTAGTATCTGATTGATTATATCACAAAAAAAAGACCTTTACAATGTTATTTATTATACTATAGCTATAGGGGCCGCTGTAAGGGGTCTAAAAACGTTTTTTCGAGAACGGGCAAAGGGGGCACAAAGGCCCGATGCATTGGCGTTCACAGGGCAAAACAGGCCAAAACGAGCTGTAAAGCAAAAAACTTTGCGGAAAGTGTTGACAAAGGCGGAAAACATCCGCTATACTTTTATGATGCAAGGCTATCTGTGTACCTGCACAGAGAAAATCAATAAAATCTGCCCCATTGCGGGGCCTTTTGGAGGATATCGTCATGAAAAGAACTTTTCAGCCCAAGAAGCGTCAGCGCAGTGGTGTGCACGGCTTTCTGAAGAGAATGTCCACTAAGAACGGCCGTAAGGTGATTGCCGCCCGTCGTGCCAAGGGCCGCGCCAAGCTGTCTGCCTAAGTGTAAAACAAAGCCCCGCTTTCTGAGCGGGCAAGCTTGCAAGGCCACTGAGTTGTTAGTGGCCTTGTTTTTCCATACGGGGGAAGATCCATGCGCTATCGGCCGATCACCCGCAACAAGGAGTTTTCCCGGGCCTATGCCAGGGGAAAAGCCTTTGTGCATCCAAAACTGGTGTTGTATGTGATGAAAAACCGCCTGGGCCACACCCGGGTGGGCATTACCGCAACCAAAAAAATCGGCAACGCCGTGCACCGCAACCGGGCGCGGCGGGTCATCCGTGCCGCTTTGTACCAGACGCTGCCCTATGATGTGGGCGGGCTGGACCTGGTATTCGTGGCGCGGGGCCAGACCACCCGCTGCAAAAGCGGCGAGGTGAAAAAGGCTGCCGAACAACTGCTGAAAAACGCGGGCCTGGTCAGATGATCGCCCGCGTTTTAGTGCTACCCATAAAGTGGTACAAGAAATACCTCTCGCCCCATCTGGGCACAAACTGCCGCTTCCTTCCCACCTGCAGCGAGTACGCCATGGAGGCACTGCTCACCCATGGCGCGGTGAAGGGGAGCATCCTGTCGGTGTGGCGCATTCTGCGCTGTAACCCATTGTGCAAGAGCGGTTACGATCCGGTTCCGCCCAAAGGACGCTGGAAAAACGACGACCGCCGCCTGGTCCGCTGAATGCGGACGAGCCTTACCCATCGCCCCTTGTGACGCGCCCCGTTTTGCGCCGGGGATGTGTCCCACGATAAAATCTACAAAAGCCCTGGCGCGCAAACGGGGCGGATAGGAAACAAGAATTATGGGAATTTTAGGCATTCTCGGTACGCCCCTCGGCTATGTGCTGCAGTGGATCTACCAGTTTGTGGGCAACTACGGCTGGTCCATCATCCTGTTCACAGTCATCGTGCGACTGCTGTCCTTCCCGCTGCAGATCAAGCAGCAGAAGAGCACCGCCCGCATGGCTGCGTACCAGCCGATGATCCAGGAGATCCAGAAAAAGTACGCCAATGATAAGGAAAAGCAGAACGAAGAGCTGATGCGCATGCAGCAGGAGTACGGCTATAACCCCGCCGCCGGCTGCGCACCCATGCTGATCAACTTCCTGGTGATCTTCGGCATCATCGAGGTGGTGTACCGCCCGCTGAAGTACATCATGCATCTGCCCGCTGAGGCGCTGAACGCCGCAGCCAGCCAGCTGGGTATGGCTGCCAACAACTACATGGCCCAGAGCGAAATCATCAAGCAGGTCCAGCTGGACCCCACTGTTTTCGGCAGCATCTTCACCGCCGAGCAGATCGAGGCCATGCAGAACTTCAATGTGAATTTCCTGGGCATCAACCTGATGGATAAGCCCGGCTTTGCCCTGAACGCTCTGCTGATCTTCCCCCTGCTGAGCATCGTTACCATGGCCATGCTGAACGTGATCACCATGAAGATGAGCGGTCAGCAGATGCAGGGCAGCATGAAGTGGGTGCCCTGGATCACCAGCCTGATGTTCGTCTGGTTCGCCTTCCAGGTACCCGTGGGCTTCTCTCTGTATTACACTGTGTCTAACCTGTTCATGTTTGTCCAGAGCGTAATTCTGCGCAAGATGTATGACCCCGAGAAGCTGAAGGTGGAGATCGCCGCCGAGATCGAGGCCAAGAAGCTGGAGCGCAAGGCGAAAAAGCAGGTGACCGTGGTGGAGAACGGCAAAGAGATTACCCGTTCCGTGAACGAGGCAGAACTGAACCGGCTGCGCCTGGAAATGGCCCGCAAGCAGGATGAGGAAAAGTATAAGGACGAGCGGACCGTACCCCTGAGCCAGCTGAACAAGGAGGAATGAGTCATGCGTGAAGTGATCGTTACCGGAAAGACCGTGGAGGAGGCCACCGAGGCCGCCTGCGCCCAGCTGGGTCTTCCCCGTGAAGAAGTAAGCATCGAGATCCTGGAGATGCCGGTGCACCGTCTGTTCAAGAAGATCCCCGCCAAGGTGCGCGCCACTGCGCAGGAGCCCGAGGTGGAGGTTCCGGCCGAGCCTGTGGCTGCGGCCCAGTCCGAGGAGAAGGCGGTTGAGGTTCAGCCCGCCGCTGAGGAACCCGCCGCCGTGGCAGAGGAGAAGCAGGAGACCGCGCCCCAGCAGGAGGAGACTTCCGTGCAAGTAGACGTGGACAGCAACGAGAAGCTGGCCGCCGCCGTGGCTTACCTGAAGGAGATCTTTACCCTGATGGGTGCCGGCGACGTGGAGATGCACGTGGAAAAGCAGGGCGAGGCCCATATCGTAAAGGTGGAAGGTGAGGACGTTGGTGTTCTGATCGGCCATCGTGGCGAGACCATGGAGAGCCTGTCCTATCTGGCCGGCCTGGCGGCGAACCGCCTGGGCGGCGACTACCTGAAGCTTGGCCTGGATGTGGCCGGCTACCGTGGAAAGCGGGAGAAGGACCTGGAGGCACTGGCCCGCCGCATGGGCGCGAAGGTGGCCAAGACCGGCCGCAGCTACGCCATGGACCCCATGAACCCCTACGAGCGGCGCATCATCCACAGCACCATCAGCACCATGGAGGGCCTGCGCAGCGAGTCCAAGGGTGAGGGTGCGGATCGCCGTGTGGTGATCTACTCCACCGATCCCAACGCTCAGAGCCGCAGCCGCAGCGGCGGCCGTGGTCAGCGTGGCGGCCGCGGTCAGCGCGGTGGCCGTGACCGCAAGAGCGGCGGCTTCAAGGGCGAGCGGCGCTCAAGCGTTCCCGGCCGTGAGTTCGCCGGTGCTCAGCGCAGCGAGGGTGCGGCACCTGTGGCGCCCAAGCGCACTCAGGTGATCGACGACGCCGAGGGCTTTGCTCTGTACGGCAAGATCGAGCTGTAAGAGACGCATATACATAACATGTACCGCGGCATGCGGCCTCCCGGTGGGGCTGTGTGCCGCAGTTTTTGTTGCTTTAGTTATTTACTGTTTGTATTATTTTGCTGAATATTACGCAATATAGGAGCCTTTGCGGCCCCGTTGCGCTTTTTGGCAGGGCATGATAGGATAGGAGTACAAAACTGTTTCCAGACAGGAAAGGAAGGATATCATGCGTTTGGAGCGAATGACCGGCTGGCAGGACCCCCGATTTGAGGCGTTGTGGGAGCTGTATGAGGCAAGCTTCCCCGCCTATGAAAACCGGACCCTGCCCGATCAGAAACGCGCCATGGAGGATGAGCGCTACCATGTGGATCTGATCTATGAGGGGGACCAGTGGCAGGGCTTTGTGATGTACTGGCAGGCACCCGGCTATTTTTATGTGGAGCATTTTGCGGTGTTTCCCTGCGGCCGGGGCAAGGGCTACGGCTCCAAGGTGCTGACTGCCCTGAAGGAAAAGGGCCAGCCGGTGCTGCTGGAGATCGACCCGCCGGAGGAGGAGATTTCCATCCGCCGCAAGGGCTTTTATGAGCGGAACGGCTTCTGTGCAAACCCCTATGATTATCAGCACATCCCCTATAAAAAGGACGATGTGCCCCACCCGCTGGTGGTGATGACCTGGCCGGAGCCCATCAGCGAAGAGGTCTATCAGGGCTTCCGCCGGTTTATGCGGGATGTGGTGATGGAATACAGCGAAGCAAAAGAAAATAACAATTGGAAGAATATTTTAAAATTCAACTGATTGGATAATACAGAAGGCCGCCCGGGAACCAAAAGAATTCGGGCGGCCTTTGCTCTGCCTTTCGCCTGCCTTGCCCTGGCCGGGGTGGTATGCTACAATAAAATGAACTATGCTATTTTGAGAATGGGGGAGTGAAGATGGAAACGACCATCGTGGCACTGGCAACGCCGCCCGGTGCGGGCGGTATCGCAGTGGTGCGGCTGTCCGGCCCGGAAAGCTACCGGATCACCGAACAGGTGTTCCAACCGGTCAATCCGAACAAAAAGGTGAGCGAGGCAAAAGGCTATACCGCTCTGTTTGGTCATTTCATCGCCCGGGGCGAAACGCTGGATGAGGGCGTGGCCCTTTTCTTCCGGGCTCCCCGCAGCTATACCGGCGAGGACGTGGTGGAGCTGAGCTGCCATGGCGGTATGGTGATCGCACAGGAGTTGATCACCGCCTGCATCGCGGCGGGCGCGGCCCCGGCCGGACCGGGTGAATACACCAAGCGGGCCTTCCTGAACGGACGGATGAGTCTGACCCAGGCCGAGGCGGTGATGGATCTGATCGGCGCGGCAGGCCGCCAGGGTGCGGCACTGGCCGAGAGCGCCCTGAGCGGTGCGCTGGCCCGGCAGATTGAGGGATACAAAAGCCAGCTGGTGGCGCTGGCCGGACATCTGGCTGCCTGGGTGGATTTTCCCGAGGAGGATGTGCCTGAGCTGGAAGAGGATACCCTGCGCGGCACACTGGATGAGGTGTGCGCTGGTGTGCGGGGGCTGATCGGCAGCTACGGCGGCGGTGCGGTGCTGCGCCAGGGCGTGGACGCGGCCATCGTGGGCAGCCCCAACGTGGGCAAGAGCACCCTGATGAATCTGCTGGCCGGGTTTGACCGGGCCATCGTGACCCCCATCGCCGGAACCACCCGGGATGTGGTGGAGCAGGCGGTGATGCTGGGCGGTGTGCGGGTGAATCTGTTCGACACCGCAGGTCTGCGGGAAACCGGTGATGTGGTGGAGGCCGAGGGC
Source organism: Gemmiger sp. An194 (assembly GCF_002160145.1). Classification (GTDB taxonomy): domain Bacteria; phylum Bacillota; class Clostridia; order Oscillospirales; family Ruminococcaceae; genus Allofournierella. The sequence continues at coordinate 11,416 of NZ_NFKA01000027.1, read as the reverse complement.
ATCCGCCGCAGCCGCCGCAAGCTGGAGGAGGCCGGGCTGGTGCTGGCGGTATTCGACGGCTCCACTCCCGCCACCGAAGAGGACAAGGAGCTGGCGCAGCTGTGCGCCGGACGGCCGGCCATCGCGCTGGTGAACAAAAACGATTTAGAGCAGCGCTTCGACGAGAGCATTCTGGAAGGCAAATTCTTCCGGGTGCTGCGCATTGCGGCGGGCCAGGGAGGCGGTATGCCGGAGCTGGAGCAGGCGGTGCGGGAGCTGCTGGGGGTGGCCAATCTGGACCCCGGTGCGCCCTGTCTGGTGAGCCAGCGGCAGCTGGCCGCAGCGGTTTCTGCCCGGGATGCGCTGCAGGAGGGCATTCAGGCGCTGGACGGCGGCTTCGGACTGGACGCGGTGAGCGTCTGCGTGGACGATGCTCTGGCGGCTCTCTGCCGTCTGACCGGTGAGGACGCCAGCGAGAGCGTGATCGAGGAAGTGTTCTCCAAGTTCTGTGTGGGCAAGTAAAGGAAGGAAACGACAAAGCATGAACCATTTGGGAGATTATCAGGTGATCGTGGTGGGCGCGGGCCATGCGGGCATTGAGGCGGCCCACGCGGCGGCTGCCCTGGGTGCAAAGACCGCCCTGTTCACCCTTAGCCTGGACGGCATCGGCAACATGCCCTGCAACCCCAGCATCGGCGGTACCGCCAAGGGCCATCTGGTGCGGGAGGTGGATGCGCTGGGCGGTGTGATGGGTCTGGCGGCGGACGCCACCACCCTGCAGAGCCGGATGCTCAACCGGGGCAAAGGCCCCGCGGTGCATTCCCTGCGGGCCCAGATCGACCGGCGGGCGTACCATGACTTCACCAAGCATTTTCTGGAAAGGACCGATAACTTGGACATTAAACAGGGCGAGATCGTGGATCTGGCTCTGGAGGACGGCCGAGTGACCGGCGTATATACCCGGTTGAACGGCTTTTATGGGGCCCAGGCGGTGGTGCTCTGCACCGGTACCAATCTGGGTGGACGTATCTTTGTGGGCGACGCCAGTGTGGAGAGCGGCCCGGACGGTCAGCAGGCGGCCAATCTGCTGAGTGAGCGGCTGCGTCAGGCAGGGCTGCCCCTGCGTCGGTTCAAAACCGGCACTCCGGCCCGGGTGCACCGGCGGAGCATTGATTTCTCGGTGCTGGAGCCTCAGCCCGGCGAGGAGCCACCGGAGCCCTTCAGCTTTCTGACCCCGGAGGGCGGCATCAAAAATCAGGTGGACTGCCACATCGCCTACACCAACCCGGAGACCCATCGAATCATTCTGGACAATCTGCACCGCTCGCCCCTGTACGGGGGGATGATCGAGGGCGTCGGCCCCCGATACTGCCCCAGCATTGAGGATAAGGTGGTGCGCTTCTCGGACAAGGAGCGGCATCAGATCTTTGTGGAGCCCTGCGGGCTGGATACCGAAGAGATGTATCTGCAGGGAATGAGCAGCAGCCTGCCGGAGGATGTGCAGAATGCCATGTACCGGACCATCACGGGCTTTGAGAATATCGAGATTCTGCGGCCTGCCTATGCGATTGAGTATGACTGCATTGACCCCACCGCCCTTCAGCTGACGCTGGAGACCCGGGCGGTGAAGGGCCTGTACGGCGCGGGCCAGTTCAACGGGACCTCTGGCTATGAGGAGGCGGCGGCTCAGGGACTGCTGGCGGGCATGAACGCTGGTCTGGCGGTGCTGGGCAAGGAGCAGGTGATCCTGCCCCGGCATTCCTCCTACCTGGGCACCCTGGTGGATGATCTGGTGACCAAGGGCGTCATGGACCCCTACCGGATGATGACCAGCCGCAGCGAATACCGGCTGACCCTGCGGCAGGATAACGCCGACGAGCGGCTGACCCCCATTGGCCGGGAGGCGGGCCTGGTGGACGATGCCCGCTGGCAGGCCTTTGAGCAGGCCATGGAGGTGAAGGCCCGGGAGACTAAGCGTCTGGAACAGACCAGCGTGAAGGCGGCAGAGCTGAACCGGGTGCTGGAGGAAAAGGGAATGACCCCGGTGGAAAAGGGCGGCCCGGCGGCGGAGCTGCTGCGCCGGCCCGAGCTGGACTATGCCATTCTGGCTCAGGTGATCGGCTGGGGCGAGGGTGTGGACCGGCGGATGGCGGCCCGCATCACCACCGAGATCAAGTACGCGGGCTACATTGCCCGGCAGCAGCGGACCATCAAGGATGTGAAGCGGCTGGAGAATACCCCCATCCCGGAGGATTTTGACTACGCGCCGCTGAACGGCCTGCGGCTGGAGGCCCGGGAAAAGCTGGCGCGCATCCGGCCGGTGAGTCTGGCCCAGGCGGGCCGCATCCCCGGTGTAAGCCCGGCGGATATGGCGGTGCTCAGTGTGGCAGTGGAAGCGGCTAACCGTGCCCGCAGAATGAATAACAACGAAGCCCGGAGCAAGGAGGCGGAGGAATGATCGATACACAGCGTTTGCAGGAAAAATGCGCCCGGCAGGGTATTGAACTGACCGGCGTTCAGCTGGATCAGCTGGACCACTATGCCCGACTGCTGGTGGAATACAACCAGAAGGTGAATCTGACAGCTATTACCGATCCGGAGGGCATCGAGGACAAGCACTTTCTGGACAGCCTGCTTTTTGCCAGCCAGCCGGAGGTGGCAGGCAAAATGATCGATGTGGGCTGCGGCGCGGGTTTTCCCGGCCTTGTGACCAAAATCTACAAGCCGGAGCTGGAGCTCACCCTGATGGAGCCCACCGGCAAGCGGGTGGAGTTTTTGAAATACGTTTGCGCTGAGCTGGGCCTGACCGGTGTGGAGTTCGCCAAGGAGCGAGCAGAGGAAGCGGCCCGCAAGCAGTGGCGGGAGACCGCCGATGTGGTGAGCGCCCGGGCAGTGGCGGCATTGCAGATTCTGGCGGAATACTGCCTGCCCCTGACCAAGGTGGGCGGTGTGTTCATTGCCATGAAGGGCGCGGGCGCTGAGCAGGAACTGGCCAGCGCCAAGGGCGCCATTGCCAAGCTGGGCGGAAAGTTCCGGGAGACCCGGTCCTTTCAGCTGCCCGGCGGCGATGCCCGCAGCCTGGTGGTGTGCGAAAAAATATCGCAAACTCCGACCGCTTACCCCAGAAACGGCGGAAAAATCGCAAAATCCCCGCTGAAATAAGAAGAAAAGGGAAGAAATCCGGAGAAATCTGTAAATGGAAATTTCTGGATTGCACAGCGCGCCTGTGGTATACTTTTGCTGGAAGCAAGAGGTGCCGCACGGCGCGCTTTTGTTTTCCGAAGGATAAGGGATCATTTCTGCGGCCCGGCTTTTGGAATACATAAAATACAACAGGGCATAAGCCGCCTTGCAAGCGGCGGCGATGTTTTCCGGGCTGTTGGGCGGGGTGCTGCCCCAAGGCTCCCGCCTGCTGAGGGCCGCAGAATTTTCCGCAACAAAAAGGAGGTACCGGAATGCTGCCGCGCAAAGCCAAGGTGAAGGGAAAGGTATTTGCCATTCCCACAGAGCTGATCGACCCGTCGCCCTATCAGGCACGCAGACACTTTGATGAAAAGGAGATCGCGCAGCTGGCGGTGAGCATTCTGGAGAATGGCCTGCTGCAGCCGGTTTCGGTCCGCCGCTGCGGCGAGCGGTATCAGCTGGTGGCAGGGGAGAGAAGGCTTCGGGCCTGCAAGCTGGCTCAGCTGAAGGAGATCCCGGCCATTCTGTGTGATTATCAGGACCAGGCCACCGCGGCACTGGGCCTTTTGGAAAATATGCAGCGCCAGGATCTGGACCCCTTTGAACAGGCCAAGGGGATTCAGGATGTGATCGCGCTGTGGGGCTGTACCCAGGAGGAGGCGGCCAAGCGGCTGGGGATGGCGCAGCCCACCCTGAACAATAAGCTGCGACTGCTTCAGCTCAGCGATCAGGAGCAGACCTTCTGTCGGGAGAAGCACCTGACCGAGCGGCATGCCCGGGCGGTGCTTCGGCTGGAAGAAGGGCAGCGGCTTGCGGCCTTGGAGGCCTTTGCCAAGCAGGGAATGAACGCCCGCCAGGCGGATGAGTATGTGCAGCGGCTGGTGCAGCGGACACCAAGGAAGAAAATCGTTCCTATGGTGCGGGATGTGCGGATCTTTGTGAACACCATCAACAAGGCGGTGCGCCTGATGGTGGATGCGGGCGTGAAGGCTTCCACCCGGCGGGTGGAGGGGGATGGCTTTGTGGAGTATACGGTGCGTATCCCCACTGAGCCGGACCAGCAGGCCCGCCGCATTGGCTGAATTGTTCCACGTGGAACAATTAAAAAGTGATTGCTTTTCATATCGTTCTTAGATTTTGGTTCAGAGATATGGAAAAAGGGATCATAGGGGTAGAAAGAGGAGTGTTCCACGTGGAACATTCCTCTTTCTGTTTGTGGGGAACAACCGGAAGAATTTTTTCAAAATGTTCCACGTGGAACATTTTTTGTGCTGAAAACCGGAGAAAAGAATGAAATCCGAGGAAAATCCAGTGATATGGGTGTAAACACACGGAAATCTATGCTATAATAACACCGATGCCTGCCGCGAACAGCCGTTTCGCGGATGCAGATCTGATGAATTGGAGGCACGAGCGGTGGGAAAAGTAATCGCAGTTGCAAACCAGAAAGGCGGCGTGGGCAAAAGCACCACCGCGGTGAACCTGGCGTCCTGTGTGGCGGCAGAGGGAAAACGGGTGCTGATCGTGGACCTGGACCCCCAGGGCAACACCACCAGCGGATACGGAATTTCCAAGCGGAGCGTGGAAACCAGCGTGTACGACCTGATCATCGGCGAGGCCCAGGCCCAGCAGGCCATTGTGCCCACCGAGTTTATGGTGGATGTGATCCCGTCCAACATTCAGCTGTCCGGCGCGGTGATCGAGCTGGTAAATCTGGAGCGGCGGGAGAGCCGTCTGCGCCAGGCGCTGGCTTCGGTGGCGGGAAATTACGACTATATCTTTATCGACTGCCCGCCCAGCCTGGACCTGTTGACCCTGAATGGTCTGTGCGCCAGCGATTCGGTGCTCATTCCCATTCAGTGTGAATACTACGCGCTGGAGGGTCTTTCCGAGCTGATGAGCACCCTGAAAACGGTTCGGAAGATGTACAACCGTTATCTGGAGATTGAGGGCGTAGTGTTCACCATGTATGCGGGACGGCTGAATCTGACCCTGCAGGTGGTGGATCAGGTGAAGAAATTCTTCGGTGACAAGGTCTACAAGACCACTGTGCCCCGGAATGTGCGCCTTTCCGAGGCGCCCAGTTACGGGCAGCCCATCAATTACTACGACCCGGCCAGCAAAGGCTGCGAAGCCTATCGGGCCATGGCGAAGGAATTGCTGAGCAACAATCGTTAAAAAAGGAGGGCGGCAAATGGCACAAAAGAAAGGCGGCCTTGGCCGCGGGCTGGAGAGTCTGTTTGAGGAAACGGCCCGGGATGTGGGCCGGGAGGTGAGCACCCTCCCTCTGCGGGACATTGAACCGGATAAGGAGCAGCCCCGCAAGGACTTTTCCGAAGAGCCCTTGTCAGAACTGGCAGCCAGCATTACCGAGCACGGTGTGCTGCAGCCCATTACAGTACGCCCCTGCAACAGCGGTGGCTATAAGATCATTGCGGGCGAGCGCCGCTGGAGGGCTGCCCGGATGGCAGGTCTTTCCGAGATCCCGGTGATCATCAAGGATGTGACCGAGAGCGAAGCCATGGAGATGGCGCTCATTGAAAACCTGCAGCGTGAAGACCTGGACCCGGTGGAGGAGGCCTTTGGCTACAAGCAGCTGATGGAGCGCTGCGGGCTGACTCAGGAGCAGGCCGCCAAGCGGCTGGGCAAAAGCCGCAGCTCGGTGGCCAACAGTCTTCGGCTGCTGAATCTGCCCCAGCGGGCGCTGGAATGGCTGCAGACCGGTCATCTGACCACCGGCCATGCCAAGGTGATCCTGGGGCTGGAAAGCGAAGAGCTGCAGGAGCAGGCGGCGCAGATGGTGGTGGAAAACGACCTGAACGTGCGCCAGACCGAGGCGCTTTGCAAAAAGCTGTCCAAGCCCGAAAAGCCTCCGGTCAGCCAGCCGGTGCGTCCCGCTCTGCCGGATGAGGTGGAGCTGGCCCTCCGCGAGGTGCTGGGCAACGAGGTCAAGGTGGCCTACAAGAACGGGCGGGGCAGCCTGACCGTTCATTTTTACTCGGACGAGCAACTCACCGCCTTTGCTAACCTGCTGGGCGGTTATCAAAAGGAAACAATCTGAAAAAGGGGATAGAAACTTATGCTGGACTTGCGTTTTGTACGGGAAAACCCGGAGCTGGTCAAGGAAAACATCAAAAAGAAATTCCAGGATTCCAAGCTGCCTCTGGTGGATGAGGTCATCGCTCTGGATACCGAGAACCGCAACACTGTAACCGAGGCGAACAATCTGCGCAGCGAGCGCAACAAGCTCTCCAAGCAGATCGGCGCGCTGATGGGCCAGAAGAAGTTCGAGGAGGCCGAGGCCGTGAAGGCTCAGGTGGCCGCTCAGGCGGACCGTCTAAAGGAGCTGGAAGCCAAGGAGACCGAGCTGGAGGAGAAGATCCGCAACATCATGCTGGTCATCCCCAACATGATCGATCCCAGTGTGCCCATCGGTCCGGATGACAGCCACAACGTGGAGGTGGAGCGCTTCGGTGAGTCTGTGGTACCCGACTTCGAGATTCCCTACCACACCGAGATCATGGAGAGCTTCGACGGCATCGATCTGGACAGCGCCCGCCGTGTGGCCGGCAACGGCTTCTACTACCTGCTGGGCGACATTGCCCGCCTGCACGAGGCAGTGCTGGCCTATGCTCGCGACTTTATGATCAACAAGGGCTTCACCTACGTGATTCCTCCCTTTATGATGCACGGCAGCGTGGTGCAGGGTGTTATGAGCTTCCCCGAGATGGACGCCATGATGTACAAGATCGAGGGTGAGGACCTGTACCTGATCGGTACCAGTGAGCACACCATGATCGGCCGTTTTGTGGATCAGCTGATTCCCGAAGCCAAGCTGCCCCAGACCCTGACCAGCTACAGCCCCTGCTTCCGTAAGGAGAAGGGCGCTCACGGCCTGGAGGAGCGCGGCGTATACCGCATCCATCAGTTCGAGAAGCAGGAGATGATCGTGGTCTGCAAGCCCGAGGAGAGCATGGAGTGGTACGATAAGATGTGGCGCAACAGCGTGGAGCTGTTCCGCAGCCTGGATATCCCTGTGCGTCAGCTGGAGTGCTGCTCCGGTGATTTGGCTGACCTGAAGGTCAAGAGTTGCGACATCGAGGCATGGAGCCCCCGTCAGAAGAAGTACTTTGAGGTATGCAGCTGCTCCAACCTGGGTGACGCCCAGAGCCGCCGCCTGAAGATTCGCGTGAAGGGCGAAGACGGCCGCAACTACCTGCCTCACACCCTGAACAACACCTGTGTGGCACCTCCGCGCATGCTGATCGCCTTCCTGGAGAACAACCTGCAGGCGGACGGCACCGTGAAGATCCCCGAGGTCCTGCGCCCCTACATGGGCGGCAAGGAGCTGCTGGTTCCCACTCGCGGCAAGTAATTCCTGAACAGAGAAGAGCCTCCGGAAGCTTCCGGAGGCTCTTTTTGATAATGGTAAAAAATGGAAGAATTTTTTTGAAAAAAAGATGAAAAAACTGTTGACAAGTCAATCGCTGTTTAATATAATATAAAAGCGCCCTACATACAGCGCAATTGAATATGGCGGTATAGCTCAGTTGGCTAGAGCATTCGGTTCATACCCGAAGTGTCACCGGTTCGAATCCAGTTACCGCTACCATCAAATACAAGGTTTAGCTAGAATACTTGGGGGTTACCCGCAATAGTGGGTGATGAAGTATGCTTGCTGTTTTAGCTAAACTTTGTGTTTTTATAAGGCCCATTGGTCAAGCGGTCAAGACATCGCCCTTTCACGGCGGTAACCCGGGTTCGATTCCCGGATGGGTCACCAGAAGCCCGGATCTGTTTTACAGGTCCGGTTTTTTTCTTACAATGTTGAGCTGAAGAAAAGTGCAGTTTGTTTATGGGAAAACAAGGAGAATAACTGTATGGAAAAACAGTCGAAAATGTCGCCTGCCATGGCACTGCTGCGTATGCTGCAGGGGGCGCTCATTGGGTTGGGCGCAGTGCTGCCCGGAATTTCCGGCGGTGTGCTCTGTGTGATCTTCGGGATCTACCGGCCGGTGATGGAGCTGCTTTCTGACCCCAGGAAAAATTATAAGACCCATCTGCCCAAACTTGCCCCGGTGATTATGGGCATGGGTGTGGGATTTCTGGGGGTGGCCAATTTGCTGGCCTTCTTTTTGGATCGATATCCCAATCAGTCGGTCTGCCTGTTCGTGGGCCTGATCGGCGGAATGCTGCCTTCGCTGCTGAAGCAGGCAGGCGAGCAGGGAAGGAACAAGGCCTCCTGGGCTGCCTTGGGCGGAGCATTTGCCCTGGTGTTGGGCCTGCTGGTGGCACTGGAGGTGTTTTCGATTCAGGTGACTCCTTCAGTGCTTTGGTACCTGTTCTGTGGCTTCTGCCTGGCGCTGAGCGTTATTGCACCGGGAATGAGTTTTTCCACCCTGCTGATGCCGCTGGGGCTTTATACGCCCTTTGTGGAGGGCCTGGGGCGGCTTCGGCCCACAGTCTTGGTGCCGGGAATCGCCGGTGCGGTAATTACGGTAGTGCTGCTGGCGAAGGCAGTGGACCGGCTGTTTGAACGACACTACTCGGTGGCGTTCCATGCCATTGTGGGTGTGGTAATAGCAGCTACGCTGGTGATCATTCCCTTTAAGGATATGGTCACCTCGCCCAAGGCGCTGACCGCTGATCTGATTTGTCTTGCGGTGGGAATCGTGCTGGCGCTGGCACTGGACCGGTTTAACGCCCGTTTCCCGAAGGAGTAACGGATTTGTTTTAAAATGCAGAAAAGTAATGCTTTTCGATGCGGCATTGAAAAACCTGTTGACAAGACAGGAAAAAGCGAGTAAATAGAAAGAACAAACATGATAAGTACCCCGGCCGAATCCTTTCGGCCGGGGTCGACAGCATTATAACAGAGGAGCATTAAAAACGATATGACGGCAGCAGAAAAACGACCGGCGATCCCAATCAGTCCGGCAGCGGCACTGGTGGCCATTGGTGTGGTGTACGGTGATATCGGCACGTCGCCCATGTATGTGATGAAGTCCATTGTGGCGGGAAACGGTGGCCTGAGCAGTGTGGACCCGCAGCTGATTCTGGGCTCCCTTTCGCTGGTGATCTGGACGCTGACTCTGCTCACCACCGTGAAATATGTTCTGGTGGCCATGCAGGCGGACAACCACGGCGAGGGCGGCATCTTTTCTCTTTACAGCATTGTGCGGCGAAGCAGCAAGCATCTGGTTGCGCTGGCCATGGTGGGCGGTGCTGCTCTTCTGGCTGACGGCGTGCTTACTCCGGCGGTTACAGTGACCACGGCAATAGAGGGTCTTCGGAGCATTCCGGCGCTGGAGCTGTTGTTGGGGCCGGGCCAGGGAAGGATTATCCAGATCACCCTGGTGATCCTGGCGGTGCTTTTTCTGATTCAGCGTGCAGGAACCAGCTCCATCGGTAAAGCCTTCGGCCCCATCATGACGATCTGGTTTTTGTTTTTGGCCGGAATGGGTCTTTACCACATGGCAGGAGACTGGACGGTGCTGCAGGCGCTGAACCCCATGCTGGCATTGCGGATGTTGGTGAGCCCTTATAACAAGATGGGCTTTTTCATTCTGGGCAGTGTGTTCCTTGCCACCACCGGCGCTGAGGCGCTGTATTCCGATATGGGCCATGTGGGCAAGGGGAATATCTACATCAGCTGGCCGCTGGTGAAAATATGCCTGATTCTGAATTATCTGGGGCAGGGTGCATGGCTCATCGCGCACCGGCAGGATGCAGAGCTGGGCCGGATGCAGGATATGAACCCGTTCTTTGAAATGGTTCCGCCACAGCTGCGGCTGCTGGCGGTTTTGCTGGGTACTCTGGCGGCAATCATCGCCTCCCAGGCTTTGATTACCGGCGCGTTTACCATGGTGTCGGAGGCCTGTAAGCTGGACCTGATGCCCCATATGCAGATCATCTATCCTTCCCGCACCATGGGCCAGCTGTATATTCCCCTGGTCAATACCTGCCTCTGGGTGGGCTGCTCCCTGCTGGTGCTGTATTTCCGTTCCAGTCGGCGGATGGAGGCTGCCTACGGCCTGGCCATCACGGTAACCATGCTGATGACCACCATGCTGCTGTTTGTATTCCTGCGGGACAAAAAGCACAGAGGGCTCATTGCCTGGGGCTTCCTGGTGTTGTTTGGCGGGCTGGAGCTGATATTCCTGTTTTCCAGCCTGACCAAGTTCGTGGAGGGCGGCTATGTGGCTGTAGCCCTGGCTGCGGTGCTGCTGTTCATCATGTATATCTGGCACCGGGGAACCCAGGTGGAGGATACCCAGGCCATTTATCTGAATGTGGATACGTATAAAGATGTATTGGGGCAGCTGCGCGCAGATGAGAGTGTGCCCTGCTTTACCGATAATCTGATTTATCTGACCAAGAGCCGGTACCACAATTTTGTGGAACGGGATATCCTGTATTCCATTCTGGAGAAAGGACCCAAGCGGGCAAAGGCCTACTGGTTTGTGAGCATCCATGTGGAGGATGTGCCCTATAAGCGGGAGTATGAGGTGGAGAATTTCGGTACCGACTATATCTTCCGGGTGAGGCTGAATCTGGGCTTTAAAGAGAACCAGCGCATCAATGTGTACCTGCGCCAGATCGTACAGGAGCTGATGGAAAGCGGAGAGGTGCCGCTGCAAAAGCAACGGTATGCAGTGGAGGATCCGGGGAATGTGGGTGGCTTCAAGTTCTGCATCATCCGCAAGCGTGTAGTGCCGGAAAGTGACTTGCCCGCTTCCGACCAGGGCATCCTGACCGTGAAGTATGCCATCCGGCATGTGGCTGGTTCACCGGCCCGCTGGTATGGACTGGAGAACTCGGTACTGGCGGTGGAGTATCTGCCCTTGTTTGTGCGAATGAAGGAGAGTGCGCCGGTTCGGAGAAAAACAGAATGGGGAAGGGATGACACTGCCCCGGCGGAGCGGCTTTAAGCAGGAAAGGAACGGGGAGTTTCCCCGTTCCTTTCCTTTATATATAAGGGAAGAATGGGCTGGTCGATAAAGAAGAAAAAACATGGAATAAATTTCAAAAAAGGTGTTGACATGTGGTCGGTGGTGTGGTATTATAATCAAGCTGTCGCGAGAGACAGCGAGCCGCTGAAAAGCTAATAAAAAAATATTTCAAAAAAGTGATTGACAACAAGAACTTGATGAGATATAATAAACAAGCTGTCCCGTGAGGGAGAGCGGCACAGGACCTTGAAAATTGAACAATATCGAAGCTTGAACGGAACCTTATCGTGATGGAAAATCAC
>NZ_NFKA01000026.1 GCF_002160145.1 Gemmiger sp. An194 | reverse complement strand
GCACCTTTAGGTGCTGCTGGAATAATGGCCCTTATAGGGCCGTTCTGCAAACCCCACGTTCAACGTGGGGTTATGATATAGGATATTTATATATTACATTATATATGGATATCGCCCCATGATTTGCACCTGTCGGTGAAGGCGCACTGCCTGAAAAAAGCGGAGTATAACCGGGCGCAGCAGCCGTGGAAAAAAGGGAAAAACAGCACAGGGCACCCTTCGGCAAAATATGCCCGGCGGCAGGGGATACAATCAGAATCAGACCCGGAAAACGGGGCCGGGTCATGCCCGAAAAACAGGCGGAAAAGCACCGGGGCCGGAAGAAAAGCGGAGGCGTTTTAGCAAATTGCAGCGGCTTGCATGAGCGAGGAAAAATCCATAATCGGAATAAAAATTGTGGAAGCTGCACAAAATCCTGCCAGAGGATTCTGTGAGCGGCAGCGGGAATTTATGTTGTACAAAAGGAGGCGATATTGATACAATCGGTTTGAATCTTAAGAAATCTTAAGAAAAAAGCCGAAAAAGCGAGAATTTTAAAAGCAACAGTGAACGGTAAATATATTTCGGCGAAATTTGAAAGCATGCGGCAAAAAACGGCGGAGCTTTCCCGTTTGACGGCTCCGGTCCGCTTTTGCTACAATGCCACAAGTGCCCGGAACAGCCCGCATTTGCCGGCAAAGGCTTCGGGCCATCGAAAGCAGGGCGCGGTCTGGCCCCATGTTCCAGGCCGCCGGCGGGCCGTTTTGGCCCCCATTGCCCGCCAGCATGGAACGTTAGGAGATTGCATGATTACGATCATCAACAAATTGCGCCGCCTGGTTCTGGCGGTGCCGGTCAAGGTGTGGGCCTGCCTGATTACCGTGGGCTGCCTGGCGCTCACCCTGATCGGCCTGCATCAGGCGCTGCATCTGGTGCGCATCACCGATTCCGAGGGCGCGAGCGAGGTGGTTATGACCCACCTGGACGACCCGCAGCAGCTCATGCAGCTGAGCGGCATCGTGGCTGAGGAGGGCGACGATGTGCACTACACCGCCTACAAGGGCAATCAGGCCAGTCTGAGCATCCAGCGGGCGCTGGACCTCACCGTCACCGCGGACGGCCAGACCCACCAGCTGCGCCTGGTCAACGGCACCGTGAACGACGCACTGGCCGCCTGCGGCGTGGAGCTGGGTGAGCACGATTACACCGAGCCCAGCCTGCACACCGCCATTTCCGACGGCCTGAGCATCCAGGTACACCGGGTGGAATACCGGGACACCGTGGTGGAGGAATCCATCCCCTACGAGACCGAGTATGTGTACACCAGCTTGTTCTACAGGAACCGCAACCGGACCCAGCTGGTGCAGCAGGGGCACGAGGGCACCAACCAGATCACCCACCGCGAGCGCGTGGTGGACGGCGTGGTGGAATCCAGCCAGGTGATCAGCGTGGTGCAGACCGTGGCACCCCAGAACACCATCATCAAGGCCTATCAGGCAGGGGCGCCGGTTTCGCCGCTGGAAGGTCCTGAGGTGGTGGACGGCGTGCCCACCGGCTACACGGCGGTGTACACCGGCCGGGCCACCGGCTACAGTGCCAGCCGGGGCCGGGGCGCTTCCGGATTGGGCCTGTATTGCGGCACCGTTGCCGTGAACCCCGCCCTCATCCCGTACGGCACCAAGCTCTATATCACCAGCACCGACGGCAAGCTGGTTTACGGCTATGCCATCGCCACCGACACAGGCGCTTCGCTGCTGAACGGCAGCTGCCTGGTGGACCTGTTCTACGACAGCTTCTCCGAAGCGCTGATGAACGGTGTGCAGGAAGTGAACGTGTATGTGATGGGCTGAGGCCCGCAAAACCCAGTAACCCGTGCCGGGGAGGCCAGCGAAGCAGCTGGTTTCCCCGGCTTTCTTTTTTGCCGGAGCAATCCCGCCGCCGTGCCCCAAACCGGGCCGAATTTGCCCGTTTTGGGGCATTTTTGGCCTTTTTACCCGCTTTTTACCGCGTAGCGCCAAAAAGCGTCGTTTTTTGGCGTTTTATGGCTTGACAAACCTGTCCGGCGGGCATACACTAATTGAGGGCCGAAAGGCCCACTGCAAAAAATTCAATGCAAGGAGATGACAGCATGGACGGCGACCCCAGTAGATGTGTGGATCGTTTTATCAGCGGAACCGGCTTTGCTGCCTTACCCTGCATTCTGCGCTGAATTATGAGCGCGGAGCCTGCTTTTCGGGGGGCGGCTGTAATGCCGTGCGCCGCAAACACAGCCGGGAGAAGAACCGGTAAGTTTGAGAAAGCAGGTGTTTTTTTATGTTGAATATTTATCTGAGCGACAGCGGCCGTATGCTGGAGCAGGACCAGATCCTGCCCGGCTCCTGGATCAACCTGTGCGACCCCAACGAGAAGGAGATCGGCCGGGTCTGCGCCCAGCTGCATGTGGACCCGGACCTGGTTCGGGCCGCGCTGGACGAAGAGGAACGCAGCCGTATTGAAGTGGAGGACAACGGCCACATCCTCATCATCGTGGACACCCCCATCGTGCAGACCGAGGGCCACAGCTTTGTGTATTCCACCATTCCCTTCGGCATCGTGCTCACCGAGGATAACATCATCACTGTCTCTCTGAAGGAGACCGCGCTGCCCCGGGCCTTCATGGAGGGTCTGGTCAAGGCCTGCAGCACCAAGAAGCGCAAGCGCATGGCCCTGCAGATGCTCTATCGCAACGCCAGCCTGTTCCTGTTCTACCTGCGCCAGGTGGACAAGGCCAGCACCCGCGTGGAGAACGAGCTGCACAAGAGCATGAAGAACAAAGAGCTCATCCAGATGCTGGGCCTGGAGAAGAGCCTGGTGTACTTCTCCACCTCCCTGAAGGGCAACGAGATCGTTCTGGAGAAGCTGCTGCGCATGGATTTTGTGCGGGACTTCCCCGAGGATACCGATCTGCTGGAGGACGTAATCATCGAGAACAAGCAGGCCATGGAGATGAGCAGCATCTACCGGGACATTCTGTCCGGCACCATGGATGCCTTCGCCTCCGTGATCTCCAACAACCTGAACATCGTGATGAAGCTGCTGGCTGCCGTGACCATCATCCTCACGGTGCCCACCATCGTGTCCAGCCTGTGGGGCATGAACGTGCCGGTGCCCTTCGCCGAGAATCCCTTCGGCTTTGTGATCGTGGTGGTCATTGCCGTGCTGGCTACTCTGGGCGCAGGCTTTTTGGCCCGCTGGAAGAAGTGGCTGTAACCGAGAACGGTTTTCAAAAGTACAAACGCGCCCCGGCGATCTGCGGATCGCCGGGCGTTTTGTTTTTGCCAAAAGGTCCGGTCCGCCGTTGCGCAAACCGCCAAAGGCTGGTATAATGATACCATTGAAACTGCGCCGGGCCATGGGGCCGTTGCGCAGAGCAAGGAGCGAAGCAGTATGCAGATTTTTAACACCCTCACCCGCAAAAAAGAGGAGTTCATCCCGCAGAAGCCCGGCGAGTACCGCATCTATGTGTGCGGCCCCACCGTGTACAATTTCATCCACATCGGCAACGCCCGGCCCATGGTGGTGTTCGACACCCTGCGCCGGTATCTGGAGTACCAGGGCAATAAGGTGATCTACGTTTCCAACATCACCGACATTGACGACAAGCTGATTAAGAAGGGCCAGGAGGAAGGCGTGCCCATGCAGGAGGTCGCCCGCCGCTACGAGGCCGAGTATATCAAGGACAGCGAGGGCCTGAACGTGCTGGCACCCAGCGTGCGTCCCCGCGCCACCGAGCACATCGACGAGATCCTGGGCATCGTGGCCGACATCATCGAAAAGGGCTACGGCTATGTGGCCAAGAACGGCGACGTGTATTTCCGGGCCAGAAAGTTCAAGGAGTACGGCAAGCTGAGCCACCTGAACCTGGAGGACCTGGAGAGCGGCAACCGTGAGCTGCGCAGCCAGATGGACGACGACCTGAAGGAGGACCCGGCGGATTTCGCGGTCTGGAAGGCCGCCAAGCCCGGCGAGCCCGCCTGGGAAAGCCCCTACGGCCCCGGCCGGCCCGGCTGGCACATTGAGTGCAGCGCCATGGCCCGCAAGCATCTGGGCGAGACCATCGACCTGCACTGCGGTGGTCAGGACCTGATCTTCCCCCACCACGAGAACGAGATCGCCCAGTCCGAGTGCGCCAACGGCTGCACCTTCAGCCGCTACTGGATGCACAACGGCTTTTTGAACATCGACAACCACAAGATGAGCAAGAGCGCCAACAATTTCTTCACTGTGCGTGAGATTGCCGACGCTTACGGCTATGAGCCCATCCGTTACTTCCTGCTCACCGCGGGCTACCGCATGCCGCTGAACTACACCGTGGAGCTGATCCAGTCCTGCAAGTCCAGCCTGGAGCGGCTGTATACCTGCCGCGAGAATCTGGATTTCCTCATCAAGAACGCCGCCGAGACCGGCAGCGAGGTACTGGTGGAGAAGGCTGCCGCCGCCAAGGCCAAGTTCAACACCGCCATGGACGACGATCTGAACACCCCGGATGCGCTGGCCGCCATCTTTGAGCTGGTGAAGGAGATCAACACCCTGGGCAAGGAGGCCTCCAAGGCTGCGCTGACCAATGCCGCTGAGGTGTTCGACGAGCTGACCGGCGTGCTGGGCCTGCTGTACAACCGCAAGACCAACGAGGTGCCTGCCGAGGTGATGGAGCTGGTGGAGCGCCGCGCCGCCGCCAAGAAGGCTAAGGACTGGGCCACCGCCGACGCTCTGCGCGCCCAGATCACCGAGATGGGCTGGCAGGTGGAAGACACCGCTCAGGGCCCCAAAGTGTCTAAAATTTCTTAAAATATCACATACTGGGCTCGCTCCCAAGCGGGGCGGCCCTGCGATCCGACGGTTTGCCGGGTGTGGTGAAGGCTTCACCGCATCCGGCTTTTTTGTGCCCTGTTTTTGTACTCTTGTTTCGTTTTCACAGGAAAACCACACCCTGCCCCTTGCAATGAGCAGGACGTTTTGACTATACTGAACATAAGAGTGTCCACAGTTTGGGTGGGCCATCCCCGCACGGTGCGGCCGTGCGTGTGAAAAGGAGAGAGATCATGGCAAACGCCAAACCACATGTTCGCCGGAGTGACCGGCGATTGCCCAACGGTCTGCTGGTGCTGCTGATCTGCGCCGCTGTGCTGCGCATCGGGCTGACCCTGGTCACCGAGGGCTATTCCACCGATGTGGCCTGCTTCACCGCCTGGGCGCAGCGCCTGGCGGATCTGGGCCCGGGCCAGTTCTATTCCCCGGAATATTTTGCGGATTATCCCCCCGGCTATATGCTGGTGCTCTGGGTGCTGGGCAGCCTGGGCAAGCTGCTGGGCATGGATGTGAGCGGCAAGGGCTTTGTGCTGCTGCTGAGCAGTGTACCCATCCTGTGTGATGTGGGCCTGACCGCTCTGATCTGGCACATCGCCCGCACCCATCTGAACGAAAAGCGGGCCATGCTCATCGCGGTGCTCGTCGCCTTCTGTCCGGCCTTTTTGTACGACACCGCCGTCTGGAAGCAGGTGGACAGCGTGCCTGCCCTCTGCCTGGTGGGGGTGTTCTGGCTGCTGAGCCGGAAAAAATATCTGCCCGCCGCCCTGCTGTACGGTCTGGCGCTGGCTCTGAAGCCCCAGGCTTTGCTGTTCGGGCCGGTGCTGGCGGTCTGCTTTGCGTTGCCTCTGTTCACCGGCCCTGTGGCCGAGCGGGGCAGGGTAGTGGTTCGCGCGGCGCTGGGAGCTGTTTTGTCTGTGGCGGTGGTGCTGGCCTTTGCACTGCCCTTCTGGGGTGACCAGCCCATGGACTGGCTGGTGGAAAAGTACACCGGAACCGTGGCCAGTTATCCCTATGCCAGCGTGAACGGCTTTAATCTGATCACCCTGCTGGGCGGCAACTGGATCGTGCAGACCGAGGGCGTGTTCGGCACGCCCATCACCTGGCAGATGCTGGGCACTGTGGGCATTCTGGTCGCCACCGTCGCCATGCTGTATCTGGCCTGGATCAGTGTGCGCAGCGGCCGGTTCTGCCCCATGCTGCTGGCGGGCTTTTACGGGGTTGCCATCTTCTGCTTGAGCCACCGGATGCACGAGCGGTATCTGATCCCGGCGCTGGCACTGCTGCTGGCGGCAGTGGCCCGCTGGGCGGACCGCAAGCTGCTGGCGGGCACCGCAGTGCTGAGCATGTCCACATTGCTCAATCTGGCGCTGGTGCTGGCTTCCAACGGCACCGAGGACCAGTTCCTCACCAGCGACACCGCCCGTGTGATGATCGCGGTGGTGAGCCTGGCCAACCTGGTGGGCACCGTGATGGTCTGGCTGGCCTGCCTGCGGCTGTGCCGCGGCGAAAAGATCTGTGCGCTGCAACCCTCCCCGGAGCCTGCCCTTACCGCGCCCGCACCCCAGCCCCGCTGGACCCGGCCGGAGCTGCTCTGGCTGCTGGCGGGCACTGTGCTGGTGGGAGTGGTAAGCCTGATGAATCTGGGTGACTTCACCGCGCCTCAGAACCCGGAGGTGGTGCAGGGGACCAAGACCTACACCGTACAGGTGGAGGGCGAGGCCTCCAGCCTGTGGATCTATCCCCAGATCAACTGGAGCGGTCAGCTCACCGTGACCGACAGTCGGGGCACCGAGCTGGTGAACCAGGCGCTGGACTACGGCAACGTGTTCCATTGGCTGTCGCTGCCGGTTACCGACAGCGAGACCTACACCATCACCCTCACCGATGCCAGCCTGATGGAGCTGGCCTTCAAGAACGACGCGGGCGAATGCCTGGCCGTGACCGGCGAGAGCGGGGCACTGTTCGACGAGCAGAATCTGGTGCCGGACACCATCAGCTACAAAAACAGCATGTATTTTGACGAGATCTACCACGGCCGCACCGCCTACGAGCATCTGCATGGTATGCCGGTGTACGAGACCACCCACCCGCCGCTGGGCAAGGTGTTCATCATGCTGGGCATCGCGGTGTTCGGCATGACCGGCTTCGGCTGGCGTGTGGCGGGCGCGCTGTTCGGCATCGCGCTGGTGCCGGTGCTGTATCTCTTTGTGCGGCGGCTTACCCGGTCGCCCCGGTGGGCGGGTTTTGCGGCCCTTCTGGCCGGGCTGGATCTGATGCGCTATGCCCAGAGCCGGATTGCCACCATCGACATCTACGGTACCTTCTTTATCCTGCTGGGAGCCTATTTCATGCTCTGGTACTGCCAGAGCGTGCTGACCAAAGGTGTGGATAACAGCATCCTGCCCATGGCCCTGGCTGGTGTTTCCTTCGGCCTGGGCGCGGCCAGCAAGTGGACCGGCATCTATGCCGGGGCCGGGCTGGCGGTGCTGTATTTCGGCGTGCTGTGGGCCCGCTGGCGGCAGAAGAAGCCGGGCTTCAGCAGGGAGCTGGCCATTGCCCTGATGGGCGGTGTGCTCTTCTTCGTGCTGATTCCGCTGATGATTTACGTGCTGGCTTATCTGCCCTACTGGTGGCGGGAAGGCGGCTTCAGCCTGGGCGAGTGGTGGCAGTGTCAGCTGACCATGTTCAACTACCACAGTCAGCTCAAGAGCACCCATCCCTATGAATCCAACTGGTATACCTGGCCATTGTTATTACGCCCTGTATGGTATTATTCTGCCAGCGGGCTGCCTGCGGGGATGCGGGGGACCATTGCGGGCATGGGCAATCCCATCGTATGGTGGGCGGCGCTGGCCGGGCTGTGCGCGTTGGTCTGGCGGCAGATCAGCGGGCGGGCATGCCGGGCGCAGGGAAGTGTGCTGGTGCTGTATCTGGCGCAGCTGCTGCCCTGGGTACTGGTGACCCGGTGCACCTTCCTGTACCATTATTTCCCCAGCCTGTGGTTTGCGGTGGCGGGGCTTGCCCTGATGCTGTCCAAGCTGGACCATGACCGGCCGCAGCTTGCGCGGAGAATCGCCCTGTGCGTTCTGATTGCGGCGGCAGCGGTGTTCCTCTGGTTCTACCCGGCGGTGACCGGCATCTCGGTATCCGAAACCTGGATCGCCTCCGCCCGCTGGCTCCCCTCCTGGTTTTTTTAACGACTCGACCGGTAACTGAGTGCGGGACGTTTACGGGTACGCACCGGATTTTCCTCAGCGAAATACGCAAACTGCCTTTTTGATGGACTCGACCGTTAGCGGGGTGCGGTACACTTACGGGTACGCATCGGATTTTCCTCAGCAACGTACGCCAGCACCCATTTGGCGGACTCGACCGGCAGCGGGGGGCGGTACGCTTACGGGTACGCGAACACCCATTTATGGACTCGACCGGGGCAGGCTGATTGCAGTGTAGTTTACCCGGATTTTCGTCGAAAAGCCCGGATAAACCTTTGTTTTGACCCTGGAAAGCCCGGTTCCTCCTGTGCTATCATATAAACTGGAACAAATAGAAAACCGACGGCGTATGGCTTTTATTTTGCCATGCGCCGCCGGTTTTTTTTCTGCCCGTTTGTTCCCGGAAATTTCAACAGAACCAAAGGAGGAAAACACCCATGCGTTCCATGCCGAAAACCCTGTGCCCGCTGCGTCACTTCCATGTTACGAATTTGAAAGATGGAAACGACAGTTTCGAGCCTTCCATGCACCGGATGCAGCATTTGAAAGTGACGAAACCGGAAGAGCAATATAAGATACCCAAAAAGATATCCAAGAAGATATACACACACAAAGAAGCACCCCGCCCAAAAAGGCGAGGTGCAGTTGCGCGAGTTTTAAACACTAAAAGTAATTTTTGTTTTTAATTCAATGAACTGGATTGCAATCTTGGCGGGGAAGAAAGGGATTTTGTTTCAAACCCTTGGAACACGGCAAAGAACCGGTCGAGTCCGTCAAGGGCAGTTGGCATCCTTTCGCGGAGGTTTACCCGGTATATATCGGGTACCGCACCCCGCCAACGGTCGGGTCCGCCAAATGGGTGCTGGCGTACGTTGCTGAGGAAAATCCGGTGCGTACCCGTAAGCGTACCGCACCCCGCCAACGGTCGGGTCCGCCAAATGGGTGCTGGCGTACGTTGCTGAGGAAAATCCGGTGCGTATCCAGAAGCGTACCGCACCCCGTTACCGGTCGAGTCCGCTAAAAAGAAGATTTGATTACTTTGAGGCGGGAGAAATCTTCCCGTTCTTTTTCTTCCAGCACTTCGGTGATGTACTTGATGTTGGAATTGAACTGCGGAATCATGATGTTGCTCAGGGCGTTGGCCCGCTTCTGGGTCTTCTGAATGGCCTGTGCCAAGCGGTATACACTGCTTTCCACCTCGGCCAGCTCCACCGTGAGCCGCTTCACCTGGCAGAACTTGCGGTATGCCTCGTCCAGCTGACTGTTGGTCCCGCCCAGACCGTAATACAGGCTCTGGGGCGCGGTCTCCTCCAGCTTTACCATGGGCAGCTCCACGCCCATCACACTGCGCCAGTCCAGCGAAAGCCCGTTTTCCACCGGTACCGTGTGAGCAAAGCTCGATACCACGCCCAGCGTCACATTGGCCAGCTGCAGGGCAGCGTATGCCTCCGCATAGGCCGCGGCGATCTGGTCCTGAATGGCGGCGGCCCGGTCGATGAGCTGCATCATCTCGCGTACCAGAATGTTGCGCTTGCGGTCCATCAGTTCGTAGCCCTGGCTGGCCAGCGCAAGGCTCTTCTGCTGTGCCATCAGATTGCTTTTTGTGGGGAATATCTGCTGCGCCAAAACAAGGCCTCCTTTCTGGGTGTATCTGCCCGGTTACTCGGCGTCGTTGTGGAAAGCCCGGCGCACCCCCAGCTCCCGCTGCTTGGGGTCGGTTTTGGGCTTGTAGTAGTGGTCCAGCAATACCTGGTCCACACGGTCCAGCTCCTCTTTGGGCAGCATGCTCAGCAGCTCCCAGCCAAGATCCAGCGTCTCCTCGATGGTCCGGCTGGTGTTGCCCTGACCCACGAACTTTTCCTCAAAGGCGCGGCCGAACTCCATCACCCGCTTGTCGCTGGGCGAAAGCTCTTCCTCACCGATGACGCTGGCCAGCGCCTTTGCGTCCTGTACTCGGGCATAGGTGGCGAACAGCTGGTTGGCCAGCGGGTTGTGGTCCTCGCGGGTGTAGCCCTTGCCGATGCCGTCCTTCATCAGACGGGACAGGCTGGGCAGCACGCTGATGGGCGGATACACGCCGGTGGCGTCCAGATTGCGGTCCAGCACGATCTGGCCCTCGGTGATGTATCCGGTCAGGTCCGGAATGGGATGGGTAATGTCGTCGTTGGGCATGGTCAGAATGGGGATCTGGGTCACGGAACCCTTCTTGCCCTTCACGATGCCCGCCCGCTCGTACAGGCTGGCCAGATCGGAATACAGGTAGCCGGGGTAGCCCTTACGGCCGGGGATCTCGCCCTTGGAGGAGGAGAACTCCCGCAGGGCCTCACAGTAGCTGGTCATGTCGGTGAGGATGACCAGAATGTTCTTGCCCAGATCAAAGGCCAGATACTCGGCGATGGTCAGCGCCGCCTTGGGTGTGATGATGCGTTCCACGATGGGGTCGCCCGCCAGATTCAGCAGCATGACCACCCGGTCCATTACGTTGGCGGCCTCGAAGGAGCTCTTGAAATAATCCGCCACATCGTTCTTCACGCCCATGGCCGCGAACACGATGGCGAAATCCTCGCCGTCGGATACGTTTGCCTGCTTTACGATCTGCACCGCCAGCTCGTTGTGGCGCATGCCGGACCCGGAAAAGATGGGCAGCTTCTGGCCGCGGATCAGGGTGGTCAGCGCGTCAATGGCGGAAATGCCGGTGCAGATGTAGTTGCGGGGATAGACCCGGCTCACCGGGTTGATGGGCGCGCCGTTCACGTCCCGGCGGCATTCCGGGTAGATGGCGCCCAGGCCGTCGATGGGGCGGCCCAGACCGTCCAGCGTGCGGCCCAGCAGCTCCGGGCTCAGGTCCACCTGCATGGGATGGCCGGTCAGGGTGGTGCGGGTGTTGGAAAGCGAGAACCCGGTGGTTCCCTCGAACACCTGAATCACGCATTTCTCGCCCTCGATCATCACGATGCGGCCGATGCGCTGGCTGCCGTCGTCAAGGCGCAGCACCACCATCTCGTCGTAGCTGGCGTTTTTCACCCCATCCAGAATCACCAGCGAGCCGTTGATCTGGCTGAGGCCCACATACTCTAAGAGCATGGTACAAATCTCTCCTTTCCGGCGCCGGTCACGGGCGCATGAGTTCGCCGATCTTCTGGTCGATCTCGGCGGTATAATCGTCGAAAAGCTCCAGGTGGTCGTTGGGGATGTCGTACTTCATCTTGACCAGCTTGTCGAACAGGCCGGTGCGCAGCACCCGGCTCATGGGCACCTGCTTTGCCACCAGCACCTGGCTCTTTTCGTACAGATGCAGGATCACCCGCATCATTTTTAGCTGCTTTTCCAGGCTCACATAGGTGTCCTGGTCGTGGAAGAAGTTCTGCTGCAAAAAGCCCACGCGGATGACGCGGGCGATCTCGATGATCAGCTTCTGGTCATCCGGCAGCACATCGGAGCCGATCAGCTTCACGATCTCCATCAGGCTGGTCTCCTGCAAAAGCAGACCGGCAATGCGCTCCCGGCACTGCATGAAGTCCGGGCCCACGTTGTCGTAGTACCAGGGGGACAGATCCCCCAGATACTCGCTGTAGCTGGTGTTCCAGTTGATGGCCGGGTAATGGCGGGCGTAGGCCAGCGCCTTGTCCAGCGCCCAGAAGCAGCGGGTGAACCGCTTGGTGTTCTGGGTCACCGGCTCCGAGAAGTCGGAGCCCTGGGGGCTGACCGCGCCGATTACCGTTACAGAGCCCTCCTGGCCGCACAGCGCCTGAGCATAGCCCGCGCGCTCGTAGAACTGGGCCAGACGGCTGGGCAGGTAGGCGGGGTAGCCCTCGTCGGCGGGCATTTCCTCCAGACGGCCGCTGATCTCGCGCAGGGCCTCGGCCCAGCGGGAGGTGGAGTCCGCCATCATGGCGGCATGGTAGCCCATGTCCCGGTAGTATTCCGCCAGGGTGATGCCGGTGTAGATGGATGCCTCACGGGCGGCCACCGGCATGTTGGAGGTGTTGGCGATCAGCACGGTGCGGTCGGTCAGCGGACGGCCGGTCTTGGGGTCGATCAGCTCGCTGAATTCGGTCAGCGCCTGGGTCATCTCGTTGCCGCGTTCGCCGCAGCCCACGTAGATGATGATGTCTGCGTCACACCATTTGGCCAGCTGATGCTGGGTCATGGTCTTGCCGGTGCCGAAGCCGCCGGGAATGGCCGCCGCGCCGCCTTTGGCGATGGGGAACATGGTGTCCACCACCCGCATGCCGGTGATCAGCGGCCGCTGGGCGGGCATCCGGCGAGAGACAGGGCGGGGGATTCGGATGGGCCATTTCTGGCACAGGGTCAGTACCCGCTCGTTGCCCCGGTCGTCGGTGAGCTTGACCACCGTGTCGTTCACGGTGTAGCTGCCGTTTTCGGCCACCCAGGTCACGGTGCCGGATACATTGGGCGGCACCATGCACCGGTGCTCAATGGCGGGGGTCTCGGGACAGGTGGCGTAAATCCGGCCGGGGGTGAGCCGGTCGCCGGGCTTTGCCAGCACGGTCACGTCCCAGCGGGCGGTCTCGTCCAGCGCGGGGGCAGAGCAGCCGCGGCCGATGAAGGCGCCGCTCAGCTCCTCCAGAGCGGGCAGCGGGCGCTGGATGCCGTCGTAGATGTTGCGCAGGATGCCGGGGCCAAGGGTCACGGCCAGCGCGCCGCCGGTGGAATACACCGGCTCGCCGGGGGCAAGGCCGCCGGTCTCCTCGTATACCTGGATGGTGGCGGCGTCCTCGCTCAGGCGGATCACCTCGCCCACCAGCCGGGCCTTGCCCACATACACCATCTCCATCATGGAAAACCCGGTTTTGCCCCGCACGGTCACAACCGGGCCGTTGATGCTATAGATGCGATTTTCTGCCAATTCCCTTCACCTCACAACTGTTCCAGCGCGATGGACATGCCGCAGGAGCGCAAAAACCAGTCCTTCTGGTTCTCCATGCGCATGTCCAGCGTGTCGTCCGCCTCGGTGCTGCCCGCGCGGGCGCGCAGCCCGCCCAGACGGATGGTGCCGTCTGCCTCCACGGTGCAGCCGGCGGGCAGGTTCTGCCGGGCTAGCTCCAGGTCCTGGGGCCGGGCGAAGAACTGGGCGGTGTCGCACCGCAGCAGTGTCAGCAGCCCGGCGGCGTTCTGCTTCAGAAACGGCCCGTAGTCCGGGCTGCTCACGAAGGCTTCGATCTCTTTTTCGCAGGCCGAGAACACCTCGTCCGCGATCTGGCCCCGGCGGCGGGCAAGCTCCGCCCCGGCGTCCAGCACGCTCTGCGAAAGCAGCCGGTTGGCGTTTTCGGTGGCGCGCTGGGTTTCGTATTCCTCCATGCGGGCGGCCTTTTTTTCCGCTTCGGTCCGCTTCTTTTCCAGCTCGGCGGCGGTTTCGGCGTCAATGGCCTTCACGATCTCGCTGCGCCGGTGCTCGGCGTCCCGCTGGATGGCCTGCAGAAACTGCGCGGCCCGCTCGTTTTCGTCGATCATGGCTTACACCTCTTTTGGTTGGTTTGCGGTCATCGGGTTAAATTTTTACGCCGATGGCCTCCCGCACATAGCGGGTGATGCGATCCTTGCCC
Source organism: Gemmiger sp. An194 (assembly GCF_002160145.1). Lineage (GTDB taxonomy): Bacteria > Bacillota > Clostridia > Oscillospirales > Ruminococcaceae > Allofournierella. The sequence goes on along the minus strand of NZ_NFKA01000026.1, from coordinate 21,331 downwards.
AGGGCCGAGCCGTGCCGGTCCGGAATGGCCAGGATCAGCGGGGCGTCCGGGGCTTGCTTTGCCTCGTTCACGATGGCCTCGAAATCGTCGGCGATCTTTTCCGTCACCAGAATCATGCCCACGTCCGGCTGGGCCAGCGCATAGTCCAGGGCGGCGGTCACTTCGTCGGCCTGGTGGGCCACCACGCCCTCGATGCCCGCCAGCCGCATGCCGGTCTGGGTATCGGTATTGTCGCTGATCAGATAAAACCGCATGGTCTGCCCTCCCTTCGTTTGGAAGCCGCCGGGTCAGACCAGCTTGTTCAGGATCAGGATGGAGATAACCACGCCGTACAGCGCGATGGACTCGCCCAGAGCAACGAAGATCAGGCTCTTACCGAAGCTCTTGGGGTCCTCGCTGGCGGCGGCGATGGCGGCGGGAGCACCGGCGGCAACGGCCAGGCCGCCGCCGATGCCGGCCAGACCGGTAACCAGCGCGGCAGCCAGCAGGCCAAGGCCCATGCTCTCGTTGCTGGCGGCCTTCTCGGCGGCGGTCATCACGGCGGTGGTGGCGGCAGCGTCCTCAGCGCTGACTGCGAAGGCGAAGCAGCCGGCGATCAGCATCACAACCAGAAAGCAGCTCAGGTTGATGGCCAGGGTGCGCTTGACCGGCATACCGGCGGCGGAGCGCTTGGCCAGCCAGGCGGCGCAGCCCATGATCAGGGCCAGGGGCAGCAAAACGAGCAGAGCAGTGATTACGGGATTCATAGATCATTACCTCCAAATAACTATCTCAAAGGCGGCAGGCAATCAGCCCTGCTGCGCCTTCTTGGTCAGGTCCACGCCCCGGAAGGGGTGGCCGCCGCCCTCGTAGCAGCGGCTGAACATTTCGTAAAATTCAAGGCGCAGGCCCTGAATGCCGGAGAGCAGGCCCTCCAGTGCGATGATGAGGGCGTTGCCCAGCACCACCACGATCATGTTGGGCGGGTCGCCCGCCAGGCTGAAGATGGCCATCATCATGGCCGCGTGCACGAAGACGAAGGCGCCCACGCGCAGGAAGGATACCGTATTGCTGAAATAGCTCAGCACGTATTCCAGCAGTTCAAACACATTCTGCATGCAGTAGTCGGCCCAGCTGTCCGGCTTCCAGTGGGGATGATGATCCACCAGACCGATGAGCACCTCCTGGAAGAAAAGCACCACAAGGCCCGCCACCAGAATGGCCAGCGCCATGCCGCTCGGCAGGAAGACGGGGCCCTTCATGAAGCCGCTCACCAGCGAAACACCGGCGGCGTACACCAGCATGCCCACCAGGCCGTTGTTGGAGAAGATGGCCTCGCCCCAGTGCTTTTTGCGCACCGCCGCGTATACGTGCAGCAGCATGGCCAGGAAGACCATGGCCACGCCGATGAAGATGGCGCAGATCAGAATGGGGTTGATGGCGGCGGTGTCCAGCACCGAATGGGGAGCGCCGGGCCACCAGCTGATGGGCTTGCCGCTCCAGCCGAGAGCCTGGTACACCGGGTTCAGGGCCTCCTCGAAGCCGAAGACCGAGCCGAACAGAAAGCCGAACACCATGCTGGAGATGCCGCAGGGCACCACCAGCCGGGCCAGACCGATCTTTTTCCACTTCCAAAGGACAAAGCCGCCGATGGCCAGCACCGCGCCCTGGCCCAGGTCGCCGAACATGATGCCGAACAGCACCGTGAAGGTGATGGCCACAAAGGCGGTGATGTCCATCTCGCCGTAGCTGGGCAGGCCGTACATGTCCACGAACATCTCGAAGGGCCGCACGAACCAGGGGTTCTTCAAAAGGGTGGGCGGCGTGGATTCCTCCACCTCGCCCGGGTCGCTCACCGTGACCCGCATGTGGGGGATGGCCTTTGCCTTCTTCTCGAATTCCGGGGCCTTGTCGGCGGGCACCCAGCCCACGAAGAAGAAGTAGTTATCGCGGCAGGCGGCGTAGTGGCGCATATCAAATACGCTCTGGTGCCATTTCAGCTGGCGGTAGATGTCCGCCAGGGGCTTTTCCTCTTCGGCCCAGTAATCGGCGGTGCGCCGGGCCACATCCTCCAGTTTTTTGTCCAGCTCGGCCATCTGGGCATCCAGCTGGCTCACGATCTGGGCCGGGGTGCCGGTGGCGGCGGGCAGATGCAGCCGCTCGAAGAACAGGGTGGAGAAGATACCGTCAATCTCGTCAGCGGTCTCCCGGGGGGTGAAATACAGGCCCCAGTACCCGGCGGCCTCCTCGCCGCAGGTGACAAAGAGCACATGGGGGTTCTCGGCGTAGGCCACCGTCATGCGGGCGTAGCTGGCCTTGGGCAGAAAACCGAATCGGATCTTGATATACTCGCAGCCCAGAATGCTTTCCAGCGGCACATCCAGCCCGGAGAAGTGGGCGAACTGGTCCCGCTGCTGGGCCAGCTGGTTTTTCTGTTCCACCAGTGCATCCCGCTCGGCGGCCAGGTCCTGCAGCTGCCGGGCCACCTGATGCACCAGCTCCAGCTCCTCGCCCCGGATGTGGCGGGGCTTGCCGGTGACGGCGGGCAGCTCGGTCTGCCCGGCCAGCCGGAACAGGTCTTCCATCTGCTGCACGTCCGGGGTGTAGGGGTTGTCCTCGCTGAGGGTCACATAGCCCAGCGAGCCGGACATGTGCTGCACCGCGGGCTCCGGGTGGAAATCGCCGTTCAGGCAGCAGGCTGCGATCAGCTCGTCCAGCTGGGGCAGCAGCCCGTCCACCCGAACCAGCTTCATTTTTTCAATGGCCAAGGTGTTCTCATCTCACTTTCCTTCGCTTCTTGCTGTTTCCTGCTCCCAGGCCCGGCGGGCCAGCACCCGGTCCGGCAGCAGATCCAGCTGGCCCAGACCCCGGCAGGCGGCTTCAAAAGCCGCCAGATCCGGCTGGCGCAGCCATACGCAGTAAAAGAATCGCTCGCCGCGCACCGCGGCGCACCGGCGCAGCTCCTCCACCCGGGCCCTTCGGCAGGCCAGGGCGTAAAGGGGAGCGGCCCAGGGCTTTGCCTGCTGCCACAAGGCGGCCCGGTGGTCCAGCGCGGCGGCTTTTTCGGCCTCCAGCAGCCGGATGTTCCGGTCAAGATTTTCCACGATCTGAGCGGGCGTGCCCGCCGCACCCGGCAGATGCACCGGCTCGAACCGCAGCTCGGCCAGCACGCCGTCCATGCGGGCGGCCTCCACCATGGGGGTCAGGCAGACGCCCCAGCATCCTTGTTCGTTCTGTCCGCAGGGCAAAAACAGCAGGCAGTCCTTGGAATAATTCCGCTGCAGCATCTCCAGCCCCCGCTGGGGCATGCAGCCGAAGCGCACCTGCACGAAGCGGCATTGCTCCAGCTGGTCCACCGGCACCTCCAGCCCGGAAAACTGGCGGAACTGTTCGCTGCCGGTGCGGCAGAGGATGAGCTGGTCGTTCAACAGCTTCAGATCCGCGTCGCTCTCGGCCAGCTGGTGCTCCAGCTCCTCCAGCAATTGGCGCTGCCGGGGCGAGAATTCCTCGCAGGGGTGGGTCAGGGGAAGAGAATCCTCCCCGGCGGCCGCCTCCAGCCGGGCCACCAGAGCGGACCATTCGCCGCTGGTTTCCGGTGCGGCGTAGCCCGCCGCCGGATTCATGTTGTCCAGCGCCCGGGCGGTATGCACCGTGCCCTGGTCCAGGCAGCAGCGCTCGAGAAAATCCGTCAGTCGGCCGATGGGTCCGTTCACCCAGACCAGCTGCATTTTCGGTTCAAATAACATCGCTCGGCACCTCCCCTCAATCGCCCACGCCCACCAGCAGGGGGGCGATCTTTTCCGGCGGCAGGTGATAGCGGACACCCTCGATGATGTGGGTCAGGTTGGTCAGCTCGTTTTCCGCCAGAAAGATGTAGCAGAACAGCACCACGCTGGGGTCGGTGGAAAAGCGCAGCTTTTTCAGATGCCAGCGGTAGTCCAGCCGCTGCACCGCGTCCTCCACGCGGGTGAAGGAGGAGCCGAAGAACTCCCGGGCATAAGGGGTGCGGGCCAGCCGGTGCACAAAGTCCTCGCAGTCCGCCGCGTCCATCAAATAGAGCAGCTGCTTCTGGCTCATGTTGCTGTAGCCCACCGCCAGCCGGGGCAACAGATACGCTCGGTCGGCACCGATCATCTGCTTGAGCCGGTACATGTAGACGATGGCGGCCAGGTCGCTCTTGCGGCGCAGCAGGTAGTCCATGTCCTTTTTGGCGGCTCCATGCAGCTTTTTGGCCACCAGCTCCTCCATGGTGTTGTAGATCAGCTGATCCAGCGCGGCCTGTACCTGCAAAACGCCGTCCTTATCCAGCACAAAGCCCGCCTTTTCGCAGAAGCTCATGAGGATGGGATGGTAAACCGTGCCCTCCACCACAGCGGTGAGGCTGGCCAGGTCCCGGGCGGAGGCCAGGGCGGCAGCGTCCAGCTTGGAATGGCGGCGGATGAATTCCGGCATCTGATACAGCCGCAGCGTCTCGCTGCCGGGGGCGGCCAGCTCCTGCAGACGGTTGGCAAGCGCCCGAACCTCCGCCTTTAGAATAAAGTAGCGGTAAAAATCGTGGCCGATGTTCATCTCGTACCGGCACAAGGCCGCGTACTGGTCGAACAGATTCTGCCGCAGCCGGACCTCCAGCTCCGCCCGGCGTACCCGGGTGGGGTCCGCGCCCTCCAGCGCGCGGGCATAGGCGGTGCGGCTTTTTAAATAGGTGATCACCTCCGGCAGATCCCGGCAGTTCATCAGCTGCTGGTAGTCCTGCCCGGTGAGGCGGCGGCCGTAAAGCGCGCGGCTTTTGGCCAGAATGGCATTGGAGGCCTGCGTGTTGCCCATGGCTTACGCCTCCCGCCCCAGCACCCGGTCGGTGATGGTTTTCACCCATTCCTCCCGTTTGTCCGCCCGGAGCTGCTCCATCCGGCTGAGGGCCTGCTGCTTGCCGGCCTCCAGTTTAGCCAGGCGTTCATCGGCCCGGGCCTGCTCCCTGGCGGAAAAGGCGTCCACCCGGGTGCGCATGGCGGCCATGATCTCGGCCTCCTGGCTGCGGGCTGCCTCGGTCAGGCGGGTCTGGGCGCCGCGCCGGTATTCCTCGGTGGCCTGGGTGCGCAGCCGCTCCTCCTCGTCCATCTTTAAAATTGCTCGCAGCAGTTCGTTGGTGGTGTTCATGCTAAGAGCTCCTTTCCCGCAGCAAAGGGCGCGGGCCGGACCAAAATGGCCCGGCCCGTGGCCCACAGGGCCGCGTTTGCGATGAAATTTTGATACTATTATAACGCTTTTTACAAGGGGTGGCAATGGGCATTTGAACAAATTAACTAAAAAATATTCTACATTTTTGAGAAACGATGGTTTAATATGCGGCAAACAGATAAAAATATGCGCCGCCGTCTTACCCTAAGTCGGTAAAAGGCGGCGGCGCGGTCACGGTTATAAAAAATTCAATTGGTCACAGCTCGATCCAGTATCGCTGAATGGTCATGCTCCCCATGAGCAGCTCGTCCTGCAAAACCGCCCCGCAGTGGAGCATGGTGCGGGCGGAGGCCACGTTGGTTTTCTCGCAGGTGAGCATCACCTGAAAAAGCCCCAGGCGGCGGCATTCCTCCAAAGCGAGGTTGAGCATGGCGGTGGCATAGCCCCGGCGGCGCAGGGCCGGGCGCACGCTGTAGCCGATGTGACCGCAGTAGCGGCGCAGGTAGTCGTTCAGCCGGTGGCGGATGTCCACCATGCCCACCAGCTCCGGGCCGTCGAAGGCCAGGAACACGCTGGTGGCCACGCAGCCGGGGCGGGCGGTCTCGTCGCGGGAATTGTCGGCCACGAGGGCCATCCACTCGTCAAAGCCGCTGCACCAGGCAAGACCGGCCGAGCCGTCGATGGAGTCGCCGCTGTTCAAAAATTCCCGCCGGTAGGTTTCCACCAGCTGCCGGTGCTCGGGCCGGGGGGCTTCCAAACGCAGTTCCATCTTCTGTTCCCGCCTTTCCGTTTGGGTTTGCCCCTATGGTAGCACAGGGCGGCGGGGCTTTCAAGTGGGCGGCGGCTCTGGTATAATCAAGGCAGGCCCGCGATATGCGGCGCCAAAGAAAGGCAAAGAACCATGAAATTTCTGCATTTATCCGATCTGCATCTGGGGCGCAGGCTCTGCGAGGTGGATCTTTACGAGGACCAGCGGCACATCCTGAACCAATGCCTTGCCATGGCAACCGAGCACCAGGTGGACGGCGTGCTGGTGGCGGGCGATGTGTACGACCGCAGCGTGCCCACCGTGGGTGCGGTGGCGCTGCTGGATGAATTTCTCACCGGACTGTGCCGGGCGAAGATCCCGGTGTATCTGATCAGCGGCAACCACGACAGCGCCGACCGGCTGGGCTTCGGCAGCCAGCTGCTGGCCGCAGGCGGGGTGCATCTGGCGGCGGTGTTTTCCGGCGGGCTGGAGCACTATGTGCTGGAGGATGACTTTGGCCCGGTGCATCTGTGGGCGCTGCCCTTCATCCGGCCCAGCCAGGTGCGGGCTGCCCTGCCGCAGGAGACCATCGAGAGCTACACCGACGCGGTGGCCGCCCTGATCCGGGCCGCCGGGCCGGATTTTTCCGCCCGCAATCTGATCATGGCCCACCAGTTCGTGACCAGCGGGGGGAAGAGTCCCGAGACCTGCGACTCCGAGACGCTGAACCTGGGCACGCTGGACAATGTGGACGCGGCGGTGCTCGAGGGCTTTGACTATGTGGCTCTGGGGCACATCCACGGCCCCCAGCAGGTGGGGGCGGAGCATGTCCGCTACTGCGGCTCGCCCCTGGCCTATTCGGTGAGCGAGGTGCGCCACCGCAAGGCGGCGGTGCTGGTGGAGCTGGGCGAAAAGGGGGATGTGCGCTGGCAGGCGCTGCCCTTTGCACCGCTGCGGCCGCTGCGCCGGGTGCAGGGTCCGCTGGAGGAGCTGATCGACAGCGCCGAGCCGGGCTGCGCGGACTTTGTCCATGCGGTGCTCACCGACCGGCAGATCCCGCCCAACGCCGCCGCCCGGATGCGCAGCGTTTACCCGAACCTGGTCAAGCTGGAGCTGGCGCCTCAGATCCCCACCGGCCGCAGCGAGGCCCAGCTGCGGGCGCGGCAGCTGCAGCGGGCGGGCCTTTTGGACCAGTTCGCGGATTTTTACCGGACCGTGCACGGCCAGCCCCTCAGTGAGGAGGAGCGGGCGGTGCTGGAGCCCATTTGCCGGGAGGTGGAAGTATGAGACCCTTGACCCTGACCCTGACCGCCTTCGGCGCCTATGCGGGCAGCCAGACCGTGGATTTTGAGGCCGCGGGCGCGGGTGGTCTGTTTCTGATCACCGGCGACACCGGCGCGGGCAAGACCACCCTGTTCGACGGGGTGTGCTATGCGCTTTTCGGTAAGCTTACCGGCCGGGTGCGCAGCGAGAAGATGATCCGCAGCGACTATGCGGACGATACCCTGGAGACCAGCGCTCAGCTGGTGTTTTTACATCGGGGCGAGCGGTGGCGCATCACCCGCCGCCCCGCCCAGACCCGCCGCAAAAAGCGGGGCGAGGGTACCACCGAGGTGCCCGCCACCGCCCTGTTGGAGCGGCTGGAGGGAGAGAACCCCGTGCCGGTGGCCGAAGGCAAGGAGAGCGTGGACGCGGCGGTGGAAGAGCTGCTGGGCATTCAGGTGGACCAGTTCCGCCAGATCGCCATGATCGCCCAGAACCAGTTCGCCGAGCTGCTGAACAAATCCGGCCGGGACCGCAGCGCCATTCTACGGCAGGTGTTCGCCACCGAGCGCTGTCAGCAGCTGCAGCAACGGCTGAAAGAATTGGCCTCGGCCAGCCGGGCCGAGACGGAAAAGCAGGTGGATTCCCTGCGCCAGTATCTGGCGGGCCTGCGCCTGCCAGAGGAAGAGGAGGCCACAGAGCTGACCCAGCTGCTGGCGGATGCAGGCTGCGTCTGGCGCAGCGGCCGGGTGCTGGAGCTGGCGGAGGAGCTCTGCCGGGCGGACCGGGACACCCTGGCCGGTCTGGAGGAAAAAATAGGCCAGTTGGACGAGAGCATCAAGCAAAGCGCCGCGCTGGTGCAGAGCGCCCGGGAGGCCGGGCAGAGGGCCGAGCAGCTGGCCCGGCTGGAGCAGCAGCTGGCGCAGCAGCAGAGCGAAGCGCCCCGGCGGGTGGAGGACCTTGCCCGGCTGGGCCGGTGGGAGGCAGCTGCCCGGCTGGCCTCGGTGTGGCAGAGCAGCGAAAAGGCCTGGCTGGCGGCGGAGCAGGCTGCCCGGCTGCACGCCGAAGCACAGGCGCAGCTGGAAGGGCTGAACGCTCAGGCTCCCCGGTGGGAGCAGGCCCGGGAGCAGCTGGCGCAGAATCAGCAGACCGTCGCCCGGCTGGCGGTGGCGCTGGAACGGCAGACCGAGGCCCTAAAGCAATATGACGAGCTGGACGCAGCAAAGGCTCAGCAGCAGGCCTGTGCCCGGGAGCTGGACCGGCTGAAAAGCGCGGAGCAAGCGGCCCGCAAGCTGGAAGAGCAGCAGGCCGCCGCCCTGGAACAGACCCAGACGCTGGCGGATGGTCTGGCCGCCGCCCTCACCGCCGCCCAGAGGGTGGAACAGGAGCTGACCCGCTGGAGCGGGGCCAAGGAGAAAATGGCGGAGACCCGCAGCCGGATGCGGGAGCTGGTGAAGCTGCAAAAGAGCGAGCAGGCTGCCCGCGGGACGCTGGAACAGGCAAGCGATGAACTGGACAAGGCCCAGCAGGCCTATATGAGCGCGGACCAGATGTTCCGCCGGGACCAGGCGGGGCTGCTGGCAAGGGACCTGACCCCCGGCCAGCCCTGCCCGGTGTGCGGCAGCGTGCACCATCCCAGCCCGGCCCGGGGCGTGACCGGCGCGCCCAATAAGGAAGAGCTGGAGGCACTGGCCGCCGCCATGGAAACGGCCCGTACCGCCTACAATGAGGCGTTACAGGCCAGCAGCACCCTCACCGCTCAGGCGGGCAGCGCCCGGGAGCAGTACATCCGGCAGGCCCGCCAGGTGCTGGCCGAGCTGGAGCAGGAGCTGCCCCCGGAAGAGGATGCAAAGACCCTGTCCCGCCTGCTGCTGGACTGGGACGAGCGGCTGGACCAGCTGCTCCGGCAGGCCGAAGCGGAAAAAACAGAGTGTCAGGCCAAGGTGGAGGCCGCAAGCGCAGCGGTGAACCAGCTGGCAGACGACCGCAGGCAGCTGGACCAGACCCGCCAGAAGCGCAGCGAATTGCAGGCTCAGGCAGCACAGACCACCGCCCGGCAGGATGCGGCCCGGCAGCAGGCGGAAAAGCTGCAGGCGGGCCTGCCCCATGCCACACGCGCCGAGGCGGAGCAGACCCTGGCTGCCATGCAGGCCGAGAAGGCCCGGCTGGACCGGAGCACGCAAGAGACCCGAACCGATCTGGAGGAGTACCAGAAGGCGCTGGCCGCCGCCCTCACCCTGCAAGACGAGCGGCAGAAGAACGACGAAAAAGCGGCGGAGGAAGCCCGCCGGGCGGCTCAGGACTGGAGCAAGGCGTTGGAGGCCGGCGACATGAGCGAGGAAGCCTTCCGGCAGGCGCTGCACACCGAAGAGGAGATCAAAGCGCTGCGCCGGCAGCTGGAGCAGGAGCAAAAGGCCTGCGAGGAGACCCAAACTCTTTACAGGCAGCTGCGTGCCCAGCAGCAAAACGCCCCCGCCCCGGCCTGCCAGCCCCAGGAGCTGGAGCAGGCCATGAAGGAGCAGGAGCAGCAGCGCGCAGCCCTGAACGGGGAGCGCATCCGGCTTGCCGGGCGGCTGGAGGCCAACCGGCAGACCATGGAGGATGTGCGCACCGCCGCCGGAAAACTGGAGCAGGCCCAGAAGCGCCAGCAGCTGATCGAGCGGCTGGACGCCACCGCCGGGGGCAAGCTTTCCGGCGGGCTGGGCAAGCAGCAGTTCGAGCAATATGTGCTGGCCGCCTATTTTGCCGACGCGGTGGAGGCCGCCAACCAGCGGCTGTTCGCCATGACCGGCGGGCGCTACCAGCTGGAATGCCACCAGATGACCTCCGCCGAAACCAAGGACACCCTGGACCTGGATGTGCTGGACAACTACACCGGCAAGGTGCGCAGCGTGGGCAGTCTGTCCGGCGGCGAGACCTTCCAGGCGGCGCTGGCCCTGGCGCTGGGTCTGTCCGACGTGATCCAGAATTACGCGGGCGGCGTGGAGTTGGATGTGCTGTTTGTGGACGAGGGCTTCGGCACCCTGGATGCCGAAAGTCTGGAGCAGGCGGTCACCACGCTGCACAGCCTTGTGCAGGGTCAGCGGATGGTGGGCATTATCAGCCATGTGCCGGAGCTGAAAAGCCGCATCGAGAACCAGCTGGTGGTCACCAAGACCCCTGGCGGCAGCACCGTGGCCCTGCGAAAATTATAAAGCAAAAAGCAAAAAGCACCCCCGACCAGCCGGGAGTGCTTTGCTTTGCAAAATGATTGAAAATGACAGGGCTGCTTACAGGCGGGTGTGCAGGGGAACGCCGGCCACGTAAATGGGGATCTGCTCGCCCTGGATCAGGGGCCGGGCGTAGGCCTCGAAGGCGCCGGTCACCTGCATGCCGTCCGGGGTGATCCACTCGGCGGGAATGGCCTTTTCCTTGTTGGCCACGGCCTGCACATCCACGGTCTCGCAGTCCGCCACGTAGGGGGCATCCTGACGGCGAATCAGCGCGCTCATCCGGCCGGTCTGGCCCTGAATGGCAGCCTGCACCGCCATGCCGCCCACCTGGTAGGCCTCGTTCACATCGATGCGGCTGGTCAGGTGGCTGGCGCACCGCTGCAGGGTGGACAGCTCGATGGCACGGGTCTTGCAGCCCAGATGATGGCGGATCAGACCCTCCAGATACCGGCTGGTGCCGGACAGGGTGACCTTGTGGCCGAAGGCATCCACCGCGCCGTCACCGCCCGCCAGATCGCACAGGAAGGTGCCGTCCTTGCGGCGCACGCCCTCGCTGGCGGCAATGACGATGTTGTTCTTTTCCTTGCGCAGGGCCTCTACCCGGCGCAGGAACAGCTCCTCGCTGAAGGGGACCTCCGGCAGCAGGATCAGGTCCGGGCCGTCGCAGTCGTCGCCCTTGGCCAGGCTTGCGGAGGCGGCCAGCCAGCCCGCGTGACGGCCCATGATCTCGGTCACGGTCACGCTCTTCAGGTCATACACGTTGGAATCCCGGATGATCTCCTTCATCACGGTGGCGATGTACTTGGCCGCGCTGCCAAAGCCGGGGGTGTGGTCAGTGAGTATCAGGTCATTGTCGATGGTCTTGGGCACACCGATGAACCGGATGGGGCTGCCGATGCGGCTGCCGTAGGCCGCCAGCTTGGCAATGGTGTCCATGCTGTCGTTGCCGCCGATGTAAAGCACCGCGTCGATCTGATAACGCTCAAACAGGGCGAACAGGGTCTTGTACACGCTTTCGTCCTGCTCGGGGGTGGGCAGCTTGTACCGGCAGCTGCCCAGATAAGAGGCGGGGGTGCGCTTGAGCAGCTCAATGTTCAGCGCCTTGCCCAGCAGCTGGTCCAGATCCAGCAGCTTCTCGTTCAAAAGACCCTCAATGCCGTAATGCATGCCGTAAATGCGCCCGGCGCCGCAGGCGCGGGCGGTTTCATACACGCCGGCCAGACTGGAATTGATTACCGCAGTGGGGCCGCCGCTCTGCCCCACCAGAAAATTCATACCCATCAAAATACACATCCTTCTTCAAAAAGCGGGTCAGCCGTCGACCCCTTGTGACACAACGCTTTTTATTGTATCTTATTTATAAGGGGGCTGCAATAATCCCGGCAGCAATTTCGTATAAGGGTCAGAGAGGTGACATTCTTCACCGCGAAATCTTGGTGGTTTTGCCAAAAAACAAGGAGGGAAACAGGATGAAGCACAACAAGCATTGGCTTGCCGCAGCGCTTGCGGCCGCCCTTTTCGCCGGTCTGCTCACCGGATGCGGCGGGTCCAGCACAGCGGTCACCAGCTCCGCCGCGGTACAGGAGATGGCGGGCGCAGCCATGGAGGACGCTGCCAACGGAACGGGCACAGGCACGGGGGTGACCGACCTGGATTCCGGCGCGCTCACCCCGCAGGACAGCCGAAAGATCATCTACAACGCCACCCTCTGGCTGGAGACCAAGCAATATGACCAGGCGAGCGCCGACCTGCTGGAGGCGGCCAGCCAGGCGGGGGCCTATGTGCAGAGCAGCGAAAGCAGCGGCAGCGCTGAGCGGGGCGACCGCAGCGTGTACTACACCCTGCGGGTCCCGGCGGACAACTACAGCGAATTTCTGAACGCGGCGGCCCAGGCCGCCAATCTGGTTCGGCGCAGTGAGTCCAGCCAGGATGTGACCGCCGAATATGTGGATCTGGAGGCCCGCCTGGCCAGCCTGGAGCAGCAGCGCCAGCGGCTGGATGAGCTGGCGGCAAAGGCCGAAAGTCTGGAGGATCTGCTGGCCATTGAGCAGCAGCGCAGCGAGGTGCAGTACCAGATCGAGAGCTACACCGGTCAGATGAATGTGCTGCAGGACCAGATCAGCTACAGCACGGTGGAGGTCTATCTGGACGAGGTGACCGAGCTCACGCCCCAGAGCCCCAGCTTTCTCAGCCGGGTGGGCTCCGCCTTCCGGGGCAGCTGGAACGGCTTTGTGAGCGTGGTGCAGGAGCTGGTGATCGGCCTGATCTATCTGCTGCCCTTCCTGGTGGTGGCGGCGGTGGTGATCGTCCTGGTGGTGCTGCTGGCCCGCCGCGCCGCCAGAAAGCGGCCCCAGCCCGCGCAGCAAAAGCGCCCGGATGGGGAAAACGGCAGCCAGCCCCCAAAATACACCCAGATGAAGTAAGCTGACCCGAAATACCGCCCCGGTGGAACCGCATGTTTGCGGCCCGCCGGGGCCTTTTTTGCGCCCATACCAACTTTTGGGGCGGAAATTCCGGCCGCTGTGTGCTATAATAATACGAACGCATAAATTGTAGAAAAAGGCGGAAACGATCCATGCGAAGCAAAACCATTCGATACGAGCTTGCCACCGGCCTTGGCTGTGCCGCGCTGGTGCTGCTGCTCTGTGCGCTGCCCTTTGCCAGCCGGGACCTGGTGGCCGGGCACGACAGCGTGTTCCACATCCTGCGGCTGGAGGGTCTGGCCGCGGCCCTGGGCGGGCATGCCAGCATACCGGTGCGCATCTATTCTTTGATGCTGGGCGGCTACGGCTACGCCAGCGGCCTGTTTTACCCGGACCTGTTTTTGTATCCGGCGGCACTGGCCCGGGTGGCGGGCCTGGGGCCGGAGATGGCCTTCAAATTCCTGATGCTGGGCTGCGCGGCGGCCCAGTGCGTCACCAGCTATTTTGCCGGGCGGGCCATCACCAAAAAGCATTTTGGCGGCTGCCTGCTGATGGTTCTGTACGGTCTGTGCCACTATCATTTTGTGAACCTTTACATCCGCAGCGCGGTGGGCGAGGTGCAGGCCATGATCTTCCTGCCTCTGGTGGTCTGGGGCCTGTGGGACCTGACCGAGGAGGGAGCCAAGCGCCCCTGGGTGCTGTGGCTGGGCTTCACCGGTCTGGTGCTCAGCCACACCGTGAGCCTTGCCCTGGCGGGGCTTCTGGCCATTGTCTGGGTGCTGGTGCGGCTGCCCCGGGTGCTGAACCGTCGGGCGATTCTGAGCGGTCTGGGCGCTGCCGGGGCCTGCCTGCTGGTGAGCTGCTATTACTGGCTGCCCATGCTGGAGCAGTTCGCCAGCGATAAATTCGCGGTGACCGAGCAGCCGCTGACCCAGGTTTCCTGGAATACGGTGAGCGTAGCCAATCTGTTTGACCCCACCAGCTACATCGGTTTGGGTATCACCGGTCTGGTGGGCATTGTGGCCGCTCTGGTGCTGCTGGTCTGCCCGCTGGGGCGGCGCAGCGGCGCGCGCCGCGCCGCCTGGGCCTTTCTGGCGGCGGGCGTGGTGCTCACGGTGCTGGTGCTGCCCTTCGTGCCCTGGCGCATGCTGGATGACACCCTGCTGAACAGCATCCAGTTCCCCTGGCGGCTTAACGCCTTCAGTCAGCTGGCGGTCTGCCTGGCCATTACGCTGGTGCTGGCAAATCTGAGCAGCCGCCGGGTTCGGGTGCTGGTGCTGGCGGCAGCCTTTGTGCTGGGCGGCGTGGACCTGGCGGTCAGCTCCACCCAGTTCCCCGAGCAGGTGAACTACCCGTCCAACTATTTCACCAGCCAGCGGGGCGAGACCTTCTATCTGGTGGGAGCCGAATGGGTGCCCACCGGAGTGGACGCCAAGGCTTTTGCCTTTGAGCCGGGGGCCCAGTACAGCAACACCACCGGCGTTTACAGCGGCAATTATCTGCCCAATGGCGATTTCGTGTTTGACTTCGACGGCCAGGTCTTCGGAGCCTATGGCATCCCCAAGCTGTGGTATAAGGGCTATTCCGCCACCCTCACCCCGGCGGACGGCAGCGCACCCATTGAACTGGAGCTGCATAAGGACGGCGGCGGCCGGGTGGAGCTGACCATCCCGGAGAACGCCCCGGCGGGTCAGGTGCGGGTGAGCTACACCGGCACCACCCTGCAGCATGTGTCGGACTGGGTGAGCGGCCTTGGCACGCTGGCCCTTTGCGCGGGCGCGGCCTGGCAGCTGATGCGCAGCCGCAGGGCGGCCAAACAGCAGCCGGCGCTGACCCGCTAAGAGCCAATCCAGGCAACAGAATCAAAAAGAGCGCGGGCTTTCTTCCGATCGAGAAGAAAGCCCGCGCTCTTTTCGTTTTTATTCTTTGGCGGGTGTGTCGAACTGGGCGCTTACCTGGGCCAGCAGCTGACGGATGGGCAGGTGCTGAGGGCAGGAGGCTTCGCATTTTTCGCAGCCGATGCAGTCCGCCGCCTTGCCGTGACCGCCACGGGTGCAGATGCCGTAATAGGTGGCGGAGCCCATATCGTTGAACAGGTTCCGGCTGTTGGCGCAGGCGAACAGCTCGGGGATGGAAATGGCCTTGGGGCAGCCGTCCACACAGTAGCGGCAGCCGGTGCAGCCGATGCTCTTCAGCCCGGCCAGCGCCTTGCGGGCCTTGCTCACCGCCTGCCATTCCAGCGGCGACAGGGCGCGGAAGTTTCGAAACAGGCCCAGGTTTTCCTCCATCTGGGCCGGGTCGCTCATACCGCTGAGCACCATGCCCACCCCTTCAAAGCTGGCCGCAAAGCGCAGGGCATAGCCCGCCGGGCTGCCCTCCATTCCGGCAAAGGCCTCGGCGGCCTGGGGCGGCAGGTTGGCCAGCGCGCCGCCCCGCACCGGCTCCATCACGATCACCGGCTTTTGGAAGCGGCGGCAGATCTCATACAGCACCCGGCTTTCCACGCTGGAGCTGTCGTAGTCCGCGTAGTTGAACTGGATCTGCACCACCTCGATGTCCGGCTGTTCGGTGAGGATCTGTTCCAGCAGGGCGGGCTTGTCGTGGAAGGAGATGCCGATGTGCCGGATGCGGCCCTCCGCCTTCAATTGCCGGGCTACCGCAAAAGCATTGCAGGCGCAGTATTTGGGATAATATACCGCGTTCATGGCATGCATCAGGTAGAAGTCGAAGTAGTCCACCCCGCAGGCCTCCAGCTGGGAGAAAAACAGGGGCCGGATCTCCTCCTCGCTTTCAAAAAAGCTGTTGGAGAGTTTATTCGCCAGCAGGTAGCTCTGGCGGGGGTAGCGGCTGGTCAGGCAGTGGCGCAGGGCGGTTTCGCTTTTGCCGTTCAGGTAGCCGTGGGCGGTGTCGAAGTAGCACAGGCCCGCGTCCATAAAATCGTCCACCATGCGGCGGGCTTTTTCCAGGTCCACATCACTGGCCGGGTCGGCGGCGGGGCCGGTGAGGGGCAGGCGCATAAAGCCGAACCCCAGCTTTTTTGTTCCGAACAATTTTTCCATGGCAAAGTGCCTCCGTTTGCGTTACATTCTGCTTTCATCATAAGGCGGGGCAGGGGGCTTGTCAACGAAAAAGGATGCAAAAAGCCCCTGTGCCGGGCGGCACAGGGGCAGATGCTCAGTTCAGAGAAGGAAAGGTGGCTTAGCCGTTCTTCTTGCCCTTCAGCTGCTTCATGCGCATGTCGTGGTTCAGGATGCGCTTGCGGATGCGCAGGTTCTCGGGGGTAACCTCCAGCAGTTCGTCGGGAGCCAGGAACTCCAGGCAGGCCTCCAGGCTGAACTTGGAAACGGGAACCAGACGCAGAGCGTCGTCGGAGCCGGAAGCACGGGTGTTGGTCAGGTGCTTGGTCTTGCAGACGTTCACGCTGATGTCCTCGCCGGTGGGGGTGTAGCCGATGACCATGCCCTCGTAGACCTTCTCGCCCGGGGTCACGATCAGGGTGCCGCGCTGCTGGGCGTTGAACAGGCCGTAGGTCACGGCGTCGCCGGTCTCGAAGCTTACCAGGCTGCCGGTGCTGCGGCAGGTGATATCGCCGCACCAGGCGTCGTAGCCGTCAAAAATGGTGTTCAGGATGCCCTCGCCGTGGGTATCGGTGAGGAACTGGCTGCGGTAGCCGAACAGGCCGCGGCTGGGCATGCGGAACTCCAGGCGCACGCGGGTGCCGATGGGCTCCATCTGCTGCAGGATGGCCTTGCGGGAGCCCAGAGCGGTCATGACCGCGCCCTGGTACTCGGTGGGGGTGTCGATGACAACGCGCTCGAAGGGCTCCATCAGCTGGCCGTCCTCCTCGTGGGTCAGAACCTTCGGGGGGCTGACCTGCAGCTCGTAGCCTTCACGGCGCATGGTCTCGATCAGGATGGACAGGTGCATCTCGCCACGGCCCATCACACGGAAGGAATCGCTGGTGGCGGAGTCCTCAACCTTCAGGGCCACGTCCTTCAGCAGCTCGCGCTGCAGGCGGTCGCGGATCTGGCGGCTGGTGACGAACTTGCCCTCGCGGCCGGCGAAGGGGCTGTCGTTCACGGCGAAGGTCATCTCCACGGTGGGATCGTTGATCTTCACAAAGGGCAGAGGCTCCACGTTGGCGGGGTCGCACAGGGTGTTGCCGATGGTCACATCGGTGATGCCGGAGAAGGCGACGATATCGCCGGCCATGGCCTCCTCGGAGGGCTCACGGCCGTTGGCCTTGAACTCGTACAGCTTGGTGATGCGGCCCTTGATGGAAACGCTGGGATCGTGCCAGTCGCAGACCTGCACGTCCTGGCCAACCTTCATGCGGCCGTTCTGGATGCGGCCGATGCCGATGCGGCCCACGAACTCGTTGTAGTCCACGCTGGAGCACAGCATCTGGAAGGGAGCGTCGGGGTCGCCCTCGGGACCCTTCACGTACTCCAGAATGGTGTCGAACAGGGGCTTCAGGTCGGTGCCGGGCACATCCGGGCTGTAGCTGGCGGTACCGGCGCGGCCGGAGCAGAAGACCATGGGGCTGTCCAGCTGCTCGTCGGTGGCACCCAGGTCCATGAGCAGCAGCAGAACTTCGTCGATGACTTCCTTGATGCGGGCGTCAGGACGGTCGATCTTGTTCACGGCGATGACCAGGTTCAGGTTCTGCTGCAGGGCCTTCTGCAGCACGAAACGGGTCTGGGGCATGCAGCCCTCGGCGGCGTCCACCAGCAGCAGCACGCCGTTGACCATCTTCAGAACACGCTCCACCTCGCCGCCGAAGTCGGCGTGGCCCGGGGTGTCCACGATGTTGATCTTCACACCGTTGTATACGGTGGAGCAGTTCTTGGCCAGAATGGTGATGCCGCGCTCCCGCTCGATATCGCCGGAGTCCATCACGCGCTCGGCCACCTGCTGATTTTCACGAAACGCGCCGCTCTGCTTCAGCATCTGGTCCACCAGGGTGGTCTTACCATGGTCAACGTGGGCGATGATGGCAATGTTGCGCAAATCTTTACGTTCCATATTGTTATCCTTTCTGAATTGGATCGCTCCATATATAATTACATCTATTCGTAACCTTACCTATACTAAAGCAGGAAAAAAGGTTTGTCAAGAATATACAAATGATTTTTAACAGCATTGGGCGTTGTCACAAGGTTTTTTGGCTGCTGCGCGGGGCTTTCTGGGCTGTATGACCAAGGCGGCGCGCCGCCAGCCAGGTCGCCGCGGCCCCCAGACTGCACAGGCTCACCGCCGTGCCCAGGCCCAGCCCGGCGGGGGTAAAGCGCAGGGTCACCAGGTGCTCGCCCGGGGTGATCTGCACGGTGAGCAGCGCGTCCCAGGCGGTTTCGGGGGCGACGGTTTCGCCGTCCACCAGCACCTGCCAGCCGGGCTCGGCGGGGATGCTGGTGAACAGGGCGGTGCAGCCCTCGGGCACCCGGATGGTCCCGCGCACAAGGCCGGGGGCAAACTCTGCCACCTGAAGGCTCTGCTGCTGCAGTCGGGTGCAGGCAGTGGCCAGAGCCTGGCTGTCTTCCACGGCAAAGCTCCAGCCGCCCAGCGAAAGAGTGTCGTCCTGAGGCCGCAGCTCCACGGTGATGGTCTGGCCCGCCTGCACCTGCCCCAGGCAGACCGTGCCGTTCTCCTGCTGCAGCAGGGTCTGGCCCGCCACTTCGCCGTTCACAAATACATCCGCCCCGCAATACTGGTCATACACCGGGAAGCTGGCGTACAGCACGCCGGAGACAGGGGCGGTGAGGGAAAAGTGCAAAGCGGCATTTTCGCCGGTTGCGGTGTAGTGCAGCCCGTCTGCCCCGGCTTCCATGCTCTGAACAGAGGGCCCGGCTTCGATGGGGTGAAGAATGCCTGCGTCCTCGCCCAGAAGGGTGCTGTAGATCTGGTTCAGGTTGTCGAAGGGCCGGTCCAGCGCCAGCCGCTCACTTTCTATGTCCGCTGCCGCAACGACCAGCGGCAGAGCGCAGGGATTCTCCCACACATCATCTTGCTGCTGCCACTGGCCGGATGCTGTTCCGCTCAGCTGCCAGCGCAGCCCCAGCAGGCTGGCGGCACTTTGGGTCAGCCCGTCGGACCAGGCCATCCAGCCGCTGGTGCCGGTGCAGCCCAGCGCCCGCAGCAGCTCATAGGTGGTCTGGGAATAGCTGCTGCTGTAGTGGCTCAGGCCGTTGTAGCCCAGCAGGAAGGGGGTGTTCTGCCCGCCTTCGGTCAGCTGCATCCGGGCCGAGGGGGCCTGAGCGCTGAGTTCCTCCACGGTGGACTGCCATTGCTTCGTCAGCTGGGGAAGGGTGGAGGAAGATGGCTCGAAGGCCTCCAGCGAGGACCAGCCGTTGGCCGTCAGCTCTGCCGCCAGACAGAAAGCAGCCAGCAGGCCCGCGGCCCGCCGCCGGGGCATTGCCAGCAGCAACGCGGCAGCCGCCAGACAGCACAGGGTGAGCACCGCCGCCCAGCCGGAAACCACCCCAAAGCCCCAGGCACAGGCCAGCAGAAGGGCAACGGCCCCGGCAGACGCGAACTGGCGGACGGCGGGCAGACGCTCCGCAAACCCTTTGCCGCCCAGCGCCGCCAGCTCCAGCAAAGTGAAGATGAACAGAAAGCTGTAGCGGTAATTGAACCAGCTGGGGCTCTGGAAGCCGTGCCAGATAAGATCCGGTGTGCGCAGCCAGAAGCTGAGCAGCAGGCAGGCCAGAAGCCCGCCCGCCGCAAGCTTTGGACGCAGCGCACCGGGCCGGAAAAAGAACAGCGCCGCCAGCACCAGCGGCAGGGTGCCGCAGAAGACAAGAGGCAGGGTGTTGGTGTCCTGCCCGGCGGGGTAGGCCCCCGCGAACAGCTGGCCCAGCAGCTGGGGAAGGGAAAAGTTGGTGGAAAAGCCCCATTCCATGGCCGCCTGGGCCTTGCCCTGACCGAGCGCCCCGGCCACCGGCAGCAGCACCCAGGCGTTCAGCCCGCCTGCCAGCAGGCTGGCCAGCGCAAAGCGCACCGACACCCGCAGCTTGCGGCCCGCAGCATCGCCCGCAGCCAGTCCGCACACAAAATAGAGCAGGGAGTACAGGCAGAGCATCCAGCCGATGTAATAGCAGCAGAGGATGCCCGCCGCAAGGCTTACCAGATACAGCCAGGGGGAACGGCCCTCCAGAATACGCCGGATGCCCCAGGCAATCAGCGGCAGGGCGATCAGCGCGTCCATCCACATGATGTTCTGGGAAAAGCCCAGCAGATAGCCGCTCAGCGCCCAGGCCCAGCTGAGCGGCACCGAGAGTCGGCTGCCCGCCCGGCGGCGCAGGAACAGCTGCATGGAAAGTCCCGCACAGCCCGCCTTGGTCAGGGTGAGCAGGGTCACGGCGGTGGGCAGCTGGGAGGTGGGGAACAAGAGCACCAGAAAATTAAAAGGGCTGAACAGATAGTAGGCGGCCCAGCTGAGGGCCTCGCCGCCCAGCGCCTTGTGCCAGGTGTAGAACGCTCCCCGGCCGAACAGCTCGGAGAAGCTGGCCAGAAAATGGGAATACTGGCCGTCCATATCGCCGAAGAACAGGCTGTTCGGCCCGAAGGGGGCCACGCCCTGGGCGGCGTACAGTCCGGCCAGCAGGGCCACCGGAACCAGCGCGGCGGCCAGTGCGGGCAAAAAGCCGGACAATCGGCGGGAGGATTCAGACCGGGCAAAGGGAAGATGCATGCAAAGGACTCCTTTCCAGAAGGGGGAAAAACGTGCCGGAGTACGGCAAAACGAGGGAAAATAAAAAAGAAAAACTTTTTTTCAAAAAGTACTTGCAATTTGAAAAAAGATTCGATATAATAATCAAGCCGAAAGGACATGGACGGTTAGCTCAGCTGGTAGAGCATCTGCTTGACGTGCAGAGGGTCAGGGATTCGAGTTCCTTACCGTCCACCATTTTTAAAACCGCATTGTAAGGCCGAAAATAGCTTCACAATGCGGTTTTTCTTTGTTTTTGATAGGCAGTAGTAAGTAACAAAAAGTAGTTTCTGCGACACAGAAACTACACAGAATCTACACAGTAAAAAACACAGGCCGGAACTACAAGTAAGCCGCACGGCGGATCAGAGAAAACGCCCCCACCAGAGCCACGCAGGCAATGGTGGGGGCATCTCTGTTTTTTATTGCTTCTCAGGGCCGGAACTGTCCCGTTCCATAGTCTCGTTTATGGCCCGATTGATGAACGCATTGACACTTTCACCGTGCGCTTCCGCATGGGCCTGAATTTCGGCTTTGCGGCCCTTTGGCATTCTAACTTTGATTTCATCCTGCTTATCGATATACGCTTGATTTGCGCGCTTTCTGGCTTCACTTATCGGCATTTTAAGCACCGCCTTTCCTGCTCTATTATACCACATTTTTGTGTATGTGTACATGTAAAAAATATACGGATACATGGGTACATGTTTGTGTAATGCGTCAATTGATATACATGGGTACATGTAGTATAATATAATCACAGCAAGGGAGCCGGAAAGGAGGCCGGCATGACAAGCAAGCAGTTTGAACAGCTTCCCAGAAG
>NZ_NFKA01000025.1 GCF_002160145.1 Gemmiger sp. An194 | reverse complement strand
TTGGCGTTGCTCATTACGCACCTTTAGGTGCTGCTGGAATAATGGCCCTTATAGGGCCGTTCTGCAAACCCCACGTTTAACGTGGGGTTATGATTTTCCTGGCAACAGGATAGATGTTCATTACTGTTTTTACGACAATTAACAAGAAGCATTCCGAAATATTTCACATTTTCAAATGCCTTTGTGTAATTCATCAATTTTCCCGCAAAAAATTTGTGAAAACCGGCCCTGAGGAAATATCCGAAAGGAATTGTCAATCGTTTTAACTTATGCTATCATACAACTCGAAATAACTTTGTTTGCAATATAATTTTAAAAGTATTCAATGATGTGATCATTACGACGGACATTACAACAATCGGCGAGGTCCTGATCGATCTGACGCAGACCGGTGTCAATGCTCAAAATGTTCCCATGCTGGCCGCAAATCCCGGTGGCGCTCCCGCCAATGTGGCCGTAGCCGCCGCCCGCCTGGGTGCGAAAACCGCCTTTTGCGGAAAGGTAGGACGCGATGGCTTCGGAAACTATCTCTCGCAGGTGCTGCAGGAAAACAACATGGATATTTCCGGTCTGCACACCAGTAAAACCCCGACCACCATGGCGGTGGTCACACTGTCGCAGGAGGGTGAGCGTTCCTTTCGCTTCGTTCGGGGCGCAGATGCCGAATTTTCCCCGGAAGAAATCGATGTCCGTAGTCTGGCAAACACCAAGGTACTCCACTTCGGTTCGGTGAGTCTGACCGCTGGAGCGGCCCGTTCCGCCACCATCTTTGCGGCCCGGCAGGCCCGCCAGCAGGGCGTACTTGTCAGCTATGACCCCAACTACCGCGAGGCTCTTTGGGAGAGCGAAGAAGAAGCAGTGGAATGGATGCGTAACCCACTGCCTTTGGTGGATGTGATCAAGCTTTCCGAGGAGGAACTTCCCTTGCTGACCGGCACTGCCGATCCGGAAACCGCAAGCCAGCATCTGGAAGATTCAGGCATTAAACTGGTTCTGATCACCATGGGCGAAAAGGGAGCCTTCTACCGCTGGCAGGGAGCAACTGGTCTTGTGCCCGGCGTGACCACCACAGTCGCTGATACCAACGGTGCCGGCGACACCTTCCTTGGGGCAGCACTCAGTCGCCTGACTGCTCGTGGCGATCATCCCCTGGAAAGCTTGACCGTCGAAGAATTGGAGAAGGTTCTGACCTTTGCCAATCGGGCCGCTTCGATTACCTGCTCCCGCAGCGGAGCAATTCCCGCCATGCCCACATTAGACGAATTGGAGGAAGAATAATCCGATGGCAAAGAGCACGAAGAGAAGTTCTACCCCGCGCAAGAAAACCGACATCTCCCAGCCCGTCAGTACTTTTGACCTGCGCCTGGGCAAATATTACGATGAATTGAAATGGCTGTATTGCGAGCTTTACAGCGGCGATATGGCCGCGTTTGATTACTTTTTGGGCATGCTTCGCCGCAGCTGGGAAGATCGAAAAGAGGATCTGCGCGCTCAGGACGCGCGCCGCGAGGCCGATCCCAACTGGTACCGCCAGCGGGAGCTGCTGGGTATGATGCTTTATACCGGCGCTTTTGCCGGCACCCTGGAAGGCGTGAAGAAAAAGCTGCCCTATCTGGAGGAGTGCGGCGTTAACTACCTGCATCTGATGCCCCTGCTGGAAAGCCCCAAGGGCCGGAGTGACGGTGGATATGCCGTTGCAGATTTCCGCCGTGTCCAGCCTGAATTGGGCACCATAGAGGACCTGGAAGCCCTGGCGGACGCCTGCCGCGCCAAGGGCATGAGCCTGTGCCTGGACTTTGTGATGAACCATACCAGCGAGGATCATGCGTGGGCAAAAAAAGCCCGTGCCGGTGAACCCGGCTACCGGGAACGGTATTTCTTCTACGACAACTGGGACATTCCCAACCAGTTTGAGAAAACCGTTCCTCAGGTGTTCCCCACCACCGCTCCCCGCAGCTTCACCTGGCTGCCGGACTGCAATCAGGTGGTTATGACCTCCTTCTATCCCTACCAGTGGGACCTGAACTATGCAAATCCGGTGGTCTTCAACGATATGACGGAAAACCTGCTCTACCTTACCAACCGAGGCATTGATGTGATCCGTCTGGATGCCGTTCCCTATATCTGGAAGGAGCTGGGCACCAGCTGCCGCAATCTGCCGCAGGTCCACACCCTGGTCCGCATGATGCGCATTGTGTGCGAGATTGTCTGCCCCGGCGTTCTGCTGCTTGGCGAGGTGGTTATGGAGCCCGCCAAGGTGGTTCCCTACTTCGGCACCCCGGAAAAGCCCGAGTGCCACATGCTCTACAACGTGACCACCATGGCCACCACCTGGCACACTCTGGCCACCGGCGACGTTTCTCTGCTGCGCCATCAGATGGACACCGTGTGCGCTTTGCCCCGGGAGTTTTTGTTTCTCAACTACCTGCGCTGCCATGACGACATCGGCTGGAGTCTGGATTACGCCTGGCTGAGCGGCCGGTTCGGCGTGGACGAGGTTGCCCACAAGAAATATCTGAACGACTGGTTCACCGGCAAGTGGCCAGGCAGTGACAGCCGGGGTGAGCTGTACAACGACGATCCCCGTCTGGGCGACGCCCGTCTCTGCGGCACCACCGCATCCCTGTGCGGCGTGGAGGCAGCAGACTACGAAAAGGACCCCTTCAAGCTGGAGCGCGCAATCGCCTGCGATTTGATGCTGCATGCATGGATGCTCGTCCAGAGTGGTATTCCCGTGCTGTACAGCGGCGACGAGGTTGGTCAGCTGAATGACTACTCCTATCATCAGGACCCCGAGCGCTGGGACGACAGCCGCTACATTCACCGGGGTAATTTCCAGTGGGTGCTGGCTGAGTTGCGTCACGACGGTTACACCCGTCAGGGCAAACAGTTTACGGGCCTACGCAAGCTGGAGATGATCCGCGCCGCCGAGCCTGCCTTCGACAGCCGGGCGGATGTGTGGACCTTCGACACCGGGTCCGAGCATGTGCTGGATGTGGGCCGCTGGTACCAGGGCCACAAGCTGATTGCTTTCTTCAATTTCAGTAACCAGTTCGTCACCGTCTCCAGCCCTGAGCAGGGCACCTTTGAGGAACTGGTATACGGCGGAACCCGCAACAGCCTGCAGAACGTGGAGCTGTATCCCTTCGGTTTCGCCTGGTTTGTGAACCGTCAGGAGTAATTGCGACGATTTTACATTTACATATTTGCGAAAGCAGCCCCGGCATTCTGAATGCCGGGGCTGTTCTTGTGATAAAAACCGATTTTCCGACAAATCTGTCCGAATATGAAATTCCGTTGTCTGGCACACCGATTCCCGGGGCTGCAAATGGTACGATGATAACAACAAAACAGCAGACACAAAACCAATCTCCCGTCTTCTGTTTCCTTCCATTCTTATTTTAGGAGGCAATTTATGTTTCAATTTTTCTGGACTCGTACCGCTTCTGTCTGGGTAGCTGCATTGTATATCCTGATGGGCATTCTGCTCTTTGTGTTCCCTGCCGCCAGCAGCACCCTTTTCATTTGGGCACTTGCCGCTGGAGCCGGTGCATATGGGCTCATCCATCTGATTCGCTATTTGCAGGCCCGTAAAATGGGCTGCGGCAACCCAGGCGATGTATTTCTCGCCGTTCTTCCTGCCGCATTCGCCGCCTTTTCTCTGATCTGGCCGCAAGCTGTGCTGTCGGTTCTGCCGCTCGTACTCGGTTCACTTCTTCTGGTGGACGGCGTCGGCAAGCTTCCCCTGGCCTACATGGGTGTTCGGGAACAGCACCCCGGCATGATCCCCATGCTGCTTTCCTCCATCATCCCGATCCTTCTGGGCGGGCTGCTCATCGTCAATCCCTTCACCACCATGCAGCTGGTCGTAATGGTATTCGGTGCAACACTTGCCGCAGACGGCATCAGCGATTTGGTCACCGTCATTCTGGAAAAGCGTTCCGCACAGACCGTTCAACACCACTCATCCATCTGAACAAAGGAGTTCTTCATGAAATTTTATCAATGCGAACACTGCGGCAATCTTGCCGTTAAACTGACCGATTCCGGCGTTCCGATGGTGTGCTGCGGCGCTCCCATGACGGAAGTGATCCCGGGAACCCGAGACGCCGCTGTGGAAAAACACGTTCCCATCCTTCACCAGAACGGAATGGATATCCTGATTGAGGTGGGCCAGATCTCGCATCCCATGAGCCCGGAGCATCGTATTCTGTGGATTGTTCTGGAAACCAACCTGGGATTCCATGTCCATTATCTCACCGCCGGGGACAGTCCCTCCACCACCTTCCGTCTGGACAAATACGAAAGCATCCGTGGTGTGTACGCTGCTTGTAACCTGCACGGCATCTGGGAATCCGTGCTCTGATTCCATTCCACACAGAAAGAACCGCTCTTCCGGGAAAACTTCCGGAAGAGCGGTTCTTTGCTGCTACAAATTCGTTCAACCGTTGACTTTTACTTTCGGTGTTACCTCATTCCATAAAGTGAAGCCAAGAATCAGCAGGCCACCGACCATTTGCATGGGGCTCAAACTTTCCCGCAAAAGCAGCACCGATACCAGAACCGCCACCAGCGGGTCGATATAGCTTAAAATTGCCGCCTTTTGCCCCGGCAGCTCTTTCAGAGAGGAGAAATACAAGCAATAGGTGATCCCGGTGTGTACGAGACCCACCACCAGCAGGCAAATCCAGCCGGTGACATCCAGTTTGGAAAGGGTCACACCGCTGGTAACACCCACATAGGGAATCAGGACCAGAACAGCGGCGATGAATTGCAGAAACGTGCGGTGGATCCCCTCCACGTTTCGGATGAATTTGTTCAGCAGGATCACCGCTGCATAGAAGCAGGCTGCGCCAAGGCCGAAGGCAATTCCCAGCAGGTGGTTGCTTCCGGTTTTCATATCCCCTACCCCGGTGATCAGAACGATTCCCAGAGTGGACATGGCAAAGCAGATCCATTGTTTGCCGGTCATTTTCTCCTTGAATAGAATCGGACAGGCCACTGTCACGATTACCGGTGCAAAATAATAGCTCAGGGTTGCCACCGATACGGTGGTGTACTTGTATGCCTCGAACAGTAAGATCCAGTTGAATCCCATGGCCACGCCGGACAGCAGCAACAACGGGAGTTCTCTTCGTATTTTACCAAACGGGATCGTTTGCTTTGTTGCCGCAAAATAGACCAGAAGCAGCAGTGCCGCCAGAATCGCCCGATACAGGGCCAGCTCCCCTGATGACACCGGAATATTCCGCACAAACAATCCCAGGGTACCGAACACGACCATGGAAATAACAAGCATCAATTGTGGGCTTGCGGGCTGCTTCATTGCGATATGCTCCTTATCCTATAATTCCAGCGGCTCTGATTGAAAAGCCGTTTTTCGCCGGGCTTTTTCTGCGGCGTTGCAGGATGCTTTTTATTTTATCATATTCCAGTGATAAAGTGAAGACACAATGCCGGTTTTTCGATTGCTCTTGACAGCTGTATCGTTACGTAATATACTGTACTTGTTGTAGTAATACAGTTGGATAAAACGGTGGTGAGCATTTGGATATTGTTGTAAGTAATAAGGCAAGCCGGCCTTTGTATGAACAGATTTCCTCCCAGATCAAAGCAGCCATTCTGCGCGGCGAACTGCGGGCAGGAGATGCCATTCCCTCGGTTCGATCGCTGGCGAAGTCCTTGCACATCAGCATTCTTACCGTGCAAAAGGCCTATGCCAGCCTGCAGGAGGACGGCTTCATTGAAACCACTGCGGGAAAAGGCTGCTATGTATCTGCCCAGAATCAGGACTTCTATCTGGAAGAGCAGCAGAAAAAGATTGAGGAAAAGTTTGCCGAAGCAATCGAGATCGCTCGTGCCAGCGGAATCTCTCTGGAACGGCTGACCGACTTGCTGACACTCATGTATCAGGAGGATGACCGAGAATGACCGACGCATTGACCATTTCAGGCTTGAAGAAAACCTATCCGGATTTTGTACTGGATGGCGTTTCCTTTTCCGTTCCCCGGGGCTCCATTGTGGGGCTGATCGGTGAGAAC
Organism: Gemmiger sp. An194; assembly: GCF_002160145.1. Lineage (GTDB taxonomy): Bacteria > Bacillota > Clostridia > Oscillospirales > Ruminococcaceae > Allofournierella. The sequence goes on along the minus strand of NZ_NFKA01000025.1, from coordinate 33,664 downwards.
GGTGCCGGAAAAAGCACCACCATCAGCGCCGCATTGGGCCTGATTCAAACAGAGTCCGGCAGTGTCTCCGTTCTGGGTAAGGAAAAACTTGATCACGAGACCCGGGAGCAGATCGGTGTGGTATTTGACGGCAACAATTTTCCGGAAAATCTGTCTCCTCGCAAGATCAGCCATGTGATGCGGGACATTTACCGTTCCTGGAACGACGGGACCTTTCTGAAGCTTTTGGAGAAGTTCTCTGTGCCGGCCAACAAACCCGTCAAGCAGTTTTCCAAGGGAATGAAAATGAAGCTGGCAATTGCCGTTGCTCTGTCGCACGATTCCCGGCTGCTGATTCTGGACGAAGCAACCAGCGGTCTCGACCCGGTGGTACGTGACGATATTCTGGATCTGCTTTTGGAGTTTGTGCAGGACGAAACCCATTCCATTCTGGTTTCCTCGCACATTACCAGTGATCTGGAAAAGATCGCCGATTACATCGTGTTTCTTCACAAGGGCAGAGTCGTGTTTTCCAAACCCAAGGATGAACTGATCGAACAGTACGGAATTCTCAAATGCGGCGCGGCGCAATTCGATGCACTGGACAAGGCGGATCTCATCGTCTGCCGGAAGATGGATTATGAGTGGCAGGCACTGGTTGCCGACCGGGACAAAATTCAGAAAAAGTATCCAAAGGCACTGGTTGTTCCCGCTTCCATTGACGAAATCATGCTTCTTTACGTGAAAGGAGAGGCCGCATGAGAGGGCTCATTCGAAACAATCTCTATTCCATGGAGAGTAACATCATTCTGGCGTTTGCTTTGTCTGCTTTTCTGGCGGTTTCTTCCCTGTTCATCAGCCCTGCAGCCACCCAGTTCATCATCGCTGTTCAGATTTTTCTGTTCGTCGTGAATATCGGAACCTCTCTACGGGCGGACGAGATCTCCAAATGGAGCAAATATGAAATTACTCTTCCGGTCAGCAGAAGTACTCTGGTTCTGGCAAAGTACATTTCCATTGTGCTTTTGCTTCTTCTGGGCATTCTCATGGGTACCGTCACCATTCTGTTCTCGCTCATCAGCGGGCATTCCATGAGTCTGTCCACCTTGTTTCGCGGTTTTGAGGTCGGGCTTACCTTATCCTTCTTTTCCATCGCTGTCATGTACCCGCTCGTTTTAAAGCTTGGCACCGAGAAAAACGAGCTGATCCTGCTTTTATCCACATTCGGCGCGATTGGAATGCAGCTGCTGCTCGCCGCAGTCCTTTCCAAATGGACCGGCGGTATGAATATGCGGCATCCGCTGGTGGAAGCGGCCGGGACCGTTGCTGCAATTCTCCTCTTCTTTATCTCCTATTTTGTTTCTGTGAAGATTCACAAGAGCAAAGAGTTTTAATCCCATTTCATAAACCTGCAAAAAGAGCCGGCAACACACAAGAACAACATTACTTGTGTGTTATCAGCTCTTTCTTTATTTTGTGCACAGCGAGTTCTTCTCCCTTTTCAAGCGGACTGCTGTGCAGTTATTCTTCAACTTCGTCCGGCGCCTGCCCATCGTGAGCCAGCCATTTGCATTCGGTCAGCTCCATGTTCGTGAAAACTGCACGGAAAGAAGAGTCCTCCGGGCTGCAGGCATATACGCCGAACCGAATTTCGCCCTTCGCTTCGTGCAGGTGGCAGACGCGCATCTGATGGAACACCTCGCCGTCCTCCGAACACTCGATGCAGAAATCGTCTTCCCGGCGGCTTAGGCGGTACCACATGGATTTTACGCTGGCGGCGATCTCGGTGGTAGCCCAGTCCGAATAGCCGTGGTTGGTGACAACACTGCCCAGGTGCTGGAAGCTCTCGTTTTCGTATTCAATGGAGGCCTTCAGCCAGTTTTCACTGTCCAGATACAGCACCACGCCACACTGGTCAAAACGATGATGACTCTCGGAAAATTCCGTTTTCACCACAAAGGAAAAGAAATTCTCCGCAGTGGACATCTGCAACACCGGGGCGTTGTCGTTCCGGAAATGGTAGTAGGTTCTCTGCCACAAATCGGTATGCGGTTTGGTAACGATTTCAATCCGGTCCGGGGCAATCACACTGTTCTCCGGCTGCCGTGTCCATTGCAAAGCATTTACATCAAACTTCATTTGTTTTCCCCTTTCCAGTATTTCTTCTTATCCTCTTCGGTGATTTCCCGCAGCACCCGGCAGGGATTGCCCACGGCTACCACACCATCCGGAATATCCCGGTTGACAACGCTTCCCGCGCCAATCACCGTGTTGCTGCCGATGGTCACGCCGGGCAGCACCGTCACGGACGCACCGATCCACACATTGTCCCCCACCGTGATGGGATAGGCATATTCCAGCCCCTGATTGCGCTGCTCTGCATCCAGCGGATGCCCTGCGGTGGAAAAGACGCAATTCGGCGCAATGAACACATGATCCCCGAAGGTCACCTTTGCCCCGTCCAGAATGGTGCAGTTGTGGTTGGTGTAAAAATCCTCGCCAATTTCAATGTTCCACCCGTAGTCGCACCAGAAGGGCGCGGTGATGCAAAACCGCTCGCCGGTTTTGCCGAACAACTGGCGAATGATTTTCTCCTGTTCATCGACAAACGAGGGCCGCAGCTGGTTGTATGCAAAGCACAGGTCCTTGCAGCGTATGCGTTCTTCCAGTAATTCTTCATCGTAATTTGCATCATACAGCAGGCCTTCCTGCATCTTTTTCCGTTCTGTCATTTCCCACAGTCTCCTTTCTATTCCCCGCTGCTTGGGCCATTTTGCCCTTTTTTATCGGGCCGCACACTTTTTTATTTTTCTTATTATAGCACCATAACAGGGAGCGGCAAAAGCTTTTCGCGTCCCCCTTCGGCCCTATTTCGGATGTACTTAACGACAGAAGCCTCAAACAGCGTTATCGGTTCAACGAATCAAAAATAAAAGGCGGCACAACAAGTGCCGCCTTTTCCGAACCCTCTCCAATCCCGGGATGCTCTTTTTACAAAACGCGGTGCAGGATCATTGCCTCCCAGGGGCGCAGAACGCTCTGCATCCGGTCGGGGTAATTGCCGATCAGCATCTCGGCTGTATTCCAATCGGCCGGCAGATTCCAGGACACATCCGTCCCCGAGAAATTACATACCACCAGAATCTGCTCATTTTCGGTGCTGCGCCGGTAGACAAACAGGCTGGGATGCTCTTCCTCCAGCAGGGTGAAATCGCCTTCCACAAACACCGGATATTCCTTGCGCAGGGCGATCAGCTTTTTGTAATACCAGAACACCGAATCCGGGTCCGCCAGAGCAGCCTCTGCATTGATGATCGTATAGTTCGGGTTCACCGGCAGCCAGGGCGTGCCGGTGGTAAAGCCGGCATTCTCCTGACCATTCCACTGCATGGGGGTACGGGCGTTGTCCCGCCCTTTGGCGTAGATGGAGCGCAGAATCTCTTCTTCCGGGTAACCCTCGGCCAGTCGCTTTTTGTACATGTTGTGGATCTCCACATCCTGATACTGCTCCAGCGGCAGGCGAACGTTGGTCATGCCCAGCTCTTCGCCCTGATAAATGTACGGTGTGCCCTGCATGCCATGCAGCATGGTGGCCAGCAATTTTGCGGACTGCACCCGGTATTCCCCGTCGTCACCCCAGCGGGAAACGATGCGGGGCAGGTCGTGGTTATTCAGAAACAGACTGTTCCAGCCACAGCCGTGCAGCCCCTGCTGCCAGCGGGCGTAGCTCTGCTTCATCTTCACAAAGGGCAGCGGCGCCAGGTCCCATTTGTCCTTGCCGGGCTGCTGGTCCAGCACCATCTGCTCAAACTGGAATACCATGGAAAGCTCGCTGCCGTCCGGCGCACTGTACAGCTTTGCCCGGGGGATGTCCGCACCCCAGGCTTCGCCCACAGTAACAAGACAGCCCTTCTGGAATGTTTCGGCGCTCAGCTCCCGCAAAAACTCATGCAGCCGGGGGCCGTTGTTGGTGATTTTCTTGTCCGGTTCCTTGGCGATCTGGTCAATCACATCCAGCCGGAAGCCCTCCACCCCCTGCTCCATCCACCACAGGATCATGTCGTAGATTTCGCGGCGCAGGGCCGGGTTTTCCCAGTTCAGGTCCGGCTGCTGGGGTGCAAACTGGTGGAAGTAATACTGCCCCACCTCCGGTACCCACTCCCAGGCCGGGCCACCGAATACCGCCTGCATGTCGTTGGGGAACTGGTCGGGGGTCCCGTCCCGCCAGACGTAATAGTCATGATAGGGATTGTCCCGGCTGGTCTTTGCCTGCAAAAACCAGCGGTGCTGATCGGAGCTGTGATTCAGCACCAGATCCATCATGATGCCGATGCCCCGCTTTTTGCCCTCCTGAATCAGCTGGCGCATATCCGCAAGATCGCCGAACATGGGATCAATAGCCCGATAATCCGAAATATCATAACCGTTGTCCACCTGTGGGGAGGCGCATACCGGCGACAGCCAGATCACGTCGATGCCCAGCGTTTGCAGATAGTCCAGCCGCCTGATGATGCCCTGCAGATCGCCCACACCGCTTCCGGTGGTATCCTGGAAGCTCTTGGGATAGATCTGGTAGGCAACGGCGGATTTCCACCAGTCCTTTTTTGTTTTATCCAGCATTGTGATTCCTCCTTACCGCGCGCCGTCCGATGCAGCGCCGGGCAGTATCATTTGCAACAGTTTTTCGTAATCCGCGCCTTCGCAGACAAGGTCGCATTCCGGTGCTTCGTTCAAGCCGTCGGTATTCAAAAAGCAGGTGCGCATGCCCAGCGCCCGGGCGGGCTCGACGTCGTCGTGGATGCTGTTGCCCACCATCATCACCTGATCGGGTGGGCATCCGCATTCCTGAAGCACCAGATTGAAATAATTCGGCGAGGGCTTCTTTACACCCCAGTCAGAGGAGAGGAAGATCCGGTCAAATCGGCCGCACAGCTCCAGCATGGTCATCTCCGGCCAGGTGAACAGCCACTGAGCATTGGACAGAAGGCACACCTTTTTCCCTGCGCAGCGCAGAGTGTCCAGCATCTGGTGCACACCGGGGTACAGCTCAGCCTGATCGGTGGAAGAGACCCGCAGCAGCATGCCCGCGCCGCGTACCATCTCGCCGGTCACCCAAGGCGCGCCCTTTTTGCGGAACAAGGCTTCCAGCACCTGCTCCAGTGCCACCTCACCGCAGCCGGGGCCAAAGCGTGCATCCACCGCACGCTGGCGGCGGCGCACCTCGGCCCGGTAGGCCCGGCGCAGCTGGTCGGGGCTGCTATACTTTGCCCCATGGTAGCCGTAATAGAAGGTCAGCGGTTTCCAGACCCGCTCCAAATCCTCCTCATCGGTGTGAATGCGAATCAGGGTGCCATACAGATCAAATACCACCGCGCGGATCGTTTCCATCGCTTTCCTCCCGTCTGTTTCACTCACTCATCCGGCGAATGCACACACCACCGGGAGCGAGGATATTTTCCCGCAGGCCGCGGCAGAACAGGGTCTGCCCTGCTCCGGGCAGCTGCCAGGGCATTTCACCACAGTTGAGCAGCACCTCCACATCGCCCCGCCGGTAATACACATTTCGGCTCTCCTCTTCGGTTTCCCTGAAGGAAAGCCCGCTTTCCCGCAGCTCAGGCAGGGTACGCCGCAGCCGGATCAGCTCTTTCAGCTGCCGGATACGCCCCCTGTTTTCCGGCTCGTCCAGCCGATCCCAGGGCATACAGCGACGGCAGTCCGGATCGTGCCCGCCGGGCAGACCGATCTCGGTGCCGTAATAGATGCTGGGGCTGCCCGGCAGAGTGAACAGCATGGCCAGCTGCTGGAAAAAAGCATCCTCACTGCCCGCCCGGGTGAACAGCCGGTCAGTGTCGTGGGAGTCCAGCAGATTGAACATCACCTGCCCGGTCTGGCACCGATACATGCCCATGCAGCGGTACAGATCCCATGCAAGCATGCGGGCAGTTTTGTCCGGATAGGCAAAGAAGCCCTTCACCGCCTGCTGCAGCGGGTAGTTCATCACCGCGTCGTACTCGTCACCCTCCAGCCAGGGAGAGGCATCGTGCCAGATCTCTCCCAGCAGGTAAACGTCTGGCCGGATGGCCCGCAGCCGTCGGTGCAGCTCCTTCAAAAGCCGGTGGGATACCTCATTGCCTACATCGAAGCGGATGGCATCCACACCATATTCCCCCACCCAGCGCTCGCACAGGCCGCAGACATACTCGATGACTTCCGGCTCGTTTGTGTTCAGCTTGGGCATATTGGATGCAAAGGCGAAGGAATAATAGCGGCTGTCCCGGGTGTCGCGACCAGGGGCCGGGGCGGGCCAGCGATTCACCATGAACCAATTCCAGTAACGGGAGGCCGGGCCCTTTTGCAGCACATCCTGCCAGGGGCCGAAGCTGGCCCCGCAGTGGTTGAACACCGCGTCCAGCATCACCCGGATGCCCCGCTCGTGGGCGGATTTTACCAGGCGGGCAAGGTCTTCATTGGTGCCGAAATCCGGGTCCACGGTCTCGTAATCCCGGGTATCGTATTTGTGCACCGAGTCCGCCGCGAAGATGGGGTTCAGATACAGCCCGTTTACGCCCAGCCCGGCCAGATAATCCAGCTTTTCACAGATGCCGGGCAGATCGCCGCCGAAGCGCTCCTCGTTGGTCACCGGGCCGGTGCGCCAGGGGGTCTGGCAGCTGCTGGCCGCACCGCGGCAGAAGCGGTCCGGGAAGATCTGGTACCACACCGTATCCTGCACCCACTGGGGCGGGGCGGGAATGTCCGCCGGGTTCATCCAGGGCTGATGGAACGCCGCCGGGCGCTCCTCCCGCCGGTTTTGCTCCGGAGTACAGAAGCCGTCCTCCCCGTAGAACCAGACCTCGCCGCCCTGATGCAGCTCAAAATAGTAGCGGCACCGCTTGTAGGGTGGGCGGATGGTGGCATTCCACCACAGGCAGTGCTCCAGCCGCAGTGGCTCGGCAAGCTCCTGCCGCTGGCCTTGCCAGCGCTCCGCACCGCCCAGAATACCCGCCTCGAAGGGGTCACCCCAGTGCAAAAAGACCCGCTCCACCTCGGGGCCGGTCTGCAAACGCAGAGCCAGCTCGTCCGGATTCAATGCATAGCTGTAAGGGGCCTGGGCCCGGTGAAAGACCGCCGCAAAATTCATTTTGCTTTCCTCCGCTGTAAAATTGCAGACCGAAGCGCATGCAGCGCTCGGGCCACCCGGTCAAAATCGGCCAGCCGCCATTCCCAGTTGGGGGAGCCCACGGTGCCGGGGGTATTCATGCGGGCACTGGCGTTCAGCTCCATTATATCCTGTGCGGGCAGGATGGTCCATTCTGCCGGGCTTGCCAGCGCACAGCGGTTCAGCCGCTCCACCACGCTGCCGGTGCCAAACCCCTGCCGCTTCAGCCAGCGGCGCAGCTTTCGCCGGTGCGCCACAGGCAGGCTTTCGTACCATTCCTTCAGGGTGGCATTGTCGTGGGTGCCGGTGTAGTGGATCTGACAAGCCTTGTTCAAACCGGTGTCCTGCACATATCGGCCGGACGCATCCAGCACAAATTCCAGAACCTTCATGCCCTTCAGGTGGTAGTGGTCTCGCAGCTCCAGGACCTCCGGGCGCAGATCGCCCAGGTCCTCCGCCACCAGCTCCAGCCCCGGAATCTTTTCATACAGGGTGTCCAGCACCGCATAGCCCGGCGCTTCGATCCACTCGCCCTCGATTGCAGTGGGGCAGGAGGCCGGAATCTTCCAGTAGGTATCGAAGGCTCGGAAGTGGTCGATGCGGATGATGTCAAACAGCTTCTGATTGTAGCCGATGCGCTCCACCCAGAAGGCAAAGCCATCCTTTTGCATCTTATCCCAGTTGTAGATGGGGTTGCCCCACCGCTGGCCGGTGGCGCTGAAATAGTCCGGCGGAACCCCTGCGATGAAGGTGGGGTGGCCGTCCTCGTCCAGCAGGAAGTTCTCCCGCCCGGCCCAGACGTCCACCGAGTCCACCCCCACATAGAAGGGCACGTCGCCCATGATGCGCACGCTCTTTTCATGGGCATATTCCCGCACAGCCTTCCACTGATTCAAGAACTGATACTGCAAAAAGCTGTGGTAGGCGATCTCTTCGGTAAACTCGCTCAGATCCCCCTGCCGGGTCTGCGGCCAGTCCCGCTGCCATTGGGGCCATTCCAGCCAGCAGCGGCCCTCGTTTGCCTTTTTGAAGGCCCGGAACACGCTGTAGCTTTTTACCCAATCCTGCCGGGCGAAGGCGTTGTAGTCCTCGTTCGGCTGAAAGGCGGCACAGGCGGCACGCAGCAGCGGCTCCTTCCAGGCGCGCACCGCTTCATAGTTTACCCGGCCCGGGTTGGCTCCGGCAAACTCCGGCACCTCGGGCAAAAGGCCCTGCTGTGCCAGCAGTTCCAGGCTCAGATAAAGCTCATCCCCCGCACAGGAGGAATAGGGCTGATAGGGGGAGTTGCCGTAACCGGTGGGGTTCAGGGGCAGAATCTGCCAGATGCTCACCCCGTTCCCGGCCAGCAGGTCGATCCACTCATATGCCGGCCGGCCCAGCTCCCCCACCCCGGTGCGGGATGGGAGAGAGGATACCGCCAGCAGAATTCCTGTTTCTTTCATTCGCTCATCCTCACAGATGCCAGATATCCCGATTGTACTCCGCGATGGTGCGGTCGGAGGAGAAGAAGCCCGCCTTGGCGATATTCACCAGAGTCTTGCGACTCCAGGCCAGTTCGTCCTCGTAATCCGCCAGCATCGCTTCCTTCTTCTGAATGTATTCCTTCACATCCAGCAGGGTCATGAACCAGTCCTTACCCACAATCTCCTTATACAGGCGGCACAGACTTTCCACATCGCCGATGCGGATCAGCTTTTTGTCGATGATGAAGTCCACCAGACGGGCAATCTCCTTGTCGCCGTCGTAAAGGGCGGCAGAGGAGTAGGCCTGCTCGTCGTACAGGCGGATGACCTCCTCGGAGCTCTTGCCGAAGGAATAGATGTTCTCCTCGCCTACCAGCTGGGCGATCTCCACGTTTGCACCGTCCCGGGTGCCCAGAGTGAGCGCACCGTTGAGCATAAACTTCATGTTGCCGGTGCCAGAGGCCTCCTTGGAGGCCAGGCTGATCTGCTCGGAGATATCGCAGGCGGGAATGAGCTTTTCCGCCTTGGTCACGTTGTAGTTTTCCACCATGACCACCTTCAGATAAGGGCTGACCTGCGGATCGCTTTCGATCAGCTGAGACAAGCAGAGAATCAGATGGATGATGTCCTTGGCGATGGTGTAGGCGGGGGCTGCCTTCGCGCCGAAGATCATGGTGATGGGCCGGGCGGGAATCTTGCCGGCCTTGATCTCCAGATACTTGTAGATGGCGTACAGGGCGTTCATCTGCTGGCGCTTGTACTCATGCAGGCGCTTGACCTGAATGTCGAAGATGGAATCGGCGTTCAGCTCCACGCCCTGGGTGGCTTTGAGGTAGCGGGCAAGCGCCTGCTTGTTTTCGGTCTTGATGCGGCGCAGCTGGTGCAGCACCTCTTCATCGTTCTGGAAAGCCAGCAGCTTTTCCAGCTCCTCTGCATCCTTTTTGAAGCAAGGGCCGATCAGGCTCTCGATGAAGGCAGCCAGAGGCTGGTTGCAGTGGAGCAGCCAGCGGCGGAAGGTGATGCCGTTGGTCTTGTTGTTGAACTTTTCCGGATACAGCTCGTAGAAGGGCCGCAGCTCGGATTCCTTCAGAATCTCGGTGTGCAGGGCGGCCACGCCGTTTACGCTGTAGCCGTAGTGGATGTCGATATGAGCCATGTGCACCCGGTCCCGATCATCCAGAATGGCAACCCGGGGATCGTCGCTCACCTGCTTTGCCCGCTTGTCCAGCTCCTCGATGATGGGCACCAGCTGGGGCACTGCCTTGCGCATGAAGTCCATGGGCCACTTTTCCAGCGCCTCGGCCAGAATGGTGTGATTGGTGTAAGCGCAGGCCAGGCTCACTTCGCGGATGGCGTCGTCCATGCTCATGCCCTCGGCGGTGAGCAGACGGATCAGCTCGGGGATAATCATGGTGGGATGGGTGTCATTGATCTGCACCGCCACGAACTCGTGCAGCTTCTCGATGCTGCCGCCCCGCTCCCGGGTCTCCTTCAGGATCAGCTGGGCGGTGCTGCTCACCAGGAAATACTGCTGATACACCCGCAGCAGGCGGCCTGCCTCGTCGCTGTCGTCCGGATAAAGGAACAGAGTCAGATTGCGGGCAATGTCGCTCTTGTCAAAGGAGATGCCATCGCCGATGATAGATTCGTCCACCGTCTCCACATCGAACAGGTGCAGGCTGTTGCGCCGCCCGTTGTAGCCGGGCACGCCCACGTCGTACATCACCGAGCGCAGAGAAAAGCCGCCGAAGGGCACATCGAAACGCACGCCGGTGTCGGTGAGCCAGCTTTCCGGGGTGATCCAGGGGTTCTTTTCTTCCTTCTGCTTGTTGTTCTCCAGCTTCTGATAGAACAGGCCGTCGTGGTAGTTCAGGCCCGCACCGTCGCCGCACAGGTTCAGCGTGGCGATGGAATCCAGAAAGCAGGCAGCCAGACGGCCCAGACCACCGTTGCCCAGCGAGGGCTCGTTCTCCGCTTCTTCAACGGCGGTGAGCTCATGGCCGTGCTTGGCCAGCAGCTCTTTTGCCTCGTCGAACAGGCCCAGATTGATCAGGTTATTGCTGAGCAGCTTGCCGATCAGAAATTCCGCCGACACATAGTACAGCTTGCGCTTGCCCTCGGTACGGGGCATGGTGGCCAGCTGCTCCTTGGTGTAGAGCATCAGGGCGGTATAGACTTCCTGATCGGTGGCGGTGTCCAGATTTTTGCCGTAGTGCTTGTTCAGAATGCTCTGCAGTCTCTGTTCCATATACGTTTCCCTCTCGTTTCTCTCAGTGTTCCAGTTGGGGGCGTTCCAGGGCTTCGTATACCCGCAACAGCTCGCCCACGCTCCACGCCTGGGCAAAGCAGCCCCGGGAGGCAGTGGGGTTTTCCCCGTCGTAAATTTCTGGCAGCTGGCCGGCGCACCCCTCTCTGAGCGCCGGCTCCAGTGCAGCCAGCTGCTGCTTTACCTGCCGTTTTGCCTGTGCTGAATATTCGTTCACTTTTAAATAGGCCAGATACCAGGCTCCCAACGGGAAGGGCCACACCGTTCCCTGATGGTAGGCCAGATCTCGCTGCTGCTGCGGCCCGCCGTAGGTGGGATGGAATTCCGTATCCTCCGGCGAAAGGGTGCGCAGCCCCACCGGCGTGTACAGGTGGCGAAGAACCGTTTGCACCACCTGCTTTTCCTGCCGGGGCTCCAGCATGGTGAAGGGCATGGACACGGCCCAGATCTGGTTGCAGCGAATCTGCTCGTCGGCCTTTGTGCCGGAGACCAGATCTTTCAAGTATCCCTTGTCCTCCATCCAGAACTGGCGCACAAAGCTTTCCCGTACTTTTTCCGCTAGCTCGCCGTAGCTTTGCCCGGCCTCGCCCATCTCGGGGGCCAGCCGCTCCATGATCCGCAGCGCGTTGTACCAGTAGGCGTTGATTTCCACCGGTTTGCCGTGGCGGGGGGTGGGCAGAATGTCGCCGATGCGCACATCCATCCAGGTCACCTGATCCAGCTCCTGTCCGGCGGCGATCAGACCATCCGGCTCCATGTGGATACCGAACTCCGTGCCCTTTTGGTAACCCTCTATGATCCGCTTCATCACCGGCCAGGCTTTTTGCACGAAGGCTTCGTCGCCGGTGTAAGAGCGGTAGAGCCAGATGCAGTTGATGAACAGCAGTGCCGCGTCCACCGTGTTGTACATGGGCTCGTTGCCCCCTTCCGGAAAGAGGTTCGGCATCAGGCCGCCCCGCTCGTGCTCCAGAAAGGTGGTGAGGATGCTCTTTGCATCCTCGTACCGGCCGGTGGCCAGGGTGCAGCCGGGCAGGGCGATCATGGTGTCCCGCCCCCAGTCCTCAAAGAAGGGGTAGCCCGCCAGAATCGTTTTTGCCCCGGTGGAGGCCCGCTGGGTGATGAAGGCGTCGGCGCTCACCGCCAGCTGACGGGCCGCCGGGTGACGGAATCCGCTCTGCTGTTCCAGCGCCCGCAGCCGCTTTTTGGCGTTTTGCAGCACCTTACCAGCGGCAGACAGCTCCTGTTCCAGCGAGAACACCATGTCCAGTGTTTTCTCCACTCCCGCCGGAACGGTGATGGAAATCTGCACGTTCGATGCCGTATGCCCGGCAGCCCGACGGCCGTCACAGGCATCGTAGGCATACCAGAGGGTCTGGCGGCGCAGGGGTGTTTCCTGCAATTGGCCGTTGGTTTTGATGCGCAACCGCAGCCCGGCAGATTCCACCGCGCCCTCCCGGAAAACGAACCGCTGCCGGGCGCTCAGGTCATTGCCCTTGGGCACGAACTGCATCCAGGGCGTGACGGTGAGGGTGCAGTCCGCACCGGATTCATTGCCGATGCGGTAGCGCACCGCCAGGGTGTTGCGTTCCCAGTCCAGCGCCAGCTCCTTTTCCACCCGTACGCCGTTCAGCTGATACCACCAATGGGGCAGACCGTCCACCTCCATACTGCACAAATGCTTCCAGCCCTCCTCCGCCGGAAGGCCCCGGAACTGCTGGCTGGACAGATGCTCCATCCCGTTCCCGGTTTCCAGAACCTCCTCCAGCCGGTGGATCAGATTCCAGCGGTGATTGGGCGCCTGGGTGCAGGCCATCAGTACTGCGTGGTCGTTGCGGGCGGCAGCGCCGGTGATGGTCTGGGAGGAAAAGCCGCCCAGACCGTTGGTCACCAGCCAGCAGCTTTCCTGCCCGCGCTCCTGACTGCGAAAATCCTGTTTTCCATATATAAACCGCATTGGTTTCCCCTCTTATACTTGTTGTTATCGTTTGCCCAGGATCATCGCGGCCATGGGCTGCACCTGCGCGCTTTGCACAGCGGGGTGCTCCTGCCACCAGAAGCTGCTGCGTTCATCTGCCAGCAGCTCCCACTCGCCCTCTTCCAGTTCCAGCTCCACCGGATGGGAAGAAGCATTGTAGGCCAGCAGAAGCTTGCTCCAGCGTCCGCCGTTTTCCAGCAGAGCCGTCACACAGCGGGCTGCTGGCACCTGGGAATGCAGCAGCCGCTTACCGGCCTGTTCGGTCTTGTCGCACAAGGCGGGCAGCTGCTTGCGCAGGGCGATCAGTCCCTGATAGTATTCCACCAACTCCCGGTTTTGCCAGGCCCGCTCCCAGTCCAGCCGGTTGAGTTCGATGGGTGCTTTGTGGGTGTTGTCCTCCCCCTGCTTGGTGCGGCCGAATTCCTCGCCGGAAAGCAGGAACAGCCGCCCCTGACAGGTCATGTAGATGGCCGCCGCCAGTCGGCTGGCCCGCATCACCTGCGGGGCCGGGTCATCAAAGTTCTGCTGCGGGTCCATGGTGACCACCAGCTTATCCCACAGGGTCATGTCGTCGTGGGAGGAAAGATAGGTGATGGCCTGGGAGGGCGCTGCCGCCCGGAAGTTCCGCGCCTGCCCACACCAGGCGGTGATGCTGTGCAGGATTCTCTTCTCAAAACCACTACCGCCATTCACAAAGCCCGGCTTTTCCCGGTACATCACCGGCCCCTTCACCGCGTCACGCACACCGTCACAGAAGGCGCCGATCTCCGGGTCCAGCCCGGCAAGAGCCTTTTTGTCCGCCAGCTGAACGCCCCGCTTTCGGGCGGTGGGGCCGGCGGCCCAGGGCTCACCGAACACCAGCTTTTCGCCCCGGCCGAAGCGCTCATCCAGCGCGGCACGGATATGCTCCATCAGGTCGGTATCCAGAAGGCCCATCAGATCAAAACGGAAGCCGTCCATGTGGTATTCTTCGGCCCAGTAAAGCACCGAGTCCAGAATGTATTTCGCGCACATGGAGCGCTCGCTGGCCACGTCGTTGCCGCAGCCGGAGCCGTTGCTCCAGCTGCCGTCCTTCCAGGCCCGGTAGTAGTATCCGGGCACCGTGCGCTCCAGCCAGGAGTCCTGATGATAGGTGTGGTTATACACCACATCCATAATCACCCGGAAGCCCTGCCGGTGCAGCGACTGCACCAGCTCCTTCAATTCCCGGATGCGCACCTCGCCCCGGGCCGGGTCGGTGGAATAGGAGCCCTCCGGCACATTGTAGTTCACCGGATCGTAGCCCCAGTTGAAACTGTCGTCCGGGTGTGCTTCATCCACCGAGCCGTAATCGTACACCGGCATCAGCTGCACATGGGTCACACCCAGCTGCCGCAGATACGCAAGGCCGGTGGGCTGACTGCCCTGATTGAACAGGGTGGTGTCCGCACAGCAGAAGGCCTTGTATTTGCCCCGCCAGTGCTCCGGGAAACCGCCGCTTTCCGCCCAGGAGAATTCCCGCACATGCACTTCATAGATGATGTCCTCCGGCTGGCGGGCAGGGGCTTTGTCCATCTGCCAGTCCTCCGGGTCGGTGGCAGCAAGATCCACCACCATGCTGCGCCGGCCGTTCAGACCGCAGGCCCGCGCATAGGGATCGGCGGTACGGCGGGTGTTTCCCTCCATCGTAACCAGATAATCGTAATATACGCCGTGCAGCTGCCGGTCGATGCAGGCAAACCACATGCCCTTTTCGCCCCGGTCCAGAGCCAGCGTTTCAAAGGCCTCTCCTTCATGGCCGGACCGGAACAGCCGCAGCTGCACCGCTTCGGCGGTGGGGGCCCACAGGCGGAACTCGGTACCCGCTTCGGTAAGCCGGGCGCCCAGATCATCGCCGTCGTAGTGGAACCTGCGCGCAAACGCTTTGCTGTTAAAATCCATTCCTCTGCATTCCTTTCCGGTCACAAACTGCCGTCAGCCCTTGACTGCACCGGCCATGCCATCCACATAATATTTCTGAAGTTTCAAAAACAGCAGCGCGATGGGAATCGAAATGAGCACTGCGCCCGCTGCAAAGCTGGTGTACCAGCTGTCGATGTATTCCTTCTCCAGCATCTTCCACAGGCCGATGGCCACGGTGTACTGGTCGGAGTTGGCCCGGCAGATCACCTTGGCAAAGATGAAGTCCACCCAGGGGCTGATAAAGGAGGTAAGCAGCGTGTAGACGATCACCGGCTTGCTCAGGGGCAGGGTGATCTTGGTGAAGATCTGCCAGCGGGTGCAGCCGTCGATGAGCGCAGCCTCATCCACTGCATAGGGGGTGGTATCAAAAAAGCCCTTGGCAATCTGGAAGGCCAGCGCTGCGCCGCCGGAGTAGCACAGAATCAGTGCCAGTCGGATCAGGGAGCCCTCGGTCAGGCCCACTGCTTTCAGGATGAAATACACCGCCACCATGGACATAAAGCCCGGGAACAGCCCCAACACCATGGACATATTCATGTAGGGCTTGCGCATCTTGAACCGCATACGGGACAGGCAATAGGATGCGGACAGCACATAGAAGCTGGACAGCAGGCAGGAGCATACCGCAATGATCAGGGTGTTCATAAACATCTGAGGGAAGTTCAGCACCGCTGTATCGGTGAACAGGCGGGTGTAGTTGTCCAGCGTCAGGGTCTGGGGGAAGAAGGTGGACACATAGGACCCCTTCTCGCCCCGGAAGCTGGTCATGATGACCCACAGCACCGGGAATACCCAGATGGCGGCCAGTACGGCCAGCAATGTGTGGACCAGGATATTGGTGCGCCGCCGGGCGGCCTTTGCGCTT
This sequence comes from Gemmiger sp. An194, assembly GCF_002160145.1. Classification (GTDB taxonomy): domain Bacteria; phylum Bacillota; class Clostridia; order Oscillospirales; family Ruminococcaceae; genus Allofournierella. The sequence continues at coordinate 18,019 of NZ_NFKA01000025.1, read as the reverse complement.
TTATACCGTTTCATCGCTTAAAATCCACCTTCCTCTTTGTAGGACTTGCTGCGCCGGTAGGTAAACAGTGCGCCCACCGACAGGATGATAAAGGTCAGAATGCCAACGACCGCACCCACGTTGTAATACTGCTTGTCGATGGTCAGCTTGTACAGCCAGGTCACCAGCAGATCGGTGCTGCCCGCCGTGGAGGACAGATTGGTGATGGGGTCACCGCCGGAGAGCAGATAAATCACGTTGAAGTTGTTCACGTTGCCGGTGAAGGTGGCAATCAGATAGGGAGTGGTCACATACAGCATGTAGGGCAGCGTGATGCTGAAGAAGGTGCGCACCGGGCCCGCGCCGTCCACCTTGGCGGCCTCGTACAGATCGCCGGGAATGTTCTGCAGAATGCCGGTGAGCTGCATCAGAGTGTAGGGCACGCCCACCCAGATGTTGATCACGATCACGGTCACTCTGGCCCAGGTGGGGTCGGTGAAGAAAGGCAGACTGGCGTCCGGGGCGATCAGGCCCAGATTCCGCAGCAGCACGTTCACCGCGCCGTTGGGCTGAAGCATGGTGCGCATGATCAGCAGCGATACGAACATGGGCACCGCGCTGGAAAGCACGAAACAGAACCGCCAGAAGCCCTTGGCCCGGGTATCATTCCGGTTGATGAGCAGGGCCAGCAGCATGCCGAAAATATAGTTGGTAAAGGTGGCGAATACCGCCCAGACCAGCGTCCAGACCAGAACCGACCAGAAGGTGCTGCCCAGCACGCTGCTGGAATCGAACAGGGCCGCGAAGTTTTCCAGGCCCACCCAGTCGAAAAGCACCAGATGGTTGTCGATCCGGCTGTAATTGGTGAAGGCCATGCAGATCATAAAGGCCAGCGGCAATATAGTGAGCGCTGTGATGAAAAACATGGGCGGGGTCATCAGCAGCCGGTAGAGGTTTTCATCCAACAGGCTGGCCAAATCCTCCCGGAAGCTGTTCACATGCCGGCCCTGCTTTTTCAGGCATTCCGCCTTGTAGGCACTGCGCAGCGCACCGCGCCAGCCCCAGAAGGAGATTACCGTGAGCAGGATGGTGGCCACGCCATACAACAGCAGCAGCACCGATTGGTCGCCCTTGGTATAAAGGAACACCTGATTGGCTTCGTCCCAGATCTCCTGCTGCTCCACCGATCCCAGAGTCACCAGCATCACAAGATTATGGAAGCCGTAGCGGATCATGAAGAATATGTACGCCAGTTCTCCGGCCAGAAACAGCAGGCCCTTAATGAGCTGCCCGTTCAGCATATTACCGAGGCCCAGCAACAGCGCGGACAGCCGGGTCACTGCGCTGCCCTGTCGCAGGGCCTGAATGCAGGTATAGGGAGTATACCCTTCCGCCTGCTTGGAATTGAACCGTTTCATCGTCACACCTCACACCTTTCTCAGATTCCGTCGCTGTTCATGGCGTCGTTCATCGCCTTGGTCTGTTCGGCGGCGTTTTCCTTGGTCACCGTGCCGTTGCGGATCGCCTTGCCCATGTTTTCCACCGGCGTCCAGCAGTTGTTCATCTGGGCCACGAAGGGCTGCAGCTTGGAGGTACGGTCGAAGGTGTCGTTCTGGGCCCGAACCACTTCATCCGCCGCAATGGCCGGGTCCTCGTTCAGCTCGGTATTGCAGGGAATCACGCCGCGCAGCTCGTAATGGAGCTGCTGCGCTTCGGCGGAACCCAGATACATGGCCAGCTCCACTGCCTGCACCATGTAATCGGTGGAGGTGTTCACGCCGATGGCCTTGGAACCGGCGTAGGCGTACATCTGCTTTTCCTCCCCGTTCAGCGTGTAGGTGGGCAGGGCCGCCACACCCATGTTCTCTCCCAGAATCTCCCGCACCGCGGCGGCATCCCAGGAGCCGGAGAAGATAGCGTGGATGCTGCCGTCCCGCAGGCCAGCAAGACCGCTGCCGTCCTGGTCAATCTTGAAGTTGGGATTTGCCGCCAGATCCACCAGATACTCGGTCACTTCCACGGCGTTTTCTCCGCCGAAGTCCGCGCCCAGCTCTTCCTGAGTACCGTCACCGAAGAGGGTGCAGCCGTTGCCGAAGTAGAAGGCAGGCAGATACCAGGAGTTCACGAAGGGAAAGGATACAACACCCTTTTCCAGCATGGTGTCCAGGCTTTTCACATCCTCCTCACTGAACACCCGTTTGTCGTAATACATGTACCAGGTGTTGGTAGTGAAGGGTACCCCGTAAATGTAACCATCCATCGTGAGGGAGTCCAGCAGCGTTTCGCTGTTGGTCGTCTTCAGCTCATCGGCATACTTGCCGCCAAATTTAGCCAGCGCCTTCGCGTCGGTCATGGTGGTCAGAGTATCGTTGGCATACAGGAACACGTCTGCGCTTGCCTCCGGGTCCTGCGCCACCGCTGTGGCTGCCGAAGCCTCGTCTGCTACACCATATACAAAGGTGATGTCCCATTCCGGGTGCATCTCAGCAAACCGCTCGCAGCAGGTCTGCAGCCACTGCCCACTGGACTGGGACTGGTCCTCCGAAGGGGACCACACCATCAGTCGAACCTTTTCTTTCGTCTGCTGCGCGTTTTCGGTGCCGCCGCAGCCGGTCAGAAGCAATGCCCCCGCACACAGCGCCGCTGCCGCCCGCGCGAATTTTCCCTGCATTTGCTTGTTCCTCCTTCAATTTATTTCGTAAAGTTTCGCCGTAATCACTATACTCCCCTTCCTCCTTCGCCGTCAAGGTTTCTGGGGCTATTCCGCCATTTTCTGCCTAATGCACAAGGATTTCCAGTTACTTTCGTCACTTTCCACAGCAGCACTTCAAAACTTTACGAAACTTCTTTTCATTGGTCTTATCAATTGCTTTCGCCGCCCTGCACATTGATTTTCCGCCCAAAAGCCGTTATAATGGATACAAAGCAAAGGAATCTTTTCTTCTTTTTGAAAAAACGAGGAGCTTCATGGCCAGAATCGAAGATATTGCCAACAAATTGAACATCTCCAAAGGGACGGTTTCCAAGGCGCTGAACGGAGCGCCGGATGTGAGCGAAACATTGCGAAAAGCCGTTCTGGAAACCGCGGTGGAATTGGGATACTCCCGCTCCATGCGCAAACGGGGCGCGAAACAGCTGTGCCTTTTTATTGAAAACATGACCTGCGAGGAGCCCTCAGACTTCGGCTACGACATTGTGACCGGCTTTCGCAAGGTGGCCGAGCCTGCGGGCTTTGTGGTGTGCGTGGTACCGCTGGACGAACAGATCCAGAAAAGCATTTCCTACGACGAATACATGCTGCAAAGCAACTACGTGGCGGCCTTTTTCCTGGGCCTTTCGCTGGCGGACCCCTGGCTGCATCAGCTGCAAACCAGCCATACTCCTGCCGTATTGCTGGATAACTATATACGGGCCAACCCTTCCACCTGCTATGTGGGCGTGGACAACAGCGAAGGCATGGACCTGGCTGTGGCTCATCTGAAGGAGCAGGGGCACCGGCGGATCGGTTATCTGAGCGGTGGGCTGGGTTCCTATGTGAACCAGCAGCGCTACAGCGCCTTTTTCCATGCACTGCGCAAGCACAACCTGCCGGACGACCACAGCCTGGCGGGCAGCGACTATTATTTTTCCGAGTGCCTGCAAAAGCACCTGCCTGCCCTGCTGGAGCAGAAGGTGACCGCCATTGTATGCAGCCACGACCTGCTGGCCCACACGGTGATGATCCACTGTCAGGAGATGGGCCTGCGGATTCCCGAAGATCTGAGCATCATCGGCTTTGACGATCTGCCCCTCTGCGCCTATACCCAACCCACCATGACCACCATCCGCCAGGACCGGACCCAGCTGGGCAAAAGCGCCTTCTATGCGCTGTCCAGTCTATTGGCGGATGTGCCCATCAGCACGCTGCTGCTGCATGCCCGCCTGATGGTGCGTCATTCCTCCGGCAAAGCGCCGCAATAAAAGGCAGCGAAATATTGATCGCGAAACTTCCGATACACATCCATTTTATATGCCAAGGGCTATTGCTTCACTTTTGTGAAGCAATAGCCCTTTTTCTGCGGAAACCACACCCCGTACGCCATTGATGCTATGCGGTATTTTGCCTCATTTTCCCGTCAGCCGCACCCATTGAGAATTACTAAAACAGGGATAAAATAAGTAGTGTACTACCTATTAGGAGGAGCGCATATGGCGGAATACATCTCATTGGGCAGACGCTTGCCATCATTGACCGGGCATTCAAGCAGCACCTCAACAAAAAAGCGGACCAGCTGGGGCTCAGGGCTGTACAGCTGCGGGTCCTTGGCGAGCTGAGCCGCATGGAGGCGTTCGGTGTATCGGAAGTAAATCAGAGGGATCTTGAACAAGCCGAGCAGGTAACCCATCCGACCATGACCGAGATGATCAAACGGCTGGAGAAAAAAGGCTTTGTGACCTGTACCACCAGTACCATCGACCGCCGGTATAAGAAGCTCAGCTGCACCAAGCGTTCCCGGAATTTGTATCTGGAACTGGCACAGGCGGACGAAGCAATCACAAAAACTCTCTGCGCTGGTCTTTCGGCAGAGGAACAGGCAGAGCTGATCCGGTTTACCGATTGTATGCTGGATAACATCGGGTATCATCTGTAACGAGAAAGGAAGAACCATGACAGACTATCAGGCAACCGCCGGGCAGACCTATATGCCCGTCCGGGAAAACACCGAAATCGATATTTTACCCTATGAGAGGCTGAGCCGCCCCCAGCCGGAATATCCCCCGCTGGAGCTGAACGCTATGGCGCAGGAGAAGGAGTGGGTGCTGCAGTCCCAGACGCAGCATTTTCTTCCCGGCGTGAGCGCAAAGATGCTGGATTGGTTCTGGGCCAACATGGAAAAGGGGTATTACCTCTGGGCCCCCGGTTCCCACAAACGGTTCAGCTGGGTAAAAGCTCCCTGAGAGTATGGGTTCGGCAACTCCGTGCACATGATCTCCGAATTTGTGGGCAAAGGCAGCCCGGTGTTCGGCGGCGAAGGCATAGAGATCCACCGTCTGGGACTGGAGTACTTTCCCTTCACCTATGCGCTGAGCCATGTCCTCGTGGAGGGTGTGTTCAACGACAAAGACGAATTTGTGGACATGACCGTGCACATGTGGCAGGACTGTGAGGGTGGCTGTAGCCACATCACCGCAGCAGTGGCAAGCACCACGGTGTTTGAACCGCCTCATTTTGTGAAAGAAATTCTTGCCAAAGATCCTCATGCCAGACTGCAGCCTCCCAGCACCACGGATCACGCGGAGTACGCGGCCAGCCGGTAGCCCAAATTTCTGCCCCAGCTGTACCAGTTGTGGAAAGGTCATCCGGACCCCTCGCAGAACGTGGTGTGCGATCTGACCATTCGCAAAACCGGCGAGGAGCAGTGGGAATACTGCTGCCCGCACAAGGGTCTGAAATAATCCAGCAACAAAGGCAGAGAATCATTCATGGACATTCTTACAATCATTTTTGAACAGATCGGTCTGTTCGTCATTTATATCATCGTGGGCGTTTTTCTGGTTAAAACAAAGGTATTCAATGCCACTACACTGGAAACTTTGTCCCGCTTTGTATTGAAACTGGGTCTGCCGGTCATGATCTTTATCAACACAGTAAGCGGTGTGGATCGGTCTGCTCTGATCCGCTCGCTGCCGGTGCTGAGGCTGGCAGTGGTGTTCTATTTCTGCACCTTCTTCCTGGGCAAGGGTTTGGCTCGCCTGTTTCATCTGCAGGGCAGCCGGGCTCAGGTATACCGGGCGCTGAGTATGTTCGGCAATGTGGGTTTTATGGGCATCCCCATTGTTTCCAGCATCTTTCCGGAACAGGGTATGCTGTACATCTCGGTATTCACCATTGTGGATCAGCTGGTTCTCTGGACGCTGGGCGTTCAGCTGACCGGGTCCGGTGAAAAGGGCACGTTCCAGCCGAAAAAGATGATCAACCCCTGCACGGTGGCCATTGTCGCTTCGGTGCTGCTGGTGGTAACCGGTATCCCCCTGCCGCAACTTCTGAATACCGCGCTGAGCAAGATCGGCGCCACAGCCACCCCCATGGCCATGATCTATCTGGGCGGCGTATTTGCCTGCATGGACATTCGGAGCTATCTGCGGGTAAAGGAATTCTATGGGATCGTGCTGGTAAAGATGGTCGCGTTTTCGGTCCTCTTCTATCTGGCGACCAGTCTGCTTCCCATTGACGAGAGCATCCACCTGACGGTTTCCCTGCTGGCAGCCATGCCCGCTATGTCCTCTCTGGTCATGATGGCAAAGGCCTCCGGTACAGAAGGCGATTACGTCATGGGCGGCATCTTCGTTACGACAGTCTGTTCCATCGTGACCATTCCGCTGGCCTACTGGCTGCTTCAGCTGGTGGGATAACTGGGCCTTCACTTTTCATTCTTAAACCAAATGTTAGCCCTGTAAAAGAACGCGGCAGCAAAGCCTTCCGAAAAAGGCCTTGCTGCCGCGTTTCTTTGATTTTTAGAGAACTTCTTATTCGTAATGCTCCTGTTCCTTCACGCAGATGGATTTCAGTTCATCCAGAAGGGCCTGCAGTGCATCCACCACATGGGGGCGGATATCGCCGCCCACCAGAAGTAGCATCAGGTCGTCGCCCACCTGCATTGTTCCGCTGTTCAGCCATGCCCGCACATGGAAAATGCCCGGCATCTTTTTGATGCGCTGCACCGCTGCATCCACCTTCTTCTGATCAAAGGAAAACTGCATTCCCGTCACCCGCGGCGAGTTCTCGCCATGGCGCACCTGTGCTTTGGCAGTACCCCGTACCACCCCGTTGTGAAACAGATACATCCCGCACTGGTCAGCATCGGGCTGCTGCTTTGCCTCCTTCATCCACTGCTCGATGGAAGGCACGTTTTGCTTTTGTGCATTGTTCCGTTCCGCCGGGCTGGTGACGGCGGTTGTTTCGTTATTCATCTTGCTTCTCCTCCCTGAAAAGAACCACCGTGTTCTTTTCGGATTTTCTCTGCGGGCAGTAAATTACAAACTGCCCTGCCTTGTTTTATGGATACTATTCTAGCACACAGCCGCCCAAATCAACAGGCTATTTTTGAGAGTTTGATAGAACCTCTCTCTGAACTCTTAAAGGAATCACCCGGTCAGAATGATTTCTTCCGTTCCATTGAGCATTTCCAGCTAGAACCCACCCTGAAAACGCCCAGCTACAACTGCTTCCAAAACAGTTCGCGGCCGGGCATTTTTGGTACAAATTTTACCTCCCGACGCACCGCTCTAAATAGCCCTAATGAACTCACGTTCTCTTCACCCTGTTTGTGGTATACGCTTCTCACTGTTTTCCGGTATAAAATTTTCTCTCCAAAGCCTTATAACAAGCGGGTTTGTCCCCGGGTTGCCGTCTATTAATCCGTATGCGCTTTCGAACGAAACGACTCCAAAACCGGTATGCGTTTTGGGCAAAAATAGAACACGGAAAAACCTTCCCCAAACAGGCCTTTTCGCGAACTGATTTTTCCGCAAAACCGGTATGCGCCTGTCCCCCTTCTTTTGGCCTGTTTTTCTATACCACTTTTCCCGCAATGTAATGGAGTGCAGTCTCGTTTTTCCGTTCCATGATCTGGGCGTCTTGGATGCTTTTGGAAGTATTTCACAATTCATTCGCCACTTGTTTTATCTTTCCGACAAAAATCTTCCGATTGCTTGAAATCCCTTTTTATCGGACATATCATCCGTTACACTATTAGTAAAGCCCTTTATCCCATTACCCAAAAGAAGCGGCCCTGATTTTTGCAGAACGGACGGTGAACGCCATGCAATTCCGAGCAATTACACTGAGCGATATTCCGGAGGCAAGTTACCTCACAGCAGCGAACGCATCCAGATATCGCGCGATTATGCGAATCTTCTATCTGGAATCCCAGAAAGCAAACATCCGCTTGAACAAGCAGCAGCTGCTGGCTTTGCTTCGCTCCGATTCCCACTTCACCCAATACACCGCAGAGGAACTGGAACAGGATCTCAGTGCCTTGTGCCAATGGCGGAATCTGGTTCCCATCCAGGACCCTCATCGCCCCGGCAGCATCGCTGAATACAAAAACAAACAGTTCAGCTATTCCATGTCTCAAGCTGCCACGGAAATCGAGCGGATGACCCTTTCGCTGGAAAGCCTGAACTTGCGCACCGCTGTGCTGTCCTCTCAGCTGTTTGAGCGAATTCTTGATACCGTGGATCGGATGTCTGCGCTTTCCATCCAGAACAGCGATGCGATCAGTCAGTCATGGGATCTGCTGCAGCAGGATTTCCGCCAGCTTACCAATCGATATCAGGATTATCTGCGGGATTTCTATTCCTCGCAGGCGGAACATATTCTGCAAACCTCGGAATTTTTACCCTATAAGGATAAGGTCATTCGCTATCTGCAGGAGTTCGTGCTGGAGCTGCAACGCCATGCGGAGAAAATCCGCCGGATTCTTCTGTGCCTACCCGATGAACGGATCGGGGAAATTCTGGAACAGGTATATGCGGCCCAGAAGCGCGAAGGCGAAGGACGTCTGATCCAGCGGGATGACAACTATGACCAACAGCTGCGTGATCAGGTCTACGGCTTCTGGAACAGCTTTTACCACTGGTTTGTCCCGACGGAAAACAGCCAGAGCGACAGCCAACATGTACTGGATCTGGCCAACGATATTATTCAGCGGATCCTGATGAATGCCGAGCTGATTCTGCAGGCTCACAGCGGCGGCGCCAACCGAAAAAACGAGTACAAAAAGTTTCTGGAGCTTTTTTCCGCCTGTTCCACACTGGCAGATGCCCATCGCCTTTCCGGCATGGTGTTTGGTGCTCAGCAGGCAGTTCATCTGACAGGAATCAACGCGGAAACCATTTATGAAACCGACGCCTGTCTGGATGCACAGCCCTTTCTCTACCCTCTGCGCAACCGGCGGCGACCAGGCCGCCCACCCCGGGAAAAGAGCTTTTTCTCCGACAAGGGACTGGAAAAAGCCGCTCAACGGCAGGCCTATCTGCAGCAGAAACAAGAACTGCACAATCAGCTGCAGCGTCTCATCCGGAACGGCCGGCTGGATTTCGCATCCGTCCAGGAGCCCGTCTCTCCTCAGGTCCGGCAAACACTTTTATCCTGGGTCGTGAAGGCAAACGCCAATGCCAGCAAACGTGCCCGAACGGAATATGGTCAGATTTACACCATAACCTGTCCACAAGGGAAGACCTGCGTCCTTCCCTGCACCGACGGAAATCTGACCATTCCCGCATACTGTCTTGTTTTCCAGGAGGCGCACTCACATGGATGAATTTCGCACCCTTTTGAATCAGTTCTGGATTCGCAGAGAGGATGACCGGGAACTGTTTTATCGGATTCGGCGCAAACTTCCTGATCTGCGGCGCACCCTGCGCGATCAGTTCGGGTGGGAAGTTGTCAGCACCGAAACATTGATTCGACTGGTCAAGGAGCCGGGCAAGGCTGATGCAGCATTCGGAATTTCCGACTTTACCGAAATCAGCGACTACTGCCTTTTGTGCGGTGTTTTGCTGATGCTGGAGGACAAGGACGACGGTCAGCGCTTTTTGCTGTCTGAGCTCACACAGGCACTGAGCGCTTATGTAAAGCCTTATTGGCCTGAACTGAGCTGGGAGCGTTATCAGTGCCGCGCCTCTCTGGTCCGCGTACTGCAATATTCGGAACGAATTGGTCTGCTGCACAGCTGCGAGGGGGAAAGCAACGCCTTTGCATCTCATCAGGAGCAGGAAGTGCTGTACGAGAATACCGGCCTTTGCCGCTATTTCAGCGTGAATTTTCACCGGGATATTTCCGGCTATACTTCGCTTTCGGATTTTGAAAATCCTCCTGTGGACGGGCCGGATTCCGACCGGGGTACTTTCCGTACCTATCGGGTGTATCGCCAGCTGGCACTGGCGCCCGCTGTGTACTGGACAGACCCGGCAGACCCGGTGTATGCCTACATCAAAAATCAGCGCGGTATGGTGGAACACAATCTGGACGAAACCATCGGCGGAACGCTGCAGGTCTATCATAACGGGGCATTTTTCCTTCCGGAAGAAGGAGTCCCCTGCGGCGACTGCTTTCCACGGGATCAGATGCTCAGCGACATCATTCTGTTGCTTTTTGAGCGTTTGAGTGAAAAAACCGCCTGTGGCATCTTTGACCGAACTGCGGACGACCGGATTCATCTGACTTATCAGGCTTTCTTTGATGAATTGGACGCACTTCGCAGGGAACATCAGGCTCAGTGGGGAAAAACCGCTGCGGAAAAAGAGCTTTCCGCACTTGCACAGGATGTGCTGGAGGAATTGTCTTACTGGGGATTCGCATTCGTCGATCAGGACATCATTACATTCAATCCAGGGTTCAGTCTCTGGCAGGGAATTTATCCGAAAAAACAGTGATGGGAGGGTTTATATTCGTATGCAGGAACGCTGGCAGATGAACAAATTGGGGTTTGTCAATTTTTGGCTGTATGACTGGGAGGAATTTCCCTTCAGCGATGGGCGACTTTTGCTTCGTGGCGAAAACGGTGCGGGCAAATCCGTCACCACCCAAAGCTTTATTCCCTTTATGCTGGATGGCGACCTTCGTCCGTATCGACTGGATGCCTTCGGCAGTAAGGACCGCAATATGAAATACTATCTTTTGGGCGACGAGAAAGAGGAAAGCACCGGGTATCTCTATCTGGAATTTGTGAAACCGCAATCCCAGCTCTATCGCACCCTTGTGGTGGGACTGCGCGCCCGGCGGGATAAGTCCGTGGAGTTCTGGGGGTTGTGCCTGAGTGACGGACGGCGGATCGGAACCGGCGAACACGATTTCCCCCTTTTTGAGACCAAAGGTTCGCAGCATATCTCACTGAGCCGTCAGGAAGTCCACAACCGGCTGGGGCCAAACGAAAACTGGGCAGAACGAAGCAGCGACTACAAAGAGATGGTCAACCGCATGTTGTTTGGATGCGCCGAGCTGGAACAGTATGAGCGGCTTCTTCGGCTGCTGATCCAGATCCGAAAACCAAAACTGAGCAAGGATTTCTCGCCCCGTCTGGTGCGGGAAATTTTGAATTCCTCGTTGCAGCCCCTCAGTGAAGACGATATTGCCCCGATGGTCAACTCCATGGAGCGGATGGACAATATTCAGGTTCAGCTGGACGAGCTGCAGCGCAGCTTGCAGGCGGCCCGCCAGCTGCGCAAGGAATACATCCGCTACAATCAGTTTGTGCTGGGCAAAAAAGCAGAAGCCTATCTCACTGCCCGCCATCTTGTCCAGAAACAGCAGCTGGAAGTTCAGGAAAAGGAGGATTTCATCTTACGGACACAACGCCGTCTTCAACAGGCGCAGACCGATGTCAAAAACTTTTCCCAGCGGGAGAGCGAACTCACCGGACAACTGAATACTCTGCAGGCAGACAGCCGTCTGGAGAGCAGTGTTCAGCGACTGGAACAGCTGCAAGAGGAAAAGCGCCAGCATCAAACTCAGATCGAGCAGGAACAAGCGAAGGAACGCCAAAAGCAGTCCACTCTTTCCTGCAAGGAACTCCAGCAGCGCCAGGCCCGGAAGGAGGTTCAGGATCATCAGCACAATTTAGAGCAGCAGTTCCAGCAGCTGAATTTGCTGAACGTGGAGCTGCGCTGGACGCATCATCCCTCTTCCCTGTCGGCCTTTGATTTCAATGTTCAGTTACCCTTGCTGGCACAGTATGCAAAGCGGTTGCGCAGTGCCGCAAATCTTTTGCAGCAACACAAATCCGCTTTGGATCTGCTGGACGGCTACGAGCGGGATCTGGATGCGGCCAATCTGGAACTGCAGCATGCCCGCAGTCAGATGGAAGCAGCAGAACAGCTTGTGGTGCGGGAACGCGACAGCCTGTGTGCAGCCTTTGCCCAGCTGGAAACTCCCGCTCTCCCCTTCCGGCTGAACCGGGATGAGTTGCGGGAGCTGTTCCGGCTGGTGAACGGATATGAAGGTCTTTGTCAGGAACAGGCCATCCAGGAACTGCTGCGCACAGCCCGTGAAGCCCTCGCCCGTCCCCTTCAGGGCGAATTTTATCGACTCAAGCAGCTCTCTTCTCAACAGCAAGCGGCGCTCAATGAACTTGCGGCCAAACGCAGAGAGCTGGAACAGCAGGAAGAACTTCCTCCTCCCCGCTCCAAAGCAGTTCAGCAGACCCGTGATCTGCTGAAAGAGCGTGGCATTCCTCACGCCGCTTTTTACGAACTGGTGGATTTTGATGATCAGCTCTCACCGGAGCAACAGGCACTTTTGGAAACCCAGCTGATGGAAACCGGCCTTCTGGATGCGCTGGTGCTGCCTGAATCCGCCAAAGAGGATGCCGCCGTGATTCTGGCAGAGCACCCCGACCATTTTCTGAATCTGGAAAACACCCCACAGGCTATCGCTCCTGTTGCGCTGCGCCCTGCATCCGAAGCGCCTGCCTGGGCCAATGTGGCCGACCTTCTGAGTCGGATCTCTTCTCTGCCCGAGGGCACAGTCTATTTTTCCTCCGACGGACGCTACCGGCAGGGCGCTATTCAGGGCCGCAGTGTGGCGCTGCAGCCCGCCGGTTACATCGGTGCATCCACCCGCCGGGAAAATCGGCGCCGCCAGATTGCCGCCCTTTCTTTGCAGGTCGAGGAACAGCAACAGCAGATTCATGCCACACTGGAACAGATTCATCGGGTAGAAACGGACCTGTCCCTTTTGCAAAACGGATACGAGCAGCGCCCCACCACCGCCGATCTGGCGGCCTGTCTGCAGCTTGCATCCACCCAGCGGGTTGAAATGGAGCAAAAGGAACGCATCCATGAGGATCGACGGCAGCGTTTTTTGCGTCAGCAGGAACAGGCAAACGCGCTCCGGGCGCAGCTGCTTCCCCTGACCAAGGATCTGCCCTATGAGCGGAATGCCGAAACCTATGAAGCCATGGCAGGCTGCTGTGACGAGTACCGAAGCCTGTTTCAGGATATTTCCGCCGACAAACGGAAGCTGGAACTCACCGAAGGCCGCTTGAACGATCTGGAACAGCAGCTGGATGAGCTGAATGACAGCCTTCTGGAATGCACCGACCGAATCCGTTTTCACGAGGCAAATCTGCGCAAAACACAGGTCTCGATTGACGCATTGGAGGAGTACCTGAACCAGCCGGAAACCCGGGCTCTGGCCGAAAAGCTGGAGTCACTGCGCCAGGAGCTGGCACAGGTGCACGAGCGCCTGGAGGGTGCGAAAATGGAACTTGCACTGAGCCAGAACGATCTGCAGCACGATCTGCCGGATCTGTCTCAGCGCAAGGAGCGGCTACAGCGGGACATGCTGGACGAGGAACGCAAGCGCCAGATTTTTGAGGAAGAGCTCTGCCATGGGCCGGGTCAGCCGGGACGCAATGACAACGAACTCTGGAAGCAGGCGGAAACCGCAAAGAATGCCATCCGGCAGAACGACCGGAATCTGGGACTGGACCGGCTGCGCACCTCCCTTGAAAAGAATGTGCGCGATGCCAGCGTGTTGAACTCCTATCGCATTACCCTGAACCCCCTGTTCGAGAATGAAGACAACCTGCTGCGCACCCGCGCCTGCATCGACCTGTATCCCAACGGACAGCGGATGGATCTTCTGGATTTCATCCAGTACATCGAATGCCACATTGAAGATGATCAGCAGATTCTTTCCATGGAGGACCGGCGTCTGTTTGAAACCATCCTGAACCAGACCATCACCACCAAGTTGAGTCATCGCATCAACAACAGTCAGGACTGGACCCGCCGCATGAGCGAAATTATGGAACAGCTGAACACCTCCATGGGTCTGCGGTTCAGCCTGAACTGGAAGGGAAAACCCGCCGATCAGCAGGAAGAGCTGACCACCCGCGAGCTCATCGATCTTCTGCGTAAAGATCCCGCTGTGATGGGCGATGCAGACCGGGATAAGATCACCAGCCATTTCCGCGCCAAAATCGCCAAGGCCCGGGAGCTGTCCCGCCAGAGTACTGTGCCTGCCACCTATTCCGAACTGATGCGGCAGGCACTGGATTTCCGCAACTGGTTCGAGTTCCAGCTCTATTATCAGAAGGGTAATTCTGTCAACCCGGCACCCACAAAACGGGAACTGACGGATTCCGCTTTTAACAGCTTCAGCGGCGGCGAAAAAGCCATGGCCATGTATGTGCCGCTGTTCGCCGCATTGTCCGCCCAATATGCTGCGGCCAGCGAGGATGCCCCCCAGCTCATGGCTCTGGATGAAGCCTTTGCCGGCGTGGACGAAACCAACATTGAGAGCATGTTCGCTCTGGTTCATCAGCTGGGACTGAACTATATCATGAACTCGCAGGCGCTGTGGGGCTGCTATGCGTCGGTTCCCAGCCTGAACATCGCCGAGCTTTGGCGGCCGCAGGACGCGGATGTGGTCACGGTGGTACGCTATCACTGGGATGGCCATACACGCCGGATGGAGGAGCTATGAATGACGAAGCACTTTGCCGATATTTCACCAATTCCCCTGCCTGGGAACGTCAACTGAAACAGCTGCGCAAAAAATCCCTTGCGGGATATTCCGACGGCGTGATTCAGCTGACGGATGCCTCCGACGCGGAATGTCAGGCCGCCGAAGGTCTGCTGGGCCGCCGGTTTGTTCCGCCGCGCCTGCGCTACAAGCTTTCCGATTTTGAAAAAGCCCTGCGTGCCAGTCGATTCGCCGTTACAGATATGGCTGACTTCTGGCAGCGGCTGGACGGTCGACCGCTGCTTTCCAATCCGCTCCAGAAAGCAGTCCGGCAGGATGCCGTACAGGCATTTTTTGCCGCCGAGGACGCACTGACTCACCAGCCGGTTACCCGAAACTGGCTTTGCGCCATGGCACAGGACAAGAGCAATGGCTTTCAGCTGCTTGCACCCCACATTGAAACCGACAAGGACGCGGCGCACTGGCTGCACTGGGTCTGCTGCGCACTGGATCGACTGGCAACGGCCTCTGAACCGGAGGAGCTGGCGCTGTGCAGCTATGCGATTTCCACTGATCCCCATGCACTGGACGGACAAAAGCCCGCCGGGCATCTGCTGCTACATGCGCTGGCTTACTGGAAAGGCTGGTCTGTTCCCTCGCTTTCCCGGGACAGGCTGGCACTGTACCGGGAATGTGGCCTGATGCTGGATGACATCTCCTGCTTTACGGTCCAGCGCGGTCTGATTCTGGCTCTGCCGGATGGCCGGGAGCATCCCGCCTGTGCCCAGCTGCGTCAGCAGGAACAGTTCTGTCTGCTGACCTCTTCCCAGATCTCTGCACTCGGAGCGGCGTTCAGCCCCACCGGCTGCGTTTACCTTCTGGAAAACCAGATGGTGTTTTCCACGCTGTGCCGGCAGCCGGGGATCCTGCATCCCATGATCTGCACCTCCGGTCAGCTGCGGGAAGCTTCCTGGCAGCTGCTGGATCTGCTGGCTGCATCCGGGTGTTCCCTTTACTATGCAGGGGATTTTGATCCGGAGGGGCTGGCCATTGCCGATCGGTTGTGGCAAACCTATGGCGACCGGTTCCACCTCTGGCACATGACCTTGCAAGACTACCAGATTGCCCTTTCCGCAAAGCCCATCTCATCCTCTTCCCGGCTCAGCCAGCTGGAAAAGGTTCAGTGTCCCTTCCTGCAACCGGTGGCACAGGCAATCCTGCATCGGAAACAGGCGGGATACCAGGAGGCACTGGTGGAACGCTATTGGTCCGATTTGGTACAGCCCGGGTAATCTGTTCTGCAAAAGCGCATGGTTTCGTGATGCTTTTTCGGATTGCTCTCGCACAAAAAGCGGAATTTTTGCCTGTGTTTTATCCCCAATCCGAAAAATTCAGCGGATTTTGTGCATACCTTTTTATACCCGTTTTACAGAATTTGATTTTCGTTTGCGCATACCGATTTTATCTTTCGGATTTGCAGGGCTCTGTGATGGCGAGGTTGCGTAAAACTCCAGATGAGGGAGTGTGCCGGAATCCCTTGGGCGGGAGTTTCAGGCAATGTCCTCTTATGTAAATCCTACTTTAGCAGACCTGACTCTGTATTCTACGGTTTCAGTCCGGTTTCCCCTGATGCTGAACTACCGGAGTGGTTTGAGCAATCCACCCGAATTGCATCCCGGGATCTGACTCTGCAGGCAGTCGGAAAATCCGGCAGAGCGGTTGCCGGATTAAAGTTGCATCGGCAACCAATCCGGACGGCGGCATCCCCTCTGGCCGCTCCGCACAGGAGGAAGCACTTTGCCGCTGCAGTCCCCTATCCCTCTGCCTGCTGAAGGATACGCTTTGAAAAACAAAAATGCATCGTGACCGGCACCATGTCATTTATATGGATGCCCGCATCTATACCCCGGAGGGATATCGACGCCGCTAATGTAAACGAAGCCCGGAAGGCCTGATGCAGACAGGCATTCCGGGCTTCGTATGTAACTAAAGTAATCGTTCCATGGATTGTTCCAATCCGATTGCTGCGTCACAGTGTCGGATTGGCCGAAAAGATACTGCCGATCGTTTCCCCACCAGCTCGGCAAGTTCCGCCACATAGTCAATCGTTTGGTTGGTAATTTCAAAAGGAGACCTTTGGCTTCTCACGCAACACCTCACCGGGTCAATTATTATTTTTTATCATATATCACGCATCACTCATTTCATCAATCAAAAGCATGATGTAATGTATAGAGGGTGGAATACACCAAAAAACATTACATCATGACTGGCGGCTCATTTGTGGCGAATGAAAAGACAGTTATGATAAAGGAGGAATGCCCTCAAACCTACCGTAACTGTCAACCACATTCCCACGAAAGGAGCCTTGTATGGAACTGACTTACACCAAATGCGGCGACTATCTCATTCCTGACCTTGTGTTATCGGATACCAAAGAGTACCATATCGGGAAATATGGCCGGTTGCGCCGTGCCTACTTAAAAGAACACCGGCCCATTCTGTATACCGATCTCATTGTCACCGAAAAGCTGTTTCTCCATTTGGAGGAAATCGACACCGCCTGCCGGGAGCGGCTGGAAATTATTGAAAAAGCCATGATACAGCAAGAGGGTGTCACAGAAGCCCTGAAAGCTGCCGACCAGATGGCATGGGTGCGCTCCATGAACTCCATCCACAACAGAGCCGAGGAAATCGTCCTGGCGGAGTTGGTCTACTGTTGAGGGAGGGAACGCAATGATTTTGGAAGCCATGTATAACGGGGAGTTTTATCCCTGTGAAGCCGTTATTCCCACATCCCCGGAATACCGCAAGGCGATCCAAACCTGTGCGGCGTTGATGGAGCAGTTATCCCAGCGGCTCAGCAAAGAGGACTATGCTCTGGTGGAGGAACTCCGGGCGCAGAACGCTATCGCTCAGTGCGAGGAAAGTGAGAGTCATTTCAAGTATGGCTTTTCGGCGGGGCTGATTGTCCAGCAGGAGGCCCATGAACAGCTGCAAAACAAGAAATAAGCGATTGCCGAAAAAGCCCACGCAGCCGGAAAGAGAACCGGTGGCGTGGGCTTTCTGCGTATATGGTTATTCTGTCAGATCATCCGAAGTTTCTGCAACCAGCCGGTCAAAGTCGCTCTGATAGGTCCGATCCTGCAATACCCGGAACTTTTCAAACTCTTTCTCAGCAAAGGCTTTGGCAATGGCGGCGGTCACCTTGCCTTTATCATGCAGAATATCTTCCTCGTTGAACTGTAAAAATGCGTCAAGACGCTTGACCCAATCGGCCATATACATGACATTTCCCCGGCGGGCCTGCCGTTCCGCATAGTCAAGGTACATGGTGACGATCTCGTTCAGGTTTCGCATTTCCGTTTCGTTCAGATAGTTTTTGGCGACGGTGACATCCGATTTGCGGATACGGCCTTTGGGGGCGTTTTTCCATGTGGTAAGCCCCATGTTGGGCTTAGTGCTGTCGGCACGGCCATATACGATCTCGGCGGCGGTATGATGGGTGACCGCATAGTGGAGCTTATTCTGCACCGTTGCGAAAAACTCCTTTGTGATGGGGCTTTCCACATCGTAGTCAGCGCTGCA
>NZ_NFKA01000024.1 GCF_002160145.1 Gemmiger sp. An194 | reverse complement strand
TAGTGGCTTTATCTTTTCCGACTAGGTGTGGCTGCGAACTCCCGACACTTGAAGGTTAGTTTCGCCCGACCCGAATAAGGCCACAGCACTAACCAGAAACCAAGTTTATTGGTATGGGATTTTTTATGAGATGAAGAACCTTATATAAACGAAAGAGGAGCCTGCGCAGGGCCATAATTGGCTGCGCAGGCTCCTCTTTTACAATGTATCAAATCAACTGCCGTATCTGTCCGTTCACAACACCGCTCAGCTTCTCCAGACGATTATCTGCCACTGGGATTTGCGGATGCTCCCGGAACGCGAAACCATGCAGGTTTTTCAGGTCATTACGAATCTCATCCGTCATTAAGTCTTTCGCAGCGACGATAAAGTCAGATCCGAGCCGTGGAGTCAGCCGAGCAATATAACGTTCAGCATGGTTTAACTGGTCGGCATCCAGATCGAACAGCAAGCTGCGGTTGTTATCAAATACCGGGGCTATAGTTTTCACCTGCATGGTATCCGTATCAAACAAAACACCGAAGTTACACGGATGCCGGTCCATATTCAGGATAATGGCATCCAGAATCATCATGCGGCGAAAGGCATCCTCGCTGCCGATGGAACGAAAATACTCCAGCAGGCTGGAGATAGACCGCTCTTCACGGGTAATGGCAGCTGTTTTGGCAAGGCCGATGGATTCACTGGTGAACAGGGGACAAGTAGATACCAGTCTTCCATGATGGAATCGCATATCATATGGAACTGCATCGGGGCACAGGATGCTGGAAATCTGAGCAGCCAGATATTCCGACAGCGGCTCCAGCTCATAGGTGGCGCTGCCGGCCTTATAGAGGTAAATACCGTCCAATTCTCGCTTCCAGCACTTGGCATAGTATCCGTCCGTGGTAAATTCCGGTGAGGGGGAGGAGGAAAGGCTTTGTTCGCTGAAGGAGCCGTTCAACGCAGCCTCGGCAATGATCTCATCAAAGTCATTCTGATACAGGGAGACATCTCGCCAGCACAACTGGGAATCCGCCTGTTTTACCCAAAAGGTATCGTTGAGTGAAAGCGTATGACTGACCTGCAGAAAACCGTCCAATGTGCGGCACCCATATTGTGCCAGAAGCTGCTCGATATGCTTTCGGTGCTTGGGAGCGCGCCGCCCCTCCAAAAAGCTCAGAAGAGATTTATAGCCAATGGGGCGCAAAGACGAAAACCAGGTCCTTTCTAAAGCCATCACATCGCCAAATTCATCTTCTTGGGTAGAGAATTCCAGAAAGGGAGTGTCTTTGTTCAGCAAAATCCAGTCCATCTCGGCCCCTCCCTTCTGCTTTTCATTATACCACAAAATCATTGTTATGCATCACGCCTTTCTTTATCTGCAAAAGGGGGAGCTCCCGTTTCCTGTTCTCACAAGTGTGGAAAATATTGATTTGTTGGTGTCCAATAAGTATAATGTTTTCGAAGAGGTGATGCTGGTATGACGCTGGAAGAACGGCGGGCAAAAATTCTCATCAACAAGGCTGGTGGGACAGCTGGGCCAGAAGGAAAAAGCTATCGTGTAGTGCTGCCCCCTGTATGGGCCAAACAACTGGGTGTTATGGAGAATAGCCGTGATGTCATTCTGCAATTTGACGGCGAATGTATTACCATCCGCAGAGCTGGCACGGGAGAATATCATTCCTTTATCAATGAGACGAGAGAAAAAAAGCACGATCTATTGATTCTTCACTACTATGATGGGGAGACTCTTTGCACCAAAATCTGCCTGGATCGGACCTCCCGGCGGTTGGTTATCGAAAATGAGACGGACGATATTCTTTCAACCGCGTTTGGGGTCAACCAGACACCCAATTGGGAGGACTTTATGACCTTTTTGGAATCTCGCTGTATTCCGCGGCAGCGGGATGGATTGAAATACTATCTGGCACAGCTGGGGATAGAGAAATACGATCCGATGGAGATCATCCGCAAGACTGCCGGCCGCATGGCAGAAGATTCCTGCTGGATTAAGATTGTGGAGGGGTAAGATGGCAGTCAGATTAGTGACCGGAAATCGCATTGCAGAAACGTCCTCCAAGGGAAATCAGGAAAAGTGGCTGGAAAATGACCGTTGGTACAAACTTGACCTATTTGGATATGAAGGGTTGGCGGAAACCGTAACCTCCCAATTGTTGCAGCAGTCTAACATAGAAGAACTGGGCTTCCGCTATGTGACTTACTGTATGGAGCGGATGAACGTGCATCAACGGATTCGGAATGGCTGTTCCAGCCCCAACTTTCTGATGCCCGGGGAAAGCATCCTGACCCTTGCTGACTTGTTTCGCAAAGGCGTTGGACCAGACTGGCAAGGTGTTGTAGCCCGACAGCCTAACCTCGCCGGGAAGGTTCGCTGGATGGTGGAACAAACGATACGCCTCACCGAATTGGAGCAGTTTGGAAACTATCTCACGTTGTTGTTTGAAGGGGATATGCTGTTTGGCAACGAGGATCGCCATCTGAATAATATTGCTGTTCTGCGCAGAGGAGAGAAGTTCGACTACTGTCCCATTTTTGACTTTGGTGCGGGACTTCTTTCCAATGTGCGCGACTATCCCATGGATATTGAACCTCATTCCCACATGAAGCTGCTGCGGGCGCAGCCGCTGAACACAACATTCACACGACAGGTCCGGGCGGCCAGATCCCTCTACGGTCCCCAATTGCAATGGACTTTTACGGTTGCCGAAATAACTGCTGTACTGGAGGAACCGCTAAAGTTCTATGCCGAAAGGGACCGGGCATACATTGCCAACAGGATAAAAACCTGCATCCACTGGCAGGCTGCAAAATTGTGAAGAGGGTGTGGGCAGATAACCGTCGGCATGTTTCAGCAGTACAGCGCCTTCGCCTGCCACCTGCTTATTCAGAGCCCGTTCGGCGGCTTTCGGTTCATCGTTGGCAGTGGCGGGGGAATCGATGGTGAAATTGCAATTCGTACGCTATGCTCTGCCCAGAGATATTTCGTAACCGGTCATTTGAAATTTGTCTCTTGAAAAAAGATTGATGCTGCCCGCGTTTTGGTTCATACGGTCAGGCAAGATGATATATGTTGATGAAGCCATAACGCAGCTGCACAGAAAAGAAAGAAGCAACAGGACGCAAAACAGAAAACTCCCCCCCCCGATCCATTCCTGCGGAATGAAAGGGGAGGGAGTTTTTTGCAAGCAGGGTATTCTTTTGTTCACAACGCTGCTGCTTGGGGGATCAGAACTGTGACACTTCGTAGTCGCTCCAAGTTTCTGCGGTGGATGCGCCGGAAAGATCCGCGCTGTCGGAATAGGTTTCCACCGTAATGGTGAAATCACTGGTACCGGTCACATAGACGGTGCCATCCGTTCCCACGACTGATACGGAATTCCCGGCGGTGTCCACAATGGTTCCTGCACACTGAAGATTCGTCAGAGTGCTGTCACCGGTGACTGCCCAGGTGCTGTCGGAATCGATATAGAGAGTGGCATATCCGTCGCCGCCATTGCCGGCATAGCTTTCATCCTGAAGCACAGCACCGGTAAGCGTGCTGCCCTGCGTGAGATAAAAGTCCAGACAGCTGATGGAATCCCAGATGATATCACCCTCCAGCGTCTGTTGGATGCCGGTGAAGTGACAGTCTGCGCCGTTGGCCCCGGTGGTTCCCCAGCCGCGGTCGTTGGCGTTTCCGGTGCAGCGCAGCAGAAATTCACTGTCGGCGGCGTTAGTGATGTCCACATCGGAGAGGACGAAGGTGGATTCGGTATTGGTGGTGTAGAACATACCGCCGTTTTCTGCGGTAAGGCTGCCGCCCACCATTTCAAAGGTGCTGTTGCCGACCTCAGAGTCGCCGGACATGCTCTGGTAGAGGATCACGTTCCAGGTGCAGTCATTTTGCTCCAGATCGCTCATGTTTCCTGAGAGGTCGCAGTCAAAGAGTCGGATGGTATTGAGTCCTTCAATACAGATGGCTTCGGAGCCGGTGGCGGACAGTGCGGCGTTGTGGATGGTGATGTCCGCCGTGCTGTAAACAGCGGGTGAGCCGGTGCCGTTGGAGGTGTAGCTGCCGCCATCCACCACCATGGTGCCGCTGCCCCGGTCGGAACGAATGGCCGCGGCGGATTCGCCTTCGGTCACCACGCTCAGATCCCAGGCGTAGAGGGTGCCGCCACCGGCCACATGGATACCGCCGGAGGTGTTCTGTGCAGTGGTGATGGAGGTGTCGGACACATACGCGATACCGTCGCCATAGGAAAAGACGCCTGCGCCGCCTGCGGCATCGGTGGTGATGGTACTGTCGGAGATGACCAGTGTTCCGTCTGTCACCAGAGCTGCAGCACCCACGCCGTAAAAGCTGGAGCTGTCGCCGCCGGTGCTGTTGTCAGACTGGCGGGTGATGGTCACATTATTCAGCTGAGCGGTCACGCCCTCTGTGGCAAGCAGAACGGCATTTTCATCGGTTCCGGTGGAGGACAGCTGACTGTTGGAAACCTCGGAATCCTCGGTATATTCACTGGCAGCGTCATAACTGTCCAGTGCAGAGGACTGGCCACCCATACCACCGCCCATACCGCCACCGCCGGGCCCGCCGCCGGAAAGGGTGACTGATGTGGCAATACCATCATCGCCCACTTCCACGGTTACCGTATCGCCCTGGGAAATATCCTCATAGCTCAGGGAGGGCTGCGCCATGTCTGCGGGGGCCGAGCCTTCCGGCATTTCAGGAGGAGTCTGCCCGGAAGTTGTTCCGTTCTCCGGCATAGCGGGAGGTTCTTCCCCTCCGGAAACGGCGCCATCCGGGATATCAGGGGCGTTCGCCTCGCCGGAAGCTGCGCCGTCTGGTGCAGCCGGAGGAGTTTCGCCATTGCTCATTGCACCGTCCGGTGCGTCCGGCGGAGCTTCGCCGTCGGGAGCAGAGCCACCGGGAGCCTGACCGCCCATGCTGGGCTGTCCTTGCTGAAATACGGTGTCAGGGGAAAGGGGAATGATCACCGTACCGGAGTCTTCTGTGGTCAAGGAAATTTCATCGGCACTGATGGCGTTGACCGTGCCGGTAAAGGTCTGTTCTGCAAGGCTGACCGTGACACTTTGTTCACTTTCGCTTTTGCCGCAGGCGGTTGCGGAAAGCAGAAGTGCACCGGCGGTAACCATTGCAAGTAGCTGCTTTTTCATGGGAAGGTTCCTTTCTCATTGTGGATTGTTCGCTTGAGAACAGCATTATCATATTCCCTGAAACTTAATTGAAACTTAAAATACAGAACACAGGGTGGCGAAAGCATTGCTTTGCAGGATGCCGCGCTGTGAACACAGGAAAAGGAGTATGGAGACAGCGTCGAGGGAAGCGGTGTCACACAGCTGCTTTTTGGCATACTTGAACGCAGCCTGCTGTGCCCTCAGTGCGGTGCACTGGGAGACTTATTTTTTTGAACAGTCTTGCATTTCAATAGAGTTTCGCTATAATACAAATAAAGACTATTTTTTGATTTTATACTTTATATGAGAAGGTGACAGCTTGTGGCAAGAAAGGCGTACTCCGATGAGGAGAGGGCGCAGGTAAAGGAAGCCCTGATGGTCACCATGATCCAGTGTATCGCGGACCGGGGGCTGATTCATAGCAGCATTGATGTCCTCTGCAAAAAAGTAGGGATCTCCAAGACCTTCTTCTACAGTTTCTTCTCATCCAAGGAGGAACTGGTGCTCTACGCCCTGCGATATCAGCAGCCCAGACTGTTAGACTACGCCCGTCAGCTGATGGAAGACCCGACGCTCAGTTGGCGGGCGGGCGTGGAGACCTTCCTGAAAAACTGCTGCTACGGAGCCAAAAGCGGAGTCGCTGTTTTGTCCATTGAAGAGGAGCAGCAAGTACGCCGTTGCCTTTCCGAGGAGAATTTTCAGGCTTTCCGACAGGATCAGGTCAGTTTTTATGGGAAACTGCTCTCCATCTTTGGCCTCCCCACAGACAGTATTGACTCACGGCTGTTCGGTAATCTGGCTCTAGCCATGATGATGGTGCACAAGGCCATCCCGGACACCATGCCCTTCCTGTTTCCGGAGGTGGCGGAAGATATGGTGGAATTCCAGGTCAGGGCTCTGGTGGACGAGATGGAGCGTGCAAAAGAGGATGCGCGGCAGGTGAAAGCAGATGTATAGCGGTGGGTTCCTATGTCCAAACGGACACGAAAGACAGCAGAATATCATTGAGCACGGGGCCTTGGAAAACAGGTCTCGGGTCTGTGCGGCCTTTTTATGCCTTGCGTCAGCCTGTCCAAGTGACAGGGTGTCGCAGGGCATTTTTTATTGTTCGGAAAGAGGTGCCTGATATGAATTTACCAAAACGAAATAGTGCGGACGGGCGCTGTTACTGGATGAAGCTCGAGGTACAGGAGGAACTGCAACCGCTCTTTGACCAGTGCATCCAGGATGCCATTGACGGGAGAATCACGCGGCTTGATTCCCTTTGGCCGCCGGTAGTGGTCAGCAGCGAAGGCGCACCCTTTGAGGTGCACGCTCTGGTGAGAAAATGGACCGAAGCGCAGCGGGCTGAAACGCTCGATGCGGAACAGGCCATCGCCTTCAGCGAAAACCTGCGCCGCCAGAGCCGCTGGGGTGAAATTGACCACCATCTACTTGATATGCTGAAACGGGAGCTACAAGAGAAGTATTTTGTTGTAACAGGCGATGAAGATGATCGCTTCTGGGATCGGGAGTATTCCCTGAAACCAGGTATCCGTGCAGAGGAGGTCCCGGAGCCGCTGCTGCGTTTCGCCTGCTATGTGGCAGTGAGCTATAAAGTGTATGGTATGGATTTTCAGTATCTGGACACCAATTACCTCTTTGGATTGGTAGAGAAAGTCCGTCCTGATATGGTGAAAAAGCTGAAAGAACATGGAACCGGCAGGCTGCCGATCTCTCTGCAAAAGAGGAAAACAGAGCACTTCACCGCATCGGCCAACGATGCCTTTGCCGTGATCCGCATTACGGCTAGAGACAACACCGAGGAATGCTGCCGTGAAGTGCTGAATTACCTGTGTGAGGTTCTGGAGCAGGAGGATTTTCCCCGAAGCTATGCGGTGGAGTTCAAAGGACCGGAAAAGAGGTATTTGCCCATCACAGGCCTGCCTAAAAAGGGAGTAAACCAGCTCTTTGCCTGTGCCGCGCAGTACCCCGGTCTCCACCCCCTGATGGAACGGTACGCCCGGCTTGCCATGCGGCAATATGAGCAGTATACCAATCTCAGCGATGAGCAGTGTGCGCTCCCCGGAAGTTTTGCCGTGTTCGCCCTGGGAATGCTGGGGCAAGAGTGGCGGCAGCTGGTATGGGATTATCTCGATCTCTGCGATGATGAGCACTCCCACTTACAGGAAAAATTCCTCCGGGAGTATGTGAAACAGTTCGGATTTACCGCCGATACCGTCCCTGTATTTGTCCGTGGGGTGCTGTCCATGCAGAACATGAAGTATTCCAAGGACTATACCGCGTGGATGGAAAATGCAGAAAGCCTGGACGCTCTGCGGGAGGCAAAAATCCACCTGTCCGAGATCGTTCCAAGCGGTTTTTCCTCCGACGAGGATGACGATGATGACGAGGAACCCGCCGAAGAAACAGAAGCCAGCCCGGAGGAAGTGCTGCAATACGCATGGGAAACGGTCTGCTATGTGATCTGGGGCAAAGCCAGCGCCAAGGGTGGTCAGAAAGTGGTGGAAGCAGCTTCAGAGGAACTGAAAGAACGGTATTCGGAAATTTTTCAATAGAATGTCAGGAGAATTCGGATGAGTGAAGTAAGCTATTCAAATGTACCTCCCATGATGGCTGCCATCAAAAGTGGTGACATAGAGGCGATTCGTTCCTTGCTTCATGCAGGGCATTCTCCCAATGAGCCGCAGTGCTATCAGGTAATGATTGGAGAGTGGCCGCGGGATGGCGAAGCCTCTCCGCTGGAATTGGCTGTACTGGAAAATCGGATGGACATGGTACAGCTCCTGATCGAATGCGGAGCAGATTTGACCCATAACCCGGAAGAATTGCTTTGTGGTTCCCTGCGCAGTCAAGACCTGACCCTGTTTTCCTTTTTGGTAGATGTGGGAGTCAGAATCCCCGCAACGCAAAGGGATATATGCAGGCTGTTTCTCCACTTGGTGGATCGGGATGAGCCTAATGTACTCCCCATTTTGAAAAGGATGGGCATGGATTTGAAACAATACGGCGGTGAAGCCCTGCGCAGTATGGCGAGCCATGGAAATCAGCTGCTGGTGGAGTATCTGATTCAAAACGGGGCGGACATCAACTATCACAAGCCAGATATGGTGTTTCCCTACGCTTCGACTCCTGTCACTGAAGCTGCACGGCACAACGATTTTTCTATGGTGCGCTGGCTTGTGGAACAGGGTGCAGACATCACCATCCCGGATAAATACGGTGACCGGCCCTACACCGTGGCAGTACAGAACAAAAATCAGGAAATGGCCGCCTACTTAAAAGCTCTGGAGCCGGAGGAATGGCATAACGAACAGGAAAAGGCGCGTCAACTCATGCCTTACAAGCTGCCTGCCAAGCTGGTGGAATACTTAAAGACCGGCCCCTTGCGTCTGGAATTTCCAGAGCGGGAACTGGTGAAATGGGTGGAACTGTACCCCTACATGGATTTACAGGAGATGACCTGGAAACGGAAAAAGTTGCTCTCCCTTATGGCGAAAATGGACAATTACAGCGACTATTTGCTGCTGTGGAGTCCCAGAGATAAGAAACTCTGGTATCTGGACATTGAGCATAAGGAGTTTCATCCGTTAGCCAAATGGGAGGAATTTATTGCTGATCCCGGAAAATATCTTAATGGAATGATTGAGGGCGAGTTTGAGGAATAAGGAGAGAAGCAAAATGGAACAGGCATACTGCACCGCAGTTTTCTGGCGCGGCGGAGAAAAGATTGATCTGAATGGACTAAAACCAGATGCGGTACGGTGTCTGTCTGTGACAGGAGAGCGGAAGGTGAATCTGTCCTTCCTGCGAGATTATCCCAATCTGGAGGAACTGACCCTAATGGAAAAGTGTGAGGGTGTAGAAGTTCTCTCCGGGCTAAAGCAGCTTCATACACTGTCCCTATGGCTGTCGGCCCCTGTTTCCTGGGACAATGTTTCTCTCCCCGGCCTGCGTGTTCTCCACCTGCGTGGAGAAAAGAATGGCGACATTACCCCACTTCTCACCAGCATTACCTATCTCCATTTGGAGGAAATGCGGAAAACGGAAGATCTTGCCCCTTTCCTGACTCCAGCGACCCGGCTTCAGAAACTCTATCTCCAGTCACTACCAGCTGTGCAGAAACTACCGGCTCTGGATGGGCTTCCTTCCCTTTATGCCCTGAAACTCTATGAACTGCATAAACTCAGCGATTTGTCCGCCCTCTCTCACAGCCATTTGCGCTACTTTGCCGCCTCTCTGATCGGGGATAAACTCTCCGCCCAGGCGCTGGCAGATGCTGTGCTGGCAATTCCCGGTCTGGAGGCAGCCGCGCTCCAGCTGGTAGACCGCTCCGGGCAGCGCTATGGCAGTATCCAAAAAGCCTTTGTCGCCGCTGGGAAATCCGGATTGCTGCGGGAGGAAATTAGTGCTTTGACCACATGGCTGTCGCTGTAACCTGGGGATTGGGGCAAGAATGATATGGAACAGTTTTTTGAACATTCCGATTTGGGATTGGGAGCACTGACCTTTCAGAAAGGACCAGGGACCATCCACTGCTGGACTGGAAGAATCGCAGACACAGAGATCCTGTTTTCCATTATTTTGAACACATCTGAACTTCAGTCGGCAAACCTGGATTTTATCCGTTCTGTGCTTCAAAACTGGCGGGAGTATCTTTCAAAAGCGGAGCATGAGATTCAGGCGCAGATTGGTAAAAGCCCTGAGAAGTTTGGATTGCAGCGCGCTCCATTCCCCGAAACGGAGATTCCCGCCGAGCAGCCGCAATTTCTGTTTTATGATGAGACAGAATGGGGCCTGCACTTTGAGATTTGTACCCTTCCTGTGGGGGAGCCATTTGGACTTATGGTTGAGTTTTCAGGGGATACGCCAACGGATGTATATGGCTTGTCGGAAGCGGAAGAAATAGAAGCGGACATGGAATAATATAAAGGAGCCGATCAGATTGTGTGAGAATGCGAAAATTCTTTGTCCTTACTGTTTGACGAGAGAAATTGACCCGGCACAGGCGATATGCTCTGCTTGTTATTCAAAAGAGGATAAATGGGAGCGAGGCAGTTGGGATGACCTACGCAAGCGCAAGAATGCCGATGAAATCCAGATGTTTACCATAGCCAAAAAAGTAGATGAAGCGTTCCAGATACCAGAAAATGAAGCTTATGCCTGTATAGAGAAACACGAAATGATTCAGGCTGAGGCCTTGGAACGGGAAATGGAGGCGTTTCACCGGCGGCGCATCCTTTGTATGGTGGAGATATTTTCCAAGATTGATTGCGGCATCCTCTTTTCTGGCTATGTAGAACTGGATACCTATTTTAAGAATGTGTGGGATTATGCCCATCAGCGCATTGCCGCAGAACAGCTCAGAGAGGTTCAGGAGTATCTGCGGTCACAGATTCCATGGAAATCCCTATCCAGTCAGCGGATGGATCTGGGGGCAGAACTTCTCAACTTTTGGTGCGGAGAAGATGAGTTGGATTGGGGCTATTCTCAATATTTTGAGATTGCAGCAGGTAATCTCAAGCCGTTTCTTGCAATGACCTTATTACAGAGATTCTGTGTAAGCATTTTCCAGATGTAATGTCTGCGCCAGTCAAGCGGCTGAGCAGCAAACTTTGAGGCACTAAAAAGGGGGTACTTTCATGCCAGACTGGGCACAAATCATATCCGATGCGCTGGACATTCTAAAATTTGACGGAGCCGTACAGGACACTCTGGCGGAACTTCGAGGGAAATGGGGCGCACAGGTCCCGGCGCTGCTGGATGAACGCTTTGACGCCATCGGCATCCAATATATGAAATTGCCCCATGAAAAAGGAGCGGCGGCCTTGGGGCAGGAACTCTCTGCCTTCGGCTGGGCGTTGTATAACCTGGACGATGAGGACGAGTATCTGTTTGCCTTGATCCCAGAAGAAGAACGCAACGAATGGGAACGCTACTGCAAAAAGCAGGGGCAATATTGCCACCTGATGAAACAGCAAGGGCGAAAATGGGGCGACCATGCCAAGGAGCAGGACCCTGGGAAGCTGATGCCCTGCGAGGAGTACATACTTCAGGATGAGTACGATTATTTCTTCAACTCCCTGGCGGGTGATTTTGCGGCGGGCGAATGGAAAAACCAGGATACAGAAGAATGGAAAAACGGCTGCGTGGCCGATCTGCGCCAGCGTCCGCCCCAGGTGACCCGCGCCCGCAGCTTGCCGCAACTTGGGTGCCTTACCTATTCCCCGGAACATGAACTTTATGCCGCGTCCAGAGCCGCTGGCAGCGGGACGATTGGCCGGGCATTACTGAGCAAGAATCCAGCCACGCTCAACTGGGCCGAACCGTCCCCCATTGGATATGACGGCCCGCCCCGCACCCTTTGCTGGGCTGACCATTCCCTCTGGGTGGGTGATCCCAGCAACGCCACACGGATCGAACTGACTGACCGGGGCACCTGCCAGGATGTGAAAAACTGGATTCTGCCGGAAGATGGATGGAGCACCAAATACCATTGCGGCATTACGACAGACGGTCTGGGCCGGGTCTACTTTTCCAACGAGTGGTACAAGGGGCAGATTTACCGCTGGGAAAACGGCAAGGTAACAAAACACACCTTCTCTCTGAATGGATACGACCATCTCTCCGAGGCCGTTCCCGTTCCCGGCACAGGCCGCATTACCATGATCCACGCAGTCAGCGGCAAGGGGAGAATGGAAGAATGCCTGCTGGAACTGGACATGGACACCGGGCGGTGCCGCATTGCCCCGCTGCCCGGAATGGGCGAGGGACTGAAACTGCGCTGGTTTACCGGGGACTGGCTGCTGGTGCAGGGGAACGGCGAGATCCTCTCCGATGACTTTGCCCAGCTTATCAATAGGAACACCCGTGAAGTGCTGCGTATCCGTCCGGGAATGTTCGGCGGGGAGAAAATGCAGCACATTGGAATACTCACCGATGGCACGGTGGTGATCGTCACCCGGCGGGATAGGGTTGGGCCGGTGTTTCGTTATCCCATCGACTTCTGGGGGTTCCTTCGGACAGCAAACAAGCCCAAAAAGCTGGAATGGCGAGAGTACAAAGAAGTGTATCCGAATCTGCCCGCCTCTCTACCGCCCAAGGCCACGGAGCGAAAAATCATTCTCAAAAAAGACAGCCTGACCATCCTGGGGTCGGTATTTACGCCGCCGTTTACCCTGTCGCAACTTGCGGAAAAGCTGGGGTCCGCCCGCATTGTCCTGCAAAATGGAACACGGAAAAGCCCCATTACAGGCCGAGAGAGTCCCTATACCCAGGCACTTGCTTTGTGGGACGAACTTGGACTCCAGGGCTGGTTGGATGAAGATGAGCAGACCATCAAAACCCTTGGTGTCCGGGTAGCGGCACAGGGAGAGTATGCGGTCCGGCAGACATTTGACGGAGCGGTTTGGATCGGGTCCAGGGACTACCGGGAGGCCGGCTGGAAGGATTTCGCCGGATTTGCCCATACCCTCAAATTAGGCGGCTTTACCGTTTATACCC
The DNA here is from genome assembly GCF_002160145.1 of Gemmiger sp. An194. Classification (GTDB taxonomy): domain Bacteria; phylum Bacillota; class Clostridia; order Oscillospirales; family Ruminococcaceae; genus Allofournierella. The sequence goes on along the minus strand of NZ_NFKA01000024.1, from coordinate 29,342 downwards.
GCTTGCCGGGGCCTGTTCCGGAGGAGCAGTCAGCGCAGAAAGCAAAGCTGGAGGCCCTCTCCGCCATGGTACAGATCAGCTGGAAAGAGCCAGAGAAAAAGGCGGCGAAAGCACAGAAATACAAGTTGTCCAAACCGACGGAACCAGTGCTGCACTTTGATACCTTCAACTTCAAGCTCGCGGTCATGGAAGTCCTGATGTACGAGAAAGGCTTACTGGTGCCTAAACTGGATGCCCGTGAGTTTGCCAGAGAGTATAGCCGGCGCAAGATCGACATTGACGCGGAAGGGTATGAATCCATCCCAGAGATTCGGAAGTGGCTGGAACAATACCCTGTCCCGGAGCGGCTGGCCCCGGAGGTCACAGAAATCGAGATGGATGGCGGCAGCGAGATTTATACCCAGCTCTGTCCGTTCTGGGATGGCGAAGATGGAGCCTTTGATCTTAATACCATTACTGAGGCGGAACTGCGCCAGTTCCCCAATCTCAAACATATTACTCTCATGTCCTCCAAGCCGGAACAGGTGCTGCCCATTCTGGAGCGGTGCGGCATCGAAGTGGACTTGCTGTGAGGTGCGCTGCTATGAAGGAAAAACTATTTCGCCCACAATTTAATGCACTGAAACTGTCCGATAAGCTCTGGCTGATGCAGACGCTGGCGACTCGTTATCATTTGACATTCAAGGAACTGTACGCCTTTTCCCGTTGGGGACAAAGCTGCACCACCGGTCTGTTTGAAAAAGGTGGCCGGGAGTTTGTCTTTGTCCCCGGCGATACCGTGATTCTTGGCTGGGAGAGCTTTGTCCAAGGGATGGATAAGGCCAACCAGGAGGAACTGGCGGATACTTTTGCGGAAATCGAATACGAGGGCACTGCGGAGGAATTTCTCCGGCAGGGAATGACTCCAGTACGCCAGGTGACCATCGGCCCCATGTTCGTGGGCAGAAAACTGGAGGAGATCGGTTGGGAAAGCGTACCCATGAACGATCTACGCATCACCGCCCACCCCGACTGGCTGGAGAACTTGCAGAAATGGGCAGGCCAGAACAGCCAGAGTTTTGAGATACATGAAACTGTTCGCTTTGAACGAAATGGTGATAGTTGGCGAGCGTGGCTGTGCCATCCAATGACCTACCCGGAGTTTCAGCGATCCCTGTTATGGGAGCTGGCAGCCAGCCTTCCCACGCCGGATGAGTGGGCCTATCTGTGCGGAGGTGGATGCCGTACCCTGTTTCCATGGGGGGATGGACTGGACTACTCCATGCATCTGCATCACTTTGAAAGCGAGGAAGACCAGGGCAAGCCATACGACATGGAGCAGGCAAACTTCTTTGGCCTGTCTATTGCCTATGACCCTTATAAGCGGGAGCTGGTAGACGGGAAAATATTGACCACCTGCGGCGGCGACGGCGGCTGCAATATCTGCGGTGGCATGGGTCCTTTGCTGGGATATTTGCCCTGTTCCCCTCACTGTAAACCGGAGGTTCGGGAAGATAATGAGATCCACAATGACTATGACTTTTTCCGCCCTGTGATCCGGGTGCAGACATCCGGGTGGAGAATGGTAGCGCCCGGAGATGAGAGGTGATATTCCCAGATGATCGAAGCAATTACGAAAATCCACACCACTTCTTCTTCGGTTACATTTGAATGTGGCGATATAGCCGTTATTGGAAACGGTGAGTTTCGGGCTTCATCAGGGAAAGTGGATGGTTTTATCCTGTATGCCGATACTTTGCGGTATGAAAACGGGATAAAGCTTTCCCGGGATGAACAGAGGAATTTGAAATGCCTGTATCAGCACTTTGTATGGAACCGTGAAGATTTCATAGATTGGGATATTTGAACGATGATTTACGGTGAAAGAACAACCGTATAGAAAGCCGAAATAAAGGAGGTACGGATATGGATTTGTTGAAACAATGCCAGCTCTGGTTTGAGCAGGACGAGGTGCAGAAGGTGATCGATGCCCTGGAAGCGATTCCCGCTGAGGAGCGCGCCCCGGAACTGGACAGTGAACTGGCCAAGGCATATATCGCCGTTGCAGGCATAGGGGAACGGGAGCCTTTTGAAAAGGCGCTGGAACTTCTGGCCCCCCATGAGGAGTATTTTGCCGAAGATCACTGCTGGAATTATCGAATTGCTTCGGCCTATTACTATCTGGATGAGGAAGGCCCCGCCCTGCGTTACTTTGAAAAGGCCTTGAAAGCCCGCCCGGGCGACAAAGATACCCAGGAGTACATAGACGATTGCCGCCGCCGTTTGTCTCTGCCCCGGTTTGAAAAGAACTTCCGGGAAAGAACGCAGGAAGCGTGGGCGGCCTTTGCTCAGATTGAGGCGGAGCTGCGTCAAATCACGGATACCGACGAAACGCGCCAGCGCGGCGAAGAACTGATTGAAAAATGTGGAAATGCGCTCAAGCCGGCCCTGCGTGATACTTCTTTTGAGCTGGGTTTCAATGGCGAAAAGTATGAATTGATCCTCAGTCCGGAGGGCCTTCGGTCTCGGCTGTTCCCGCTTGTGTACTTCCAGAAGCAGGCCCCGGAATCGGTGCTGGAGCATTGGGATATAAGGGTAGGCCGTCAGCCCTGTGAGGGGTTCGAGCTGCGGGCTGGAGAGATCAAGGTTCGGGCTGAGGATGTGCAGATGTGGGCCGAGAAAACCGACGATCAACGGGTGAGTCTGGTCCTTTGCTGTGAAAAGCTGACACCAATCCTGAAAGAGGACACCGACAAGGTCTGGTGGGCGCTCTCTATGCTGGTGGATCAAACCATCGGAGAAGTTTCCGCGATCGCCTTTGTTGCCGGGTTTGATGTTTATGCTCAGCCGAAAGACGAACCGGCCATGCGCCTTACCCAGCTGCCGGAGTTGCTGCAGAGCATGGGACTCTCCCTTTGGAGGGATAGCAGCGACTATTTGGAGAACAGCTATCTTACCTACGAGCTGGAACCGGTGGAGGACCCGGAGGCCGACTGGCGGTTGGATGTCTATACTGGAAGCTGCCGTCTGCCAGTGCTCATCAACGACTATCTGACTGCCCGCAGCGATGCGGTGGATGAGTACCACAGGGATGGCATCGCAGCGGGGTTCCTTTGCTACCCATTGGATGGATTTACCGGAGAGGAGCGAAGCAAAGCCATTCTGGACTTCCGGGATGATTTGAGAGATGCCATTCTGCAGGAGGCAGGAGCGGAAGCCGTGACCTTCCTGGGTGGGGCGACCGGTCTGTACTATGGGTATCTGGATTTTATCGCCTGGGATCTGCCCGCTGTACTAACAGCGGCACAGGCATTCTTTGAGGGAAGCGACCTGCCCTATGCTCACTTCCACGCATTTCGGCGGGATGTGGGCGGTGTGCCGCTACTGGACGAGAAAGAACCGGAGCCTGATATTCATGAGGAAACTGGCTCCCTGCTCTCGACAGAGGATATTGAAACACTGGAATCTTATGATGACGGAATCTCCGGCTACTTCTGGAGAATGCTCCAATGGCTGGAGGATTTCATCAAAACTGGCATTGAAGAAGGAAGATTCACCGAAAAGCAGGCCCACCAGGATCTGCAGATCGCCCTCTGGTACGCTTTTGCCTGCCTTAATCTGGATGACTATATCCATTATTATCAGGCAGCCCAGTGGATGAAGGATTCTGAGAAAAAAGCCACAGGCTGTGCTACCTGGTACTATCGGTATTCTGTGGCGCTGATGTACTGCAGCAGGCTGGAAGAAGCGCTCAACTATGCGGAGAAGGGTGCTCAGGAAGAGCCGGACTACCCCTGGATCTGGCTGCAGGTGGGGAAATTGAGAGCGCATTTTGGTGACAAAGCTGGCGCGCTGGATGCTGTTAAACAAGGGTTGAAACTGGAACCCGGTGATTATGAGTTCCTGACCTTGCAGCAGGAGATCGAATCCGGCGCGACTCTGGAGCAGATGGAATACCACTGGATTAACCCGGATGCTGACCAAACGCTCCAGCAGGGACTGGACGAGGATGCGGATGGGAAACAATATGCTCTGGCGTGTATCCGAGTAGACAAAGCAGGTCTTGCCGAATTTTATGAGCTGTTCCACCCGGAGAAGTATGGCTATGAGAAAAATTCACCCTGCTGCGAATTTCGATACATGGTGAAGGAACATCTTGTGGATCTTTCCTTCCGTATGAACGAAGCCGGACTCTCCAAAATGGGAACGGACTGGCTGCGGCAGCTCAAAGAACGGTTGGACAGCGGGGAATGGTTGCTCCACACCCCGGAAGGGGAATCGGAGGGGACTTTGGTTGCAGTCTTCGTGGAGCAGAACCGTCGCATCAGTCTTGTCTATCAGCAGGCGGGAGACGATCAGTATTTTCAGATTTTTCTGAATCCGGACGGTACAAAGGCGGATGCCATCTGGTCCTCGGCGGACAAGCGTGAGCCTGAGGTTTATTCGGAGGATGAGATGTCTGCGATAGAGCAGCACATCAAAAACATGTTTGGTGAGTTTGAGAATGTATTCCATGAGCTGGTTTCTCCCGACATCCATGTGGACATCTGCATTGTTCCTCCTTCTGAAGAGCGGGATTATTACACACTGGTAACGATGGGGATGGGTGCTCACCGGATGAATGTGCCGAAGGAGCTGGAGGAATACAAGCTGGAGCGGGCGGAACTGGCCATCGCTCTGCCGCCGGATTGGAAACTGGATGAGGAATCCCTGAAGGATGAGCGGTGGTACTGGCCCATTGGCCTCTTGAAAGTGTTGGCCCGCCTGCCCATTTCCAACGATACCTGGTTGGGCTTTGGCCATACAATGGACAAGCAGTCGCCATTTGCGGAGAACACGGCACTCTGCGGCGCACTTCTGGTAGGCCCGCAGGATGTTGTCTGGAACGGAGGAGAAGTCTGCACTTTGCCCAGCGGCGAGGAGGTCAACTTCTATCAAGTGATCCCGCTCTATCGTAATGAAATAGAGTATAAGATGGAGCATGACGTGGACGCTCTGCTGGAAAAGATGGCAGGCATCAGTTTTGTGGTCAACCCCACCCGCCAGAATGCCATCACCAGAGGAACGCTTGCAGAGGAGTTCACCGACGATATGGACGATGCCGACTGGCATCTGGAAACCATTCAGCAAAAGGGCCTGCCGGTGGACGAGATCAATGCCTACAACCACATGGCAATCTATCTGCGCTGGTGCATGGAGCATGATCTGATGAGCGCGGAATTTATGGAGCGGTACTGGGAGCAGGTGCAGCTGTTTATGGCAGATCTGAGCCGCGCTGATCTGCGTGGCTTCATCCGGGACCAGCTGAAAGGGCAGCTCTTTGGGGCTCTGTTCAACAAGGAGGGCGCAGCCTTTGCCGGATATTATTATGGCGAGGCGGACAGTCCGTACTTCCCCAGCGACATTGACAACTATGCCTTGGAATATTTCGGCTCGGAGCAATATTATTCCGATAAGTTCCAGGATGAAGCCTATCTGTTCATCCCGTTCGATGAAAACTATTATCAGGCTATGGCAAAAGTCATGGAAAAGCGGTTTGCCAACTGGCAGGGACAGAGTTTCAATGAGGCCACTCTGGAGCCTTCGGACCTTGCTAAAGCTATGATGGAATATCTGGACTGTGAATGTACTTATTTTCCCTCAATGACGGATGATGACCCCATTATGTCGGCATACAACTACGCCAAACGGGAAAGTGTCAAGGAGGGCTTTGTGCCGGTTCTGATTAAGGCGGATGACGAAATCCTGTGGGAATGCCTGATTCTAAATTCCGATCCGGACAGCGATGGCGAGGACGGCTATGCTTTCGACCCGGACAAAGTTGCCGCATACCGAAAGGAAATGCTCTCCGCCCCCATCAAGAACAGTAAAGCAGTTCTGGAGGAAATGATTGGGCAGCGCAAAGAAGAAGCCGAGGATGACGATATGGATTGGGTTGAGGAGATCCTGGGCGAGATGGAAGGCGGATATGAGAACCGTCGTTTTTCAAGCTACTGGAACTCCGATAATAAGATGACATATCCTCTCATTCTGGCTAAAATCCCTGTGAAGAACCCCTGGGAGATTTTTGCCTATCTGCCCTTTGGTGGCTGGAATGAATGTCCTAACACGCCGGAATTAATGGCAGTTGCGAAATGTTGGTTTGAACAGCATGGGGCGGTGCCCGCTGCCATGAGCCATGACGAGTTGGAGTTTCTGCTCCCGGCTCCTGTTTCCGAGAAAGAGGCCATAGATGTGGCGGTGGAGCTGTACGGCTTCTGCCCAGATGTGATTGACCAAGGCCCGCAGGACGCCACCGTGGGCACTCTGGCCGATGTGCTGCGGCAGTCAACTGTCTGGTATTTCTGGTGGGATTGATGAGAGCTTGTGTGGACAAAGGAGTTCTGCGCCACCTTTGTCCACCAGACGGACATTACACGAACACCTGTTTTTTCAAAGGCGGGTTTGCCGTAAGAGTGTGGCTGTGATGTCAAAACAAAAGGGGCTGTTGCGCAACTTTCGTTTTGCAACAGCCCCTTTTCTCATTTACGTAAGAATCTTCTTGCTCTTTGTACGGTTGCACTTTCAGCATAGGGTCTGTAGATTCGTTTCTTCAGTGCGGCCACCCTTTGAGACGGGGATAATATGCTGCCTTATTTTTGACCAGCCTTTCCATTTGAAATTTTGATTTGCAGCCTGGATAGATGCAACAATTAGAATAAAAACGCAGAAAAACACCTAAAAAGGTGGTTTTCCTAAGAAAGGAGGTCCGAGCGACAGAACTGGCACCATCTTGCTCCCAAAGCAGGCGCGCTACCAACTGCGCTACGCCCGGATATAAAGTCGTAGAATGGCCCGGGCGTATCCTCCCAAAGCAGGCGCATTCTGTCCCGAACGATTTCCAGAACACAAAAAAGCAGGGTGGCCCTGACCAGTTGGTCGGACCACCCCGCAGTGAATCTGAAAAAGAACATAAGAAACTTCCGGAATCAGCAGCTCCTATTCAATGCTGAATCAAAAACCAGCCATCAAGAAAAGAGCTTGCTCTTTCTGCGCACCATGTACATGTCGGGATCCGCCAAAAGGGCGTATGGATAGGGACCAGGCGTGAAATCATCCTGACGCACCTTCTGTACGGTAAGGGTGCCGGAGAAATGCAGCTCGTTTTCCGGATCCATATCATCAACAATCAGGTCATAACTGCTGTGAGGAGGCAGGGTCAATTCCAGGGCGCAGGAAGGCACTTCGCTGCGTTTGAAGTTATCCGCCTGGTAGCGCAAAGGCTGTGCAGAATGCAGCAAGGATTGAGAGACATATCGTCTCAGGCACATGCGGTATATCTCGCTGGGAGTCGCCCCGTATGAAGTGGACGGTTGTTTGCGGGTTTTGTCTGCATGTCCCATCAGTTTGGGGATTTCCGGAGCATCGAAACCGCTGTGACAATAAAGGAAGGTGCAGAAGTTGCGTCGTTCCGAGTGACCGGTCAGTCGACGGTATACGTGTTCGTTTTGCTGTTTGATATTGAATACATACTGTCTGGCAGCGTACAAGGACTGGAGCATGCCCTCATTGCGCAGCAAGTCAGTAATAGCGTTCGACAGATGATCCCGATAAATGCGCATCGTTGCGGGATCGGTGAGGAAGGCGTCACCTTCCGATTGACCGCAAAGCAGCTGCAGGGAGAGGTCTCCATGGATTGCACTCAAAGTCATCGCCCGTTGATACATGGCTTCGCCTACCTCTGGGCATAAGGGGATGATGCGATAGGACGGCAGAGTTTTGGGCATTTCGGTGCGCTTGCCGTCTGGCAGCAGCTGGCCGGAAACACGCAGATAATACATCCGTCCCTGCGATCCATCCAGATAGCCCAGCGAGCAAAACAGCAGACCGGTAAACTCGCCGATTCGAAGTCCGGTATCGGTGAGAATGCTGATCACATCGGCAAGCGGGGAGTTTTTGCACAATGCGAGCAGCTCGTCAGGCGGCAAGCTGCGAACTCCATCCACCTGAGACATAATCGATGACAGGTGGGATGTTTTGCCGTCGAAGTCCGGGGGAAGACAGTCAATCTGTATATCATCCTCTTCAATCAGGTAACTGATCAGCTGTTTCAGCAAACCGTAACGCTTCTGTGCCGCAGATGGCACCTCCTGATACGGATCATCCTTTTTGCCTTTTGTCGCTTTGCGTGCAGCATCGCAGATGGCTTTGAAAACAGCGGTATAAATCTCATCGTTGATTGTAAGCGCGTTGATACCATCCAGATGAGGAATCAGTTTATCGAATTGATAACCATAATCCTTGACCGTGAGCGGAGTCCAGTTTCTTTCGCGCTGTGAAAAGGCAAAAAATGCATCCCGGTAGGTGCGGGCCAATTCTCCCAGATCGACCGCGGGAGCGGTGGAAGCCTGCCCGGAATCAAAAAATCCAGCCAGATGCATCTGTGCAATGATACCGTCAGCAACGGGCGGGAAGAGGTTCTTTCGGATATCCTCAATGTCCCTGCCGAAAATTGCTGTTTCGGCGGGTTTGTCGCTGTCGCTGCCGCGGAGCTGCCGTTTTGTGATCGCCTTTCCGGTTTTCGGATCACGGGGTGTAATGCGAATACGGCATGGTGTGTCACTTGCTTTGTATGAGGAGGGATACGACAGGTTTGCTTTAAAATATACGCCGTTGTGTTCAAAATCTTCCATTAATCAGTGGACCTCCATGATGCCAGAATAGCATAGTTGCTGTTGATGCGGATGGTTTGCGCTGTATCGGTGTTGTTTTCTATATGGAAAATGCGACGCTGCGGAACAGACTGGTCTGAAAACGGTGTGTACCGGCGCAGTCTGAGATAGCGGGTAACGGCATAATCGTCGCACAGGGTGTCCAGGTAATGTTTCTCGTCCATCGTCGTAGCGGGCAGGCCGAACATAGCGTGAACCATGGCATCATCGGCCCCACAACATTTGGCGATGTATTTGGCATCCCGCTGTAACAGCTCAATGTCCCGCTTTTCGGTCTGAAACCTGGATTTGCCGCTCTTCTTCGTGCGTGGAATGTTCGCTTTGGGGATGCCGGCCTGCTGCATGATCGAGTTGATGCGATCACGGATATCTTTTGCTCCAACGATTTTGCCCGAAATCGTGCCGGAAAGGCGCATGTCAGCAATTTGAGCATCGGAATACCCGGAGCTGTGCAGATACTCAATATACTTCAGCATAACGTTTGCCACCCATGGAGGGAAAACGACACGCCGCAAACGATGAATCGGGAAATCGTCATTATCGGCACTGATTGCACGGCAAACAGTGTTTGTGTCCCGGATCTGTTTGGTCACCGTGATGGTGTAGCAGTTTTCATCACGCAGTTCCAGCTGATCGATGTCGCCAAAACACAGAGCGGGAATTTCGTTGGGAGCCAGACCGGTGTAGATCAGTGCAACCAGCCAGAGATCATAAAGACGATCGGCGGGGGCAAGAATGGAAAAGAGAGCGGCGCGGAATGTATCGTCCAGATGATTTTCACGGCAGCTGTTGATGATCCCACGGTTCTGGCGCTTTATGCGGGTGATTTCATCAGAGAGTCGCACTCCTTCGCGTGCAGCAGGATATCCGTTTTGCACAAGCGATTGGAACAACAGTCTGTATGCCGCCTGTGTATGGGTTTTTGCAGTTAGCGAGATGGTCTCATCGTTTTTAAGCCGACTATTGAGTCTCTGAACGATCGCCTTCTGCCGATCGGGCGACAGCTGATGAAGCTGGATGTCGCCGATCATCGGCAATATAATTCTGTTGATACAAGACCGCAGTGATGCAGCTTCTTTGAGAGATTTGTCTGCGTAAAGGGTGTCGCCCACAAAATGGACGTAATCGCGCACGGTCACGTTTCCACATTTCAAATTACTTTTCCAGAGGGGGCGAAAAAGCAATTTGGCGATGCGTTCCAGTATCGGGTAGGCTTCCCTGTGAAGGAGTTCTTCTGCCTTTTTACGGCTTTTTCCGCGGCGTGCGAGTTTGAATTCGGCATTGGGATGGGAACGTGCCTTCCTTTGAATTTCCTCCAAATCCGGGGTAATCAGCTGGGAGAGGACAGAATATTCCTGCTGGCGATGTTCCAGTTCTGCAGCCAGCTCGGCATTGGTATATGGCTTTTTGGTGTTGGGGTTGATCAACTTATAGAAAGCGTCGTAGCTTCCTCTATATGGTTTGGTGACTTGGCGGCCGGTTCCGCCCATGATCGGAAAGTCGTTTTTGGAATGGCTCATATGCCGAATCCTCCTGAGGGTATAAGAATTTGTGCTGTTTGGTTCTTATGAAACCCCTTTTTCGGATTCTTTCCAGTTTTTTTGCATATGGCTGCGTACAAATTTTTTCGGTAAGTTCGAAGGGGAGACTTATGGTCGTGAAGGGCTTGTCCCTCCGTTCATCGAGGGTTCCTTATTATAGAAAGATTTTCGGGTTTTTTTAAGACAAAACCGCCTGCGTTTTTCATTACGGATTGTATGGTGGTACATTCGTCCTTGTTTTCGGTAGAAACAAAGCAAGGGAAGAAGCAGAAAGTGAAGCTGCTTTTTCCTTGGGTGCGGTTATGCCCTGGCATGCTGCTTTGCCGGTTCCTTGTTGGACAGTGAAAGTTTCTTTTCTTTTTACCTTGCGTGGAGAAGCCGGAGGGTTCTTGAATCGGACAATCTCCTGCAGGGAGAACGCCCAAAACGAACAACGCCCCAGACACGGCAGAAAGCTCTGCTGAGTCTGGGGCGTTTTGTGGCGGCACTTCTCATTGGTTATTGAGAAGTGCCGCTTTGTTTCAGTAAGCCGTCAAAAAGGTGTTTTTTTAGGAGTCGGCGTCCTCCTTGTTGGGTTGGACAGTACCCCAGGGGTGGTGAGGGGGCGCATAGATGGACGACAGCTTCAGAGAGCAATCGCCATCGTTGAAAATGTTGTGCCAGGTGCCGCAGGGCACAAAGACAGCGTCACCAACATGCAGGGTGTACGTGGTGTTCAGATGACATTTGTTGGAGCCCATCTTGACAATGGCTTTGCCTGCCTCCACTCGGATGCACTGGTCCGTATCGGGATGCATCTCAAGGCCGATGTCATCGCCCACAGGGATGCACATCAGGGTCATCTGGAGATGATGACCGGTCCAGAATGCAGTTCGGTAGTTTTCGTTTGCACGTGCGGCACAGGGAATGTTGGCTGCATAAGGGTTGGGGCCGTGGTCAGTCTGGTCGCAGTTGCTGAAACAGGAATCGTGGTTCATGGGATTTTCCTCCATTTCGTTATGTGATGTTTCATGATATGCAGCCTGCCACCAGAGTGTGAATTCCCCCGATCTGTGTCGATGGCAAAGTATATGATATTGCAGCAGTAAGTACAATGCACAACAGGGAAGTCTGCTTTAAGAAGTTCCATCAGATTATCAGCACGGCTTAGTAACCTCTCCTAACGCTTTTTTGTATGAGTTCAACCTGCTCTTTTCGATGAAGCGCCGTTTCATAAGAGTGATAGGTCTCTCAATGCTGCTTCTGTTTTTTGCCTTCGTATGAGGTGTAAACCACGCCAAAACTTTTGTTTCGTTTTACGATAGATGCCATATCAATTCCTCTTTTTTGAAATTTATCATAGCAGTTCTGCATATCGAAAAGGGGAGCATCGCTCAAATGTGTTCCTGGCAAGCGATTTGTCAAGGGGGCTTTTTCTTTCCGTGACAAAATATGCCCGCCCCATTGGATAACCATAGCAATTCGGTAGCTTTTCCAAATCGGCCCGCATGTCCAAAATGTCGGCCGATGCCTGGTGGGCAGGGCGCTTGTGAGGAAAGGTGGGAGACTTGACAAAATATGCGCCATACAGATCCGGCGCCGAAGGGCAAATCGAAGGGCCAAATGAAAAAGTTCAAACGCTGGCGGCCCCTGAGCCTCGCCCCGGCAAAATAGGCCGGATTTCGGACGAGATAGACAATCCCCCTTGAGCTGCGGCAGCGGGCCCTGTATACTGCATAATAAAAGATGGACAGGAGGCGCCGTTCATGTGGGATTTGCTGATCGTGGGCACCGGCCCGGCCGGGGTATCTGCCGCGTTGACCGCCAGGGCCAGGGGGCTTTCGTTCCTCTGGTTTGGCAGCCGGCGGCTCAGTGACAAGGTCGAAAAGGCAGAGCGTATCCTGAATTACCCCGGCCTGCCCCGGGTGACCGGCCGGGAGCTGCGGGACGCTTTTCTGCGGCAGGTGGATGATCTTGGCATCCCAATCCAGCAAGCACGGGTGGCGGCGGTCTACGAGATGGGCGGGCACTATGCTGTCTGCGCCGGGCCGGATTTCTATGAAGGGCGCTGCCTGATCCTGGCCACCGGCGTGGCGGCACGCGGGCAGATCCCCGGCGAAAACCGGCTGCTGGGCAAGGGGGTCAGCTGCTGCGCCACCTGCGACGGCGAGCTGTACCGCGGGCGGAACATCGCGGTGGTGTGCGAAAGCCAGAGCCTGGAGGAGGACGTCCGCTTTTTGCAAAGCGTGGCGGGCCATGTGGAACTGTTCTGCACCTACGCGGGCGGCCTGGCCGATACACCGGGCTGCCACAAAGGCCGGCCCCAGACCATCGAGGGGGACGACCGGGTGACCGGGGTGCGCTGGGCGGATGCGACCCTCCCGGTGGAGGGCGTGTTCTGCCTGCGGGAAACGGTGGCCCCGCAGGCGCTCCTATCCGGCCTTGCCATGGAAAACGGCCATATCCAGGTGGACCGGGCCCAGCGCACCAACCTGCCCGGCTGCTTTGCCGCCGGGGACTGCACCGGCCGCCCCTACCAGTACGCCAAGGCAGTGGGCGAGGGCAATGTGGCGGTGCACAGCGCGCTGGCTTTCTTGGCACAACCGCAGGAGGAGCCGCGATGAAACCCGGCTGGCTGGGCTACCTGGGGCGGCTGGCGGGCGTGCTGGCCGGCAATGCGCTGCTGGCCTACGGGGTGGCAGCGGTCTACCTGCCTGCCGGGCTGGCGGTGGGCGGCGCCACTGGCGTAGGGCTGATCCTCCACACACTGTTTGGGCTGGACACCGCTGTGTCCGTCTTTGTGCTGAACCTGGGCCTGCTGGTGGCCGGATGGGCCTGCATCGGGCGGGAGTTTGCCATCAACACAGCGGCCGGGTCGCTGGCCTATCCAGTGTTTCTGGGGCTGTGCCAGCGTTTGCCCGCCTTTTCCCTGCTCGAAACCGACCGCTTCGCGGCCCTGGTGTGCGGGGCCTGCTTTGTGGGGGCCGGCGTGGGGGTTACACTTCGGGCCGGCGCTTCCACCGGCGGCAGCGACTCGCTGGCCATGATCCTGCACCGAACCATCCGGCTGCCGGTAGCGGGGGTCAAAATGGCCGCTGACTACGGCGTGATGGCCATGGCGTTCTGGATGGCTGGCGGGCGCAACCTTTGGTTCAGCGTGATGGCCCTGGCCATCGAAACTTTTGTGATGAACCGGACCATGCTGGCGGGCGCCGCCCAGCTGCAGCTGCTGGTGATCTCCGACCACTACGAGGAGATCCGGCAGGCCCTGCTTTGCGAGGCACAGGCCGGCGTGACGATGCTCCACGCAGACACCGGCCTGCGGCGGACGCCGGGCAGCGTGGTGTTCTGCGTCATCCCTAACAAGAAGCTGTACGGCGTCAAGGCGGCCATCCGCCGCATCGACCCCGGCGCATTTTTGACCATCGCCGCCGTCCGGGAAGTGCAGGGCCAGGGGTTCACCGCCGCGCGCATCCCCCTGCCGGTGGGAAAATAGGAGGAAACGTATGCAATCCAAACTTGTTGCCGCCAAGGACTACCATGAAGTGGCTCTGGACATCCCGGCGTTTGTGCCCGACCAGGCCGCTCTGCAAAAAGAGCTGGACCGGCTCCGCAACCCGTATGTGACCTGGGAGCCGGGCGGCACGGCGGCTGCCGGCGATATGCTCCGCTGCTCGCTGCACTCTGCGCTGCCGCGCTTTCAAAAAGACAGCATCCGCTTTGTGGCGGGCAGCGGGATGTACAATCCAACGCTGGAAGCCCTGGCCATCGGCATGCAGGCCGGCGAGACCCGCACGGCGACCTTGCCGGAGGGCGAGGTCGCCCTGACCGTGCAGGCCGTGCAAAAGCGGGTTGTGCCCGCGCTGACCGACGAGATGGCCGCCGCGTGCAAGCTGCCGGGGGTGCGCACGGTGGCCGGGTACCGGCGCTACCTGCTGGCGCAGCAGCGGGACAAAGCCGCCGCGCAGGCCGCCTGGACGCTGGCCGCCCGGATCAAGCGGGCGGTGCTGGACGAATCCGCGTTTGTGCTCTGCAAGGCGGACTGGAAGCAGGCGGTGGAGCGGGAGCTGGACCGCTGCCGGGCCATCGCCCGGCAGAGCGGCATGGTGCTGGAACAGATGACCCCCGAGCAGTTTGCCGGGAACATCCCGGTCAAGAGCTACGCCGAACTGGTGGCCATGACCCAGGACACCTGCTTTGACAGCCTGCGCTGCTGCCTGCTGGGGCAGCATTACGCCCAAAACGATGGCTTTGCCGTGACCGAGGCGGGCTACGCCGCGTTCCTGCAGGACTACGCCGCCACCTGGCATACCACCGCGGAGGAGGCCCGGGCCGCCATGCCCAAAGAAACCTATACATTCAACCAGTACGCTGCCCATGCCGAGGAGGTCTGGCGCGCCCACGCGGACCGGCTGTACCGGGACAAAAACCCGCTGCCCGACGCGGAATGACCCATCCCCATGAAACACAACAGGAGGCACCCCTATGATTCAACAGGCCAACAGCGAAAACTTTGAAAGCCTTGTCCAAGACGGTTTTGTGATCGTCGATTTTTACGGCACCACCTGCGTGCCCTGTAAGCTCTTTGCCCGCATTCTCGAGGATTTGGACGCCGAGATTCCCTTTTTGAACATCGTCAAGCTCAACACCACCGAGAACCCCGGCCTGGCCGAACAGTACGGCATCCGAGCGGTGCCCACCGTCCAGTTTTACAAGGACGGCAAGCTGGTCCACAGCCATGTGGGCGTGATGCAGCCGCAGCAGGTCAAGGATGTGATCGCCCGGTACATGTATGACTGAGCCCTGCGGCGGAAAGCGGCAGAATAGACCCGCAACCGGACAAAATCGACACCGCTGCTGTTTTCCCGTGTAAAAATGTGGTAAAATACAGCCAATAACCAAGCCGGTCGTCTGGGAAAGGATGTGTGCAGGATGAAAGCGGCAGCCCTCACACAGCCAAACCCGGCGCCGCCGGCCCCTGCCGCCCGAACGCTTGACCGGGCGCAGGCAGGACAGTAAAGTCAATGGAGACCTAGCCAGTTTTGTGCGCGGCTGCGGCACCCCCGGCCACCGGGCGCGCCGCGCTCCCCGCAAAACCGGCGGGTCTCTCTTGCTTTCCGGGGCATTGCCGGAAAGGGAAGGGAGGAACAAATGGAACAGAACGCATTGTTCCGCAAGCGGTACGGCAGTTTCCGGCGCTTTTTTGCCATGCTGGGCAAGGCGCGGCTGCCTTATCTCTGGATCGTGGGGTATCTGGCGGTATCGGCCCTCATTGCCAATGTGAGCGTCAGCACGACCGAATACAGCGCCGCGCTGTTCGCCGGCCAGGTGGGCCTTTTCGCCGTCGTGCTGCCCTACCTGTTTTTTACGCTGCTATCGCTGGTGATCGGCTCCATTTCCAGCCTGACAAGCAACCTGTGCCTGGCGCGGATCGACCGGAACCTGCGGCGGATGGTGTGGAAAAAGGTCGTGCATCTGCCGCTGCAATTCTATGAGGCCAACAACCCCAAGGAGCTGCTCAGCCGCATCACCACCGATGTAACCAGCATCAGCACCCTGATCATGCAGGTGCTTTTGCCGGTGTTCACCACGGCGTACTCCAGCCTGCTGATGCTGGGGCGCGTTTCCAGCTATGACCAGCGGCTGATGTGGGCGCTGGTGATCGTGCTGCCCGTCAACATCCTGATCTCCTTTGTTTTGGGGCGGATGCGCTTTGGCGTGGCGGACCTGATCAACCGGCGCAACGCACAGCTGACCGCGGCCATCGCGGAGCGGGCCAACAATATGCTGCTGATCAAGTCGATGGGCACCGAGGAAAAAGAAGCGGTCGCCGGCGAAGCACGGATGAAAGCCTCCTACCAGGCCGAGGTGACCGACCTGTGGGTGCGCGGCCTGGCGCTGCCGATCAACGCCATCGCCAGCGCGCTGCAAAGCGTGGCGATCATCTTGGCGGGCCGTGCCTTCTACAGCGCCGGCGCCCTGGACCTGACCCAGTGGATCGCCTACTACGGGTTTGCGATCCAGCTCACAAACATCCTCAGCAACTACTGCAATTCCTGGTCCAATTTCAAGGGCGCGCAGGGATCTGTGGACCGCGTGTCCCAAATCATGGACGAGCGGGAGGAGCCGTTGGACGAGGGCTGTGCTGCGGAAGTGCTCCGGGGGAACATCTCGCTGCGGGACGTGTGCTTCTCCTACGGGGACACAGCGCTGTTTACCGGTCTCAACGCCGAGATCCCTGCCGGAAAAATTACCGCGATCGTGGGCCCTTCCGGCAGCGGCAAGACAACGCTGCTGAACCTGATCGACCGGCTGTACCCGCTGGCAAAGGGGACCATCGCCGTGGACGGGCGGGACATTGCCGGTATTTCCCTGCACAGTTTCCGCCAGGCCGTTGGGTATGTGACGCAGGAGAGCGTGATGTATTCCGGCACCATCCGGCAAAACCTGCTGTATGGTTTGGACCGTACGCCGGACGACCAGGAACTGGACCGGGTCTGTGAGGCCGTGGGCATTCTGGATTTTGTGCGGGAGCAGCCGGAAGGCTACGACACGCCGGTCGGGGAAGCCGGGGCCAGCCTGTCCGGCGGGCAGCGGCAGCGCTTCTCGGTAGCGCGGGCACTTTTGCAGAAGTCGGACATCCTGCTGCTGGACGAGGCGACCGCCGCCATGGATATATCCGGCAAGGACTGTGTCTGGAAGAGCATCCGCACCCTGATGGCCGGCAAGACGGTGGTGTATGTGGCCCACGACGCCCAGACGCTGCAAAACGCCGACTGGATCCTGGTGCTGGAACACGGGACGGTCACCGCGGCGGGCGATCGCCAGACGGTTTTGCAGCAAAGCGCGTTCTGCCGTGAAATGATGGACCTGAAAGGAGGGGCCTCCGCATGAAAAACAAGCAGAAAGCCAAGTTCTCCTTTGGGGCGTACCTGTCCTTTTTTACCCGCTTCCCGATCCCGTGGTGGCTGTTTTTGCTCTCGCTGCTTCTGGGCTTTGCCAACACCGAGGTCGTTCTGGCCGTCTCCAACTATCTGATCCGCATCAACAAGGGTGAGCTGTACAACGGGGTCATCATCGGCTATGCGCTGATGAACGTTTTCAACGCCCTGCTCAGCATGCTCATCAACCTGACCGGCGGGTACGGCAGCGCCCTGGTCACACTGCGGGCGCGCAAACTGCTCTGGCGCAAGATCCTCCACCTGCCCATGCGGGAGGTGGAGCGCCGCCAGCCCTCCGCCCTGATCTCCGGACTGGTCAACGACATCACCCAGGCCAGCCTGGTGGTCCAGATGGCATTTAACACCATCGTGTCCCTGTACAGCTTTTTCCGCTGCTGCTGGGAGATGTACCGCTTTGACGGCACGCTCTCGCTGTATATGCTGCTGTTGCTACCCATCGCGGTGCTGGTGTTCGCGCTGGTGGGCCATCTGCAATACCAGATGATGCTCCGACGGTACGACAGCCTGAACGTGATGACCACCTTTTTCTCCGAGCATATCTCGGCGGCCAAACACGTCAAGGCCCAGGCGATGGAGGACCTGGAAGTGACGGAGGGACTGAAAGCCATTGATTCGCGGTACAAGGCCGACCTCTACTACGCCTTCATGGTGGCGGTTCAGACGCTGTCCAACTCCCTCTACAACACCATCGGCACCATCGTCATCGCGTTGTGCGGGTCGGATTTGATCCGGCAGGGCAAAATGACCGAGACCGGCATCAACGATTTCTCCACCTACAAGGGCCGGGTGGACCAGTATACGGCGGAGGTGCTGACCCACTACCAGACCCTCAAGGGCACCCAGGGCGCTTTGCAGTATGTGGGCGTGCTGCTGGACGGCCCGGAGGAGGACCCCCAGGCCGGCGATCCGCTGCCGGACAAACAAACGGCGCAGGATATCCGGCTGGAGCGGGTCTCGTTCGGCTACATCCCCCAGCAGCCGGTGCTGCACGATTTGTCCTTCACGATCCCCCATGGCAAGGTGACGGCCATCATCGGCAACAACGGCTCGGGCAAATCCACCCTGCTCAAACTCCTCCAGGGCATCTATGCGCCGGACAGCGGCCGTATCTGGCTGGGCAGCACGCCGGTGGACGAGTCGAAGCCCTGCGAACTGCGGCGGCAGTTCGGGTATATCCTGCAAAATAACCCGCTCTTCTCCGGGTCGGTCCGCGACAACATCGCCTACGGCGAAACCGGCTCGGCCGACCAGCGCCGGGTCGAGCAGGCGGCCCGCCTGGCCGATGCCGACAGCTTTATCCGCCAGTTGCCAAACGGCTATGACACCGACGTGGGCGCGGCGGGGGCGCTGCTGTCCGGCGGCCAGCGGCAGCGCATCGCCATTGCGCGGGCCCTGTATATCCGCCCCGCCTACCTGCTGATGGACGAAGCCGGGGCCAGCCTTGACCACCGCAGCGACGCGGCGATCTTCCGCACAGTGCGCGAGGAACTCAAGGGCCATACCATCATTGTGGTGGCGCACGATATGCGCACAGTGATGGATGCCGACCTCATTGTTGTGCTGAACCACGGCGAACTGGAAGCCACCGGCACCCACGACGAATTGCTGGCGGCCAGCCCGACCTATCGGGACTATCTGAAAAAGCAGGGCTTTGCCCTGCCCGGGGAGGAGGCGGCGAAATGAAACGGTTTACGGTGATCTTCTCGATCCTGCTGGTGCTTTGTTTTGGCGGCACCCTTGCGTATGTGGCCGCCACGCCGGATTTCGTGCCGCCGTCCGCCGCCGTACCGGCGGCGCAGGCGGAGGACCCGGACGCCCCGGTCTGGAACGAAACGATGGACAGCCTTCTTGCCTGTTTGGAAGAGAAGGGGCTGATCAGCGGGGAGCGCCTCACGCTGGCCAGCGATGGGGCTGTGCTCGCTGGCCGTCTCGGAGAGCGGGGCCGAGTTCTACTGGTGGGACCTGGATGCGCTGGACAAGGACAGCGCCGAGTACGCCGCCTATGAAAGCCTGAAAACTGAGGGCAGCATTGACCTGTTCAACAGCGGCAGCCTGATCTCCCCGGCCAGCAACGGCCCGTTCGCGCTGCTGACAACGGGCTACACCGGCGACGTGGACGCGCTGACCGATGCGTTTATGGCCTTTGGGCAAAGTGAAACAGAAGCGGGGTGAAGAGATGAAAATGCGGGCTCTTCTCGTCGAAAGCGATCAAAAACGCAGGGCGCAACTGTGGAACCTGCTGCGCATGTATCAAGTGTTTACACTGGCAGGCGAGGCGGACACTTCGGAGGAGGCTGTGACCCTGCTCCAGAAGCAGAAGGTGGATGTTGTATTTTGCAACCACCAGCCGGCCCCGCCCAACCGCACCAGCACGGGGGATTGGTTGGCCACGGTTCTCGCCCAAAACCAGCCGGACATACAGGTCGTGATGTACGCCGACACCACAGAGTGGGCGTTTGAAGCCTACCGCAGCCAGTGCGCCGGCTACCTGCTGCTGCCCTTCGACCCGCTGGCGCTGCAGGCGCTGGTCAACCGCCTGCGCTATGTGTTCGATTTGCAGCAGACCAAGCGGGAAGCCGCCAACCGCAGCCTGCTCATCAAAACGCGCAGCGGCTACCAGCTCACGCCGGTCATCGACATTTTGTTTGTCGAGCGCAGCAACCGCAAAAACCGCATCGTCACCCAGTCCGGCACCGAGATCCACCCGCTGGGCTACACGATGAACCAGTTGGAACAGATGCTGGAGGGGTGCGGCTTTTACCGGTGTTACCAGTCCTTTATCGTCAACCTGTCCAAGGTTTCCTTCATCCGGGCGGATGGCAACAGCAAAACCTATGCCATCCAGTTTGACGGCTATGACGGCGAAATCCTGCTCAGCCGGGACAAATACCCCGAATTGATCGCCTTGCTGAAAGAAAAATACGCCAACATTGACTTTTGAAAAACCGGCCTGCCGGGGACATCTCTCGATCTCCCGGCAGGCCGGTTTTTATTGCTATTCGTTTGGGTTTGGCGCCGGCGGCGAGGCTTTGGCTGGCTTGCCTCTCAGCACATCCCGCTGGTCATCAGCCGGATGATCGTGCGGTCGGTCTCCCGCATTCCCTCGCTGGCCAGGGTGCCCACATTGCGGATGGTGTTCTCAACGCCCTTGACCACAATGCCGTCGCCGCCGTAAAACTGGCTGTGGTGCTGCTGCATCTTCCAGCCAAGCAACCCCGCCTCCACCGCCGAGGCGATCTTGGCCGCGCAGCTGGCCTTGGCGCCGTCGCAGATCATGCCCGAGTCGATGGCCACCGCGTTGACGATGGTGTGGGCGATCTCCTTGTACCGGCCGCCGTGCAGGTAGCACACCCCGGCCCCGGCACCGCACCCGGCGGCGGTGGCCCCGCAGTAGGCGGACAGGCTGCCGATGCCGGTTTTCAGGTGAATGGTCACCAGGTTTGAAACCACCAGCGCCCGGTAAAGTTCCTCCTGCGCCGAGCCCAGCGCCCGGGCGTAAATGATGACCGGCAGCGAGGCGGTCAGCCCCTGGTTGCCGCTGCCCGAGTTGATGACCACCGGCAGCTCGCAGCCGTTCATCCGGGCATCCGACCCGGCGGCGGCCCAGGCCTTGGCCCGATTGTGGGTGGAGTCGCCGTAGGATTCCAGCAAAATCCGCCCGATGTTTGCGCCCCATTGGCCCTGCAGGCCCTCCCGGGCAATGGCGGTGTTGCAATCGATCTGCCGCTGCAACACCGGCTGCACGTCGGCGATCTTAACGGCGTCCGCAAACTCGACGATGCGCTCCACCGTCAAAAGGCTGCGGTCGGTGGCGTGCTTGGGGCCTTCCTCGGTGTAGGGGCGGTCGAGCAGCACGGCGCCGTCCTGTTCCAGCCGGATGACGTTGGTGTGGAAGCCGGCGATCTCGGCAAAGGCGGTGTGGCCGCCGCTCGAAACCCGCACCTGGATGTCAAAAATAAAGTCTTTGTCCGACGGGTGGACGTGGACGATGCCCCGCTTTTCATAGGCTGCGATCTCTTCCACCTGCTCCGGCGTGATGCCGGCCAGCACCTGCAATTTGGCGTCGGCGTCGCCCGCCACAATGCCCGCGGCGGCGGCGACGGTCAGCCCGCGCTGGCCGCCGGTGTTGGGCACGACAACGCTCTTGACGTTCTTGATGATGTTGGCGCTGGCGTACACCTGCACATCCTCCGGCAGGCAGCCCAGCGTCTTGCGGGCCAACGCGGCGCAGTAGGCCACGGCAATGGGCTCGGTGCAGCCCATCGCGGGCTGCAATTCCTCGGCCAGGATGGCACAGTATTCGCTGTAGATTTTGTCCTCCATGGTATCCTCCTCAGTGGCCTTTCAAACGCTCTCGATGTGGTCCAGGCCGCAGGCTTCCAACTGGGGCCGGCCGCCCACTACGCAGACGCCGCCTTGCAGCGCCGTTTCAAGCGCGTCGGCCAGGGCCAGCAGCGTGTCCGGCGTGGCGGACAGTAGCGCTTTGCGGCGGCGACAGCGCTCGGCGTAGTCCACGCCCTGCCAGTACCAGGTGTCGGCGGTGGTGCCCTGGGCCTGGGGCGAGAGCAGCGGCTCGCTGTCCGACACTGCGCCGATGATGAGGCCCGTCAAATCGCGGCCCTCCCGGCAGAACTGGCGCAGAAATTCCGCGCAGCGGGTATAGGCCTGCAAGCTCTGCACGCCCCGCGGGTCGCGGTAGGACCAGCAGGCCGCCAGGCCGGTGTCCCGCACCGCCAGCCCGGTGCCGTAAGCGCCGCCCTGTACCCGCACGGCGTTCCACAGGTATTCAAGCCCCAGCAGCTTGGATGCCAGCTGCCAGGCGCCGGTGTAGGGCTGCCCGCCTGCCAGAACGTTGCCGCCGCAGCAGGCAAAAGCGATGTCGGCCGGGATGGCGATGCCCTCCCGCCGCGCGCCCCAGGGGGCCAGCGCGGTGGCTTCGGGGGCGGCGGCGCCTGCGGGCAGGGCCGCGGCCAGCCGGGCGGCGGTCTGCCCGGCCAGGTCATGGTCGGTGGTCACGGCCAGCGTCAGCCGGGCCTGGCAGGCGATGGCGTCCAGCAGGCTTTGCAAGGCCGGGCGCAGGGCGGCCCAGTCCCAATGATCCTCCTGGGCTTTGACCCACTGGTAGCCCGCAAACCCGGTCAGATATTCCTGCGCCGCGCCGGCAGCCGAGAACTGCGCCGCCAGCCGGCCAATGCCCACATTGTGCCCGGCCATGATGCAGTTCTGCATCCGCTGCGTCCGCAGCTGGCGCAGAATGTCTCGGGCGGCAGGCTCGGCGCTCAGGTCGGTGGTGGTCAGCACCTCGGCGGCCAGGTCCAGCGCTGCGTCTAGCTTGGGCTCCAGCGCGCTCAGGCTCAGGCAGAGCTTGACATGGCAGCGGTCGGTCTCGCCGGGGATCGCATAGGCGGTGGCGTAAAATCGCAGTTCGCCGCAGGTC
This sequence comes from Gemmiger sp. An194, assembly GCF_002160145.1. Lineage (GTDB taxonomy): Bacteria > Bacillota > Clostridia > Oscillospirales > Ruminococcaceae > Allofournierella. The sequence goes on along the minus strand of NZ_NFKA01000024.1, from coordinate 6,733 downwards.
AGCCGGATGCAGTCGTTGAGCTGTTCTGCCGTGTAATGCCGGGTGGGCAGGTGGCCCAGCAACTGGCACAGATAGCCGAGCTCGCTCATCTGCTCGGGGCGCAGGCCGTCGGCGTCCAAGTAGAAGGTCACGTAGACAATGCCCCGCGTCTTGACCCGGTGCCGCAGCACCGGAATCCCCGCCCATGTGGCCGTTTCCAGCGGCAGGTCGGTGGGGGCGGCGGGCAGGTCGGCCAGCGTCAGGCTGGGCAGCGTGGCCAGCGCTTCGGGGCTGTCCGGCGTTTGCTGCCAGGCGTCCAGCTCCTGCTGCTTTTGTTGCAGCGCGGTGCGGTCGGCTTCGGTCCAGGCGGCGGCCTCCCGGGCCAGACGGTCAGCCTCGGCCTGGCGGCGGGCCTCGCCGGCGGTGTGGCTCGGGGTCAGCACCACCTTGGCCTTGTGCGGGTTTTCAAGGAAGATGCGCCGCAGCAGCTCCTCAAAGTAGCCCTCGCGCATCTTGGCGCGCAGGCTGTCGAACAGCGCGCCCACCTGCAAGTTGGCTTCCGGCTGGCCGCCGTACAGCCAGCTTTCCAGCGTCTGCATACACAGGCCCACGCCCGGCGTGTAGGGGCCGGAATCCCGCTCCCGCATCTCAAATTCCCGCCGGGCCAGGGCGGCTTCCAGCTTGGCGCGGTCGATGCCCTGCTCGGCCAGGCGGCGCAGCTCGTCCAGAACCGCCTGCTCGGCGGCGGCCGCGTTCTCGGCGTGCAGGTCGGTGATCTCCATTTGCAGCCAGGGCTGGGCTACGCTGTCATACACCCGCAGCATCAGGTCCTTGGCCAGCTGGCGGGACAAAACTGCCCGGCACAGCGGGGATTCGTTGTCGCCGGCCAGCACCTGGGCCAGCACCCCGGCGGCCACCAGCGTCTCGCGGTCGGCGTAGCTGCCCAGCACAAAGCCGTAGCCCAGACGGGTGCGGCCGGGCTCCTCGGCCTCGCTGGCCACCTCGTACTCGATGCGCTGCACGCCGCCGTCCACCGGGGCTTGCAGCGGCGGGAACACCGTGCGCTCGCTGCGCGCAAAACTGCGCAGATATTCCTCATCCAGCACCCGCAGCACGGTGTCCAGGTCCACGGCGCCGTCCAGAAAGATCAGCGCATTGGAGGGCGCATAGAACTTGCGGTGGGCGGCCAAAAACTGTTCGTAAGTCAGGTCTGGAATGCAGGCCGGGTCGCCGCCCGACACAAACCGGTAGGGCGTGTCGGGAAAGAGGGCACGGTTGAGGGCGTTCGTCTCCAGCTCATCCGCATCGGCGAACGCGCCCTTCATCTCGTTGAACACGACGCCTTTGTAGTGGGGCTGGCCGTCGGCGTCAAACTCGTACCGCCAGCCCTCCTGCCGGAAGATGGCGGGGTTGTGGTAGATGGCCGGGTGGAACACAGCGTCGAGATACACCCGCATCAGGGTCAGAAAGTCCTTGGGGTTGCGGCTGGAAATGGGGTACAGCGTCTTGTCCGGGAAGGTCAGCGCATTCAAAAAGGTGTTCATCGAGTGTTTGAGCAGCTCGACGAAGGGCTCCTTGACCGGGTAGCGGTCCGACCCGCAGAGCACCGAGTGCTCGAGGATATGAAAGACGCCGGTGTCGTCTTTTGGCAGGGTGGGGAAGGCGATGCCAAAGGTTTTATTCTCCTCGTCCCGCTCGAGCCAGACCAGCCGCGCGCCGGTCTGCGTGTGTTCCATCTCGTGTAGGGTGGCGTCGAGCTCGGGCAGCGGGGCCTGCCGGATTTCGGTAAAACCGTGAAGGAGTGTGTTCATGGGTGGTTCCCTCGCTTTCTGCAATGAAAATAGCGGCCGTCCCGGGGGCGGCAGGCGCGAATTGTCCGCTTCTTATACTTACTGTAAAAGGTAGCACCGGTTTTGTCAATTTGGTTTGTCGATTCTGTCCGGTTTGCGTTCTATTTGGTATGGATTTACAGCGCCAACGCTGCAAGCAACACAGAAAAGCGCGCATCCGCCGATGGGGCTGAAACCGAAACGGCGCGGGGATTTGTGTGGCGTGCACAAATCCCCGCGCCGCGTACTATACAAGACAGAAGAATGTCAGCGTGTGAAAGAAATCTCCCAAAGTCACGGCCGTCCGGTGCTCACCCCCCGCGCAGGGCGCTGGCCAGGGCGATCAGGCGGGCGGCGGACTGGCGGGCAGCGGTTTCGGGCAGGCGGCCGTCCGCGAGGGCGGCCCGGATGTCGGCATCATCGTGGGGGTTGCCCGGCATGATGACGTCGTTGCCGGCCCAGGCGCACCGCCAGGGTGTGGAGCCGTCCTGCGGCACGGTGGTATTCCAGTCCGACATGACCAGGCCGGCAAAGCCCCATTCCTGCCGTAGCACGACGGTGCACAGGTCCCGGTTGTTGGCGGCGTGCACCCCGTTGATGCAATTGTAGGCCGACAGGACGGCGGCCGGGGCGGCGGCTTTGACCGCGATCTCAAACCCGCGCAGGTAAATTTCCCGCAGGGCGCGCTCTGACACCCGCGCGTCCACCGCCATACGGTTGTCCTCCTGGTTGTTGCAGGCAAAATGCTTGAGGGTCACCCCGTGCCGCCCGGATTCCTGCACGCCGGCCGTGATGGCCGCCGCCAGCGTGCCGGTGAGCAGCGGATCCTCGGAATAATACTCGAAGTTGCGCCCGCACAGTGGGTTGCGCTGGATGTTCATGCCGGGGGCCAGCCACAAATCCACATGGAACTCGTCCATTTCGCGGCTGACGGCGCGACCCACCTGCGCCAGCAGGTCGGGGTCCCAACTCTGGGCCAGGGCGGTGCCCACCGGGAACGCCGTGCAGAACTGGTAGTAGGTGTCGGCGCTCTCGTGGCGGGGCGGCGCTTCCAGAAAGCCGTTTTCGAGCGAGCCCAGCACCCCGGCGCCGTAGACCTCGCCGGTGGCGCGGTCCGCCTGGTAGCACTGGCGCAGCCGCAGCCCGGCGGGGCCGTCCGCCATAATCAGGCTGGGGATCTGGCGGCTGGCCTCCAGCGCTTCGGAGGTCTCGCCGGCGGAACCGGGCACCCGGATCCCCGCCGAGCCCAGCGTGCTGGCCCCCGCCGTGATGTTGCCGTACAAAAGCGGCACCAGGCTGTCCAAATCCCCTTCGGCCAACAGCGGTGCGGCGGGCGCCGGGGCCGCCGGGGCCACCGGCACAAACTTGTACACCGGCAGGTCGTACTCCACTTTCTGGCGCCACTGGTCGGCTTCCCTGTCCTGTGCACCGGGGGCGGCGCCCAGTTCCCCAATGGGGTGCTGCGGCGGGCAGATCGGATGGGTGCGCTCCATCGTCACCGCCGCATCCACCTCGAGCAGCGCGCACAGGCGCAGCGCGTCGCTGCTGTTGCCCACCCAGACGCCGTACAGGCCCGCGTCCACCACCCAGGCGTTCTGTTCCGGGTGGAAGGCCGCCAGTTGCTTTTGCGGGATCTCGAGGGTCAGGGTCTGGGTTTCGCCGGGGGCGAGCCGCCGGGTCTTGGCAAAGCCGGCCAGCCGCCGTTCCCGCGGCAGTTCCCCCTGCGGGGCGCTGAGGTAGACCTGCGCAACCTCCCGCCCGGCAAAGCGGGCGCCAGTGTTGGCCACCTCCACCTGCACGGCCAGGTGGCCCGGCTGGACATCCAGCCCGGCGGCGCGCAGCGCAAAGGTCGTGTAGGACAGCCCGAACCCGAAGGCGAACAGCGGCCGGACGCCGAAACTGTCAAAGTAGCGGTAGCCCACATAGACCCCGTCGCGGTAGGTGTCCTGGCTGACATCGCCGTTCAGGCTGCCGAACGCGCGGGCGCAGGGGATGTCGTCGTACCGGCGGGCCCAGGTGGCGGTCAGCTTGCCCTCCGGCACAGCGCGGCCCAGCAGCACATCGGCCACGGCCTGCCCGCCCTGCTGCCCGAGCTGGGAAAGCTGCAAAATGGCGTCGAGATGCTGCATGCCGTCCAGCAGGCCGGCGAGTTCCACCGGGCCGCCGGCGTTGAGGAGCAGGACCACCGGTAGGCCGCTTTCGTCCAGCGTTTGCAGGTCGGCCCGCTCGGCGTCGCTGAGGTAGTAGTCGCCGGGTTCCAGCCGGCGGTCCTTTCCCTCGCCGGCGATGCGGCTGATGACGTAGAGGGCCGCTTTGGCGCCTTTGAGGTCCTGCGGCCGGATGGTGCGGCCCTCGGGCAGGGCAAAGGGGCGGGTCGCGTAGGCGTCAAACGGGTTGTCCACCTGTTTGGCGGCGGCCAGCACCTGCGCCCGCCAGTCTTCCCGCGCGCGGGTATAGCGGGCCTCGCAGTCGGCCAGCCAGTCCTCGCTCGTCAGCGGGACGCCGGCCTCTTTGAGGCCCTGCCAGATCGAGACGCTGGCCCGGTTGTTCACATCGCCGGAACCGGTGCCGCCCTTGACCGTCCGCCCGGCCCCGGCGCCGAACAGCGCTACCGGCGCGCCGGGGTTCAGCGGCAGCACACCGCGGTTTTTCAGCAAAACGATCCCCGCGGCGGCCGCCTGGCGGGCCAGGGCGGCGTTCTCCTGTTCCCGTGGGCTCGGGGCCGGGTCGCGGGTGCCGCTGTGCGTAAATGGTTGTTCCATAACAAATGTGCCGGGTCAGAAACACGGCGTTTTTATCTGCCATAGAACCTCTCTTTCTTGCGCTTTCAGTGCATCCGGTGTATACTGTTGTTATAGTTCCGTTGCTTGTAACCTGTGATTATGTTACTACTTTTTTGTGTCAAGCCTGAACATGGCGAAAGCCCCCTTTCTCCTGCATGAACGAGCCAATGTAACCTAAGTAACTTGTTTTCAGATTACTCTTTCACTAATAGGAGAAATCCGGGGTGCAAAACGGAACCATTTTTGAAAAATCGCAAAATATTTTTTTTAAAAGAGGTGGGGTCATGGCGTATCTGTCTGATGACGAGCTTCTGGATACCGAGGGTGGCTTCACCGGATGGGACAATGGGACAGGCGCAGGGGCGGAAGAAACGCTGGAACAGGCGCTTGCGGAAGAACGTCTGGCCGAGCTGGAAAATGAGCTGGAGCAGGACGAGCATCCCGTCGATTATGATGCCGAACTGGAAACCGAGGAAGAAGAAGCCGCCCCGGTCAGCGAAAAGCGACTGAAACGGGAGCTGCGGGCCGAGGCCATACGGCGGCTGGAGGAAGCCGCACGCACCGAAAAGGATTTCCGGGCCGTGGTGGAGGAATGGAACAAGCTGGACCGGAACCGGGAGCGCCGGGAACGGGACCACGAAAACTTCCGTGGGGATGTGCCGCTGGAATATCAGGCGGTGCCGGAACCGAAACTCATTCCCCGCTGGATGAACAACCCCGCATACCGTCAGCTGATGGCCGGGAACTTTCTGGACATCCTGTTTGACTGCCCCTATGAGATGCACAACCTGACCGCTGATCCCTTTATTTCCCGCATGGTGGAGGAACTAAGCGAGGAACACAAGGAAGTTTTGTATTTTCTCTCTTTGCGGTTGTACAGCACCACCCGGCTTGCCGCTGTCCGTGGGCAGTCTGACCGCAATATCCGCAAGCTGCGAAAGACCATCCACAAAAAATTGCAGCGCCAGATGTATGACCATCTGTGTGGCAAGCAGGAGCATGGCAGTAGCTTGACCTTGCGGGAACGCCAGTTTTTGGAGGAATACTCGAAAATTGCAAGGAAACGGGGCAAGGACGCCGTGATCCGGCGGGAGAATAAGACCAAGCGCAGAAAAAAGAAAAACCGCCCCTGATAATTGGGACGATTAAGGAGAAAGGGCGTGTATGATGAAAAATTTATTTGAACAGTCCCGTTCCCATTGGGTGCGGTACGATCACTATGAGCTGAAAACAGCGGAAGATGGCAAGCGGTATATCACCCCCGGCAAGAGCGCAAAGCCGGATGTCTACAATCCGCTGAAAGAGGTCCCCAACATTGTGCTGGATGCGCTGAATGTGGGGATGCTGATGATGGGGCGCAAGCCGGAAGCAGAAGTGGAAAAGGCGGTAATGGAGTTTATCACCCGGTACGGCCTGCTGGGGCTGATGACCGCCCTGCCCACCACGCCGTCCTTTATGGACTATGAGGCGGTATACCTGCCCAAAAACCACTTCATTAAGGAAGAATCCATGGCGACAGACAAATACCTGTCCCTGTTTTATCCTTTTGACCAGCTGGACTTGGTGAAGAAAGGCATAGAATCCACGTGGAATGTGTCCGGTGACCGGACGATGATTGCCCTGACCATGACCTTCATGGACGAGCCGATGGCGAAAAACATGAGCTTCCAGCGGGAATATGCGGAACCCTACGAGTGGGTTGCTCAACAGTTCAAGGACTGGGCCTTTACGCTGACCACCGCCTTTTTCTACTACAATGACTATGATTTCATGGGCGAGGACGAACGGGGGCTGCACCGCAAGGCTATGGCCGCATTTGGCGGGATTGCCCCCACATACCACATTGAGCTGCTGGATAAGCCCACCATTTACTGGGATTTTCACTCCCTGCTGCTGGGTATCCAGATGATGTTCAGCTTCATGCTGGTGGACGGTGACCAGCCCCTGCGCCTGTGCAAGCACTGCCAGAAGGTGTTCCTGGGCAGCCGATCCAACGCTGCCTTTTGCAGCCCACGGTGCAAGAACCAGTACAATGTCTACAAGAGCCGTTCTAAAAAGGGCGGAGATGAGGAGGAATGATACGCTATGGAAATTCTGAAACTCAGGGAACACAGCGAACTGGCATCGGAGGCCGCAGAGTGG
>NZ_NFKA01000023.1 GCF_002160145.1 Gemmiger sp. An194 | reverse complement strand
TTCGGCACAACAGAGCTTAACTTCTGTGTTCGGAATGGGAACAGGTGGGACCTCTGCGTCATCGGCACCGGCCATATGTTCAGCATACTGGCCTTACATATTCTCTTTACTTCGAGGGATGCACCCTCAAAACTGAATAATAAACTGCTTGCAAATTAGAAGTACCATAAAGACTTGTGGTCAAGCCCTCGACCTATTAGTACACGCTAGCTCAACGCGTCGCCGCGCTTACACTTTGTGCCTATCAACCTTGTAGTCTTCAAGGGGTCTTACCTGATTGACTCAGTGGGATATCTTATCTTTGGGCCGGCTTCACGCTTAGATGCTTTCAGCGTTTATCCGATCCGCACATAGCTGCCCAGCTGTGCCACTGGCGTGACAACTGGTGCACCAGAGGTGCGTCCATCCCGGTCCTCTCGTACTAGGGACAGATCCCATCAAATATCCTGCGCCCACGACAGATAGGGACCGAACTGTCTCACGACGTTCTGAACCCAGCTCGCGTACCGCTTTAATTGGCGAACAGCCAAACCCTTGGGACCGAATACAGCCCCAGGATGCGATGAGCCGACATCGAGGTGCCAAACCTCCCCGTCGATGTGGACTCTTGGGGGAGATCAGCCTGTTATCCCCAGGGTAACTTTTATCCGTTGAGCGATGGCATTTCCACTCACATACCACCGGATCACTAACTCCAACTTTCGTTACTGCTCGACCCGTCGGTCTCGCAGTTAGGCTGGCTTATGCGTTTGCACTCAATAGCATGGTTTCCGTCCATGCTGAGCCAACCTTTGAACGCCTCCGCTACGCTTTAGGAGGCGACCGCCCCAGTCAAACTGCCCACCTAACAATGTCCCCCGACCCGATTCAGGGCCGCAGGTTAGAATCCTAGTATCACAAGGGTGGTATCCCAAGGGTGACTCCGCCCGAGCTGACGCCCGGGTTTCCTAGTCTCCCACCTATCCTGTACATGTAATACCAAGACCCAATATTAGGCTACAGTAAAGCTCCATGGGGTCTTTCCGTCTTGTCGCGGGTAACCGGCATCTTCACCGGTACTACAATTTCGCCGGGCGGGCTGTTGAGACAGTGCCCAAATCATTACACCATTCGTGCGGGTCAGAACTTACCTGACAAGGAATTTCGCTACCTTAGGACCGTTATAGTTACGGCCGCCGTTTACTGGGGCTTCAGTTCGCTGCTTGCACAACTCCCCTTAACCTTCCAGCACCGGGCAGGTGTCAGCCCGTATACGTCATCTTTCGATTTAGCACAGACCTGTGTTTTTGCTAAACAGTTGCTTGGGCCTATTCTCTGCGGCTCACTCTCGTGAGCACCCCTTCTCCCGAAGTTACGGGGTCAACTTGCCGAGTTCCTTAACAACCCTTCTCCCGTTGGCCTTAGAATCCTCTTCCTACCTACCTGTGTCGGTTTGCGGTACGGGCACCTTACAAATACACATGGCTTTTCTCGCCTCTCTCCATGCTCGACTTCCCTACTATATTTCGGTCCCTCACGACCGGGGCAACCAACGCCCGGCTCAAACATTTCAAAAGTGTCCCCATGCTTAACTGTTTCGGTGGCTACGGAATCTCTACCGTATGTGCATCGGCTACGCCTTTCGGCCTCACCTTAGCTCCCGGCTAACCTGGAGCGGACGAACCTTCCTCCAGAAACCTTAGGCTTTCGGCCATTGTGATTCTCACACAATTCTCGCTACTCATTCCGGCATTCTCACTTGTGTACACTCCACTACCGCTTACGCTATAACTTCACCGCGTACACAACGCTCCCCTACCCAGACGTCAAAGACGCCTGCCTAAGCTTCGGTGCAGGTTTTAGCCCCGTTGAATTTTCGGCGCAAAGTCACTCGACCAGTGAGCTATTACGCACTCTTTGAATGAGTGGCTGCTTCTAAGCCAACATCCTGGTTGTCTTAGCAACTTCACATCCTTTTCCACTTAAACCTGCTTTGGGACCTTAGCTGTAGATCTGGGCTGTTTCCCTTTTGACTGTGAGACTTATCTCACACAGTCTGACTCCCATGCATCAATTTTCCGGCATTCTTAGTTTGATAAGCTTCGGTACCCTCTCGGGCCCTAGGCTATTCAGTGCTTTACCTCCGGAAATCTAACATGAGGCTAGTCCTAAAACTATTTCGGGGAGAACCAGCTATCTCCGGGTTCGATTGGAATTTCTCCGCTATCCACAGTTCATCCGCCACCTTTTCAACGGGGGTCGGTTCGGTCCTCCATGGAGTTTTACCTCCACTTCAACCTGACCATGGATAGGTCACCCGGTTTCGGGCCCACTGCATGCAACTAAACGCCCTATTCAGACTCGCTCTCGCTTCGGCTCCATTGCTTAACAACTTAACCTCGCTGCATACAGTCGCTCGCCGGACCGTTCTACAAAAAGTACCATATCACACTTTGACGTGCTCTATGTGCTTGTAGGCACAGGGTTTCAGGTTCTATTTCACTCCCCTCCCGGGGTTCTTTTCACCTTTCCTTCACAGTACTATACGCTATCGGTCACTGGGTAGTATTTAGGCTTGGAGGGTGGTCCCCCCGTGTTCCGACCAGGTTTCACGTGTCTGGCCGTACTCTGGATACTGCGCAGCTGCTTTCGTTTTCACCTACGTGACTCTCACACTCTTCGGTGGGCCTTCCCATGCCCTTCGGTTAACAATTGCAGTCCTTAAAGCAGTCCGAACCCCGAAGGTATTTCTACCCTCGGTTTGGCCTCTTCCGCGTTCGCTCGCCACTACTTACGGAATCTCGGTTGATGTCTCTTCCTCGCCCTACTTAGATGTTTCAGTTCAGGCGGTTCCCTCCGTATACCTATTTGATTCAGTATACGGTACTGGAGGTTTGCTCCAGTGGGTTTCCCCATTCAGAAATCCGCGGATCAAAGATTATTTGCATCTCCCCGCGGCTTATCGCAGCTTATCACGTCTTTCTTCGGCTCCCAGTGCCAAGGCATTCGCCCTGCGCCCTTTTTAGCTTGACCGTATTTATGCTTTATTGATTCTCCTAATTTGCCAACAAGATCAAAACAAAATTGTAGTTAAATAACATTTTACTTTGTATCTCATTTCGCAGTTATTATTCAGTTTTCAAGGTGCATCTGCGACTTGCGTCGCATCTGCCTTCGACTTCGTCGAAGTGTGCATCGCTGCACCATCGAATCATCGAAGGAAGATTGCTTATACTCCGCATTCGCTTCGTATAAGCACGATAAGCAAGATTTAGCTTGCTGCACTTTCGTGTTTCCACAAAAGTGGTGGGCTCAAGTGGACTCGAACCACCGACCTCGCGCTTATCAGGCGCGCGCTCTAACCACCTGAGCTATGAGCCCATATGGTGGAGATAAAGAGGCTCGAACTCTTGACCCCCTGCTTGCAAAGCAGGTGCTCTCCCAGCTGAGCTATACCCCCACGCTTTCGCGTTTCGGTCTCGCTTATCTTTTTGAGGTTCCTTTTCAGGGCCCTCAAAATTGAACAATATCGAATGCTCTCACAGCAACCTGTCCGTCCAACAACAGAACCAGTCTGTCGTGGCCGTCTGACTCCCTAGAAAGGAGGTGATCCAGCCGCACCTTCCGATACGGCTACCTTGTTACGACTTCACCCCAATCACCAGTTTTACCTTCGGCCGCGCCCTCCTTGCGGTTAGGCTACGGACTTCGGGTCCCCCCGGCTCTCATGGTGTGACGGGCGGTGTGTACAAGGCCCGGGAACGTATTCACCGCGGCATGCTGATCCGCGATTACTAGCAATTCCGACTTCATGCAGGCGAGTTGCAGCCTGCAATCTGAACTGAGACAATTTTTATGAGGTTTGCTCCACCTCGCGGCTTCGCTTCTCTTTGTTAATTGCCATTGTAGTACGTGTGTAGCCCAGGTCATAAAGGGCATGATGATTTGACGTCATCCCCACCTTCCTCCGTTTTGTCAACGGCAGTCTCGCTAGAGTCCTCTTGCGTAGTAACTAACGATAAGGGTTGCGCTCGTTGCGGGACTTAACCCAACATCTCACGACACGAGCTGACGACAACCATGCACCACCTGTCTCCGTGTCCCGAAGGACTTCATCTATCTCTAGACTATGCACGGGATGTCAAGACCTGGTAAGGTTCTTCGCGTTGCTTCGAATTAAACCACATACTCCACTGCTTGTGCGGGCCCCCGTCAATTCCTTTGAGTTTCAACCTTGCGGTCGTACTCCCCAGGTGGATTACTTATTGTGTTAACTGCGGCACGGAAGGGGTCAATCCTCCCACACCTAGTAATCATCGTTTACGGCATGGACTACCAGGGTATCTAATCCTGTTTGCTACCCATGCTTTCGAGCCTCAGCGTCAGTTAGTGCCCAGTAGGCCGCCTTCGCCACTGGTGTTCCTCCCGATATCTACGCATTCCACCGCTACACCGGGAATTCCGCCTACCTCTACACCACTCAAGATCCGCAGTTTTGAAAGCAGTTCATGGGTTGAGCCCATGAGTTTCACTTCCAACTTGCAGACCCGCCTGCGCTCCCTTTACACCCAGTAATTCCGGACAACGCTTGCCACCTACGTTTTACCGCGGCTGCTGGCACGTAGTTAGCCGTGGCTTTCTTGTAAGGTACCGTCATTATCGTCCCTTACGACAGGAGTTTACAACCCGAAGGCCTTCTTCCTCCACGCGGCGTCGCTGCATCAGGGTTTCCCCCATTGTGCAATATTCCCCACTGCTGCCTCCCGTAGGAGTCTGGGCCGTGTCTCAGTCCCAATGTGGCCGATCAACCTCTCAGTCCGGCTACCGATCGTCGCCATGGTGGGCCGTTACCTCACCATCTAGCTAATCGGACGCGAGTCCATCCCAAAGCGAATTGCTCCTTTTCCCCCAGAACCATGCGGTTCCGTGGGCTTATGCGGTATTAGCAGTCGTTTCCAACTGTTGTCCCCCACTCTGGGGCAGGTTACTCACGTGTTACTCACCCGTTCGCCACTAAGCTTACAAGTCGTCACCCCGAAAGGATCTGACAAGCAAGCTCCGTTCGACTTGCATGTGTTAGGCGCGCCGCCAGCGTTCGTCCTGAGCCAGGATCAAACTCTTCATAAAATGGTATTTAAACCAGATTACTCTGAATTAAATCACTGTAATTTCTCAGATACAATAACGCTTGCATCCACGAATTACTTGTATATTGGAATTGTTTAACGTGATTTTCCATCACGATAAGGTTCCGTTCAAGCTTCGATATTGTTCAATTTTCAAGGTCCTGTGCCGCTCTCCCTCGCGGGACAGCTTGTTTATTATATCTCACCAAGTTCTTGTTGTCAAGCACTTTTTTGAAATATTTTTTCAAGCTCTTCCGAGCGGCTTGCCGTCGTTGACGGCTCAGTTATAATACCACAGCCTGCAACCAGAAGTCAACACCTTTTTTCAATTTTTTTCGAAAAAGTATCACTTTGCTAATATGCTGCCCGGTTTGTCCTCTTTGTATAGAAATCCGGGCCTTACAGGCCCAGCAGCGGGGTCAGCTGGTCCACGGTGTCCAATGGGTGGGTGGAATGTTTTTTCATGAAGTCGCGCACCGGCTCCACCTCGCAGCCCCAGCCCGCAAAGGCAAAGGGCACGCCGCAGCTTTTCGCCATCTGCCAGCCGGGCTTTAAATCGTCCACCATCAAAAGCTCATCCGGCGCAAGGCCGTAATGACGCATGATCTCCTCCAGCGCATAGGAGGCGGGCTTGCGCTTTTGGGGCGGCAGCTCCCAGCCGAACACCAGCTCCGGCTCGAAGCCGCAGTGCACCCGGTAATCCCGCCGGATCATCTCCTCGCTGGAATGGCTGGCCACGCAGATGATTCCCCCGGCATCCCGGTACCGGCGCAGCAGCTCGGCCATGCCCGGGAACATGGGCGGCACATGGGTGCTGGTCCACTGCTTCCAGACCTGGCCCTCCAGCTGCATCTCCTCATCGGTCAGGTGCAGCATCTCCCGGCAGATGGCCTCAAAGCCCGGCTCGAAGTTATACAGCACATATTCCTGCAGGCTCCAGTTCACCTCCGGGCGCAGGATTTTCATAGCATCCAGAAAGGCCGGGTAGTGGATGGTAGGTGTGCTGGCCACCACGGTATCGTCGTGATCCAGCACCAGGCAGGGCAGGCAGGCCATATTCGTTCCCCCTTATATCGTAATATATAACGTATTATAGCAGACCGGCCCCGCCGGGGCAAAGCAAAACCGCCCGGCCGGGGCTTTCACTCCCCCGCCGGGCGGCTTCTCATTCACAATATCAGCCTGTCAGAGAGAAGGGCCGCACAGGGGCCCCCAGGTTTCCCAGCCGTCCAGCAGCTGGCCGGCGTTGTGGCAGTCGCTGGAAAAGACCAGCCAAGCACCCCGGGCCTGCAGCTCTTTCAGCAGCCAATCGGCCGGGTAGGGCTGGGTGCGCCAGCCCTTGGCCACCGCGCCGGTGTTCACCTCGAAGGCCACGCCCTCCCCGGCCAGCCGGTCCAGCGCGGCCAGCGCCGCCGCCCGGTAGCGGGGGTGAGCTTCGTCGAACAGCACGCCGCCCTCGTTGAACTTGGCGATCAGGTCAAAGTGGCCTACGATGTCACACCCGGTACGGCGGTGCACATCCGCCAGCGTGGCGAAGTAATCCTCCGCAAAGGCATAGTAGTCCCCGCCGTAGTGGTCTGTCACGATGCCCTGCTGCCACTGGGGGTCCTCATCCACCGGCAGGTATTCCCCATGACGATACAAATAATGCACCGAGCCGATGACAAAATCGTATCCTTCCGCGGGCAGCTCCGAGTAATAATCCTGCTCGATGCCCAAGAGAATCCGCAGCCGGGGCGCGTATTCCACCTGCAGCCGCCGCACCCGCTCTTTATATTCCCGGGTGCCCGCAAGGCTCATGCAATACCGCTCGTCAAAGCCGGTGTGGCTGTGGCCGGAAAAGCCCAGGGTTTCGCAGCCTGCCGCCAGCGCCGCCGCGGCCAGCTCCTCGGGGGTGTTGTCGCCGTCGCAGAAGATGGTGTGGGTGTGCAGATTGTAGGGTCTCATGAGGTCATCTTTTCCTGCTTGACCTTGTGGTCGATGATGTGACGGCTGGCCAACTCATCCCGCACGTCCTCCACGGTGATGCCCATCTGCACCATGAGCACCATGGCGTGGTAGGCCAGGTCCGCCAGCTCGTAGATGGTCTCCTTTTTATCCTCGGCCTTGCCCGCGATGATCACCTCGGTGCATTCCTCGCCCACCTTTTTCAGAATCTTATCCAGACCCTTCTCGAACAGATAGGTGGTGTAGGAGCCCTCGGGCCGGTCCGCGTTGCGCTGCACCAGCAGATCGTACAGGCCCTGCAGGGTGAAGTCGCCCCGCTCGTCGCTCTGGAACAATACATCCTCAAAGCAGGAGTCGTTGCCCAGGTGACAGGCCGGGCCATCCTTTTCCACCAGCACCAGCAGCGCGTCCCGGTCGCAGTCGGCGGTGATGCTCACAATGTGCTGATAGTTGCCGCTGGTCTCGCCCTTGAGCCACAGCTCCTGACGGGAACGGCTCCAGAAGCAGGTGAGCTTTTTCTCCATACTGATGGCCAGGCTCTCCGCGTTCATGTAGGCCACGGTGAGCACCTTGCGGCTTTTGGCATCCACCACCACCGCCGGGATCAGGCCCTTTTCGTCAAATTTCAGGTCTTGAATGTTCAGCATATCTTATCGCCTCACTATGATGTCGTTTTCCCAAAGGGTCTGTTTCAGGTCCGGAATGGCGATCTCGCCGAAGTGGAAGACCGAGGCCGCCAGGCCCGCGTCCACACTGGGGACCTTTTTGAACAGCTCCACAAAATCCTGCTGGCTGCCCGCGCCGCCGGAGGCGATCACCGGAACCGGCACCGCCCGGCAGACCTCGTCCAGCAGCTCCAGGTCAAAGCCCTGCTTCACGCCGTCGGTGTCGATGGAATTCACCACCACCTCGCCCGCGCCCAGCTCCACGCCCCGGCGCAGCCAGCCGATGGCCTCGATGCCGGTATCCTCCCGGCCGCCCTTGGCGAACACCTGAAACCGGCCGTTCACCCGTTTGATGTCCGCCGAGAGCACCACGCACTGGTTGCCGTAGCGCTTCGCGGCGCGGCGGATCAGCTCCGGGTCCCGGATGGCGCCGGAATTCACGCTCACCTTGTCGGCGCCGCATTTGAGCACTCGGTCAAAATCCTCCAGGGTGTTCACGCCGCCGCCCACGGTGAGAGGGATGAAAATCGTCTCCGCCACCCGGCAGAGGATGTCGGTAAACAGCTTGCGCCCCTCGGCGGAGGCGGTGATGTCGTAGAAGACCAGCTCGTCGGCTCCGCTCTCGGAATAGTATCGGGCCAGCTCCACCGGGTCGGATACATCCGACAGCCCTTTAAAATTTACGCCCTTCACCACACGGCCGTCCCGCACGTCCAGGCAGGGGATGATTCGTTTTGTGATCATTTCGCCGCCTCCAGTGCATCGGCCAGATCCACTGCGCCGGTGTAGTAGGCCTTGCCCAGAATAGCCCCGTACAGGTCCATCTGACGCAGGGCTTTGATGTCGTCCAGGCTGCTCACGCCGCCGGAGGCCACGATCTGCAGGCCCTGCCGTTTGGCGAGACTGCGGTACAGCTCCAGATTCGCGCCCCGCATGGCCCCGTCCCGGGAGATGTCGGTGCAGATCATGGTGGAAACGCCAAGGCCCTGCATCCGGTCAAAGAAGGCCTCGGCCCCCTCGTCGCTGGTCTGCTGCCAGCCCCGGATGGCCACCTGGCCGTCCCGCAGGTCGGCCCCAACGGCCACCCGCTCGCCCCAGGTATCCAGCGCGTTTTGCAGAAAGTCCGGGTCGGTGACGGCAGCAGTGCCCAGAATCACCCGGCTCACCCCGTTTTCCAGATAGGTGCGGGCAATGTCCATATTCCGGATGCCGCCGCCCACCTCCACAAACAGGCCGGTCTCAGCGGCGATGCGCCGAATCAGCTCCAGGTTGGGGGTGGTGCCGTCCCGCGCGCCCTCCAGGTCCACCAGATGGATGTGGGTGGCGCCGGTTTCGGCAAATTGTTTGGCCAGTGCCGCCGGGTCGGGGCTGTACACGGTCATCTGCCGGTAATCGCCCTGATAAAGCCGGACCGCCTGCCCTTCGTACAGGTCGATGGCCGGAAACAGGATCATGCTTTTCCCTCCTCTTCACAAAAGGCCCGCAGGATGGCAAGGCCCACCGGGCCGCTTTTTTCCGGGTGGAACTGGCAGCCCATCACGTTCCCCTTCTGCACCATGGCGGTGATGGGGATGCCGTACTCCGCCGTGGCCACCAGACTGTCGGCGCAGCCGTCGGCGTAGTAGGAATGAACAAAGTATACGCAGTCGCCGGGTTTTACATCCCGCAGCAGCGGGCTTTCGGCCACCGGCTGCAGGGCGTTCCAGCCGATGTGGGGGATCTTCAGCTCCGCCGGGATGGCTCCCTCCATGGGCACCACCCGCCCGGCCAAAAGGCCCAGCCCCTTGTGGCGGCCGTATTCGAGACTTTCTTCAAAGAGCAGCTGCATGCCCAGACAGATGCCCAGCACCGGCACGCCCTTTTTCGCCTGCTTTATCACCAGCTGGTCCAGCCCGGTGGCCCGCAGCTTTTGGGCCGCGTCGCCAAAGGCGCCCACGCCGGGCAAGACCAGCTTGTCCGCCTGTTCCAGAACGGCGGGGTCGGCGCTCACCTGCACCTGGGCCCCCACATAGCGCAGGGAGGAGCAGAGGCTGAACAGGTTGCCCACCCCGTAGTCAATTACGCCGATCATCACAGCACCCCTTTTGTGGATGGAATTTCCCCGGCGAACTCCGGGTCGATGGCCACTGCCGCCCGCAGGCAGCGGGCCGCCGCCTTGAAGGCCCCCTCCATGATGTGGTGGGAGTTGGCCCCCGCCAGCTTTTGCAGATGCAGGGTCAGCTGGGCCTGACGGGCGAAGGCGATCCAGAATTCCTCGAACAGCTCGGTGTCGAAGTCGCCCACCTTCTGGGTGGGGATCTCCACCTGGCCATAATAGCCGCCCCGGCCGGACAGGTCCGCCGCCGCCAGAATCAGGGTTTCATCCATGGGCAGCAGGGACTGACCGTAGCGGCATACGCCCCGCTTGTCGCCCAGGGCCTGCCGGAAGGCATCGCCCAGGCAGATGCCCACATCTTCTACCGTGTGGTGGTAGTCCACGTAGGTGTCGCCGGTGCAGGTCAGATCCAGATCGAACCGGCCATGCCGGGCAAACAGCACCAGCATATGGTCCAGAAAGCCGCAGCCGGTGGCGCAGCTGCCCTTGCCGGTACCCTCCAGCACAAGGCGCAGGGAAATGTCCGTCTCGGCGGTGGTGCGTTTGATCTCTGCCGTTCTCACTGGGCTGCCTCCTTTTCAATTTCCTTGACAGTGTTCACAAACCGCTCCATCTGGGCTTCGTCGCCGATGGTGATGCGGATAAAATCCCGAGTGCGGGGGGCATCAAAATGCCGCACCAGCACGCCCTTCTGGCGCAGGGCCTGATACATGGCCTTGCCGCCCAGCTTGAGAGATGCCGCGAACAGGAAGTTGGTTTTGCTGGGCAGCACCCGCCAGCCCATGGCCTCCAGCTGCCCGGCCACCTTGTCCCGAATGGCGGCGATGCGGCGGCAGTTGTCCATGTAATAGTCATCCTCGGCCAGCGCGGCCTCGCCCGCCGCCAGGGTCATCCGGTTCACGTTGTAGGGGTTGGTGGAATAGCGCAGGGTCTCCAGATCGGCGATCAGCGCCTCGCAGCCGATGGCAAAGCCCAGACGGGCCCCTGCCATGGAGCGGGACTTGGAGAAGGTGCGCACCACCAGAAGATTGTCGTACCGGTCCAGCAGGGCGGCGGCGCTCTCGGCCCCGAAGTCCACATAGGCCTCGTCCACGATCAGCACCCCGTCCGGGTTGGCCTTCAGAATCGCTTCGATGGCATCCAGCCCCAGCGCCAGACCGGTGGGGGCGTTGGGGTTGGCGATCACCGCCACCCCGTTTTTGCCGAAGTAATCCGCCGGGTCGATGGTGAAATCCTCCTTTAAGGGGATCACCTCATAGGGCAGCCGGTTCTTGGCCGCGAACACCGGATAAAAGCCGTAGGTCACATCCGCGAAATACAGGGGCCGCTCCTCCCCCGCAAAGGCGCAGAAGGCCAGGTCCAGTACCTCATCCGAGCCGTTGCCCACCATGATATTGGCGGGCTTCACCCCGTAGCGCTTCGCCAGCGCCCGGCGCAGCCCGGCGCACTGGGGG
This sequence comes from Gemmiger sp. An194, assembly GCF_002160145.1. Lineage (GTDB taxonomy): Bacteria > Bacillota > Clostridia > Oscillospirales > Ruminococcaceae > Allofournierella. The sequence continues at coordinate 39,309 of NZ_NFKA01000023.1, read as the reverse complement.
TCGGAATACAGCTGCAATTTGCCGCACTGAGCGGCCACCGCCGCCGCCACCCCCGGCGAAGGCGGGAACGGGGATTCGTTGGTGTTCAGCTTCAGGTAGTCCTGGTCCTGGGGCTGCTCGCCCGGAGTATAGGGGGTGAGCGCCGCGTAACGACTTGAAAAAAATCGGCTCATTGCTTTTTCTCCTCCAGCCGCACGGTGACGCTGTTGGCGTGGGCGTCCAGCCCTTCCTTGCGGGCGAAATAGGCCACCTGTTCGCCCACCTTGGCCAGCGCGTCGGCGGTGTAATAGGTAAACTGGCTCTTCACCACGAAATCATCCACCGACAGCGCCGACGAAAATTTCGCCGTGCCGCTGGTAGGCAGGGTGTGGTTGGGGCCGGCGAAGTAATCGCCCAGGGCCTCGGGGCAGTTCTTGCCCAGGAAGATGGACCCGGCGCAGCGCACCCGGTCCAGATAATCAAAGGGCGCGTCCACGCACAGCTCCAGATGCTCGGGGGCGATCTCGTTGGCGATGTCAATGGCCAGATCCAGATTTTCCGCCACGATGATCTTGCCGTTGTTATCGATGGAGGCCCGGGCGATCTCACTGCGGGGCAGCAGCGGAATCTGCCGCTCCAGCTCCGCCTGTACTGCCCTGGCCAACTCGCCGCTGTCGGTGACCAGCACCGCGCTGGCCATTTTATCGTGCTCGGCCTGGCTGAGCATATCCGCCGCCACGATTTTGGCGTTGCAGCTGCCGTCCGCCACCACCAGAATTTCACTGGGTCCGGCGATCATGTCGATGGCCACCCGGCCGAATACCTGCTTTTTGGCTTCCGCCACATAGGCGTTGCCGGGGCCCACGATCTTATCCACCTTGGGCAGGGTCTCGGTGCCATAGGCAAGGCCCGCCACCGCCTGTGCGCCGCCCACCTTGAAGATGCGGTCCACGCCCGCGATTTTCGCCGCCGCCAGAATCACCGGGTTCACCTTGCCGTCCGCGCCGGGAGGGGTGACCATCACCAGCTGGGGGCAGCCCGCGATTTTGGCGGGGATGCTGTCCATCAATACGGTGGAGGGGTAGGCCGCGGTGCCGCCGGGCACATACAGGCCCACCTTCTGGATGGGCACGATCTTCTGGCCCAGCACTACGCCGGGCTGGTCGGCCACCACAAAGCTGTTGCGGCGCTGCTTTTCATGGAAGGCGCGGATGTTCGCCGCCGCCTGGCGCAGAATCTCCACAAATTCCGGCTCCACCGCCGCGAAGGCCTCGTCGATCTCCGCTTCGGTCACTTCCAGATCAGTCAGGTCGGCCTTGTCGAAGCGCAGGGTGTATTCCCGCAGGGCCTCGTCGCCCCGGGCGGCCACCTGGGCCAGAATCTCGGTCACCGCGCCCTCCACATTGGAGGCGATGTTATCCCGGGCAAAAATTTCGCTATTTGGTACCTGGCCGTATTCATAAATGGGGATCATGTCACTTCACCTGTTCCTTCATCCTGGCCAGCATCTCTTCCAGCTGGCGGTTTTTGAATTTGAAGCTGGCCTTGTTGGCGATCAGCCGGGCGCTGATGGGCAGAATGTCCGCCACCACCTCCAGGTTGTTTTCCCGCAGGGTGGTGCCGGTTTCCACGATGTCCACGATCACATCGGACAGGCCCAGAATGGGGGCCAGCTCGATGGAGCCGTTCAGCTTGATGAAATCCACATCCCGGCCCATGCCCGCGTAGTAGTCCGCCGCGATGGACGCGAACTTGGTGGCCACCCGCAGGGTGCGCTCCCCGTCGTCATGGAAATCGCGGGGAGCGGCCACCGCCATCTTGCAGCGGCCCACGTTCAGGTCCAGCAGCTCGTACACGTCCGGGTGGTATTCCAGTAAAATATCTTTTCCGGCCACGCCCACATCGGCCGCGCCCCGTTCCACATAGATGCTCACATCCGAGGGCTTGACCCAGAAATACCGGATGCCCTTTTCGGCGTTTTCAAAAATCAGCTTGCGGCTGTTTTCCCGGATGGCCGGGCACTCGTAGCCCGCCGCCTCGAACATGGCATAGACCTTTTCGCCCAGGCGGCCCTTGGGCAGCGCGATGTTCAGCATGGTTTCCCCTCCTTGTTGAGCCGGATGCATTCCTGATACCGCAGCTTGGGCGGCACCGCCTTCTGGGCGCTCACGCTTCTGCCCTCGGCGCGCAATTGTTGCACCGCCGCCGCCACCGCTGCCGCGGGGGTCTCGTTTTCATAGAGCAGCAGCACCTGCACATCCCATTCCGGGCGGGGGCTGCGCAGCTGGTCCAGCCGGTCCAGATAAAGGGCGAAGCCCACCGCGCCCTGGCTGCGGCCCATCCGGCGCATCAGCCGGTCGTATCGTCCGCCCGCCAGCACGCTCTGGCTCAGGCCCTGCAAAAAGCCCCGGAACACGATGCCGTTGTAGTAGTCCATGTGGTTGACCACCGAGAAGTCCAGTACCACCTCGTCGCCCAGACCCGCCGCGTCCAGCAGGGCGCTCAGCTGCTCCAGCTCGGCCACCGCCTCCCCGGCAACATCGCCGCAGAGTTCCCGCAGCTTTTGCAGCGCCGGGCCCCGGCTGCCGTAGATGGTGACAAGATCCGCCAGCCGCCGGGCACATTCGGCGGGCACGCGGTTTTCTTCGCAGATGCGGGCCAGATCGTGGGCGTTTTTCTGGGAGAGGGCCTCCAGCGCACTGCGCCGGAACTCCTCGCCGCCGCCCGCCGCCTCCAGCAAGGCGGAGACAACGCCCAGATGGCTGATCTCCAGCACGTACTCCGGGCCGATGAGCGCCAGACTCTTGGCCGCCAGCTCCACCGCCTCGAACACATCGTATTCGTCCACGTCGCCGATGCACTCCAGACCGGTCTGCATGATCTCCTTGAACTGGCCGGACCGGCGGGACACCCGATACACGTTTTCGTTGTAGCACACCTTGCGCTTGCAGCCGGGGTTCTCCTCGCCCTTTTGCAGGATGGAAAGGGTCACGTCCGGCTTTAAGGCCATCAGGCGGCCGTTGGTGTCGGTAAAGGTGATGACCCGGTCGCTGAGCAGAAAGTCCTTGTTGCGGGCATACAGCTCGTATTCCTCGAAACGGCTCATTTTATAGGGCAGGTACCCATAGCTCTGGTACAAAGCCCGCAGGGCGATCACCGCCCGCTCTTCGTTTTTCAGCAGCTGGTCGTTTTGCATCCCGGCTCGCCTCCCTGTTTTGCTTTATTGTGATAATGTAATACTACAAGGAAGTATACAGGACAAACCGTTCTTCTGTCAAGAGCACACACAGAGTTTTCGCAAAAGAAAAAGCCCCCCGGCAAAAGCCGGGGGGCCAAAGGTTCAAAATGAATCAGTGATTTTCCGCGCGCAGCACGAAGTAGCCCTGAGGATGGTCGCAGACCGGGCACTTGGCGGGAGCGTGGGTGCCGATGTGGATGTGGCCGCAGTTGGTGCAGATCCAAACCTGCTCGGTCTCGCGGGCAAACAGCTTGCCCTCTTCCAGCAGCTTGGCCACCTCACGGTAACGGGCCTCGTGCTCCTTCTCGATGTCGCCCACCATGGTGAACAGGGCGGCGATGCGGTCGAAGCCCTCTTCCTTGGCGGTGGCGGCGAAGCTGGCGTACATGTCGGTCCACTCGTAGTTCTCACCGGCAGCGGCGTCGGCCAGGTTGGCCAGGGTGCCGGGCACCTCGCCGTCGTGCAGCAGCTTGAACCAGATCTTGGCGTGCTCCTTCTCGTTGTTGGCGGTCTCCTCGAAGACGGCAGCAATCTCGTTGTAGCCTTCCTTCTTGGCCTTGGATGCGTAGTAGGTGTACTTGTTGCGGGCCTGGCTCTCACCGGCAAAGGCGGCCATCAGGTTGGCTTCGGTCTTGGAACCCTTCAGATTCATGACAAACTCCCTCCAATAAAGTAAGAATATTTTTTATTACAGCGCCCGAAAGCGCTATCTTCCGTTGTTTTTTCTTGGGGCACCACCACACAATTCACGGCGAACGCCTCAGGCGGCGTATCCCGCCAAAATTTTCTGTGGAATTTTCCAAAAATGCTCGCGGGGCCACCAAGGCTTGCCTGCGCTTTTTGATTCATTCCGCAAAAAATTTTCCGGCGTGCTCCACCACCTGGAATTATGTGGTGCTGCCCAAACTCTATCATGTTAGCGTGCATTTGAAAAGTGACTTTATCACATTGGATAACCGGAACGCGCCGCCTTTATTTTATGCCGAAACGCCCCTCACTGTTCCCGCTCGCACTGGCGGGAAATGCGTTTGAACAGCTTCACCGCCTTGTCCACCTGCTCCTGGGGAATGCGCTGGCGAAAGCCCACCATACTGTGGGCCACAAAGGGCGCGGTGTGGCTAAAGCTGGTCATGCCGATGAAGTATTGCAGGTAGGGGTTTTCCCGGATCATCTGCACGGTCTGCCGGTCGGAAAGCTCCAGCGCCTGGCGGATGACCAGGCTGCCGAAGGCCATGCGCAGGGGCAGCGCCTGATTGCCTGCCCGGCCGAAGTTGCCCGCATAGTGGCGCTCCATCTCCTGCCAGTCGATCTCCTTCGCCAGCTTCACCCAGCGGTTATTCTCATCCAGTGTTCCCCCAAAGGGCTGCACATAATCGTAAAGGGTCATCTGTGATTCCGCCATATCATACATAACCCGCCGCCTCCTCTTTTTTGGACTGCATTATTTTTCTTATTGTAGCATACAATCCAGCAAAAAAGCCAGTGCGCAGGCGGCAAAAATCCACCGGCGTCCCCCTTTGGGCACACAAAAAAGCACCGCCCCCAAAAGGGGACGGTGCTCTTTGTCAAAACACAGTGTGCTTAACGGGTCGATTAGACCTGAGAAGCAGCAACAGCGCAGGCCACGGTGGCGCCAACCATGGGGTTGTTGCCCATACCGATCAGGCCCATCATCTCCACGTGAGCGGGCACGCTGGAGGAGCCGGCGAACTGAGCGTCGCCGTGCATACGGCCCATGCTGTCGGTCAGGCCGTAGGAAGCGGGGCCGGCAGCCACGTTATCGGGATGCAGGGTACGGCCGGTGCCGCCGCCGGAAGCAACGGAGAAGTACTTCTTGCCGTTTTCGATGGCCCACTTCTTGTAGGTGCCGGCAACCAGGTGCTGGAAACGGGTGGGGTTGGTGGAGTTACCGGTGATGGAAACCTCAACAGCCTCAGCCTTCATGATGGCAACGCCTTCCAGAACGTCGTTGGCGCCGTAGCACTTAACAGCAGCGCGCTCGCCGTCGGAGAAAGCCTTCTCGCGAACAACCTTCAGCTCGCCGGTCTTGAAGTCATAATCGGTCTCCACGTAGGTGAAGCCGTTGATGCGGCTGATGATGTAAGCAGCATCCTTGCCCAGGCCGTTCAGGATAACGCGCAGAGGGGTCTTACGAGCCTTGTTGGCGGTGCGGGCGATACCGATGGCGCCCTCAGCAGCGGCGAAGCTCTCGTGGCCAGCCAGGAAGGCGAAGCACTTGGTCTCGTCGCTCAGCAGCATGGCGCCCAGGTTACCGTGACCCAGACCAACCTTGCGCTGCTCGGCAACAGAACCGGGGATGGTGAAAGCCTCCAGGCCCTCGCCGATGGCGGCGGCGCACTCGGCGGCGTTCTTCAGGCCACGCTTCACAGCGATGGCGGTGCCCAGGGTGTAAGCCCAAACGGCGTTCTCAAAGCAGATGGGCTGAACGCCCTTAACAATAGCGTCGCAGTCGATGCCCTTCTCGAGGAGCATCTCACGGCAGGCGTCCAGGGATTCCAGGCCGTTGGCCTTCAGGCATGCCTCGATCTTGGGCATGCGGCGATCCATAGATTCAAAAGTAGCCATAATGTTTCTCCTCCTCTCTTATTCTTCGCGGGGGTCGATGTACTTGGCAGCGCCATCGAACCGGCCGTAGGTGCCAATGTTCTTCTCGAACGCGGTCTTGGGGTCCTCGCCGTGACGGATGGCTTCCAGCATCTTGCCCAGACGGACGAACTGGTAACCGATGACCTCGTTGTTCTCATCCAGAGCGGTCTTCAGGATGTAGCCCTCGGTCAGCTCCAGGTAACGAACGCCCTTGGCCTTGGTGGAGAAGATGGTGCCGGTCATGCTGCGCAGACCCTTGCCCAGGTCCTCCAGGCCGGCGCCGATGGGCAGGCCGCCCTCGCTGAAGGCAGTCTGGCTGCGGCCGTAAACGATCTGCAGGAACAGCTCGCGCATAGCCACGTTGATGGCGTCGCACACCAGGTCGGTGTTCAGAGCTTCCAGGATGGTCTTGCCGGGCAGGATCTCGCCGGCCATAGCGGCGGAGTGGGTCATGCCGGAGCAGCCGATGGTCTCGACCAGAGCTTCCTCGATCACGCCGTTCTTAACGTTCAGAGTCAGCTTGCAGGTGCCCTGCTGAGGGGCGCACCAGCCCACACCGTGGGTCAGGCCGGAAATATCCTTGATCTCATAGGCCTTAACCCAGGCGCCCTCCTCCGGGATGGGGGCGGGGCCGTGATGGGGGCCTTTGGTCAGAGGACACATACGCTCTACTTCATGAGAATAGGTCATAATAGTACTCTCCTTTGCTCTCTTTGTAAGCTTGTTGCGGATTTCACAACATCTACCTTCTCATTATAAATAGGGGCGAATGGTTTTGCAAGGCGTTTTTCCATTTGTTCAGCCAAAAAATTGCACCGCCCTTCCCGTTTTTGCCCGCTGCTGGATTTTTGTGCGAATTAAATCGTCAATACGTACAAAGAAACACCATTTTCATTGTTGCACATGCACAAATGCAGTGCTATAGTATAGGTGCACGGGCGGCAAGGCCCGCGCGAGGGAGAAAGTATTGGCAACTGCCAGAGAAGGCGGCCCGGCTTGTTTGATGCGCCGGGGCCTGCAAAAACGAAAGTGAGGAATCCGTTTTATGGATCGCATCAGTCTTCATAATTTCAATGTTCGTGATTTCAGCGAGATGCTGGCCTCCTGCAAGGGCGACATTTACATGATCACCCCCGAGGGCGACCGGCTGAACCTGAAGAGCAAGCTGTGCCAGCTGATCGGCTTCACCACCCTGATTCAGGGCGGCCAGATCGCCGAGGCCAAGTTCGAGTGCTCCGAGCCCGAGGACGAGGCCAAGCTCTACCGCTTCAACCTGTTCGGCGACACCAAGGGCTAAGCGTCACGAAATGCAGCAAGGGCCGCGCACCGTATCTTCACGGTGCGCGGCCCTTTTTGTTTTTCCGGTCAGTTGGTGCCGATGCTCATGGTCTCGGGCAGGGTGCTGCCGCCGTCGATCACGATCTGGCTGCCGGTCAGATAGCTGGATTCATCGCTGCCCAGAAAAGCGAACAGCTCGCCCACCTCGATGGGCTTTGCCAGCCGGCCCATGGGCACGCCCGCCGCGATGGCCGCAATGGCAGCTTCCGGGTTTTCGGGGTTGGATTCCACCGCCATCTTCTCCACCATGGGGGTGCGGGCATAGCCCAGCTGGGAGCAGTTTACCCGGATGTTGCGCCCGGCGTACTCCACCGCCAGGCACTTGGTCAGGCCCACCAGCGCGGCCTTGGTCATGGCGTAGGCGGCCTCGCCCGCGTCGGCCACGATGTCGCCGGTGACGGAAGAGGCGATCACGATGCTGCCGCCGCCCTGCTTCAGCATATAGGGGATAACCGCCTTGCAGGTGTTCCACACGCCCTTGATGTTCACATCGATGTGGAAATCCCGGGTGGCGTCGTCCATCTCCTCAAAGGGGGCCAGGCGGCAGACGCCCGCGTTGCAGCAGGCGATGTCGATGGCGCCGAAGGCCTCCGCGCCCTTGCGGGCGGCCTCGTCCATCTGGGCCCGGTCGGCCACGTTGGCCACTACGGTGATGATCTCGCTGCCGTACTCGGCGCGCAGCCGCTGGGCGGTCTCTTCCACGCGGGGGTCCAGGTCCACCAGAACCATCTTTGCGCCGTATTTTGCGTAGGCGGTGGCAATGCCCTCGCCCAGTCCGGCCGCCGCGCCGGTGATGAGTGCCGCTTTACCATCCAGTTTTGCCATGGGGAATCGCTCCTTTACCATTATAATGCGGCGGACCCTCGCACCGGGCCCGCCCGGTTACCTTCACCATAGCATTCCCAAAGGGCGCTGTCAACCGGAGGTTTTCTTCTTTTGCACCGGGCCCAGCTTCCACAAACAGAAGGCCCCGGCCAGCGCCGCGCCCACCGCCAGCCAGTGCCGCCCGGCGTCCAGACCAAGGGCCTTGGCCGCGAAGGGAAAGCCCAGGCTGCCCGCCGCCATCCCCAGCGCCAGCAGACCATAGTTAACCCCGGTGTGGGCCAGGCCGAACCGCTCGGTGCAGAGGCTGGGCAGCACCGCCGCCTGACCGGCATAGAAAAAGCACAGCCCGGCGTAAACGGCCAGAAACAGCCATTCTTTCACCAAGGCAAATCCGGCGGACAAAGCCGCCAGCGCCCCGAAGGCGGCGATGAGCACCGCCCGTCGGCCCAGCTTGTCCCCCGCCGCGGCAAGGCTCAGCCGCCCTGCGGCGGACCCCGCCGCGCCCACCGCCACCATCCAGGCCGCGGCGGTCTCCGGCAGGCCGCTCTGCCGGGCCAGCTCCAGAATCCGGGGGCTGAACAGCAGAACCGCCGGGGTGGCCAGCGCCACCGAGGCGGTGATCCACCAGTAGGCGGAGGTGCGCAGCATCTGCCCCGGGGTCATGCCCTGCTGCTTTGGGGCCGCGGGCGCTTTTTCCGGGTTCTGCAGCAAAAGACTTGCCCCGCCGCACACAAGGCCCAGCAGCGCCCCCAATGCCCAGAAGCAGCCCCGGATGCCCCACAGCCCGGTGAACCACTTCACCAGCACCGTGAGCGCCGCGCCGGACAGCCCCACCGCCACGCCGATCACCCCGGTGGCAAGGCCCTTTTTGTCCGCGTACCATTTCTGGGCGCAGCCCATCACCGCCGGGTACAAAAAGGCGCAGCCCGCCCCCACCGGGGCGCTGAAGGCCAGATAAAAGAGCCAAGGCATTTGCCCGGGCACAAAGCCCGCCGCCACGAACCCGGCGCAGAGCCCGGCGCTGCCCAAAAGGGCGGCGAAGCGGGGGCCGAGTTTATCCTGCAAAAAGCCGCCGGCCACCCCGCCCGCGCCGAAGGCCGCCACCAGCCAGCTGAGCACAAAGCTGGCCGTTTCCTCCTCAAAGCCGTATTCTGAGCGCACCGGCTCCTGAAACACGCCCCAGGCGGTGGGGATGCCCGCCAGCAGCTGGATGGCCGCCCCCGCCGCCAGGATCGCCCAGGGGTGCTGTTTCACAAACTGCCCCATTGTTTTGTTCCTCTCTTTTCTTTTTGGCTTAGTGTTCCCCCTTTTTGTTGAGGCAATACCGCACAATTCACGGCAAACGCCTCAGACGGCGTATCGCGCCAAAATTTTCTGTGATATTTCCCAAAAATGCTCGCCAAGCCACCAAGGATTGGCTGCGCTTTTTGCTTCATCTCACAAAAAATTTTACGGCGTGCTCCACCATCTGGAATTGCGCGGTGTTGCCTTGACAAATACCGGCTCGCCGGGCTATCATTAGAAGATAAAAGCACTTTATTTCATTAAAATAGATTTGTGGGAGGAACATCAATGAAAACCAATCCGCTGAAGGGCATGAAGGACTATCTGCCCGCAGAGCAGGCGCTGCGCGACTATGTGCAGGGCCGCATTCTGGAAACCTACCGCGCCAGCGGCTTCGAGCGCATCTCCACCCCCATGCTGGAGGATATGGAGAATCTGGACAAGAGCGACGGCGGCGACAACCTGAACCTGATCTTCAAGGTACTCAAGCGGGGCGACAAGCTGGCAAGCGCCATTGCCTCCGGCAACGAAAAGGATCTGTCCGACATGGGCCTGCGGTACGACCTGACTCTGCCCCTCTCCCGCTACTACGCCGCCAACAAGGACAAGCTGCCCAGCCCCTTCAAGGTCATCCAGACCGACCGGGTGTTCCGTGCCGAGCGGCCCCAGAAGGGCCGGATGCGTGAGTTCGTCCAGTGCGACATCGACATTCTGGGCGACGGCTCCTGCAACGCGGAGATCGAGCTGATCGACGTGACCGCCCGGGCGCTGCTGAACATCGGCTTTGACGACTTCACCGTGAACATCAATGACCGGCGCCTTCTGCGCGGCATGCTGACCAGCATGGGCTTTGCCCCCGAAAGCCTGGACAGCGTCTGCATCACCTTCGACAAGCTGGACAAGATCGGCGCCGAGGGCGTGGCCAAGGAGCTGACCGAGAAGGAATGCCCCGCCGAGGCCGTTGCCGCCCTGAGCGATTTTCTGGCGAAAGGCGAGTTCAGCCTGGAGGCCATCGGCGCTCTGTGCGAGGACAAGACCCTTGCCGAAAACCTGGGCAAGGTGATCGCCACCGTGGAGACTCTGGCCGGCGGCAAGTATAAGATCGCCTACTGCCCCAGCCTGGTGCGCGGCCAGGGCTACTACACCGGCATGGTGTTCGAGGTCACCTGCGCGGCATTCAGCGGCGCGGTGGCAGGCGGCGGCCGCTACGACAATATGATCGGCAAGTTCATCGGCCAGCAGGTGCCCGCGGTGGGCTTCTCCATCGGCTTCGAGCGCATCTGCGGCATTCTGGCCGAGCAGGGCTTTGCCATCCCGGCCCAGAAGCCCAAGATGGCCCTGCTCTACCTGCCCGACGCGGACTTCGCCCAGGTGCTGGCCAAGGCGGCCACCCTGCGGGAGGGCTACACCGTGACCGTGCTGCCCCAGGCCAAAAAGCTGGGCAAGCAGTTCGGCGCGCTGGAAAATCAGGGCTTTGCCGCCGTGGCCTTCGCGGACAACGACGACGTGAAGACCCTGGGCGCAAACGGCTGATTTTTCGGCCCCATTTTTCAACACAAAAAGGCTCTGCCTGTGGAAAACCCACGGGCAGAGCCTTTTTCGCTTTTATTATTGTAAGACAAGCAGCTTCACCGCCGCCAGCACCGCCAGATGGGCCGGATAAAACAGATAGAAAAACCACTTCCAGAACGCCCGGCCGTGCTCGGCCCGCTTTCCATTATAAAACAGCAGGATCACCGCGCCCGCCACCAGAATGCCCAGCGTGCTTGCCGCCGTGTGCAGCACCGTATGCACCGTCCAGTCCCCCGGCATGGTCTGGAAGAAAAAGATCAACGCTTCCCCGAAAAAGACAAGCGCCAGCCCGCTGCGTCTGCCCCCCAGCCCGGCTTTTCCGTACCGCCAGCCGCAGAACAGGAAGGTGAACAGCGGGGCCATCGTTCCCCAGTCCATGAACAGACTGACAAAGAACAGCCCCAGCAGCGCCGCGAAATTCCGCCCGAGCCGCTCGCCGGGCCGGGTGGCCATTTCATGGGCCACATGGGCGGTTCCCAGGCAGACCAGCAGCGTGAACAGCATGTTCAGCTGGAAAAAGCCCAGCGCCAGCTGGTAGGGGATCTGGGAGATGAGGGCAAACACCAGCAGCCGCAGCGCGTAGGCCTTGCGGTCATGGGTGTACTCGTAGCCCTCGGCCAGAAAATAACACATGGTCACCGCGGTGAAGTAGCCGATGTCCACCAGCGGCTCAAACCAGGGATTTTCCGGCGAGAGCAGCGCATTTGCAATGTGATTCAACAGCATGGTGGCCATGGCGATGGCCTTGATGGCATCCCGGTTCAGGCAGGGCCAGATTCCGACGCTGGGTTTCATGGGCTCTTTCCTCCTTTGGGGCTCCGCCTCCTGTTACCGGAAGCGTTCGCCCAGTTTCACGATCATTACTCCATCCAGCATCCCGACGCTGCCCTCTGCCGGATAGCAGGGCATCGCCGCGACCCGGTCGTCCTTTCGAAACCGAAACCAGGTCCCCTCATCCGCCATCACCGCCGGATTCTGAAGAACATTGTCGAAATATGCCTGATAGTAGCTCTGCCCCGCGACTCCGAGCGCGTATCCGATCTCGTTGCCCACCATCTCATAAAGCCGCTCAAACCCGGCCACCTGATTTTCCAGCGCCGCGTCCGGCATTCCCACAAATACCACCGGGGTCTGGCCGGTTACGTATCCCGGGCAATCCTCCATCCGGTAAACGATCCGGGTGAGCAGCGACAGGCTTGCCTGCTGCTCCAGATCCTTTTTCAGGTAGGCGGCGTTTGCAGTCTGCACATTTCCCCACAGCACCACAAAAACCAGCCCCACCGCCGCGCAGCGCTGCCCGTATTGCAGCACCGGCTTTCTCAGCAGCTTCCGGTCCACGGCCCACCAGGCAATCAGCAGCACAAACAGATAAGCGAGCCAAAAGGCAAACTGCATCAGATCATGGCTCATGCCGCCGGTCAGAATATAGGTCACATTCATGCCAAGCGGCACCAGCGCCAGCAAAAGCAGCGCCAGCAGCTTTTCCGGCACTCCGATTTCTCTTTGAACGATCCGGAACAGCACGACCGCACCGCTGATTCCCACCATCACAATATGTACCGCCAGCACAAGCCCTCCCGGATAGGCCGAGACGGCGGTGCACAGCTTGTAGCCAACCTGGATATACCCGGTCACCACCGTGTAAAGGATTTCCGGCACCGGACGGGAGAGGATGGAGTCCATGGAATTGTAGGTCCCGCTGACCAGCGAAAGACCGGTGATGCGGCAAACCAGCTGAATGGCCAGATAATACAGCACACCCGCGCCCACGATCATCCCCAGGCTTTTCAGCCCTTTGCCGAACACCTCCGCAAAGGGGTGGCCGTCCAGCAGCTGCAACACCAGATACAAAATGACCAGCGTGATGGCCACCGACAGATAGCTTTGATACAGCCCCATGGAAACACACAGCGGCAGCATTCCATACAAAAAGCCCTTGTCGAACCTTTTCCACAAATAAACCGCCAGAACCGCCAATGCCAGCGCCAGCATGTTGCAGTCCAGATCATGGATATAGGTGGCCGCCGTTGCGGTCACCGTGATATTCGCGGTGTAAACACCGGCAATCAGCGCCGTGAGCAGTCTGGGCCGGATTCCAAACAGCTTCACGGTCAGAAACACCGCCGCACTGATGTACAGCAGCGACAAAACCCCGATCAGCCAGGGCAGGGTGATGGCTTCCCGGACCAGAAGCCGGTAGGCGGGCACGAATATTCTGCCCAGCTGTATCCGCCAGGCATTGCCGAACACCGCCGCGTTGAACTCATTCAGCGAATCGTGGGAAAAGGAGCTGTGCAGAAAAATATAGGCATGGGTCACCAGCCCCCATGCAAAGGTGGCGATCACGCACAGGAACATCCCATTGCGGTTTCGCTCAAAAAAATCCGCAAACCAGTCCGCCGCAATCCATCGGTTTCGCTTGCTCACAGTCACCATAAATCCGTTCCGTTTCCTTTCCCGCTTCTCTTTTCCTCCTGCACACAGGCATTCAATATTATCATATCGTAAAATCCCATGTTTGCAAGATGCGGCCCGTCTCGCTGCGGGCGCATTTTCTCTGTTTTGTACACTATTTCGGTACAATTCACACACCAGATATGGGTTTTGCGCATTGAAGCGAATGCAAGATGTGGTGTATAATAGGAAACGTTGCAAAATAGACGATTCACGGGAGGAAACACCATGCAGATCCAAAAACGCAGCGGCCAGGCCGAGGCCTTCGACGGGGGCAAGATCCTTGCCGCCATGGAAAAATCCTTTGCCAGCGTGGGCCAGGCGCCCAGCGTGGAGCAGCTGGCCGGCCTGCTGGACGCGGTGACCGGACGGCTGAGCGGCGAGCTGGTCACGGTGGAGCAGATTCAGGACCAGGTGGAGCGGGCGCTGATGGAGCAGGGCCACTTTGAGGCGGCCAAAAGCTACATTCTCTACCGCTCCCGCCACGCCGAGCTGCGGGCCGCCCGCCAGGCCATCGCGGCGCAGGTGAACGCGCCCGGTCTGGAGGAGTGCCTCATGAGCATCCAGAAGGACTTCGACCAGTTGGTTTACCCCCTCACCGCGCTGGCGGCCCGGTTTGCGGGCTTTGCAAAGCCCGAGATGGACACCGCTGAACTGCTGGCCGCTCTGACCAAGGCGGCGGTGGAGCTGACCAGCCCCGAGGCCCCCAAGTGGGAGTTCGTGGCGGCGCGCCTTTTGAACCTCTCGTTTTCCCTGCGGCTGGAGACCGAACTCTCCCGCCGGGGCATTCATACCCTTTATGACAAGCTGCGCTACCTCACCGACGAGGGTCTCTACGGCAGCTACATTCTGGAGCACTATTCCCGGGCCGAGATCGGCGAGGCCGAGGCCTTCCTCTGCCCCGAGCGGGACAAGCTCTTCACCTATTCCGGTCTGGACCTGCTGCTCAAGCGGTATGTGATCCACACCCGGCAGCACGTGGCGCTGGAAACGCCCCAGGAGATGTTTTTGGGCATTGCCCTGCATCTTGCCATGGAGGAAAAAACCGACCGGCCGGGCTGGGTGAAAAAGTTCTACGACATGCTCAGCCGGATGGAGGTGACCATGGCCACCCCCACTTTGTCCAACGCCCGCAAGCCCTACCACCAGCTGTCCAGCTGCTTCATCGACACGGTGCCGGACAGTCTCGAAGGCATCTACCGCAGCGTGGACAACTTCGCCCAGGTGAGCAAGTTCGGCGGCGGCATGGGCCTTTACTTCGGCAAGGTGCGGGCCGCGGGCGGCAGCATCCGGGGCTTTGAGGGCGCGGCCGGCGGCGTGATCCGCTGGATTCGTCTGGTGAACGACACCGCCGTGGCGGTGGACCAGTTGGGCGTGCGTCAGGGCGCCGTGGCGGTGTATCTGGACGCCTGGCACAAGGACCTGCCGGAGTTTTTGCAGCTGCGCACCAACAACGGCGACGACCGGATGAAGGCCCACGACGTATTCCCGGCGGTGTGCTACCCGGACCTGTTCTGGAAGCTGGCAAAAGAAAATCTGGACGCCCCCTGGCACCTGATGTGCCCCCACCAGATCGAGACGGTGAAGGGCTACTGCCTGGAGGATTACTGGGGCGAGGAGTGGGAGACCCGCTACCGGGACTGCGTGGCCGACCCCCGCATCCAGAAGCGCACCGTCACCGTGAAGGAGCTGGTGCGGCTGATTCTGAAAAGCGCGGTGGAGACCGGCACCCCCTTCACCTTCAACCGGGACGCGGTGAACCGGGCCAACCCCAACGGCCACAAGGGCATGATCTACTGCTCGAACCTCTGCACCGAGATCGCCCAGAACATGGCCCCCATCGAGACGGTGAGCACCGAAATCTCCACCGAGCAGGGCGACCCGGTGGTGGTCACCACCACCCGCCCCGGCGAGTTCGTGGTCTGCAATCTGGCCAGCCTGTCGCTGGGCAACCTGCCGGTGACCAACAAGGCCTACATGAGCCAGGTGGTGTCCACCGCGGTGCGGGCGCTGGACAACGTGATCGACCTGAACTTCTATCCCCTGCCCTACGCCAAGCTCACCAACCGGAAGTACCGGAGCATCGGCCTGGGCGTGAGCGGCTACCACCACATGCTGGCCAAGGCGGGCATCCGGTGGGAGAGCGAGGAGCACCTGGCCTTCGCGGACGAGGTGTTCGAGACCATCAACAAGGCAGCCATCGCCGCCAGCAGCGTCATCGCCGCCGAAAAAGGCAGCTACTCCACCTTCGAGGGCAGCGACTGGCAGACCGGCGCGTATTTTGCAAAGCGCGGCTACACAAGCCCCGAATGGCGGCAGCTGGCCGCCACCGTGGCAAAGCAGGGCATGCGCAACGCCTATCTGCTGGCCGTGGCCCCCACCAGTTCTACCAGCATTCTGGCCGGCACCACCGCGGGCGTGGACCCGGTGATGAAGCGCTTCTTCCTGGAGGAGAAAAAGGGCAGCATGCTGCCCCGGGTGGCCCCCGAGCTTGGCCCCCGCACCTACTGGTATTACAAGAACGCCCACCAGATCGACCAGAGCTGGAGCGTGCGGGCGGCGGGCGTACGCGGGCGGCACATCGACCAGGCCCAGAGCATGAACCTGTACATCACCAACGACTACACCCTGCGCCAGGTGCTGAACCTGTATCTGCTGGCCTGGGAAAAGGGTGTGAAGACCATCTACTACATCCGCAGCAAATCGCTGGAAGTGGAAGAGTGCGAGAGCTGCTCTTCCTGACCCCCGGCCCATTCTGAAGGAGTGTGAACCATGACTCAGCTGATCAAAAAGCCCCTCTTCAACCCGGGCGGCGACACCGACGTGCGCCTGCGGCGGATGATCGGGGGCAACACCACCAACCTGAACGACTTCAACAACATGCGCTACGCCTGGGTGAGCGACTGGTACCGACAGGCCATGAACAACTTCTGGATTCCCGAGGAGATCAACCTGGCCCAGGACACCAAGGACTACCCGAACCTGTCCGCCGCCGAGCGCACCGCCTACGACAAGATCCTCAGCTTTCTGGTCTTTCTGGACTCCATCCAGACCGCCAACCTGCCCAACATCGGGGAATACATCACCGCCAACGAGGTGAACCTGTGCCTGTCCATCCAGGCCTTTCAGGAGTGCGTGCACAGCCAGAGCTACAGCTACATGCTGGACAGCATCTGCAGCCCGGTGGAGCGCAACGACATCCTCTACCAGTGGAAGACCGACGAGCACCTGCTGCGCCGGAATACCTTCATCGGCGATCTGTACAATGAGTTCCAGCAGCACAAGGACCCCTTTACCCTGCTGAAAGTGATGATGGCCAACTACATTCTGGAGGGCATCTACTTTTACAGCGGCTTCATGTTCTTTTACAACCTGGCCCGCAACGGCAAGATGCCCGGCTCGGCCCAGGAGATCCGCTACATCAACCGGGACGAGAACACCCATCTGTGGCTGTTCCGAAATATTCTCTTGGAATTGCAGAAGGAGGAGCCGGAGCTGTTCAGCCCCGAAAATGTGCAGGTGCTGAAGGAGATGCTGGAGGAGGGCGTGCGGCAGGAGATCGCCTGGGGCCATTATGTGATCGGCGACGCCATTCCCGGTCTGACCAAACAGATGGTCACCGACTACATTCGGTATCTGGGCAACCTGCGCTGGACGGGCCTCGGCTTCGGGCCTCTGTTTGAGGACAACCAGACCGAGCCCGCCTCCATGAGCTGGGTGAGCCAGTACTCCAACGCCAACATGGTGAAGACCGATTTCTTCGAGGCCAAAAGCACCGCCTACGCCAAAAGCACCGCGCTGGTGGATGACCTTTGATTTTTTCAATTCTCCCATAACAGCAAAAATCCCCGAGGGCTTTTCCCTCGGGGATTTTTGTGTAGTTTCTTCCGGTCAGTCCTCCGGCCGTGCCCAGTCAAGGCTGCGGCCCACGGCCTTGTGCCAGCCTGCCAGCAGCCGGGCGCGCTTGTCCTCGGCCATGTCGGGGGCGAAATCCACGTCGCAGCTCCACAGGCGGCTGATCTCGTCGGTGTCCTTCCAGACGCCCACGGCAAGCCCGGCCAGATAGGCCGCGCCCAGGGCGGTGGTCTCCCGAATCATGGGGCGGCGCACCGCCTTGTTCAGGATGTCCGCCTGGAACTGCATCAAAAAGCGGTCCCGGGAGGCGCCGCCGTCCACCTTGAGTACGCTTAAGGGGATGCCGGTGTCCTTCTCCATGGCAGCCACTAAATCCGCCGACTGGTAGGCGATGGACTCCTGGGCCGCCCGGATGATGTGCTCCCGCTTGGTGCCCCGGGTGATGCCCACAATGCAGCCCCGGGCGTACATGTCCCAGTGGGGCGCGCCGAGACCCGTGAAGGCGGGCACCAGATACACGCCGCCGGTATCCTGCACCTTCTGGGCGTAGTACTCCGCGTCCCGGCTTTCGGTGAAGAAGCGCATCTCGTCCCGCAGCCACTGGATGACCGCGCCGCCCACGAACACGCTGCCCTCCAGCGCGTACTGCACCGGCTGGCCCTTCACGGTGGCGGCAATGGTGGTGAGCAGGCCGTTTTCGCTCTGGTGGCGGGTCTCGCCGGTGTTCATGAGCAAAAAGCAGCCGGTGCCATAGGTGTTTTTGGCCTGCCCGGCCTCAAAGCAGCCCTGCCCGAAGAGGGCCGCCTGCTGGTCGCCCGCGATGCCTGCCACCGGCACCTGCACCGGGCCGATGGTGGTATAGCCGTAGATCTCGCTGGAGGAGCAGACGGTGGGCAGCATGGCCCGGGGAATGTCCAGCAGCTCCAGCAGCTCGTCGTCCCAGTCCAGCGTGTCGATGTTATACAGCATGGTGCGGGAGGCATTGGTGCGGTCGGTCATGTGGGCCTTGCCGCCGGTGAGCTTCCAGACCAGCCAGGTGTCCACGGTGCCGAACAGGATTTCGCCCTGCGCCGCCTTTTCCCGGCTGCCGGGCACCTGGTCCAGAATCCACTTGATCTTGCTGGCGGAGAAGTAGGCGTCCGGCACAAGGCCGGTCTTTTTGCGGATGGTCTCACCGTAGCCCTTTGCCACCAGCTCGTCGATGATGGGGGCGGTGCGGCGGCACTGCCACACGATGGCGTTGTAGATGGGCCGGCCGGTCTCCTTTTCCCACAGGATGGTGGTCTCCCGCTGGTTGGTGATGCCGATGCCCGCGATGTCCGCCGGGTCCACCCCGCTTTTTGCCACCACCTCCATCATCACGCTGTACTGGCTGGACCAGATCTCCATGGCGTCGTGCTCCACCCAGCCCTCTTTGGGGTAGATCTGCTCAAACTCCCGCTGGGTCATTTCCAGGATGTTCTGCTCCTCGTCGAACAGAATCGCCCGGCTGCTGGTGGTTCCCTGGTCCAGGGCAAGGATGTACCGGCTGCTCATTGCATTTCCTCCTTTGCCGCGCCCTGGGCCTCCAGCGCGCGGGTGGTCACAAAGTCCACCCCGGTGCCGCACACGTTGGCCACCGCCACCTGGCCAAGGGCCACCGGCGCGGTCAGCTCCAGGCCGTCCAGCGCCTGCATGGCCTCAAAAATCAGTCCCTTGGGAATGGGCTTTGTGGTCTTCACCGGGCAGCGGGGATGGGCCGCACCCCGCACGGCCACCGTGCTGGTGATGGTGCGGGTGGGGTTCGTTAGTTCTATTTTACCATATTCTTCGCCCCGTGGGCAGGTATTTCCCGTCACTTTGTAGCCATCGTTCTCGTCCACGTGCAGACGGCAGCCCTTGGGGCACACGATGCAGATCAGTTCCTTCATGCCTGTTCCTCCTCTACCGCCACTTCCAGCGCGCCCTTGGCCTTTGCCAGCAAGGCGGCGGGCAGGGTGATGTGCTCCATCTCACCGGGGGCCAGATGCTCCCGCTTGAAGCGGGCCAGCGGCTCGCCTTCGCTTTCGACCACCACCGCCGAATTGCCGTACACCCGGCGCACCCGGAAGAAGATCTCCAGCTTTTTGTCCACCGCTGCCGGGCGGACTTTCTGGGGCACCGTGTAGCCCACGCCCTCACCGTTTGTGATCTCCACCGCCGGGCCGTCGTTTGCCTGCCCCAGCGCATACCGGGCGGCGGCGGCACCGGCCCGCTGGCTCTCGGCGGTGACGAAGTCCACCAGATCGTGCACATGCACCACATTGCCGCAGGCGAACACGCCGGGGGCGCTGGTCTCCATGTTCTCGAACACCACCGGGCCCTTGGTGCGCGGGTCCAGAGTGATGTGTGCGCCGCTGGTGAGCTCGTTTTCCGGAATCAGGCCCACGCTCAAAAGAATGGTGTCGCAGTCAAAGACCATCTCGGTGCCGGGGATGGGGCGGCGGTTTTCGTCCACCTTGGCCACCACGGCCCGCTCCACCCGGTCCTTGCCCTGAATGTCGATGATGGTATGGGAGAGATACAAAGGGATATCGTAGTCCTGCAGGCACTGGACGATGTTGCGCATCAGGCCGCCGGAATAGGGCATGACCTCCACGCAGGCCAGCACCTTGGCGCCCTCCAGCGTCATGCGGCGGGCCATGATGAGGCCGATGTCGCCGCTGCCCAGGATCAGCACCCGCTTGCCCACCATGTAGCCTTCCATGTTCACGTACCGCTGGGCCGCGCCCGCGGTGAACACGCCCGCCGGGCGGGTGCCGGGGATGCCGATGGCGCCCCTTGTGCGCTCCCGGCAGCCCATGGCCAGCAGGATGCTCTTGCCCCGCAGCAGCCGGTAGCCCAGGGTTTTGCTGATGGCCTGCACGGTATGGGCCTGGGCGTTCACCTCCAGCACCATGGCCCCCAGCATCACTTCGATGCCAGTGCCCTCCAGCTGCTGGATGAACCGCCCGGCGTATTCCGGGCCGGTGAGCTCCTCTTTAAAATGGTGCAGGCCGAAGCCGTTGTGGATGCACTGGTTCAGAATGCCGCCCAGCTCCTCGTCCCGCTCCAGAATCAGCACCTGCTCCGCGCCGTTTTCCCTTGCGCTCAGGGCGGCTGCAAGGCCCGCCGGGCCGCCGCCCACCACAATTACATCATATTCCTGCCGGTCTGTCATACGGTTTTGTCCCCCTTTGCCTGTTTCGTCCGGCCGGTGAGCAGAATGCTCGCCGCCCCCTCCTGCGGGATGTCCAGCGGGCTCTTGCCCAGTTCCCGGCTCAGAATTTCCATGACCCGCGGCCCGCAGAAGCCGCCCTGGCAGCGGCCCATGCCCGCGCCCACCCGGCGCTTGACCCCGTCGATGCTGCGGGGTGGGATGGCCGTATGGCAGGCGGCGATGATTTCGCCCTCGGTCACGGTCTCGCACCGGCAGATCACCCGGCCATAGCTGGGCTGGCGGGCGATGATTGCCGCTTTTTCCTCGCCGGTCAGTTCTTTGAAGCGAATCCGGGTGCGTCTGGTCATCGGGTTCGGTTTCTCCGTCAGAACAAGGCCCGCTTCGGCCAGCAGGGCCACGGCCTCCTCGCCCACCGCGGCAGCGGCGGAAAGGCCCGGGCTCTTCATGCCCGCCAGGTCCAGCATGCCGGGGGCCGCCCACTGGATGACGAAGTCCGGCCGGTCGGTGTTGGCCCGAATGCCCGCAAAGTTGCGGATGCAGGCGGAAAGGTCCACGCCGGGCACGCTTTTCCGTGCACTCTGGGCCACCTGGGCAAGGCCCTGGGCGGTGGTGGCTGTGTCGGCGGAATCGGAAATGTCCTGGGCGTTGGGGCCGACGATCAAGTTGCCGTGTACCGTGGGGGCCACCAGCACGCCCTTGCCCGCGGCGGTGGGGCACTGGAAGATGACCCGGCCCACGGTATTGCCGGCGGATTTGTCCAGCAGGTAATACTCGCCCCGGCAGGGTTTCGTCACAAAATTCTCCGGCGCGGCCAGCGCGTGCACTTTGCCCGCGTCCACACCGGCGGCGTTCACCACAAAGCGGGCTTCAAAGTCGCCCCTTGTGGTCTCGATCTTCCAGCCGCCCTCGATGGGGGCAAGGCCGGTGACCCGGCTTTCCAAGTGCAGGTCAGCCCCGTTTTCCACCGCGTTTTCCGCCATGGCCAGCGCGAACTCCCAGGGGCTCACGATGGCCGCGCTGGGCGCGTGCAGGGCGGCGGTGATCTCCGGCGAGAGGTTCGGCTCCAGCTCCCGGGCGGTTTCGCCGCTTAAAATCTCCAGCCCTGGCACCCCGTTGGCGGTGCCGTTTTCATACAGCCGCTGCAGGGTCTTCTCCTGCTCGGGGCCGAAGGCCACCACGAAGCTGCCGGTTTGCTTATAAGGCACATCCAGCGCGGCGCAGATTTCCTTTGCCATTGCGCTGCCCCGCACGTTCAGCCGGGCCATGGCGGTGCCGGGCTCCGGGTCGTAGCCCGCGTGCAGAATGGCGCTGTTGGCCTTGGTGGTGCCCATGGACACATCGTTTTCCGCTTCCAGAATCAGCACGCTGACCTGCTTTTTCGCCAGGTGGTATGCCACCGCCGCGCCGGTCACGCCGCAACCGATGATTGCCACATCTACCATAACTGTTTCCTCCTTTTATTCCGCAGCCTGACCCAGCCGGAAGGTGAGCTTCACCGGGTTGTGGTCGCTGTAAGCAAAATTGGTGTCGATATGTTCCGCCGTGGCGGTGATGTTATCCGAAACGATAAACCCGTCCAGCACGGTGGTGTAGTTGACCCCCGGCTCCCAGGGAATGTCTGCCGTGCGGCAGGTGGGGGTCTGGTACTGGTTCTCCGCCCGCTGGAGGGAAAAGCCCTCGGGCAGGTCCTCATCGGTGAGCTGGGCCACCCAGTCCGGCAGAAGCTGGCCGCTTTCAAAGGCCTCGGCCGTGCCCTCGCCCAAAGCGTGGTTGAAGTCGCCGCCCACGATCACGTAGTTGCCCTTTTCGTATTCCTCACGCATCACGCCGCAGAGCATTTCCAGCTGGCGGGCCCGCACGGTGCCGCCCTCGTCGTAAGCGGACATGTGGCTGTTGATGAGCACCAGCTCACCCCCACCCTCCACCGGGATGCGCAGCTGGGCAAAGCAGCGGTCCAGATCGGTGAATTTTACAAAGAAGCTCTCGTCCACCGGGTAGCTGCGGCGCACCGCCTCGCTGACCGAATACCGGCTGAAGGTGAGCAGGCCCGCGTCCACTGCGCCGTGAGGGTCGTGGAAGGGATACAAAAGGTACCGGGTGTGGAAGTTGGAGGCAAACACCGCGCCGTAGCCGGGCAGCCCCTCTTTCAGCATAGCCCGCTGGTCCACCTGGTAGCTGCGGTGGGCGTCCACGTCCACCTCCTGCAGCAGCAGGAAGTCCGCATTCTGGGCGGCGATGGTATCCAGCGCGCCCTGGGTGTTGACCAGCACCGATTCCCTGCTTTTTGCCTTGCCCCATTTGCCCTGCACCGGAGTGCCGTCCGCCATGGTGCCGGTGTCCATGAAGAAGCTGTAGTCCGGCTCGTAGGCCCCGAAGCCGATGTTGTAGGTCAGGGCGGTGTAGTCCTGCCCGGGGGCCAGCTGCCCGGTCTGGAGATTCTCCACCATTAGAACCTCCCCGTCCGGAATGCGGTAATAGCCGGTTTGCAGGTAGAGTACATAGCCACCCACCGCCAGCACCAGAGCCAGCACGAGCGCCAGCAGCGCCAGCCCGATTCGTTTGAACCATTTTCTTTGCTTTGTCATCATGCACCTCGTTTTGATTGCTGAATTTCGGGGGCGGCAGTTTTGGGCGTGAAGGTCGTGGCAGCACCCAATGGGCGGTGACACGGCCTTTCAGGTGGTGGAGCGCGCCGGAAATTTTTTGCGGAATGAACCAAAAAGCGCAGGCAAGCCTTGGTGGCTTGGCGAGTATTTTTGGAAAATTCCACGGAAAATTTTGGTGCGATACGCCGCCTGAGCCGGCAGGCGTGAAGGCCGTGGCAGCGCCCAACAAAAAAAGAGCAGCAGAAACACGCCTTGGCGTTTGTTCTGCTGCTCTTCACTCTTGCACAGGCCGGAGCCTGCCGAAAGCCCCGGGCATTTTTCTGGCGGCACCGTGGCCGCGTTTATTGGTCATACTATTATTATAGAGGCCGCTGCCGCCGGGGCGCAATGGGCAGACCCGCAAAAAATATCCCCGGCTTTTTGTGCCATGCGCACAAAGCGTTGTGGGGCCCGGCGGCGGAGTGCTATAATAGGTATCATCACAAACGAAAAGAGGATGCCCCATGATCACCCCGCTGCCCGCTCTGCTGGAGGAAAACCCCATCATCATCGCCATCAAGGACGAGGAGGGCCTTGCCCGCTGCCTTCAAAACCCGAAGCCGGTGGTGTTCGTGCTGTACGGCTCGGTGGTGAGCATCCCGGACATCGTCCGGCGGCTGAAGGAGGCGGGCAAGACCGTCTTCGTGGACGTGGACCTGCTGGACGGCCTTTCCGCCCGGGAGGCGGCGGTGGAATATCTGGTCGGGGCCACCGAGGCGGACGGGGTCATCAGCACCAAGGCGGCGCTGGTGCGGCGGGCCAAGGCCCTGGGGCTTGCGGGCGTGTACCGCACCTTCCTTCTGGATAACATGGCTCTGCAAAGCCTGCGCAAAAGCGGCGGCAGCCAGTGGGCGGACTTCATCGAGATTCTGCCCGGCCTGATGCCGAAGCTCATCGCCCGTTTAAGCCACGAGCTGAACGCGCCGCTCATCGCCAGCGGCCTGATCGCCGACAAGCAGGATGTGATCGACGCACTGGGCGCGGGCGCGGTGGCGGTGTCCAGCACCTGCCCGGCGGTGTGGGAGCTGTAACGCCGTTACAGCCGTCGGTATTCCCGCGTGATGCACACTCCACCTGCCCCGGCCATTCCGATGCCCAGCACCAGCAGCCACACCCGCCAGGTGCAGAACAGGTGGCTGGCGTACGGCCCCAGCGCTGTATACCAGGTCTGATAGGGCTGCTGGCTTTCAATCAGAGCAAACAGCAGCGCCGCCACCACCAGCAGCACGCCCGCTGCCGCCAGAACCACTGCCGCCGCCATGCGAAAATGTGCCTTTGCCCGCCGGGACTGCTCCCGGCCGTCCGGCTGCTCCAGATCGCCCGGCTGCTCCAGATCGCCCGGCTGCGCCTGGCTTTGAGCGCCGAACAGCAGGGCGTCGGCGCTGACCGAAAACACACTGCACAGCTGTTCAAACTTTTCCAGATCCGGCCGTGCCTCCCCGGTCTCCCAGCGGGAGATCGTCTGCCGGCTTACGCCCATGCGCTCGGCCAGCTTTTCCTGCGAAAGCCCCGCCTGCTTGCGGCAGGCTGCGATTCGTTTTGCCAGACTCATTCCGTCGCCCTCCTTTTTCTGTCTCCATCATAGCAGGTCGATAAAAATTTTTCCAGCACACCGGACGGGAATTCCGCCCGCCGGATGCGTCATCCTGCCCGAGCATGCACAAAAAAGGCCCCGGCCAGCGGGTTTGCTGGCCGGGGCCCTTTTTTGTTTTTCTGCCGCGGGGCTTGCTGTGCGCTTAACCCTCGATCTGGATGCTGCGGGAGGCGGGGGTGACTTCGCCCTTCTTGGGCAGGGTCAGCTCCAGGATGCCGTTGTTGTAGGCGGCCTTGATGGCGGTGGTGTCGATGCCGCTCACGTCGAAGCTCCGGCTGAAGGAGCCGAACTTCCGTTCCCGGCACACGTAGTTGCCCTTATCGTCTTTCTCGCCGCTCTCGGAGTTGTGGCGGGCGGTGATCATCAGGTTGTCGCCGTTCAGGTCGATGGCGATGTCCTCCTTATTGAAGCCAGGCAGCTCCGCCTCCATCAGGTAGGAATCGCCCTTATCCTGAATGTCGCAGCGGAACTGGCTCATATCACCGAAACCGGTAAAGAGGCTGCGCTCCATATTATCCAGATAGTTGAACAAACTGTTTTCTTCACGGCCAAACGGAATCATACCAAACATAAAATGCTCCTTTGCTCCGCGCCATTTATCATAGATTTTTGTTGTAATGCGGCGCGCATGATACGCGGGGGCTGCGCCGCTTTGTCAATCGGAATCGTCCGGGTCTGCTTCCAAGGACCTTTGGCCTTGGCTCCCGTTCCCTTTTGACAACTATATTCTACCGCCGGTTTGTGACATAAAATTGGTTGATTTATGAACATTTTGTTAATTGTTAGCACTCTACATCTTAGAGTGCTAATTCATTCTTTCCGCCCTTTTTGCCATAGATTTTTGTCGCAATCTTTTCCTTTCTCATCCCGTCGCCGGTCCCCGACTGCTTGACAAGTATATCGGCACCTGATATAGTTATATCGGAAGACGATATAACGTTTCCCGAGTAAAACAAAGGAGGGCCGCAGATGAACGAACACATCGCGCTGACCGAGGCCTTTTACTACATTCTGCTTTCGCTGTATCAGCCGCTGCACGGCTACGGCATCATGCAGAAGGCCGAGGAATGTTCCGGCGGGCGGGTGCGGCTGGCGGCGGGCACCCTGTACGGCGCGCTGAACACCCTGCAGGACAAGGGCTGGATCGAGGCGCTGCCCTGCACCCCGGGCAGTCGGAAGAAGGAATACCGCATCACCGCCGCGGGCCGAGCCGCCGTGGAAAACGAGCTGGCCCGGCTGCGTGAGCTGGTGAAAAACGGCGAACAGGTCACAGGAGGGAATCCGGTATGAAAAAGATCATCCACCGCACGTTTTTTATCTGGAACTTTGAAAAGGAGATCGCCTGGCTGAACGAGATGAGCCGCCAGGGCTGGCAGCTGTGCCGGGCGGGGTTCTTCGTGTATGAATTCGAGCAGGGCCAGCCGGGCGAATACCAGTACCAGCTGCAGCTGCTGCGCAAGACCGACCCGGACTACCTGGCCTTTCTGGAAGAGACCGGCATCCAGGTGGTGGGCCGGTGCCTGAACTGGATCTACCTGAAAAAGAAATCGGACGGCCAGCCCTTTGAGATCTTCTCGGATCTGGAGGGCGTGCTGCGCCATCTGGACGGCGTGCTGGCCCTCTGCGGCGTGATCATGGCGGTTAACGTGCTGCCCGGCTTTGCCAATCTGGCCAACAGCCATCTGCAACAGCTCAGCTGGCTGAACCTGGCGCTGGCCGCCGTGGGCGCCTTCGGCTTCTGCAAGCTGTATCTGCGCCGCCGGGCGCTGACCGCCGGGCAGGACCTGCACCGCTGACCGTTGCCCCGCCCCGCCCGCCGGGGATATAATAAAGAAAAAAAGGCAGGTGTGCAACCATGACCGACGACGAGCTGCTGTTTTTTGACTCCATGCCCCAAATGCTGCCCATCTACGAGGCATTTTGCCAAGGGCTTGCGGACCGGGGCCTTGCCTTCACCGCCAAGGTGAGCCGCACCCAGATTTCGCTGCGCAACCGGTATGTGTTCGCGGCGGTGTCGCTGCCCTGGCGCAAGGTGAAAGGCTGGCCGGAGGAATACCTGCTGGTGAGCCTGGGGCTTTCCTATCATAAGGAGTCCCCCCGGGTGGCGGTGGCCACCGAGCCCTACCCCAACCGCTGGACCCACCACATCCTGCTCACGACCCCCAAAGAGGTGGACGCCGAGCTGCTGGACTGGACCGAAGAGGCCTACCGGTTTGCCCTCATCAAGTGATGTTAACAAACCGGGCGAAAGCGGCAGGTTTGGTTGGTGGCCTTTTGGCGCGGCTGGCGGTATACTGAAAGGGCAGAATACACAAGCCAACAGGAGGTTTTACCCATGAGCTTTGCAAGCGGTTTGTATCACGCCCGCAAAAAGAGCGGCCTTTCCCAGGAGGATGTGGCCGGAAAGCTGGGCGTTTCCCGCCAGACCATCTCCAAGTGGGAGACCGGAGAAACATTGCCGGACATCCGCCAGTCCAAGCGGCTGGCCGTTTTGTACCACATCACGCTGGACGAGCTGGTGGAATACGATTTTGACGAGCAGCAGGCCCGGGAGATGATCGACAGCGTGAGCGAGGAGGCCCAGGCGAAAATCGACTGGAACAAGGTCTGGAGCAAGAAATACCCGGTGCTGGCCACCTACCACAAGACGGTGCGCATCCAGGACTACGCCCCCCAGCTGCGGGAGATGCTCACCCAGCTGCAGGTGGAATACGGCTACAACACCACCGACGCACTGCTGGTATTAAAGGATATTCTGGCCCGGGTCTGGAAGGGCCAGATGTGACATTTGAGAGAGGACACCCCATGGACTACACCCGCGACGAGCTGACCGAGGCAAAGCGCCAGATCGACTCCACCCTGCACAAGCTTCGCCAGACGGTGAAGACCTTTGAAGCAAAGGAAGACCCGACCCGCTATAAATCCCAGCTTACGCTGGCAAAGCGGCGCATCGAGGCCTTCACCATCGCCAATGAGCTGATCCAGCGGGAGCTGGACACTCGGAACCAGTAATTTTACCGCAGCCGGGGCAATTCAAATTGTTCCCCGGCTGTTTTTTTGGTATAATGGGAAATAATTCACCCAATCGTTTTTGATCCCTGCGAGGTATCCCGTTATGCCCATCGACATGAAGCTGGTGATCGCCGGCCAATTCAAGGAGCTGGTGCGCCGGGGCAATGTGGACAAGATCACCGTGAAGGCGCTGATCGAGGAGTGCCACATCTCCCGCCAGACCTTTTATTACCATTTTCAGGACATCAACGACGTGATGGAATGGTCTGTCCGCCGCGAGACCGAGCAGCTGCTGCGCCAGAGCCTGGAGCTGCCCCAGCTTCGCTGCGGTCTGGAGCTGCTGATCGCCCACACCGCCGGGCAATTCGACGTGCTGCACAAGCTGCTCTGTTCCCACCGGCGGCAGCGCTTCACCGATGCCCTCACCGCCTGCGTGCGGGTCTTTCTGAACGGGCTGCTGGAACGCTTTATGCCAAACTTCGCGGTGAACCAGCCGGACCGGGAGGTCTTTCTGGATTACAATTCCCGGGCGCTCACCGGCATTCTGCTGGACTACTGCGGCCGCCGCGAGCTGGACGCCGCCCGCCTTTCCGCCCAGCTGGAACGGATCCTGCTGCGCCAGCTGGCCGAGCCGCTGGAAGAGATGTGACATCAAAACAAAACAACGCCCGGCCCTGTTGTAACATGGGGCCGGGCGGCTTCTTTTTGCCCGGATTGGCGGGCCTGCGCGGCCGGTTTTCCTCCGGTGCAACCGCCGGTTGACAAATTGAACAGCAAACTGGGTGGCGGAAAACCGGCGCTTTTGCTACAATGAGAGCAGCAAAACAGAACCCGTGAGAAGGAGTTGTGGGATATGATCTTAGCAGAAAAAATTATGAAGCTGCGCAAGGCTCAGGGCTGGTCCCAGGAGGAGCTGGCGATGCGATTGGGGGTGTCCCGGCAGTCGGTGTCCAAGTGGGAGTCCATGGCCTCCATGCCGGACCTGGACAAAATCGTAAAAATGAGCGAACTGTTCGGGGTGAGCACCGATTATTTATTAAAGGACAATGCCGCCGAGGAGGAGGGCTGCGCCGCCCCTCTGCCCGAGGAGGGCCCCGCGCCCCGGCCCATCTCGCTGGAGGAGGCCAACGCTTATATGGACCTGAGCGAGCGCTGCCACAAATTCATTGCGCTGGCGGTGGCGCTGTTCATCCTGTCGCCGGTGCCGCTGATCGCCATCGCCGGCATGGCGGAGCACGGCCGCATCGCCCTCACCGAGGACATGGTCGCCGCCATCGGCCTGCTGCTTTTGTTCGTGATCGTGGCGGCGGGCGTGGCCATCCTGCTGCCCAGCGGCATCCGGCTGGAGCGGTATGAATTTTTGGAAAAGGAGCCCATCGCCACGGAATACGGGGTGGCGGGCATCGTGGAGGCCAAGCGGGAGGCCTTCGCCCCCACTTACCACACGGGTCTGGTGGTGGGCATCGTGCTGTGCATTCTCAGCGTGGTGCCGCTGTTCTTCTGCATGGCGCTGGAGGCCGAACTGGCCTGCGTGTTCGCGGTCTGCCTGATCTTAGTCCTCATTGCTGTGGGCGTCTATATCATCATCCGGGTGGTCTGCCCCTGGGAGGCCTACGAAAAGCTGCTGGAGGAGGGCGACTACACCCGGGAACACAAGGCGGAAAACCGGCGCAATGACCCCTTTACCGGCTTCTACTGGTGCCTGACCACCGCCATCTATCTGGCGGTGAGCTTTTACACCGGCCAGTGGACCCGCACCTGGATCATCTGGCCGGTGGCGGCAGTGCTGTTCGCGGCGCTGCTGGCCCTGCGCCGGATGCTGCGCCAGCCCCGCTGACTCTCTGCCCATGCCCCGGACCTTCGGCCCGGGGCATTTTTGTAACCAGCGGGCAGAAAAACCTGCCCGGCGCGTAACCACCCGTCGCTTGTGGCGGCGGGCGGGATGCACTACAATAAAAGCAGAAGGAGCGCGGCGCACATCCACCCATTTAACCCGAACAAGGAGCACACCATGGAACTGAACCGGATGAAAATTGGCGCGGCTATCGTGGCCCGCCGCAAGGCAAAGGGCCTGACCCAGGAGCAGCTGGCGGCCCGGCTGGGGGTAAGTGCCCCGGCGGTGAGCAAGTGGGAGACCGACACCTCCTACCCGGACATCACTCTGCTCTGCCCGCTGGCCCGGGCGCTGGGCACCAGCGTGGACGCGCTGCTGCAATTTGAAGAGACCTTAAGCGACGAGGAGGTGGTGCGGCAGATAAACCGGCTGCTGGAAACCGCCATGCGCCAGCAGCCGGACGGCTGGCAGGCCGCCGAGCGGCAGCTGGAGGAGCTGCTGCATCAGTACCCCAGCTGCACCGCCCTGCAATACAACGCTGTGGCCAGCTATGACGCGCTGACCATGTTCTTCCCCGCGGCGGGCGAGGAGGTGCGCACCCGCTGGCGGGCCCGCAAGCGCCAGTTGCTGGAGCAGGTGCGTGAAAGCGGCAACGCGGCCTACTGGCAGACCGCCACCATCGGGCTGGCGGTGCTGGAGCTCACGGACGGCGACCCGGAACAGGGCGCGGCGCTGCTGCGCCAGCTGCCCGAGCGGGTGGGCGACCCCACCGGGGCCTGGGCCCAGTATTACCTGAAGACAGGCCAGCCCGGCAAGGCGCTGGAAACCATCCAGAAGCAGCTGTATAAGCTCATCAGCCAGACCCAGAGCCTGCTGGCCACGATGATGAACCCGAAGCTGCTGCCGGAACCGGAGCGTCAGCGGGCGGTGTGCGAGGCCTATGGAGCGCTGGCCCGGGCCTTCGATTTTCCGGACATGAGCGCAGGCCTTGCCATGGAGCTGTGCCTGCAGGAGGGCCAGCCGGACGAAGCCGCCACCTGCTTTGCGCAGTATGTGGAGGTGCTCACCGGCCCGCCCGCCTTTCCCCGGGCGGACATCTTCGCCCCGGGCGTGACCGCCAAGCACCCGGAAAGCGCCCAGGCCAGCCACCGGGAGCTGCGCCGCCTGCTGCTGGATGAAATCCACAAGGAGGAAAAATACCGCTCCCTAATGGACCACCCGGTGTTCGCCGCCGCCCTCGCCCGGCTGGAGGCGAGCGTCTGACACAACAAAGCGCCGCCCCCATTGGAAATGACCAATGGAGGCGGCGCTTTTGTTTATTGCAGTTCCTGTTCCAGGCCCCGGAACAGCGGGGAATGGAAAAACTCCTCGATGGTGATGCCCAGCCCGTCGCACAGCTTCTGAATGGTGGACACGGTGGCGCTGCGGTTGCGGCCGCTGATGATGTTGTTCACCGTGGACTGGGTGACGCCGCTCATGCTGCACAGCTTATTGATGGAAAGTTCCCGCTCCCGGCACAATTCCAGAATGCGTTCCCTCACCGCTTCGCCAATGTTCACGGGCATCACCTCACTTTTAAAAAATGATACCCGTTTCCTCTTGAAAAGTTTAACCCTTTTGAGTTAATATAACTCAAAAGGGTTGGTGATAGAGTGATGTGCAGGAAAACATGCTTTTTTGTGGGCCACCGGGATGCCCCCATTGAAATCGGCCCGATACTGCGAGCGGAAGTGGAACGGCACATTCTGACGCTGGGGGTAACAGAATTTATCGTCGGTCATTACGGCAGGTTCGACCACCTTGCCGCAGAGGCTGTGATTGCCGCCAAACAGACACACCCCAGCGTCTCGCTGCTTCTTTTGCTGCCCTACCACCCCGCAGAACGGCCGGTCGAGCTTCCGGCTGGTTTCGATGGCGCATATTATCCGCCGGGTATGGAGATGGTCCCCCGCAAAGTCTCCATCATCCGGGCAAATCGCTACGTACTTGACCATGCCGACTGCCTGATCGCCTATATGCTGCATCCGGCAAGCAATACACAAAAGCTTGTGGAATACGCCCGTCACCGCCAGCAAAAGGGTCTGCTCACGGTCACGCTGCTTGCTTCGGAACAGAGTTCCTCTGCCCTCTCCTTGCCTGGTCCGCCTTTTTGAGGTAGAATGGATGCAATCTTTTTTCGGAGGTGTTCTGCATGATCGTTTATCGGGAAAATACCCTTTCGGGGGAGGTCGTCAACCGGATTCGCACCGCCGTGGGCTGGAGCGAATTTTCCGCCCCGCAGCTGGAGCGAGCCCTGAATGCCGCTGCGTACAATGTGGCCGCCTTTGAGAACGGCAAGCCGGTGGGCATGGCCCGCCTTGTGGGCGACGGCATCTATTATCTTCTGTGTGATGTGGCGGTTGTACCGGACTGTCAGGGCAAAGGCATCGGCGGCGAACTGGTCCGTCGGACCATTGCCCATGCCCGGCAGACCCTTGCCGATGGAGAGCGCTGCACCATTGCCCTGGTCAGCGCGGGCGGCAAAGAGCCATTTTATGAATCCCTCGGGTTTTCCTCCATCCCCAACGACCGCGCCGGTCACGGGATGCAGTTATCCGTGACCCCATAACAAAGCGCAAAACCGCCCCGGCAGCCGAACTCTTCGGCCGCCGGGGCGGTTCTTTTCTTACTCGTTTAAACCTGCGCTCAGGCCAGCTTGGCTTCCAGGTTGGCGCGGATGGCGCGGATGAACTCCAGGCTGTCCACGGGCTTGGTTTCCACGCCCTCGGCCAGGCCGCACAGGTCCTTGGTCATCACGCCGCTGGCCAAAGTGTCCAGGCAGGCGGCTTCCAGAGTCTTGGCGAACTTCACCAGAGCCTCGTTGCCGTCCAGCTCGCCCCGCTTTGCCAGCGCGCCGGTCCAGGCGAAGATGGTGGCCATGGGGTTGGTGGAGGTGCTCTCGCCCTTCAGGTAGCGGTAGTAGTGGCGGGTCACGGTGCCGTGGGCGGCCTCGTACTCGTAGTTGCCGTCCGGGCTGACCAGCACGCTGGTCATCATGGCCAGGCTGCCGAAGGCGGTGGAGACCATGTCGCTCATCACGTCGCCGTCGTAGTTCTTGCAGGCCCAGATGAA
This sequence comes from Gemmiger sp. An194, assembly GCF_002160145.1. Lineage (GTDB taxonomy): Bacteria > Bacillota > Clostridia > Oscillospirales > Ruminococcaceae > Allofournierella. The sequence goes on along the minus strand of NZ_NFKA01000023.1, from coordinate 6,783 downwards.
GCCGCCCTCGCTGCGCACCACGCGGGCCACCGCGTCGTCGATCAGGGTGTAGAAGTATTCGATGCCCGCGGCCTCGAACTGCTCCTTATACTCCTTGTCGTAGATCTCGGCAAAGATGTCCTTGAAGGTGTGGTCGTATTTCTTGCTGATGGTATCCTTGGTGGAGAACCACAGGTCCTGTTTGGTGGACAATGCGTAGTTAAAGCAGCTGCGGGCAAAGCTCTCGATGGAGGTATCCTTGTTGTAGGTGCCCTGCAGAACGCCTGCGCACTCGAAATCGTAGATGGTCTGGCGCATTTCGGTGCCGTCCGCGCCGGTGAACACCAGCTCGGCCTTGCCCGGGCCGGGGATGCGGAACTCGGTGCCCTTGTACACATCGCCGTAGGCATGACGGGCGATGGTGATGGGCTTTTTCCAGGTCTTGACCACCGGCTTGATGCAGTCCAGCAGGATGGGCGCGCGGAACACGGTGCCGTCCAGCACGGCGCGGATGGTGCCGTTGGGGCTCTTCCACATCTCGTGCAGGTCATACTCGGTCATACGCTGGGCGTTGGGGGTGATGGTGGCGCACTTGACCGACACGCCGTACTTCTTGTTGGCCAGCGCCGCGTCCATGGTCACCTGGTCGCCGGTGGCGTCTCGGTTGGGCAGGCCCAGGTCGTAATATTCGGTGTTCAGCTCCACAAAGGGGCACAGCAGCTCCTCCTTGATCCACTGCCACAGCACGCGGGTCATCTCGTCGCCGTCCATCTCCACCAGGGGGGTGGTCATCTTGATCTTTTCCATCGGCTTGTCCTCTCTTTCTCTCGTTTGGGGGGAATCGGGGAAAGCGCGTTACGCGCCCAGCTCCCGCAGAACCTTGTCCATGATCTCCACGCCCTGCTTGATCTGCTCCTTCGAGGGGGTGGAGAAATTCAGCCGCACGCTGGGGCAGTCGGCATCGGTGGTGTAGAAGGCGCTGCCCGGCACCACCGCCAGCTTGTGCTCCAGGCACTTTTTCACGAAGGCATCGGTGTCCACTATTTCGGGCAGGGTGGCCCAGATGAACATGCCGCCCTCGGGCTTGATGTAGGTCAGCCGGCCGGCCAGTTTTTCGTCCATTTCCGCCATCATGTAATTGGCCTTGTCCCGGTAGATGTCCTGCAGGCGGGCCAGATGGGCGTCCAGATCGGTCTGGGTCAGAATCCGCTCGCAGACCCGCTGGGCCCACACGTTGGTGTGTACATCACTGCCCTGCTTTGCCACCACCATCTTGCCGATGAGCTCCGGCGCACCGGCGCAGAAGGCCAGACGCATGCCCGGGCAGAGCACCTTGCTGAAGGACCCGGCATACACCACCGCTCCGGTGGTGTCGAAGTGCTTGATAGGCGGCACCGCTTCGCCGGAGATGCGCAGCGCGCCGTAGGGGTCATCCTCCAGCACCGGCACGCCGTAGCGCACCGCCAGCTCGTAGATGGCCTTGCGCTTTGCCAGGCTGGTGGTGTAGCCGGTGGGGTTCTGGAAGTTGGGAATGCAGTAGAAGAACTTGGGCTGCTGATCCCGGAAGACCTGTTCCAAAGCCTCCAGATTCACGCCGTCCGCCTCCAGAGGCACACCGGCCAGCCGCGCGCCGAAACTGCGCATGGAATTGTAGGCGCCCAGAAAGGCGGGCTCCTCCACCGCGATCACATCGCCCTCGTTGCAGAGCAGCTTTGTCATAAACTCGATGATCTGCTGGCTGCCGCTGGTGATAATGAGATCATCCGCATCGCTCACCACCGGCCACTGACGGTTGGCGTAGTCCCGGGCGGCTTTGCGCAGGGGGCCGTAGCCCTCGGTGACGGAATACTGCAGCATGCCCACCGGGTCGGTGGCCAGCAGCTCGTCGCTGAATTTGCGGATGGTGTCCGCGGGGAAGCTGTCCGCCGCCGGGTTGCCGCCCGCAAAGCTGATCAGCTGCGGGTCGCTCATCTGCTTGAGCAGCTCGCGGATGATGCTGGGTTTCATCTGTTTGACCTTGTTTGAATAACGGAATTCCATGCCGAATCGCTTCTTTCCTTTATAAAATGCCCAATCAATGGGGGATGGAGGCGTAGCCGCTCTCCACCGTGATGACGCAGAAATAATCCGGTCGGCGGCTGCGCACCGCCTGCTTGATGGCCTGTTTCAGGTCGGCCTCGTCCATCTCGAAGCCCGCGGGGGTCACGCAGTCGAAGATCAGGTTGGTGTGGGTGGGGCCCGCCACCATGCGCAGATCGTGGATGGTCAGCGCCGGGTCGATCTCCTTCACCAGCTCGCCCAGCCAGTGGCGGGCGTCGTTCACCTTTTCGTCGCTGGTGATGATGGGGTCGAAGTGGATCACCACATGCAGGTGGTCCTTGTCCCAGAAGTCCTGCTCGATGTTGTCGATCACATCGTGGCTTTCCATCACGTCGCCCTCAGCGGCCATCTCCACATGCACGCTGGCGAACTGACGGCCGGGGCCGTAGTCGTGCACCATCAGGTCATGGGTGCCCAGCACGCCCGGGTAACTCATCACCTTGTCGTGGATGTAATGCACCAGCGCCTCGTCCGGTGCCTGACCCAGCAGGGGGTCCAGCGTTTCCTTGATGAGGCCCGCGCCGCTGTACAGAATGAACGCCGCCACCGCAAGGCCCATCCAGCCATCCAGCTCCAGCGGGGTGAACCGGCTGATCAGGGTGGCCAGCAGCACCGCGCCGGTGCTGAGCACGTCGTTGCGGCTGTCCGCCGCGGTGGCCTGCAGGGTGGAGGAATCGATCAGCTTGCCGATGTGGGTATTGAACACCGCCATCCACAGCTTCACCAGAATGGACGCCGCCAGCACCGCCACCGACAGCCAGCTGAACACTACCGGAGTGGGATGCAGGATCTTGTCCAGACTGTTCTTGGCCAGCTCCACGCCGATGACCAGCACCATCACCGCCACCGCCAGACCCGCCAGATACTCAAACCGGGCGTGGCCGTAGGGGTGGTCCTCGTCGGCGGGCTTTTCCGCCAGCTTGAAGCCGATCAGGCTCACAATGTTGGAGGACGCGTCGGACAAGTTGTTGATGGCGTCCGCCGCGATGGCGATGCTGCCGAACACGGTGCCCGCGATGAACTTGCCCGCGAACAGGGCCAGGTTGCAGCAGATACCCACCACACCGGCCATGCGGCCGTAGGCGCCGCGCACGGCGGGGTCGCGGGTGTTCTCATGGTTTTTCACAAAAAGCCGGATCAGGGCTTTGGTCACGTTGAATCCTTCCTCTCTTTGTGCGAACCGAACCGGATCATTCGATTCACCGCTTTATTATAACATAGCAAAAGCCCGTTGACCAGTGGTTGTACGGGCTTTTTGCAGGCTGCTGCCTGTTTTATCAGTTCTTCGTTTTTTTCAGGTCGGACACCGGGCGGCGCACGCCCTTGTCGTCGATGTAGTCGGCGTTGTCCAGCTGGCTGCGCAGGCTCTGCTTCATCTCGTCGATGTACTCCCGGCGCAGGGCGGCCTGCTCGGCCTTTTCCGCCTCGGTGAGGCCTTCCTCGGTGCGGGATTTTTTGGCCAGCTCGTTGATGCGGGCGATCTTTTCCTTGGTCATATTGTATGTCTCACTTTCTGTGTTCATTGCTTTTGGGATACAAAGGCAATACCGCACAATTCCAGATAGTGGAGCACGCCGGAAAATTTTTTGTGATATGAACCAAAAAGCACAGCCAAGCCTTGGTGGCTTGGCGCGCATTTTTGGAAAATAGCACGGAAAATTTTGGCGTGATACGCCGCCTGAGCCGTTCGGCGTGAATTGTGTGGTGTTGCCTAGGGGCTATTGTAGCAGATTTTACCGCAAAACGCAAAGTCAGCCCGGCATTTCTGCCGGGCTGGCTTTGCAACAGCGATTATAAGGAAGCTTTCCTTTACAGAGGAAAACGGAGATGGTTGTCTGGTCCCGGCTCGGCACTGCAATGCCTCGCATCGCCGGGCTCCAGTGTAAGTGCGCGGCGGGCAGCAATTCGGCCCTGGCCGCCCTGCCGCGTCAGTAATACCGGGTTTTGAAAGACGATTGTCTTTCCTTCGGTCTACGCTTATTATCTTACAGGCAAATTGTGGATAATTCGTGATAGGCCTATAAACATTTTGCGAAAAGCGGATTTTGCAGTATACTTTTCTTCAGATGTAAGTGCTCAACTGACCATATTATTATAAAGGAGAGATTGCCATGATTCTTGATCTGGACGGCCCCAGCGCGGTGGGCAAGACCACGCTGGCCCGCCGCCTGTTCGCCGCGCTGCCCGGCGCGGTGTGCGTACCGGAGCTGCTGGCCACCATCCCGAACCCTTACCTTCACTGGCACACCCCGGAGGACTTTCTGGAAAAGCAGCTGTGGTTTTTCCGCAATACCCTGCGCCGGTACCAAACCGCTGAACCGGCTTCGGGGAGCATCCGCCTCAACGACATGGGGGTGCTGGATGTGATCGCCCACACGGCGGTCTACCCCCGGGCCCACGGGCTGGAGTGGGAGGTGCTCCCCCGCTTTTGCGCCCGGGTGCTTGCCGAATCCGGCGATGCTCCGCTGGCAAACGGGGTGGTGTATCTGTACGCCGAGGAGCCGGTGCTGCGCCGCCGCCGGGACGGCGACACCGCCCGGGTGCGGGGAGCCTTTGACTCCAACCTGCTGCTGGTGCCCCGGCAGCGGGCCTTCTACCGGCAGCTGGCCCGGGCGTTTCCCCGGCAGGTGCTCTGCCTGCAGGCAGAGGCGAACCCGGACGCACTGGCCCGGACCGTGGCGGACTTTATACCGGCTGCCGCCGGTGCCCCGCCGCTTTCTTTGCGCGCTCTGCTGGACCAGGCGCAGGTCCATTTTGCCGGGCCGGACGCTGGCGCAAGGGCGCAAAACGTGATACAATAAGCGCCGAAGGGCCGTTCCCCAAAAGGCCCGCAAAAAGGAGATTTTTCCCTATGGCAAACCGCCCCAACTACCCGAAAATGATGGAACAGGTGCTGCTGAGCCTGGGCGAGCGCCGCCCCCGCCTTCTGCTGCACGCCTGCTGCGCCCCCTGCTCCAGCGCCGTGCTGGAGATGCTGTGCGGCTTTTTCGACATCACCATTCTTTATTATAACCCGAACATCTGGCCCGCATCCGAGTACCGCCGCCGGGCGGACGAGCTGCACCAGTTCGTGAAGCAGGCAAAGCTGCCGGGCATCACGCTGGTGGAGGAGGGCTACGACCAGAGCGAATTCTACACCGCCGTGGCCGGGCTGGAAACAGAGCCGGAGCGGGGCGGCCGCTGCACCGTGTGCTACCGGCTGCGGATGGAGCACGCGGCCAAATACGCCGCCGAGCATGGCTTTGACTGGTTCTGCTCCACCCTCTCGATCAGCCCCCGCAAGGACGCGGAGAAGATCAACGCCATCGGCCGGGAGCTGGAAGAAAAATACGGCGTGCGCCATCTGCCCAACGAGTTCAAGCGCAAGGAGGGCCACAAGCGCAGCCTGGAGCTTTCGGCCCAGTACGGCCTCTACCGGCAGGACTGGTGCGGCTGCGAATTCTCGGCCCGGGGCAGCGCCCCGAAGCCGGAGGACCCCACCCCCGCAAAATAATTTTACTCCACCCCTCTCGTCCCGCGCCCGTTTCAACGCCGCGCGGGGCTTTTTTTGCGCCCTCCTTCCCTCCACCGCGAAAAGCCCGGCTAAATCCCGATTTTGACCCGGAAAGCCCGGATTTTTTTACATTTTGACCCTTGGCAAGCCCGGTTCATCCTGTGCTATTCTGTATACTGAAAAGATCAGGCGGAGCCGGTGCAGGCCCCGCCTTTTTTGCAAACCGTCATCCGGTGCGCCTTGTGCAAACACAGGCGCGCCGGGGGCGGTTTTTGTTTTCCCGGTCTATTTTCAAAAAGGAGGGTCACACATGCGTTATTCCTTTGATACCGAAGCCGCCGCCCGCTACGGCGTGGAGGAGGCAATTCTTTTGGATCACATCCGGTTCTGGTGTGAGAAAAACCAGTCGAACCCGGACTGCCAGAAAGAAGGCCGCTGCTGGATGTACGCCAGCGCCGCCCGTCTGGCGGAACATTTTTCCTTCTGGAGCGTGCCCCAGATCCGCCGCCTGCTGAAAAGTCTTGTCCGGCAGGGCGCACTTATAGAGGGCCGCTTCGGCCGTTTCGCCTTTGACCGCACCCTGTGGTATGCAGTCAGCGAATCCGCTGCTTCCATGTTTCAAAATCGTCACTTGCAACAAACGAATTCGGAACATTCAAGTGATGAATCCGCAAGAGCTATAAAAGATACCCAAAAAGATATCCAAGAAGATACCCAACACACATACACCGCCTGCGGCGGACGTGCGTCTTCCCCCTCCTCTGAGAAATTGGGGAACGACACACCGAAGACTGAACCCAAGTCCAAACAGCTCTCGGCCGATACGCCAGCCGGCTTTGAGCGGTTCTGGCAGGCCTATCCCCGCAAGGCGGACAAACGGGCCGCTCTTTTAGCCTGGAAGGCCCTGCGGCCCAGTCAGGAACTGGTAAACACCATGCTGGCAGCACTTTCCACCCAATGCGAAAGCGCCCCCTGGAAGGAGGCAGGCGGGCGGTATATCCCCCACCCGGCCCGCTGGCTGACCCACCGCCGCTGGGAGGATGCGGCCCCCACAGCACAGGCGCAGAAGTACCACATGCCCGCCTGGCTCCAGCAGACCAGCCGCCCCTTTGACCCAGCCACCGCCGTGGACTTTCTGGCCCCGCGCCGCCCCCGCCGCCTCAAGCGGCCGGAGGACTGACCCATTCCAACGCAGCAAAAAAGCGAAGCGC
>NZ_NFKA01000022.1 GCF_002160145.1 Gemmiger sp. An194 | reverse complement strand
CCTACGGCAATGTGAATGCCTGGGTCAATAAGGCCCGCAAAAAGCAGGCGGAATTCGGCGTTGCAGCCCCGCCGCCCGAAGCGCCCCGAGAAGAACCGCCCGCCGCCACTGCCCCGCAGCCGCTCCCGGCCCATTACCGCCGGATGCTGCAAAGCGCGAAGGACGGTGCCGCAGGCCTGCGGCGTTTTCTGGAGGCCTACCGGGGCACGAAGCTTCTGGCCAGCGAGGACGAGCAGGCGCTGGAACGGCTGCTGACCGCGGCCGTGGGCTTTGCAAACGGACTGGAAGCGGGCCTTTGCGCCGCAGAAAGGGAGGGCAGCCATGCAGGTAATTCGTAAGGACCCGGGAAAACCGCCCCGATTGGTGGAGATCCCGAACACACTCAAGGCGCTGCAGCAGGCGGTGGGCGGCTACATCGAAACGGTGAGCTTCTGTGAGGATGCCCTGGTCATCTGCAACGAAGAGGGCCTGCTGATGGGCCTTGCACCGAACTGCAGCTTTCTGGGCATCCCCTTCGTGGGAACCATCCTGATCGTCGGCCGGTCCGGGGAGGAGTTCTGCAGCCTGAGCCACACGGCCCAGCAGCTGCTCCTCTCCCAGCTGGGCGCTGGCGAACAACCGTGAACATACAGGGAGGAATACAAGATGAATGTGATCAAGATCGAACCCGGCTGCACTCCGCAGCTGGCCAGCGTGGAGGAGATCAGTGTCCGGGCGCTGAGCGAGGCGCTGGGCGGCGGCATCGAGGTCTGGAACATGGACCCCTGCGGCCGTTTCATGGCGGTCTGCCGGGCAAACGGAGCGGAGCAGGGCCTGCCGGTGAACTGCCGCATCCCCTATCTGGGGTGCGTTCTGTACGGCACGGTCTGTGTGCTTCGCCGGGATTATAACCAGCTGGGCGCAGGTGTGCAGGAAGGCGACCTGTCCCGCATCGAAGGGCTGTACCAGCCCCTGAAGGAGGAGATGAGCGCATGACGCAAGAACGGATTTTTGAGGAGCTGAACCGGATCGGCGTCCCCACAAACGTGCAGGGCCGGTATTACATTGAGACAGCGCTGGACTGGATTCTGCGGCAGCCGGGCCACCGGTATGCCATCACCAAAGAGCTGTACCCTATGGTGGCAAAAATCTATGGTGTCACCGCCAACAACGTGGAGCGGGCCATCCGGCATGCGATCGCGAATGCCTTCACTCGGGGCAATGTGGAATACCTGAACCGCTACTTCGGCTATACGGTGGATTCCCGGAAGGATAAGCCCACCAATTCGGAATTTCTCACCATGGTGGCGCGCCGCCTGCAGATGAAAGGAGAGAATCAGCATGATCCGGATCAACAGTCTTGAGGCAGAGAATGTCAAGCGTATCCGCGCCGTGAAGATCGAGCCCACCGCCACCGGCCTCACCGTGGTGGGCGGGCGGAACAACCAGGGCAAGACCAGTGTGCTGGACGCCATCGCCTGGGCACTGGGCGGCGAGCGATACCGTCCCAGCGCGGCCCAGCGACAGGGCAGCGCCATCCCGCCCCGACTGAAGGTCACCCTCTCCAACGGCATCGTGGTGGAACGCAGCGGCAAGAATTCAAGTCTGAAGGTCACCGACCCCATGGGCAACAAGGCGGGCCAGAAGCTGCTGGACGCCTTTGTGGAGGAGCTGGCCCTGGACCTGCCCAAGTTCATGGAGGCCAGCGGCAAGGAGAAGGCCCGCACTCTGCTGCAGATCATCGGGGTGGGCGACCAGCTCATGGCGCTGGAGCGCAAGGAGACCGAGCTGTACAACCGGCGCCATGCCATCGGGCAGATCGCCGACCAGAAGAAGAAATACGCCCAGGAGCTGCCCAGCTGGGAGGGAGTGCCCGCCGAGCCGATCAGCGCCTCCGAGCTGATCGCCCAGCAGCAGGAGATCCTTGCCCGAAACGGGGAAAACCAGCGCAAGCGGGACCAGTTGGCCGAGATCACCCATGCCAAGCACCGGTACAGGGATGAGCTGGAGCGGCTGGACGAGCGCATCGAGATGCTGAAAAAGCAGCGGGAGGAGCTGCTGGAGCAGTACAACACGGCGGCCAGCCAGGAGGAGACCGCCCGCAAAACGGTCCTCCAGCTTCAGGACGAATCCACCGCCGAGCTGGAGGAGAACATCCGCAGCATCGAGCTGGTGAACATGAAGGTGCGGGCGAATCTGGACCGGGAGCGGGCGGAGGAGGAATCCGCGGAGTATGCCCGCCAGTATGCGGCGCTCACCGCCCAGATCGACGAGACCCGGGCCGAGAAGCTGGCCCTGCTGGAAGGGGCGGACCTGCCGCTGCCGGGCCTTTCGGTGCAGGACGGCGAGCTGACCTACAAGGGCCAGCAGTGGGACAATATGTCCGGCTCCGAGCAGCTGATGGTGGCCACGGCCATCGTGCGGCGGCTGAACCCGGAGTGCGGCTTCGTGCTGCTGGACAAGCTGGAGCAGATGGATCTGGACACCATGCGCAGCTTCGGCGCCTGGCTGGAGCAGGAAGGCCTGCAGGCCATCGCCACCCGGGTCTCCACCGGCAGCGAGTGCCAGATCATTATCGAGGACGGATATGCGCAGCAGACGCCGGGCCGAATCTTGCCCGGCGAGGACGGGTATGCGAGCGCGGGAAGCGCAGCAGCCCAGGCCGAACCCCAACCCGCAAGCACTCCCACACAGGAATCCCCCAAACAATGGAAAGCAGGTGAATTTTAATGGCATTTCCCATCACGAGCGGTGTGCAGAAAAAGGCCCAGAAGGCGGTCATCTACGGCCCTGAGGGCATCGGCAAAAGCACCATGGCGGCCCGGTTCCCCGGCGCGCTCTTCATCGACACCGAGGGCAGCACCGCCGGTATGAACGTGGACCGTCTCCCGGCCCCGGCCAGCTGGTCCATGCTCATGGACGAGGTCCGGTATGTCCGGGATACCCCCTCACTCTGCCGCACTCTGGTGCTGGACACCGCCGACTGGGCGGCCCAGCTCTGCACCCGGCATATCTGCGAAAAGGCGGATAAAAAGGGCATCGAGGACTTCGGCTACGGCAAGGGCTATGTGTATGTGGCCGAGGAGTTCGGCCGCCTGTTGAATCTGCTGCAGGAGGTGGCGGATCGGGGCGTTCATGTGGTGCTCACCGCCCATGCCAAGATCCGCAAGTTCGAGCAGCCGGACGAGATGGGCGCCTACGACCGCTGGGAGCTGAAGCTGGCAGGCAAGGAGGAAAAAAGCCTCTCCGCCCTGGTCAAGGAATGGGCGGATCTGGTTCTCTTCGCCAATTATAAGACCTATTCGGTGGCGGTGGACGACAAGGGCCAGAAGCGCAAGGCCCAGGGCGGTGCCCGGGTGATGTATACCACCCACCACCCCTGCTGGGACGCCAAGAACCGGCACGGCCTGGCCGATGAGCTGCCCTTTGACTATTCCGCCATCGCCCATATCTTCGATGGGGCGGTGCCCTTTGCCACCGCAGCCGCCGCAGGGGTCACTCCGGCAGCACAGCCGGCCGGGGCAGCGAATACCCCGCCCGCCCCGCAGCCGGACTCCGCCCCCAGCCAGATGGAATTGACTCCGCCCGCCGCCCAGCCGCCGATCATGGTGGAGGACGATTTGCCCCGGCATACCCCGCCCCAGAGCCAGACCGACGGCCTGCGCAAGGATGCAGACTGGCAGCAGCAGCGGCAGGTCCAGCTGGAAGAGGAGGGCATCCCCAAGGCGCTGGCTCAGCTGATGGCCCAGAACCAGGTGGACCCGGACGAGATCCAGGCGGTGGTGGGTGCCAAGGGCTATTATCCGGCGGATACCCCCATCCATGTGTATGACCCGGGCTTTATCCAGGGGGTTCTGGTGGGCGCCTGGTCCAGCGTGTTCGATGCGGTGGTGAAGAACCGGGACGTGCCGTTTTAAGCAAGGCGCTTGCTTAAAATCAATCCAAAGTCAATCCCCAAGTCAATCCAAAAGTTAACCGTTATAACAACCAAAAGCATCGCCGCACCTGTTGCAACAAGCGATTAAACAAGTGATAAGCGATCAAACAAGCAAGCAATCAAGCAATCAAGGAGGAAACCACAATGGCAAATGAACGTGAATTCGGCTGGGAAGACGTTATCGAGAACGACGGCGGCGCGTGGGAGCTGCTGCCCGAGGGGGATTATTCCTTCACGGTGGTCAATTTTACCCGGGGCCGCCACCCCGGCTCAGCCAAGCTGCCGCCCTGCAATAAGGCAGTGGTCACGCTGGCTGTGCAGGGCCCCAGCGGCGTGGTCAATATGGACCACAACCTCTTTCTCCACTCCAAGTGCGAGGGTCTGCTGTGCGCCTTTTTCACGGCGCTGGGCATGCGCAAGCACGGCGAGCAGCTGCGCATGAACTGGCCCGGCATCGTGGGCAAGACCGGCCGCTGCCACATCGCGGTGCGCACCTATAAGAAGGACGACGGCACCGAAGGCCAGTCCAACGACATCAAAAAGTTCCTGGAGCCGGAGCAGCCGGTGAGCGCCGCCACCGCCGGCCAGGGCTGGACCGCGGGAGCGTTCTGAGATGGAACTGCGGCCATACCAGAGCGAAGCGAGGCAGGCCGTACAGAGAGAGTGGTCCGAGGGCCGGCAGCGCACGCTGCTGGTCCTGCCCACCGGCTGCGGCAAGACCATCGTGTTCGCCAAGATCACAGAGGACCGGGTCAAGCTGGGGGAGCGGGTGCTGATCCTGGCCCACCGGGGGGAGCTGCTGGACCAGGCCGCCGATAAGATCAAGTCGGCCACCGGCCTGGGCTGCTCGGTGGAAAAGGCGGAGCAGTCCAGTCTGGGCAGCTGGTTCCGGGTCACCGTGGGCAGCGTCCAGACCCTTATGCGGCAAAAGCGGCTGTCCCGCTTTGCGCCCGATCATTTCGATACCATCATCATCGACGAGGCCCACCACGCGGTGTCCGGCAGCTATACCGCCATCCTGGACTATTTCAGCGCCGCCCGGGTGCTGGGAGTCACCGCCACACCGGACCGGGGCGATATGCGCAACCTGGGCCAGATCTTCGATTCGCTGGCCTATGAATACACCCTGCCCCAGGCCATCCGGGAGGGCTATCTCTGCCCCATCAAGGCGCTCACCGTGCCCCTGCGGCTGGATCTGTCCGGCGTGGGCATGAGCGGCGGCGACTTCAAGGCCGCAGATGTGGACAGTGCCCTGGACCCCTATCTGGAGCAGATCGCCGCCGAGATGGAGACCCAGTGCAAACACCGCAAAACCGTGGTCTTTCTGCCGCTGGTCAAAACCAGTCAGAAATTCCGCGACATCCTCACCGCCCACGGATTTTCAGCCGCCGAGGTGAACGGGGAAAGCGCCGACCGGGCCCGGATCCTGGAGGACTTTACCGCCGGAAAATACAACGTGCTGTGCAACTCCATGCTGCTCACCGAAGGCTGGGACTGCCCCGCCGTGGACTGCGTGATCGTGCTGCGTCCCACCCGGGTGCGCAGCCTGTACTGCCAGATGGTGGGCCGCGGCACCCGCCTTGCCCCGGGCAAGGAGCATCTTCTGCTGCTGGATTTCCTCTGGCACACCGAGCGGCAGGAGCTCTGCCGCCCCGCGGACCTGATCTGCGAGAGCCGAGAGGTGGCTCAGAAGATGACCGAGAACCTGGAAGAGGAGGCGGGCGGCGCACCGGTGGACATCCAGCAGGCGGAGGAAAAGGCCGCCAGCGACGTGGTGGCCCAGCGGGAAGAGGCGCTGGCCAAGCAGCTGGAGGAGATGCGCCGGCGCAAGCGCAAGCTGGTGGACCCGCTGCAGTACGAGAAGAGCATCCAGGCCGAGGATTTGACCGGCTATGTGCCCAGCTTCGGCTGGGAGATGGCCCCGCCCAGCGCCGGGCAGGTGAAAACGCTGGAGAAGCTGGGCATCCTGCCGGACGCAGTGGAAAACGCCGGCAAGGCAAGCCTTCTGCTGGATCGGCTGGAAAAGCGCCGGGAGCTGGGTCTCACCACCCCAAAGCAGATCCGTTTTCTGGAAGGCCGGGGCTTTGCCCATGTGGGCACCTGGCAGTTTGATCAGGCCAAAAGGCTCATCGACCGCATCGCCGCCAGCGGCTGGCGGATTCCGCCCAACATCGACCCGGCCACCTATCAGCCGGAATAAGGAGAGAAACACATGGAACAGCAGCGAAGCCTTACCCCGATTCTGGATTTTCTGGACCCCACCGCGCTGGATTATACCCAGTGGCTGCAGGTGGGCATGGGCCTCAAGGAATCCGGCTATCCGCTGAGCCTCTGGGAGCAGTGGAGCCAGCGGGATGCCGGCCGCTATCATCCGGGGGAATGTGCCCGCAAGTGGGAGGGCTTCGGCCGCTGCGGGGCAGCCCCGGTCACCGCAGGCACCATCGTGCAGATGGCGCTGGACCGGGGCTATTCTCCCGCCGGGGAGGACTATGCCCTGGATTGGGACGACCTGATCGGCCCCGCCTCCGGCAGGCAGGCGTCCGAGCGCCCGCTGGTGGATAAAAACTGGGTGGAGGGCCGGGAGCTCTCCATCCCGGAGACGTGGGACCCGGCCAGCCAGCTGATCGATTATCTGCAGGCCCTCTTCGAGCCGGACGAGCTGGTGGGCTATGTGACCGAAAGCTGGCAGAAGGACGGCCGGTATGTGCCCACCAAGGGCTGTACCGACCGCACCGCCGGCCAGCTCATCGATGCGCTGCGCACCTGTAAGGGGGACGTGGGCAGCGTTCTGGGCGACTATGACCCGAAGGTGGGCGCCTGGATTCGCTTCAACCCGCTGGACGGCAAGGGTGTGCGCAACGAGAATGTCACCGAATACCGGTTCGCGCTGGTGGAATCGGACTCCATGGAGCTGGAACGGCAGAACGCCATCATCCGGGAGCTGGAGCTGCCGGTGGCAGCGCTGGTCTACTCGGGCAAAAAGAGCCTGCATGCCATCGTCCACATCGACGCCGACAGCTACGAGGAATACCGCCGCCGGGTGGATTACCTCTACGCAGTCTGCAAGAAAAACGGCCTGACGCTGGACCAGCAGAACCGCAACCCCTCCCGCCTGTCCCGGATGCCGGGCGTGCAGCGGGGCGAAAACAAGCAGTATCTGCTGGATACCGGCATCGGCAAGCAAAATTTTGAGGAATGGAAGGAGTGGGTGGAAGCCTCCACCGACGACCTGCCGGACACCGAGGCTCTGGCGGATGTATGGAACGACCTGCCGCCCCTTGCCCCGCCTCTGATCCGGGACGTGCTGCGCCAGGGCCATAAGCTGCTGCTGGCAGGCCCCTCCAAGGCAGGCAAGAGCTTTGCCCTCATCGAGCTGTGCATCGCCATCGCCGAGGGCCGCCCCTGGCTGGGCTTTGACTGTGCCCAGGGCCGGGTGCTGTATGTGAATCTGGAGCTGGACCGGGCCTCCTGCCTGCACCGCTTCCGGGATGTGTACAACGCTCTGGGCTGGCGTCCGGAGCATCTTGCCAATCTGGATATCTGGAACCTGCGCGGCCGCAGCGTCCCCATGGATAAGCTGGCCCCGCGCCTGATCCGCCGGGCGGCGAAGAAAGGCTACCTCGCCATCGTCATTGACCCGATCTATAAGGTGATTACCGGCGACGAGAATTCCGCCGACCAGATGGCCGCCTTCTGCAACCAGTTCGATAAGGTCTGCACCGAGCTGGGCTGCGCCGTCATCTATTGCCACCACCATTCCAAGGGCGCCCAGGGCGGCAAGCGCAGTATGGACCGGGCCTCCGGCTCCGGCGTGTTCGCCCGTGACCCGGATGCCCTTCTGGATTTGATCGAGCTGGAGATCTCCCCGGAGCTGCGCACCCAGCAGGAGAACGCCGCCGTGTGCGCGGTGTGTATGCAGGCGCTGCGCCGGGCAGGGAAGGAGAGCGCCGCCAGCCAGGACGACGCTTGCAGCGCATTGCAGATGCAGCTGGTCTGCGGCGAGCAGCTGGACGGCATGGAGCGGGCCAAGCTGGCGCTGGACATCGAACAGGCCCGCCGGGCTGCCGCCGGGCTCACCGCCTGGCGCATCGAGGGCACATTGCGGGAATTTGCCCGCTTCCCGGCCATGAATCTTTGGTTCGACTTCCCGGTCCACCGGCAGGATACCACCGGCGTGCTGGGCGATCTGCAGCCGGATATGGAAACCAAAGGCGGCCGCACCAGCTGGAAGACCAATTTTAACAAGCGCAAGACCGAGGGCCAGCGCAGGGAGGAGCGAAAAAGCTCGCTGGATACCGCCTTCGATGCCTGCAATATGGAGGGCAGACCGGTGGCCGTGTCAGAGCTGGCCCAGTACCTGGGCGTCACCGAAAAGACCGTCCGCAACCGGCTTAAGGAGCACGGCGGCTTCTGGGTGGACGGCGGCCAGGTCGGCCGGAAGTGATCCGCATACAAAAGAAACAAGCGAAAGGAGGTGAACCCAGCGATGGAGCTGGAATTTTTCCTACCCATGATCCCGCCCACCGTCACCCATCAGGATAAGGGCCTGCGCACCTGGCAGAAGGAGGGGAAAGCCAGGGCAGTGCTGTACGATTCGCCCCAGCTGACCCAGGCAAGGGCCAAGCTGCACGCCCACCTTGCTCCCCACAGGCCCCAGAAGCCGATGCAGGGGGCGGTGCGGCTGGTGGTGAAGTGGTGTTTCCCCACCGGAAAGAGCCACAAAAACGGGAGCTATAAAACCACCAGGCCGGATACCGATAACCTGCAAAAGGCCCTCAAGGACGTGATGACCCAGCTGCACTACTGGAAGGACGACGCCCAGGTGGCCAGTGAGATCTGCGAAAAATTCTGGGCCGATGTGCCGGGCATCTACATCCATGCCCAGGAGCTGGAGCAGGGATGAACCGGCACGATGTGCGGCTGGCCCGCCTGTTGTACCGGCTGCTGTGTGCCGGGCTGCTCACAGGGGCCGTCGTCACCCTCATCCTGTCCGCCGCGGCCCTGCTGGGTGCTTTGCGCCTGCTGACCTGGCTGCTTTAAACGAAAGGAGAAACGGAATGAGTAAACCTGTGAACATGAATGAACTGGCGAAAGAGATTCACGAAAACGCGGTCGCGCACGGCTGGTGGGAAGAGGAGCGCAGCTTTGGCGAGATCGTGGCCCTGTGCCACTCCGAGCTGTCCGAGGCGATGGAGGAGTACCGGGCCTGGCGGCCGATGGAGTGGCATGAATGTAAAATCGACGGCTTTCCGTGCGATGAAGCCACCTGCGAATGCGAAGATTGTGAAGGGGCGCATTTCAGCGAAAAGCCCGAAGGCATCGCCGTGGAGATGGCAGACTGCCTGATCCGAATCCTGGACTGGTTCGGAAAGGAAAACCTGGACGTTGACCGCATCGTGCAGGAGAAGATGGAATACAACAAAAGCCGTCCCTACCGGCACGGGGGCAAGAAATTATGAACCGGATGCAGTGGGAGGCAGCCATCCACAGGCTCTGGCAAATGGAAGAACGGCTGCCGGAGGGAAGCTTCGACCGGCTGGCTCTGGAACAGGCCCGAAAAGCGGCCCAAAGCAAAATTCCGGCCAAAGTCCGCTACGGCGGCGGTGCCTGGCGCTGCCCGGAATGTAACGAAAGTTTGCGGCCCGGGCGAAATTACTGTGGGAATTGTGGTCAAAAGCTGGAATGGCCAAATGAGGTGTAATATGAAAAAGCTGAAAAAGATCTACTGGTTTTTGCTGATCGACCACAGCACCGGATTTATGCGGGTATGCCTGCTTATGCTGATTCCCTGTGCTTTGTCAGAGGTTTTCTGCCATGTATGGATGATGCTTCTGGCACTTCTGTGCGCTGTGGTCATGGTGGCATCCGCCAACCGGTGGAACCGACATACCTGCGACACCTGCCAATGGTGGGAACCGTTCAACGGTGTGTGCTGCAACGGGGACAGTCCCAATGTTGCCGATTTTGTAGACGATGGATGCGAATGCTGGGAACGGGGGTACCCTAAGTGAAAGCCAGATACCTGACCACAAAGGAAAAGGCAGCCGCCCGCATTGCCGCCGAGTCGGTGCTGGACGCCCAGGTGGAGGACATTACCAACCGGGTCCAGTGCATGGTCTTTGCGGCCATGCTGAACGCGGGCCTGTCCGCAAAAACTGTTAACCGGGTGATCGACCAGCTGCCGGATGTGATCGACAGCTACGGCCGCCTGCGCAAGGAAAAGCTGGCCGATTACGATATGATCCAGGGCCTGATCGCCCGCGGCGTGAAGGTCCGCATGACCAAGGAGGAGTTATGAACCTGTGGGAATACCGCGACGCACTGAAAGCCGTCCAGGCGGCCCGTGAGCAGCTGCTGGAGCTCAAATCCGAGCGCATCACCCAAAGCCTGTCCGGTATGCCGGCAGCCCGCAGCCGGGAGGGTGACCGGCTGGCCAGCCAGGCCGAGCGGATCGACGAGGCCCGCTGCCGGCTGGATGCCGCTAAGGTGGAAATGTACGCTGCCTATGCCAGGGTGGCAGCTGCCATCGCGCCGGTGCAGGGCCGGGCACACGAAATTCTGAACCTGCGCTACATCACCGGCCTGTCCATGGGGCAGATCGCCCGGGCGCTGCATCTGCCCCGGTCCACCGTCTACCGCCTGCACGACCGCGCGGTGCGGCAGCTCAAATAAAAAAAATGCGTCGTTCTCGTGGATAGGGAACGGCGCAGTTTTATTTGTATAAAGCAACTACAGTCGACTTTACAGCTTTGTAAAATCAAATTGAATGGTAAATTCGGCAAATGGGGTGTTGAGTGCTTTTTTTCCATCCTCGAAAATGGTCACTTCAAGGCGGCTCGAAAAATCTGAATCTAAATTTTTCTCAAGTATCGTAATAGGGTTCTCGTCAAACCCCATATCGGGAATACGATCTCGTTCTATACACGCTGCGGAAAGGGTCAAGCGGCTTCCGGGTTCTAAATAAACGACGATTCCATCTACTCCTATGGGATTCCTGTTTATTGCAAAGTGATGTTCCCAATCCTCTCCAATGCCAGTATTATTGAGCTCATATGCAGTAGCTGTTACACGGTATTTTGCACCATTTCCAGATGCATCAGCAGGAGACAGATCTATTACAGTGGGTGAATCAGGCAAAAAGAAATTCGTATGGACCCAAAAAGTAAGAAGCGCCCCCAAAAAGGCGATGACAATACCGCAAAACCATTTGAGTTTATTTTTTCGGGAAGATCCTCTGGAGCTTTTCCCTTTATCATTGGGCTGTGGTCCGTCCGCAGAAGCATCAGACTGCTGATTCTCTTTGCTTTGATCGGAGGTGTTTTCACCACGATATTCTCGCCCTGCATTACCCTGATCGCGAGCGTTTAGTAAGAAATCATAGTCTTTCCTTCGCTGCTCATCGCGAAGAACATTATATGCATCAACTATTTTTGAAGTTTGCCTTTCCGCAAATGCTTTGTCTCCGGTATAGTAGTCAGGATGAAATGCCTTTAACATGTTCCGGTATGCAGCTTTGATCTCATCCTGGGAGGCAGTTGGGCTAACACCCAGCACATCATAATGTGTCATAATTATGCCTCCTTTTCATAGTGATATAGCGCCACTTTTAGGTTTTTAGTAATTATGACATATCTAAATAACAATAGCAAGAATGCAGACGAAAAAGCGTTGACTTTTGTGTTATAATGAGGAAAAATCCACCAGCAGGAGGTGCCCGCCGTGGAGCAGGAACTGTATTTTGAAAGGGACGATAAACTTGGCCGAAAGCGGTACGCGGAATTTCTGAAGAAGCTCATTCTGAACAGCGACGACTTTAAGCGTGATGATGAACGTAGGGCCTTTTCCATTGCCATCGACTCTCCCTGGGGCACCGGCAAAAGTTACTTTCTGAATATGTTCCGGAATTATCTGTGTACAGAGAAGGATTGCGATATGGCCGTCGTTCTGTACAATGCCTGGGAAAACGATAACTGGAACAATGCATTTGAGCCATTGGCCCAAACACTGTTTGAAGCCTTTCAGGTGTTTGACGAGGATCAGAAGGTCGAACTGGAAAACGCAGTGAAAGCAATCGCAATACTGGCTCGCGGTGTGGCCGCAAAAAAGGTGGAAAAGCACATTTCCGAAGATGTGCTTTGTGAGGCGATCGAAGCGATCACAAAGGAGAATCCAAATAAAAATATTGCTTCCAAGGAATATTTTGCCTACAAGGAAATGATTGAGCGGCTCAGGGAATGTATTGCCCAAGGGTTGGCACGGTCAGGTAAAAAACAGCTTGTGGTCATCATTGACGAGCTGGACCGCTGCCGACCGGACTTTGCAGTTCAGACCATGGAGTTTGTTAAGCATCTCTTCGATGCAGAAAATGTGGTATTCCTTTTCGCTCTTGATATGAGCCAGCTGTGCCATTCCGTGAAGTCTATCTACGGGGAGGGAATGGATGCGGAAGGATACCTTATTCGATTTTTTGACTACTACGGTAAGTTGATTGAACCAGATATGGCCGAGTTTATTCGTCAAGAGATCGGAGCGATCCCGCATATTGAAGGCAGGATAGATGATTTTGCACAAACAGCAAGGAAACTGGACTTATCCCTGCGGGATTTGAAAATGATTTTGCGAGTATTCATTCAGATGGAAAAATATTTTCTGCATGAGTATAAGAGTGGAATTGCACATTCACTTTATTTCAAATTGGTGTGTGTAAAGTATAAGTTTCCCAGCCAACTCAAGGACTTTTTAAAAGGAAAAGCCAATAATCCGCCGCTTGTAGGGATGTTGTTTCCTCCCACAATGGAGGTGTTAGCCTTGTCAGAACCTTTAGAGTCTACAAATAAAAAAATGGTTTGTAGCAATAAAGGAACTGTAACATGGACCATAGAAAAGGCTAACTGGAAAATGGATATGGTGGTTGATGCTGCGCACAAAATCTCTTGTGTTCTCATAAACCCTTACCGGCCGAATCAGAGAACGCCCAAAGATATTTCAAAAACAAGTAACATTAATGGATTGCTTTTCTACCCCGACCTGAAAAAATGGGACCAGATCAAGGACCTCACACCCGCCCAGTACCTGATGCAGCAGCTGGAAATGTTCGATTTCTTCCAGCCCAATAACCAGTAACACACAAAACGCCCCCGGCCGCCGGAAGAAATTCCGCAGCAGCCGGGGGCGTTTTTCATCCGATCACCCCATAGATCCGCTCAGCCTGGGCACGGGAATACCCGGCCTCCATCAGCGCCTCCAGGGTGTTCAGTTTTTTACTGCCGGGAATGGTCTTCCCGGCACTGTTTTTGTCGCCGGTCACATCCCCGGCAATCTCCTTCGCCACAAGGTAGGGGATCACCGCGTCGGCGCCGCCGTCCAGGTAAGCCTGCATCATGGCTTCGGTGGCGGTCAGATTCCCGCTGTTCACCGCCGTCTGGAAGTCCTCCTCCAGCTGGGGGATCACCTGGGTCTTGGCCATGGTGTTCGCCAGCGAGTAAACGCCTTCCAGCACCGCGGCCTGTCCGGCAGGTTCCAGCGCCTCAAAGGGCGCATAGCCCTCCAGCGCCTCCACCATGTCAGCGGAGGTCTGGCCCTTCACCTGCTTGCCCAGGGTGAACTGCTGTGCATCCAGCACCACCTTCTCGCCGTTCGCGGTGAGAGAGTTGCTCATCAGGCTGGGAATCACATCAGCGTTGCCGGTGGCCTCGTATACCTGCTCCACCAGCCGGTTCGCGTCGGTGGTCCGGTCCGGGCTGTAATACCCGGGCGAGAGCATCCCGTAGGCAAGGCGGCCGATGGTGCTGCCGCCCGGGTTCTCCTGAGTGCGGCCCCACACATCCACGTATGCCGGGTTTTGTTCCGAAAGACCGGGAATCCGGTTGGTGATCCTCTGCGTATCCTCAACAAGGCCTCCGGTGAAACCGCCAGCATCCGAATAAGTGGTACGCCGAACAGGGTCCAGTGCCCGGGCGATCTGCCCGCTGATAGTGGGGATACTTTGGGTAACAAAGTTTCTTGCAGCTTGCCCGAATATCGCGGAGACTGGATTCGCTTGTGCATAGGTGGCCGACTGGATGGCACTGTTGATACCGCTGAGCATGGTGGTGTCGAATATGGGTTCTGTGATATGGCTCAAAGCAGTCATGAACTGATCGAAATTGATACCATCCTGTTCGCTTTCGTGAAAAAGCTCCACACCGGCCAGCAGCGCCATCACCGCGGGGCCTGCCCAGTCAATGGTATAGGTGCCGCCGCCGGGCAGGTTGATGGAGTAATCCTGCCAGCCGCCCGCACTCTTAAATGCGTTTTGCTTCTTGTTGTCAGGAGCAACGCCGTTCACCAGTCCCTGGCTTGCCAGGAAGGCGCCCAGTGCCATGATGCCGGTGCCGGTCAACCCCTGGGCCAGGTTGTCGATCATCTCCGCCGCACTCATCTTTCCGGCTTTCATCAGCGCAGCATCCACGGAAATCGCCTTCACCAGCCCCGCCGGGCTGTAGGCAAGGCCCCGTTTGATGATATTCAGCGGCGTGGTCTTGAAGGGGACGATGCCTCCCAAAAGCGCCTTGGTATAAAGGTTGGTGCGCTCCAGGCGGCCCAGCGCCTGCGCCAGGCTGTTCGCCTCGGTGTAGGTGGCCCGCTTTGCCTCCTCAATGGCGTAGGCCCTGGCCTTGTCCAGCACCGCACCCTCCGCAGTTTTTGGGTCAATGCGGTTGGCCTTCAAGTATTGGGCCAGGCTGTCCGTGTATGCGGTTTTCTTGAACAGGGTATCCTCGGCACTCAGTGCCCCGCTGTTGGCCTTGTAAAGGCGGCTGGCCGCCCCTGCGGCGGTGTCCGCCGCCTTGCGGGCGATCCGCTGGGGCAGGGGGCTGGAAGCAGCGGTGCCCCAGCTGCCGTTCACCTTGAAGGGGTCCTTCAGCTGTTCAATGATCTGCCGGTCGTTGTATTTCTGGCTGCCGTCCAGAATGGCGGCCACGTTGTCCAGATCCTTCCGGGCGAATTCCTTCAGGGCCCGGTCTGCGCTGTCCAGCGGGTTCAGAACGCTCTTGGTCCGCTGTCCGGCAGGCACAAAGGTGGGCTCCAGCGCCGCGCCGATCAGGTTTTTCAGTCTGCGCACCGGGATGTTGATGGCGTTGGAGGCCACGTTCCGAATGTGGGTGGCGGGGTTTGCCAGCATGGCAAGGTAGCGCCAGGCGTTCCACCGGTCCGCCCATGTGGCGGGCAGCTGATCCGCAATGTTCCGGTAGATGGCCAGCAGCGCCTCGTCCTGCTCCTTCTGGCTGCCCGCCTTCATCAGAGCGTCCGCCAGCTCGCCGGGGATCGAGATGTTTCCGAACTGGCTGCCGTACTGGTCCACCAGCTCCTTCTTGAAGCTCTCCAGTGTCTGCTGGGCGTAGTAGAGCTTGCCCTCCGGGGTCATCCGTTTCAGCAGCCGCTGGGCCTGCAGGTTCTGGCCCGCCTCGGTGGCGATCCGGGCAAGGTCACCTGCCAGCTTCATGGCGGTCTCGGTGTCACCGTTCTCCGCCGCCAGGGTATACAGCACCTGTCCCTTGGCAATGCCTGCCTTGGAGGGGGCGCTGCCGTCATTCATAAGGCTTTTCCAGGCATCCAGTTCCTTCTGGTAGCCGTTTTGCTGAATGGCCTGCACCGCCTCGTTCACGACCTGCCTGTCCCTGGCCACATCGTGGGAGAACAGCCCATCCGCCACCGCCTTTTCATACAGAGGGATCATCTCATTCGGCGTCTGTGGGGCCTCCATCAGGGTGCGCACGCCCGCGCTTACCCGGTCGGTGCCGTTCGTGCTCATCGGCACATCCACCACCCGGGCAGCGTTTTCGCCGGGGGCAATGGTGCCGTATTCCGCCTGCATGCCCGCGTAGCTGGCAGGGTCGTGTTTTTTGGCGCCGATGCTGTCCGGCGGCAGGTTCAGGCTCTCCTTGAAGGTGCGACGGGAGTTTTCCAGCATGCCGTCAAAATCATCCACCCAAACAAAATCCTCCAGGCCGGTCAGCGTCGGGTTCTCCTTGAACTGGTGGTAATAGGCCGCCAGCTCCCGGTTTACCTTTTCCAGATCGTCCAGATCGTTCAGGTCCAGGGCTCCGCCAAAATACCAGTCATTGATCGTAGCAGCCGCCTTCTGATAAGAAGGGTCGAATGCATCAAAACTGGAAATGAAGGCATCATAATACTCCAGCGCCGCTTTTTCGCCGCGGTTGAAGGCGATATGAAAGTCCTCGTGCGCCAGCACATCCTTGGGGTCAAGCGAGGTGTCCTTCCAGATGTACACGACGCCATCCGGTGAGGTGACTGTATCACTCAGCCGCCTGGTTTTTCCCTTAGAGTTGACCAGAATCGGCTGATCGGTCAGCACGAATTCCCGGCCGCGCAGGGTATATCCCTCTGCGATCTGCCGGGCGTTTTCACCGGCCTGCTCCACGCCCACCGGTTTGTAGGCGAATTCGGTCCGTCTTATCTTTCCCAGCTTCATGCCGGAGGCTCTGGCCTGTGCGCGGAACTCTTCGGCTACTTGAGGTACGGGCACTCCAGCCCGTTGTCCTTCAGCCAGGCCTTGAAGTCCTGAAGCATCTGAAACTGCTGCTCCATGGTCAGCCGTCTGCCCAAGCCGCGCTCCTTGCGCCACTTCTCCCCGAAGGGAACTCCGTACTTCTTGTGGAACTCCTGATCTCTGCTCAGCTGTGCCAGATATTCCTCCCACTCCTCGTCGCTCATCCGCGGGTGACCCGTGTAGTCTGCGATCATATCCGGCAGTCCCCGATAAGGCTGCTTCGCCATCGTTCATCGCCCTTTCTGTCGATTCTATGGCTTTATCATACCGTTCGGGGAGATTCGTGTCAATTCCGCGGCTCAGTGCCCTGCGGGTGGCGCTGCTGGTCTCGGGCAGCCTGATGCCGGTCGCCTGTTCAAAGGCTGCCCGGTGAACGCCGCCCGGCTTCAGAGCGTCCATCTGGCGGCTGGTCAGGGTCCCGTTCCGGAAGGCCTCCACCAGCTGGTCCACTTCGCTTTTTTGGCCCACCGGGGCCGAACCGGCGGCCGTGGCGGGGGAGGGCAGCGCCTTCGCCGTGTCCAGCGCATCCGTAGTATTTTGTGCAGCGCGTGCCGCTGCTTGGGCGGCGTTTTGGGTGCCGCTGCGCATCCCGCGCAGGGCCTGTCTACCCGCGCTCCATAAGTAAGGAATCTCTTCGCCCACCACGTTCAGGGCAGCGTTCACGCCCAGATTTGCTGCGGTGCG
The DNA here is from genome assembly GCF_002160145.1 of Gemmiger sp. An194. Classification (GTDB taxonomy): domain Bacteria; phylum Bacillota; class Clostridia; order Oscillospirales; family Ruminococcaceae; genus Allofournierella. The sequence continues at coordinate 37,861 of NZ_NFKA01000022.1, read as the reverse complement.
TGCGGCGATCTGCCCGGCGCTCTTTCCATCCCGCACATCCCGGGCAAGGCTGGGGGCGGTGTCCATCACCAGGTCCGCTGCCTGTCCCGCCAGCATGGAGGCGATGCCTTCTGCGCCGAAGGCCTGCCCCAGCACCGGGATCTGCTGCAGCGCCTTTGCGCCCCGGGTCCCGGCCAGCGCCGTGCCCGCTTTCTGCAAGGCGGGGATCTGTGCCGCCGCCGGAGCCACCAGAGCGTAACCGGCCAGGCTGCCGCCGATCTGGCCCCCCAGGGTCCCGATGGGGTTCTGGGTCCGGGCATCCTGCACCGCGTCGTCCCCGGTGCTGCCGCCGCTCATAAGGTCTGCCAGCGCCGGAATCCCAAAGGCCTCCGCCGCGCCGGTCATCACGTTGGCAATGGGGCTGATCTTGTTGGCCAGCCGCTGCATCTGGCGGCTGTATTCCTGTTGCCGGGCGTCGGGCTGTCGGCCGCTCTTTTCCAGCTCCCACATGGCCGCGCTGTTTTCCCCGATCAGCCTGCGGGCGTCGGTCTTCTCCTCCCGGCTCAGCCGGTATCCGTCCGAAAGCCAGGTGTCCAGCTGCCGGGCCTGCTCCTCATCCTGCCCGCCGTCGGTCAGGGTGGAGGGTTCCACCTTTGCGGGAACGGCCGCCGGTTCGCTCGTTTTCTGTTTCGTCTGCTGCAAAAAATCCGCCCCGGCTGTGGGTCGTGTTTTGGGCGAAGCAGTCGGGGAAGGGGAAGAAGCGGAGCTTCGGCGGGAAAAGGAAACGGAGGAGGAAGCAGACGAGGAAGCGGGGACGCTGGGCTTGTCCGGGATCTGTTCCAGCCGTTCCACCGTTTCGCTGCGCCGCTTTTCCAGTGCGTTCAGGTCATATCGTGCCATGTCGCTCCCCCTCGCCTTGTCAGTTGATGCCCATCTGATTCAGAATGTCCAGAATGTCCTGGTTGGAAACGCCGCTCAGCATCAGCGCGTCCACCACATCGTCCGGGTTCTGGTAGCTGGAATATACCTGCTGGGCCAGCCGGTACGCGTTACTGCCGGAGCCGGCCACACCCGCCTGCCGGGTCGAAACGCTGCGGGTCGAATTTCCGGCCGAGTAGCTCTGGGCTGCCGCCTTCTGGGCCGCAGCGGCCTGCGCCTTTTGAATGTCACTCAGCTGGCTCAGGTAATCCTGGCTCAGGGCAAACTGCTGGTCGTAGTTCACGCTGGCCGCGTCCGCAATGGCATTCGCCAGGTTCTGCTCCAGCTGCATCTCGTAGGCCAGCTTGGCCGCCTCAGCGTCGCTCAGCTGGCCGTTGTAGCTCTGCAGGGCACTGGCCTTGCTGGAATCGTAGCTGTTTTTCAGGCTGGCCAGGTTGTCGTTCCGGCCGCTGTCGATGGTATTCCGGCTGTTGCCGTACTCGTTGTACAGCCCGGCCATGGTACTTTCAGCGGCGCCGCCGGAAAGTCCCTGGGCACTCATCTGCTGGCCCAGGTCCCGCTTGCTCATCATGTAGTTGATGTAGGCCTGCTGCTGGGCGTTGTCCGCCTGCTTGTTCACACCATCCACGCCCAGGTTGTAGTCGTTTTCCAGTGTGCCCAGGGTGGATTCATAGTTCTGCTTCAGCCCGCTCAGCTGGTTCTGGTAGGCGCTGCCCAAAGCTGCCATGTTCCGGTCATAGGCAGCCTGTGCAGCCTCCCGCTTGCGGCGCTCTGCCTCCTCCGCCGCCCGGCGCTGCTCCTCATAAATCGCCTGCAGCTGCGCCTGATACGCGGCATAGGGGTCATAGGCGGGGGCCGATGCGCCGCCACCTCCGGAAGAGCCGCCCGAAGAACTTCCGCTGCCGGAGGAGCTGTTCGGCTTCCGTCCCAGGCCGCTGTAGGTGCTGTGCCCGTAGCTGCCCGGCTTGTAGCTCTCGTTGATCTGCTTTTTCTGTTCGCTGGTCAGGCCGCCCCGGCTTCCGCCCAGAACCCAGTCCGCCAATGCCATACCGATCTCTCCTTTCCTGCGGCCAGCCCCCGCCATAAGGGCAGGGGCCGGCTCTGCGTTACTGCTTCAGCTGCTTTACCGCCTGATCGGCGCCGGTTGCCGCCAGACCGCTCACAATGCCCACCGCCACAGCGGTGATGGGGTCAGCCGCCGGGAACTCGGGCATGACATACATGCCCGCCACGCCCAGCACCGCACCGGCCATGCCGCACACGATGGGGATGATCTTGTTGTTGTTCCAGGGGGTCGCCTTCACGATCAGGCCAACCAGATAGCAGATCACCACGATACCGGCCACGCCGGTGATGCCCATAATTTCCATTGTTAATCCTTCCTTTCCAGAATCGTAATGCGGGTCTCATGGTCGTTGAGCGTCGCATCCTGTTCATCGTTGTGTTTCCACAGACGGCGGTGGCCTTCGGTGTTGTTCTGTTCCTGCTGGGTCTGCCGGTCCCGCAGCCCCTCCACCAGCGTGGAGAGCTTGGTGAGGGTGCTGTTCAGCCGAATCACCGGCGCCCCCACCGAGAGAAACAGTCCGGCCACCACCACCAGCACCCCAACTACGCCCCATTCATCCATCGGCTTCACCTCATTCCGCCAGCGCCGCGCCGGCCTTTTCCAGCTTGTCCAGCACCTGCTGGGCGGCGGGGTCCTCCAGCGCCTGCTGTACCAGCTCCAGCTTTTCCAGCACCCGGTCCAGCTTGCCGTCCATATCGTCCAGCATCTTGTCCAGCGCGGCAACGGCCTCCAGCACCTCGGTCAGATCCAGCTCCGGCTTGGGTTCCTCGGGTTCCTCAGGCTCTTCGGGTTCAGGCGGGAGATAGTTCTCTACGCCCAGACCAAGGCTCTGAGCTTTTGCCACAATCTGCTTGCGGTCACCCTCGCTGGCCGGGCCAACAATGATGTAGTCACCCGCGTCAAAGTGGGGCAGATTCAGGCTCTCCGCCAGTGCCGCCATGGTCTTACGGTCGCCGCCACTCACGGGGCCAATCTTCAAAGTATCGCTGTACATGGTGTTGTCCTCCTTCTCAAATCCGTTCTTTCCTGCCGCCCGGATGAGAGCGGGGAAGTCCACATAAGCCCGGTTGCAGTCCACCCGGCCGCCGATCCCGGCCACGGTGCCGCTGCTGGTGTACTGGTGCATGTCCCGCTGGATGGTCTGGTCCGGGTTTGCCCGGTAGTCCGCCAGCCAAACGGTATCACAGTGCTGCCGGATGGCTGCAAGGTCCACACTGGGCATCCAGCTGGTGTAGGAGTAATACCCTTTGTACCACTCCGCGCCCATAGCATCGAAGAAGGCCAGCGCACAGGCGGTGCGCTGCGCTGCCGGGATGCTTCCATCCTCCTGGTCAAAATAGACAGGATACTCAAACTGTTTGCCCGCCAGCACCTTGGCAAACAGCCGCCCCTCGGTGGCCGCGTCCGCCGGTGTGGTTGCATAGCTGTACCAGTAAGCGCCCACCGGAATGCCCAGGCGTTTGCACTCGGCATAGTTGCGCTCAAAGGTGGGGTCCTTCTGACTTTCATATCGGCCATACCCGGCCCGCAAAATGGCAAACTGCACACTGGGGTCCGCTGCCACGGCATCCCAGTTGATGGTGCCCTGATGCTTGCTCACATCAATGCCGTGGACGGCAAGGGCAGGGGAGGAGCGCACCAGCAGCACCGGTGCGGGCTCTGCCTCCAGTGTCCAGCCCATCCTGTCCAGATATTCCCGGATCTCGCAGCATTCCTTTGCGTGATCCGCCAGCAGCAGCTCCACGGTTGCATCATTCAGGCCTTCCACCGCCGCAATCTGCTCTGCATTCATGCCGCTCACGAAGCTTTTACAGATTTCGCGGATTCGTTTATCGCTGATCTGCATGGCTTACCTCCATTCCTGCGAATAGATGTTCCAGGTTTTCACAGTTCCGAACACATCCACCAACTGGACGAACCGGTCCATCCGCACCAGCGTGGCATCCTCATTCACGCCATCCGGCCAGGGCGAGGGCTTGTTGCTGGCGTTGCAGATGAAGTAACCGTTTCCTACCGAGTCCGGTTTCTGTCCATTCGGGAAAACACCGCCTCGACAAATTGCATTGCCGGTGTTGAATTTCCACACATTGTAGTAGTGGTCATAAGTTGCCAGCGTACCGAAAATGTCTGTGATAATCGTCTGGTTGTTGTTTCGGATGACAACAGCACTGTCATTCAGTCCCTCCGGCCAGGGGGTTACCTTGTGGCTTCCATCCGTTTCCCAGATTCCGAGCGTCAGCTCACTTACTGCAATGCCATTGCTTACAAGGCCCATCCGAACCACAGCATTTTTGGCATCTGCCGCGCCCACATCCGATGCGGTCAGTTTCTTGCCGCCCACTTTACCTTTGTTGTTAAACAGCACATGACCATCCTCAAATCCGCTGGTGGTCGTGCTGCTGCTCACCGTATTGGGGCCTGCCGCGCCCTGCGGTCCGCGGATGTTGCCCAGCAGAAGTTTCTGTTCTGCCATTGTTCCTCCTCCTTTACGAAAAGATCGCGTACAGGTTGCCCTCTTCGTCCAGTTCGAAGCTGGGCGTTTTCCCGTTTGCACCGGCCGGTCCGGTGGGGCCCTGAGGCCCCTGTGCGCCGGTATCCCCCTTAGCACCCTGCGCGCCGGTGTCTCCCTTGGGGCCCTTCAGGGTGGCCACATAGGCCCACTTTGCAACCGATGCAGCGCCGCCCAGAGTACACTTGTACACATAGTTGGTGCTGCTGTTCATGTACATGTCTCCCACAATGGCACTGCTTACGCCGCTGCCGGAGAATACGGTACCCGTGGTGCTGGTACCGGTGATTCCGGTGCCGGTGTACCAGGTGCTGCCCCGGGTACCGGCCGGGCCCTGTGCACCGGTGGAGCCGGTCGCACCCCGTTCGCCCTGCGGGCCCTGGGGGCCGGTGTCTCCCTTGGGCCCCTGCGCGCCGGTATCGCCTTTCGGGCCCTGGGGACCGGTATCGCCCTTGGGGCCTTTGATGTTGCCCAAAAGCTGCCGTTCTGCCATCTTTCATCCTCCTTTACTCGTACCGCACATACAGGTCGCCGTTCTCCTCCAGCTCCAGCGCCGGAGTTGGCCCGCGCAGACCGGTCACGTTGCCCAGATCCAGCTTCTGTCCGTCCTGCAGGGTGTAGACCAGATGGCCGTCCTCGATGGACAGGGGAGGGGGCTCGCCTGCGCCGTAGTAGACCGCAAGATTGCCGCTTTCATCCACATCCATCTTGAAAAAGCCCGGGTCACCTTTGGGGCCGGTCTCGCCCGGGTCGCCCCTTTCACCCTGTGGTCCGGGGCTGCCCTGCGGGCCGGTTTCGCCCTGCGGGCCAGTAAGCCCCTGTGGGCCCTGCGCACCGGTGTCGCCCTTCATGCCCTGCGTCCCCTGCACACCCTGCGGCCCGCGGATGTTGCCCAGATTGATCTGCACCTCATCCGATACGGTGTAGATCAGGTTCTTGTCCCCGTCGATGGAGAAGGGCGGCGTGGGCTCGCCGTCGTTGTGCTGCAAATACACGTTGCCATCCTCGTCCACGGTCAGGGCAAACAGGCCGGGGTCCAGGTCTGTCACCACGCCGCCGGGGCCGGGAGGGCCTTCCGGTCCGATCAGGCCGTACACCACAGTGGCGTCGCTGTCCGGGTCATCCTCCACCTGAGTGAACTTGAAGCGCAGCTTGCGCCGCTGGGTGTAGGTGTTGTCCAGACCGTCCTCGATCACATGGCCTCGGCTGGAAGCCACCGTGAACTTGCTGCCGTCGGTGCTCACCTCCAGCTCTCCGAAGGAATTGAGCCGGATTTTTTTCACGTCGTCGCTGATGACCCGCTTGAGAAATTCTACGCCCAGCGCAGCCAGCACGGCGTTCAGGTTGTTTGCAGTCTCTGCCGGCACGCCGGAGGGCACGGTCACGGTGATCCCGTCCGCGCCGGTGCCATTGTTCAGTGCATCCACCAGCGCGTTGAAGGCGGGCACGATGATCTCCCGGGGGATCTCATCCAGAATGCGCTGCATTTCGGCGGTATCCACACCGGGGGTGTCCGGGCGGCCCACGTTGCCCTTGCCCTTCAGGTCGCTGTCCTCGATCCGTTTGAATGCCATTTTCTCACCCCTTGTAGTTTCCGTTTTCCACGTATTCCAGCGCGTAGGCCATCAGGCCGAAGGGTTCGTTCCGCTGATCGTTTTCAAAGCGGAACCGGGCCTTGTCCACCCGTTTGATGCGCAGCTTTGTGTGCAGCGTCTTGGTGGTCTGGTCGTTGGAATAGGTGAATTTTGAATAGATCAGCCCCGCGTAGCTGAAGTAGCGGGCCTTGCGGGCCTCCTCCCGCAAAAATCCCCAGATGCCCCGCTTCTGGGCATAAAGCTTCACGCTGGTGGCAACGGCCGGGGTCAGCTGCAAAGCAAGGTACCGGAAGGTCTTGTTCTTGTAAAACAGCTTGCCGGAAAAATCCGGTGTCTCCCAAACCGCATGGATGGGCTGCCCGTCGTCGTTGTAGCTCTCCTGTGCCTTGGGGTCGTCGAAAAACCGGTATACCGATCCGGTGCTGTCCCCGAAGAACAACCGGTCGTTCTCCACCCAGATTGCGCTGGCGGGAAGATTTGTGCGGTAAAAGCAGGCATACTGCCGGGTGGAATAGGGTTCACTCCGTTCCTGCCCCAGGCTCTGCAGCCCGTCCAGAATGTAGGCGTGCCCGTTCACACACAGCCAGTAAAGGTCTCGGAACACCGCAGCCACTGCCTTCGACAGCCCGCTTTCCCGGGTCAGTGCGCCGTTCACATAGTAGCTTCGATCCTGGCTGTACCGCTCACCGCTGATGTCACTTGGGGTAATGGCGTAGATGCCCAGTGAGGTCAGAAACACCGGCTCGGTGCAAAGGTAGCAGAAGCTGCCCTTTGCTACCGCGCCCGGTCCCTGCAGCGTATTGGTGATGGGGAAGGCAGGCTGATTATCCACCAGATCTCCGCGGCGGATTACCACGTTCCGGTCGGTGTCCCGCTCATCCTTGTGGGCGGCCAGATAGTTGTTGATGATGCTGTACCCCATCACCGCGCTGCCGCCGCTGCCCAGGGTGCTGTACCCGGTATCCGGCCAGTATGTGGGGTCATTCTGCCCGGAATACCAGTCATAGCTGGGGTAGTCCGGGTTGCCGGAAAGAAAAAGCCGGTCTGCCGCACCATTTACTCCGAAAAGAATGCCGATATCACATTTGTTGATCCGGTCGGCGTATCCGGTCACAGTACGCGCTGCGGTGATCCGCACATTGTCCTGTCCGCTCACCGGGCTTTGCCCGGGAGCGGTGGTGAAGGTCACCACGCCGGTCTGCCGGTTTACCGAAAAATCAGCCCCCTCGTTTTTCTTCACCCAGTCGCCCTGGGCGCTCAGCACTTCCACGGTCACATCGGCAGAATCCAGTCCGGAAAAGCTCAGGTGGTATTCCTTGGCGTCCTCAGTGCCCAGAAACATCTCCTGAAATTTCGGCTGCAACAGGTTCAGCTGCTCATATTGCTTGCCGCCTCCGGCGGGAGCCTTCGCAATGGTGAACAAAGGGATTTTTGCAATTTCAGAGGCCTTCTTCACCGTCTTCCCGTCGTAAACCAGCAAAGCCTTTCCATCTGCAAGAAATAACCGCTCCGCCAGCTGCCAGCTGCGGCTGGGCCGGTCGGCGGCCTCGCTGTACACCAACTCCGGCTCGCTATCTCCGGCAAGGTCCACCCGATACAGCTTCGTTCCGGCATGCAGCAGGCCGGGCTTTTCCCCGTAGCCGTGGTAGCCGTGAATCGCACCCTCCAGCATAAACAGCTTTTCATACCCCATGCACTTGCGCACCTTGCCGGGCACATCCCGGATCAGGTTCTGTCCGTTCGGGCTCTGGCCCTTGTCCACGTTGCTGGGGTCGTTGGTCATGTCCACGCCCAGCAGGGTGTCCACCGTCAGCACGCTGCGGCTCACCTGGCTGGGCACCTTAAAGGTCGCCAATCGTCACACCTCCCGTCAGATCCACCCGCTCACGCTGGTGAATTCGTCCGAGGTCACGCCGGAGCAGGGCTGCTTCAGCAGCCCGAAGGCCACCTCGAATTCGTTCCGGTACACCGTGGCAATGGCAATGTCATCGTCCTTGTACAGCTGGCTGGCAATGTACAGCGGCAAAATCACCGCGGCATCCGGGTCAAGGGGGATCTCCTCATCGTCCGGCGTGGTCAGGGTAATGGCAGGGGGCCATGCGTCGTAATAAAACAGCACCTTGCCCTGCACCCCGTCCGGCAGCACTAAAAACCGTCCGCCCACAAGCTGTGCGCCGGTCACGGGGCAGGGGGTGCCCGCCTCATCAAAGCCGTATACCTCCAGCCGGTCTGCCCGGTAAAAATCCGTCAGCTCCCGGGTAAGGTCAACGGTCATCACCCCAGCGTCCTTGTCCGGGATCTCGTAGCATTTTCGCAGCGCCTTGCCTGCGGTGCAGAGCAGCTGAAGCCCCTCATTTGCCGCCTGCGGCATGGCATTCATGTACTCCCGCACGCTCTCATCGTTCTCATTGATGGTGGTCCCGTCCGCCGAAAACATCTTCTGCAAAACCGCCAGCTTCACGTCTTTCCAGGTCATAAGCCGCCCTCCAGATGTCCGGTATCCGCCGCGGCAGCCTGGCCGGTCAGGCCGGGCTGCGCCCCCGCAGCCTGCAAAGCGGCGGCCTTCTGCTCGTCGATCTCCTGCTTGATGCTCGCCTTCATGGCCTCCGCGTGGGGGTAACCGGTCTCGGCCAGCAGGGTCCACAGCCGATACTGGCTCTGCAGCTCGTTGATCGGGCCAAAGGCGCCCGCCTGATACTTCACGTCGATCATGCTCCACAGGGTCTCCCGGTTGCTGGCCAGGTTGGAGGCCGGGTCCACCTCAAAGATGAACTCATCGCACCAGTAAAACTCGCCGGCCGCGTCCCGCTTCAAAAAGTCGTACCGGTCAAAATGGGTGAACTGCTGCTGCCCGTCCGGCTGCTGGTAGGTCAGGGGATAAGGCTCATCCGCATAGGCCAGCATGAACTGGAACATCAGCTTGTAAAGTTTCGCGTAGGCCTGGTTTTTCATCTCCCGTTTGGACTGCAGGCGCCCCGCCGACTGGTTGGCCGAGAACTGCTTGGCGGTTCCGCTGGTGGCCGAGGCATCGTATTTGCCCTGGAAGGCATCGGTGATGCCCAGGGTGCTTTTGGCCCAGGCGTAGTTTGTCTCCAGCATGTTCTGGTCCCGGCTGGTGTCCACCTGCACGTTGACCACGCCGATCATGCTCTTGTCCGCCGGGTTGCGCATCCGCAACACCTTCAGCTCCCGGTCGGTGGTCTCCACGTTCACCCCTTCGGGCAGGGTCACATAGCTGCCGCCCTTCAGCAGCTTTTCCTCGATCTTGGTGCCGAACTTGGAAACGGCGATCTGCTGATCCTCGATCACATCCACATCGCTGGAGCCCAGAAGCTGGCCGAACAGCCGCACGTTGCGCCGCAGCACCAGGGGAAACGCGTTCGGCTTGTAGTAGGGGATGGTGGTGCGCACCGGGGGCCCCTCCTGCCAGATGGGTTCGCCGGTCAGAAGATCGGTCTGGATGCTGCCGTCCGGGTTTTTCACCGGTTCCGGTTCTCCCGGCTCAAAGGCGGGGACAAGGGTGCCGTCCGCCAGGGTGATGTCCCGCTCCAGCTCCTGAGCCTCCAGTGGGGCCTGCCGGAATTTTTTCGAGCCGCACACCGGGCATGCGTCGGCGGTGCGCCGGGTCCCGCACTCGCAGCACACCTCGCCCCGCCGGGCCTGATAGTCCTCCAGATCCTCCAGGGTTTGGTCGCCCACCCAGCTGAACAGTCCGATCCCTCCCTCCCGGTTGCGGAAGTAAACAATGTTCTGGGTCACAAGCCCTTCCACGTATTCGCCATCAGCGGTGCGGGCGCTCACATCGCTCTCGCTTTCCTCTTCGATCTTCACCCCGTACCGCCGTTCCAGATATTCCCGGCTCTGGCTCACCAGCACGAAGATGTACTCCATCTTCTCCACGTCGTACACGCCCGGCTGGGGGATCACCTGCTTGGGATGGCGCTCGCACACACTCAGATCGCCCAGCGTGCAGTGGAAGCCCGCATTCGGGTCCCACTCCACCTGCCAGTAGTCGCCGCCCTGAATGGGCACCGTGCGCTCCTGCAGATCGTTCAGCTCCTTGAAATTCAGCAGCCGGATCTGGTTGAGCAGCAGCGCCTCGATCTTGCGGGCCAGCTCCTTGTCCTCCGGGTGGATGGCAGTCACCCGGGGCTGGGGCACGGTGCTGTCCACCTGGCTCTCGATCAGCTCATACACGATGTTGCGCACGTTGGTGGCGTCCTTGGCCTTGCTTGCGCCGGAGGCCGCGGGGATGGAATGGTCGCCGGTGTAGTAGGCCTGCCGCCGGTCCATCTTCTGGCGCAGCGGGTCGTAGCTGCGCTTTGCGTAGTCCAGCCGGGCCTGCCATTTCGCACGCTTTGCTGCAGAGCCCTGGGGCTGCATAAGCTTTGCGCGCCTCAAAAATCCTTCCTTCATAGGCCCTCCTGTCTTTGCATGAAGGCCGCACCGCCGGCACAAAACCGGCGGTGCGGTCCGGTCCGCTTACTCGCCCAGCTGGGTGCCGCTGCTCATCTGCGCGCCGCACAGTGCAATGCAGCGCCAGTTGTTGAAGCCCGCGCCAAAGCGGGCGCGGCCCTTGAACACGTTGGCGTCGGTGTTGGGGTCAATGTCGCTGCGCACGGTCAGGGGCAGGCGATCCAGCCAGGGCAGGCACTCGTAGCTGTCCTTGAATTTCGAGTCCAGCAAAAAGAAATACTCGCCGCCGGCCAGCTTCTGGGGCAGGTAAGGCCAAACGATCACGTTCCACAGCCCCACCTGGAAGTTCACCGCGTTGTTGTTGCTGTCCGGGTCCAGATCGCTGCCGATGGCGGCGAACACCTTCCGCTTCAGGCTGCCCACGTTGGGGATCACGATGGTGTCCGGGGCCACGTTCAGCAGGTTGCCGTTGTCGTCGGTGAACATCTGCATCTTCTCCTGCACCTCGTCCAGGATCTCCGCCGAAAAGGCGGCCTTGAACAGGTTGGACTGGTTGCCGGTGTTTTTGGTGATGCTGGGGTGGTCCTTGGAAAACAGGGCCACGTTATCCGCGCTGGCAGTGCTGTAGGTTTTCTGGTTGAACTTCACCGTCTTGCCGGTGCCGCCCGCCAGCAGAGCCGCGGCGAACTTCTCCCGGGTGCGGTTGTAGCTCTGGGTGAAGATGTTGGCCCGGCTGCGGATCTTGCCGATCTTGGCATCCTCCATCATCTCCTGGGTCACCTCAAAGCTGGACTTCCAGGTGGTGGGCTCCACCACCTTGGAATAGCCCTCCTGGATGCTGGTCTTGGGGTAGGCACCGTTCTCGCCCACGTCGGCAAAGTCGCCCATGCTGGTCTCGCTGGTGTACTTCTCGGCGTAGTTCTTGGTGGTGTCCATGCTGAAGATCTTGTCCACGGCGCTGAATTCCTGGAAGGCCTCCACACCGCTCTCGATCAGGGCCTTAATGGGTTCCTGGCTTTTGCCGAAGATGCTGTTCGCCACGCCGGAGCCCTCGGAAAAAATAATGCTCATATCCTGCTGTCCTCCTTTTCGTCACTGTCTGCGGGTTCAGCCGCCCGCACCGGCCGCCGCCCGGAAGTAGCCGCGCACGATGCCGCCGCTGGCCGCTTCGTCGGTCTCGGTCACAACAAAGCTGCCGCCGCCGGTGGCGGTCACGCCGTCCGCGGTGGTGTTCAGCTGCACGTCGGTGCCCACCTTGGTTGCGTCAATCTGGGCCTCGGCCCGGGTCTCAAAAATGGTGGCGGGCAGCACCCGGATCACCGGATAGCAGCCGTCCTCCCGCTTCGGCCCCTGCACGATGTATTCCGCCGTGTCGGCGGCTTCGCACTTGGCCAGCTGGCCGCTGGCCAGCTTGGCGGCGCTGCCCAGGGCAAGGCCTTCCGCGCCGGGCAGAAATTCAAAGGGCTCCACATCACCGATGGCCCGCTTGTAAACAGAAAACATACGCTTACTCTCCTTTGCTGTAATTTTTGTGGAAGCGGGAAATATCCTCCCGGGTCCATTTGGGGTTGAATCTGCGGTATTCCGCAATGATCTCCTCGGTCAGTCCGTCCTCCGCACCGGCCTTGCCGCCCACCGGGGCCAGATGCTGCTTGCCCCGGGCCGCGTTGATGGCTGCCTGCTTGGCGCCGCTGGCCTGCCGGTCCTGCAGCCGCTGGAAAAACGCCAGCTTGTATGCGTCCACCAGATCGTAGCCGCCGCGCACCAGCCGGTCGAATTCGGCAAATTCCGGCTGGCGGCGAATGTCCTCCAGGCTCTTCATCTCCGGGTCCAGCCGGCTGATCTGTGCCATGCGCTCAGCAAGCAGCTGCTCGCCCCGCGCCAGATCCTGCTGGCGCTGCATCTGGTGCACCCGGGTCTGCAGCTGCTGGTTCTCTTCCTCCAGCCGTCGGCGGGCCGGGTCGTTCTGCAGGGCGTCCATCAGCTGTCGGGCCTGTTCGGGCTCCATGCCGCTGGCTGCCTGGCGAACGGCCTGCTCCCGGCGCAGCTGCTCCTGCGCGTCCAGCGCGGCAAAGTAATCCTCCGCCGTCTGAATGGGCTTGCCGGTTACGGGGTTGGTCAGGTGGCCGAACCGCTGGGCAAACATCCGGTCGGTTCGCTCTCTGGCCTGTGCCTCCGCCTTCCGCCGGGAGATCGCCCAGATCTGATCCTGGGTCAGTCCGCTCCGGCTGCTTTGGCCGTCCGGCCTGCTGTCAGTCTCCTCACTGCGGTTCTCCTGTTCCTGCTGTTCCTGTTCGGGGTCGTTCTCCGTCCGGGTCGCTGCGCCGGAAGTCTCGCTCTCGGAAAACACCTCTTCCAGACTCCTCGCGGCAGGGGCGGCTCCTTCCTGCCCGGGCTGCTGGCCCATTGCGCCGCCATTGTGTTCCAGTTCCATAAAAAACCTCCTGGCAGCTACCACGCCGCTGCCCGGCTAAACATTCGGGGAAAAACATTCAAAGAGTGAAAAACGCGGTTCAAAGCAGAGCGGCCGGTCCGGCAAAATGCCCGCTCATCCGGCCGCTCTGCCGGGCCTCACTTGCTGCCCTTGGCCCGCAGGTCGCCGCCCTTGCTCACCACGGGCTTTTTGCCGGGCGAGGTCTTGCCGGCCTTCACCATCTGGCCGCTCTTGCCGTTCACATTCAGCTTCATCTGTTTCACCTCCCTTGCTGCTGGGGTTCGTGGGCGGATTCGGGCGTTACCCGAAGCTCCGCCACCACCCGCCGGGCCTCTCCCGGCGCAGTGTAATTGGGGCACTGCGGGTTCCGGCAGGCCAGCTTCAGGCTGGTGCCGGTGCGCTGTGTCACCATCATCTCAATGCCGCACTGGGGGCAGCGCATCTTCTCTTCACCTCCCGCAGAACGGATCGCCGTATTTCTGGATCAGATACGCCTTTCCGGCACTGTCCGCATTGTCGTAATCCTCGTAAAGGTCCGCCTCCCAGATAGCCCGCCGGGGTTTGTCCGTCTGCTTTGCGGGCAGCGGCCACCATACGCAGAAATACCGCAGGCTGTCCGGGGCATGGGTCAGGTTGTGGGGGGTCTTGGCATACACATCCGGGTTTTTCTCGTCCTTCTGGATCTTCTGCAGATGCTGCATCAGGGTGGGGCAGTCCATGAACTGCATCCAGGGGGTCCCGGTGGCCGGGTCGGCTGCCAGCCATTGCTTCATGGCAGCGCACCCGGCCGCAAAATCCCGGCTGCTTTTGGTCAGGCTCAGTCCGTTTTCCCGGAACAGATCCGCCCGGCTGCGCCCGCTTTCCTGGCTGCGGCTCCAAAGGTCGGGCGGCGCAAGGAACAGTTCAATGTCCTCGCCCGCGCTCATCCGAAGGATTGCCGCCGCTGCCTGGCCGATGGTCTGGTTCGGCTCGTCGTATTCCCGGTACACCACCGCGTGGCCGCTCTGATCCACGTCAATCCAATGCACGCTCAGCATGTCCAGCCCATAGTCCAGCGAAACATACCGCCGCCCCGCCTGCAAAAGCGGCTGGGTGCGCCGGTGGGTCTTGGCCTTCACTTCGGGGAAGTAGGCGCCGCCGGGAACGGTCAGGGCCTCCTCCACCGTGGCGGGGTATTCCTCCAGGGTCTTGTCCTCACCCAGCGCGCCCAGCGTGTTCCGGTACCACTGCTGGTCCCGGCGCGGGTCCGCGCTCCAGGGCAGAAAGATCTTGTGGAAGCCGTTGTCGGGGTTGGTGAAGATCTCCTCGAACAGGGTTCCCCGCTTGATGGTGGAAAGCCCGATCACCCGGCCGCCGGTGGGCCGGTTCACAACCGGGAAAGCAGACTGCCAGATCTCCTGCGCAAACTGCTGGAAGGCCCATTCGTCAATGATGATCAGGTCGGCGGTGAAGGAGCGGCCCACCGCCGGGCTGGAAGGGAAGGCCTTGAACACGCTCTCCGGCCGGTCCGGAAAATGCACGGTCAGGCTCAGCGCCGTCACGGCAAACACCGGCCCATCCCAGCCGGGGGGCACATGGCCCTCCTCGGCCACGAACTCGGGCATGTAGCGCAGGATCACGCCCAGCCGGCGCACCAGCTCCTTGGCCTCGTCCTCCGAGCGGGAAAGGCCCACCACCGTGCGCCCCGCGCTCAGAACCACCAGCCGGGCCCCCTCGCAGAGGGCCAGCCAGGTGAAGCCCAGCTGGCGGGCCTTCAGCACCACGTTCAGCCGGTAGCGGCTGAATTCCTCCAGGGCGCGGCGCTGGCCGTCCCAAAGGCGGAAGGGAACGATCAGCTCCGCCGCGTCCTTGTCCTCAATGTGGCAGTAGGTCTCCACAAAATACACCGGGTTTTCCCGGCAAAACTCCGCCTCCGCCTGCCGGATCGCGGCCGGGCTCAGCTCCATCCCGTCTCCTCCTTTCCATCAAACATCAGACGCCCCAATATCCCATAGCGGCAAACAGGGTGCGGCGCTCCGGTGCGTGGTGTATCACACATGGCCCGCGCCCCAAACCGCTGCGTCGTGTGTCCGGTGCCCGCCGCCCCGATGTGCAAAGCAGGCAAGCGTCCGGGCGAATCGGCATACGGAAAATTTCATTGTCACGGCCAGGGGAAGGGCAGGAGGGAGGGCGTGAGCATTCTCCCTCCTCCCTTGCCCCCGTGACCGGCAGGGAAGCGGAACGCAGTTACCCCCGTAGGGGGTACCGTTTTCTTCCCAAGAGAAAATATCGGTCCTTCACCGACTTTTTCCAAAGAGAGAAATTCCCGGTCCGTCACCGTGTTTTTCCTTTCCCGCCAAAGCGGATGAGAAAGGCACAAAAGACCGGTTCTTTCCAGCGAGATTCTTTTGCGGGCCGCATATTTTTTACGCTCCGGCCGTAATCGCAGCCGGGGGTCGCCCGCATGGGGGGAGGGGGATCATCACCCCATCCGCCCGCATCCGTCCGGCGCACCATCCGCAAAAAAAACGAAGGGAAGCAGTACCGCCCTCCTGTCAGCCAGCCACCGAACCGGCCCCGGCGCATCCACATCAGTGCCCGGCAATCTCCCGATGAAAAGGGAAGGCCGGAGAACAAACCCATCCGTCTGCCCTCCGGCCATCACCCCCTTTCCGCCCGTCATCCCAGGCACCAGTCTCCCCAGAAGGAACCAATCCCGCCGGGCATCCATGCAGCTCAGTCCGCCTCGCAGCCATCCCGGCCGCAAAGCAGGGCCCAGCCACCGGAGCGGCCGGTCAACCTTTTGGAAGCTGGCAAAAGCCAGCCCGCAAAGTCCCATACCCCGCCGCATCCCCGACGATCTTCATCCCGCCGGAGCGAACCGGCGCCGCTTCGTCCACTGCAAGGCGTTCTGCCGTGCCTGGTTGGATTTGTAGCACCGAACGCGTTGCAGTTTCGCTAAATAGCTGTTTGACGAAACAGAAAATCACGGTTTTATGCGGAAAATTCAGAATAACAGGAAAGCGTCCTGATTATTCTTGCCGGTTTTTATCCTTTTGTTGCAATCTGGCGGCCACATTGGCCATCAGCTGGCGGTCCGCGTCGGTCATCCCGGTGGACACCTGCACATCATCGGCAGGCTTGTCACCGGCGGAATCCCGCACAAAAACAGCGGCCTTGGTGTTTCCGGCCATGGCCTGTGCCACCTGTGCCAGCGTCATCGCCTCGTAAAGGTCCAGCGGCTGCCCCCGTTCCTCGGCCAGCTTCTGGGCCACCTGCGTCAGCTCTCCCAGCTCGGCAGCCCCCTGCGGAGCCTCCATCGCAAGCAGGTCCGCACAGATCTCCCGGATTGCCCGCTTCCGCCGGCGGTTTTCGGCACTTTTCTGCCCACCCTTGCGCCCAATCTCCCGAGCTTCCTCCGAACTCGGCACCCGCAAATTCTCCATCCCAGACGCCACACATCACACCCCCTTTGCAACAAAAAAGGCCCGCTCCCGAAAAGGAAGCAGGCCGCCGCGAATGCAGCAAAAAAGCCGCCCCGGAATCTCTTCCGGTGACGGCTCTTTTTTATACTTATCACTATACCAAGTTTATCATTTCGCTGTCTCACTGTCAAGCACAGAAGACGCATTGCAAAGCGAATTATCGGGCTTTGGAGAAAATGTGTAACCATCGCGCTCCATGCGTTCCCGAACGGCTTGCAATATATATGCCTGCAAGCTTTGCTCTTTGGCTGCTGCGGCTTCTCGAATAGCAGCGCCCTCCGCTTTGTAAGGCTTAATCAGAATTTGCATATACTTTTGGTCGCTTTTTTTGTTGCTGGCTTTCTTTGCCTCGCTCAGAGCCATATCAACACCTCCCGAAGATATTGTATCACAAATTCAAACAGCACGATATAGTGAATGATGCACAAAAGCGGAAGGCACGATATAGTGCTAACTGCCAATTATGGAGAATGTTCACGATATCGTGTTGACAATGGCACGATATCGTGCTAGCATAGAGGCACAGCAAGGGAGGCAGAAAGGAGGCTGCCAATGAAGTTTGCGGAATGGCAAAATCTCAATGCCGCCCAAAAACGAGCTGCCTTTGAGGCATACAAAAAAGAGTGGTTAGCTACTCGCAATAGCTAACCACCCAACAGCAAAGACCACTAACTAGCAAATAGCCTCCCTTGCTGCTCTTATTATACCACGAGACGAACCACTCAACAATAGAAGGAGGGCAAAACGTGAAAGTAACCATCTACTGTATGAACAAAGGCACAGCGTCTCAGTATTTTGCCCTGAAGGACGCGGAGGAGAACCAGCCGCTGCCGTTCACACCCACCTGGAAGACCGAGCGCGGCGCCCGCAACTGGGCCATCAAACAAGTTCTGGAGCTGGTTTGAACGAATGCCCACCCGGGCGGCCAAGCAGATGCCCGGGAGAAAGCGAGGAGAGTATGAGCAGCGAACGCATTGCCCGCATTCTGGACTTCCACGGCATGCGTCATTATCAGGACGAGGCCGGACACATTTACGGCGTTATGCCCTGGACCAACGTTATCACCGGAGAGACTGGTGAGGATCATGAAGATCTTACCGGCTACAGTATGGCGAAGGTTCTGTGGTGGCTTGGATACTGAGCGCCGCCAACTCAATGATACAAA
This sequence comes from Gemmiger sp. An194, assembly GCF_002160145.1. Lineage (GTDB taxonomy): Bacteria > Bacillota > Clostridia > Oscillospirales > Ruminococcaceae > Allofournierella. The sequence continues at coordinate 20,294 of NZ_NFKA01000022.1, read as the reverse complement.
GCAGGAGGTTTCACGATGTTCAAGAAAGAAAAATATATCGGCTTCGAGATTCACTACCCAGCCGATCATCCGCAGGCCAACGGCAAATATTTCGGCAAGACCCCGATTTTTGAGCAGGCACTGAAGGCTGCTCAATCCATCGGCGGTGCGCTTTACGGTATCACTCCAGACGGCAAACGCATTTTTATTTTATACTGACCCGCAAGGCCGACGCATAAACGCGCCGCCGGTGCAAGCCCGGCCCCGCCCCATCAAGGCGGGGGTGCTCATGGGTTGCGTAAAACCGAAGGTTTCACAATGGCAGCCGATAAAGTACCCTGTCCCAACAGGGCTACAGTACAGAGAGGAGCGTAGTTCATGGTAGCATATTACAAAGACGAATCTGCCGTTGATGCCGCGCTGAAGGCAGCAACAACTCCCGAGGAAGTTCATAAGATCGCGCAGGATCTGGAGCAACGCATGGCACCCAGCCACTGGATACAAAAAGCCCTGCATGTCTACTGGACTATGCTCTGACGATGCACCGGATACCTTCAACGGGCCGTCAGGAACAAAACGGCAGCATCCGTACAATACCAGCCGCCCAGAGATAAGGGCAGAAAGGGCAAAAATGCAACAGATCACAAAGGCTGAATATGGCCGCATCGGGAACGACTTCAAGGGCGTTTGGCATGACTACTGGGGCGATCACCCAGAATGGAAAGGCCGCCGGGTGGCTTTCCTGCCCGGTCATGGGACAACGCTTTTTATTGAGGGTGTATCTTTTGAGATTGTAGACAAGAGGGACTAAACCAATTAGTATTCGCAGTCTCAAGTGGGACCGGATCACCTGCAAGAGACGCCGGATCTTGGCGCGGGATGAATAAGGAACGAAGAAAATCAAAAAGAGCCTTCCGGAAGCTACCGGAGGGCTCTTTTGTTGTGTAGAGTATTTATGTTTTTTGTGCCAGGCATTTGTATAAAGCGAAGCAGCACAGGCACAGTGAAGCGGTGGCGCAGAACATACCAGGCTTGTCAGCACTTACGGCATCCAAAGCGGAAACGCCCAGGGAGTCAGAGGTCAGAGGGGGAAGGGTAATCGTAATATCGATACCATCATGTGAGTAAACCAGGTGCTCGGTTTCTTCAGAAGGAAGGCCGTCAACAGTGTTTTCTATCAGCAGAGGATCCTCGTCATTGCGAAACGAGAGAGAAAGGATCTCGAATCCTTGCGGGAAAATATCGATACTGGACATCGCGTAGCTGCTTTTCTCTTCGCCGGTGTTGTCGTCATAAATTTCAGCAGTGACAGGAACAGAATAAATACCAGAAGGGATTACGGTAGTCACTAAGAGACAGAAGTAGATAACAGCCAGGATTATACCCAAGAAGGAGCCTCGAATAATCCATTTTTTATATTGAACTATGGCTGAATGCGAAAAAACGACCAGAGCGATTGTTATAGTAAGAAGGACTAACGCTACTGAAATGTAGCCGATCGTCACAGCGTATTCAGTTATCATGGTAACACCTTCATCCAGGATTGGCTCAATGTATGTACATGTATTTTAACAAAGACTCCCCGGATATACAACAATGCAATCTCATAGAAAACACAGATAGGCTAACAATAAACTAACAAAATGCCTGTTTTTAGCTTTGTAAAGCCATTTGTTATCTGATTCGTAATCAGCAGGTCGTCGGTTCAAGTCCGATCTCCAGCTCCAGAAAAAGCCCAGCCGTTTGGCTGGGCTTTTTTCGTACAGAGGATCATTCATTCCATCATATGAACTGAACATCCAGCCGCTGTTTTGGCTGGCCGATGTACTGCCGGGATTCTTGAAGCCGCTGTTCCAAGGATGAGATTTCATCCTGGATTTGGCGGCGACTCCTCTTTCGGTTCACTTGCAGATAGAAATGATACCGCTCTTGCAGCGTTTCCGGCTTGGGTGGAAATTTGATGATCTCCTCGCCAATTCGGTTGCCTTCCAATTCATGTCGGCAAATTTCATCGTCCATGACGGCCATATACAATGCATATCTGGTGAACTCTTTAAAAGGCATTCGAATCGTCCAGCGCCTGTAAGCAGCAATACCGGCTCCGGCTACCAGGCAGCTCAGAATTGCGGCTTTGCAATACGTTTTCATTTTCGTTTACCCTCCAATAAGATGTCTTCTTTTATATAACAAATAAAAGTGTATTGAAAATGAAGGTAACCTTAAGAGTTTTTAAGTTTCCGGAGAGCTATAAATATATTTGCAGTTACCGCTTTTCATAGATAAGATCCACAATGCCGTTGGATTGCTGTGTATCCACCAGCTTCAGCGGCAGCGCCTGGGGTAGCTCGTCGGGAAATAGCCGGATGCCTTTTCCCAGCACCACCGGAATGACGGAAAGCCACATTCGGTCGATGCAGGCTTCCTTTAGCAGCTGCCCGGCCACCAACGCGCCGCCGCAGATCCAGATGTTGCCCGTATATTCCGCTTTTAGTTTGTCCATCAGTGCGGTGAGTTCACCGTTCCAAAAGCAGATGCCTTCCTGATTTGCTTGCTGCCGATGGGTCACCACATAGCAGGGTCGCCCCTCGTAGGGCCAGCTGCCTGGAGAAAGCTGAGTAACGATTCGGTGATACGTGGACCAGCCCATAACAATAGCATCCACGGTTTTATAAAAATCCGGATAACTGCCGGAAGCATCCGGCTGGCTGCCATCACCGCCCAGCCAATCCACGCCACCCTGTTCGTCGGCAATATAACCATCCACGCTCACAGCAAGATATAAAACGATCTTTCCCATCTGTACACGCTCCTTTTTGCTTATTGTACCCAAGCCATGCTGAAATCACAAGAATCAGGACCCCGACGGACAACCGTCGGGTCCTTGTGCTATAATACACACAAAGAAAAGGCCGGAGCGGCCGAAACGTTTTGTTTGATTACTTGGGAGGCAGTAACATGAAAGGCTTTACCCGTGCGGAAACCCGTTTCTCCCTGTGCGGTCTCAACTGCGCCCTGTGTTCCATGCAGCTGGGCGGGTATTGCCCCGGCTGCGGCGGTGGGGCAGGGAACCAGAGCTGCGCAATCGCGAAATGTTCACTGGAGCATGGTGGCATCCAATTCTGTTGGGAGTGCCCGGAATATCCCTGCTCCCGCTATGAAGGCTTTGATGATGGCGATTCCTTTGTTCCGCATCGCAGCCGCAAGCAGGACATTGCCAGCGCCCGGAAGATGGGAATGGAAGCATATCTTGCACAACTGGAGGAAAAGCGAACTGTTTTAGACGCGCTGCTGGCGGATTACAATGACGGCCGCCGCAAAACGATTTTCACCACGGCGGTGTATTTGTTGTCGCTGGAGGAGCTGCGCAGTGTGCTGACTGTGCTGAACAGTCAGCCGGAATTGGCTGGCCAGCCCATCAAGGAACGGGCAGTTGCTGCCGCTGAGCTGCTCCGGGAGGCAGCAGATCGCCAGGGCATCAGCCTGAAGCTGAACAAAAAATCGAAGAAAGGTTGATCCCGTTATGGAACTCAGACTTGCAAGCGCACAGGATATCGACGCCTGGATGGCGCTGGTGGAACAGGTGCGGGAGGCATTTCCCGGTCTGGAAACCAGCGAGGCGATGGCGGAGCACCGAGCCACCGTTCTGAATTTTATGAGAAACTCTGCCGCGGTTTGTGCGGCGGAGGGAGAGCGCATTCTGGGGGCGCTGTTGTTTTCAAAAGAAAACAGCATGCTCTGCTTTCTGGCGGTAGACCCGGCCTGCCGAAGGCAGCATATTGCGCAAAAGCTGGTGTCTTTTATGCTGACGCAAATGGAAGAGGAGAAAGACATTACCGTGACCACCTACCGGGAGGGCGATCCCAATGGGGCCGCCGCCCGCGCATTTTATAAACATCTGGGCTTTTCCGAGGGCAGGCTGGGCGAAGAATTCGGCTGCCCGGTGCAGGAATTTATTTTGAAGCGCCCTGCTGCCGGACAAAGATGAGCACGGAAAATCGGGCAGAGAAGATCGCTTTCCGGTATGCTGAATCCAGAAGGAAGGTGTGACCAATGGATTGGGTAACAGGCATTCATCAGGCGATCCGCTATATTGAGCAGCATCTCCGGGAGGAGTTGACCATTCGGGATATTGCGCAGGCGGCATTGTCCCCCTTTTATTTTCAAAAGGGTTTTGCCCTGCTGTGCGGCATGACGGTGGGCGACTATATCCGCCAGCGCCGGCTTTCCGCCGCCGGGCTGGAGGTCCTCACGACGGACCGGAAGATCATCGATATCGCACTGGAATTCGGCTACGATTCACCGGACAGCTTTACCAAGGTCTTTGCCCGCTTCCATGGCCTCACACCCGCCGCACTGCGAAAAAGCGGAGGCGCGGTTCGCTCCTTTGCTCCGCTTCGGATCAAAGTGACATTGGAAGGTGGTCAAAGCATGGATTGCAAGATTATGAAAAAAGAGGCGTTCACTGTTCTCTGCCGGGCGAAAACATTTAAATATGAGGATGCTGCTGATGCGGTGCCCCGGTTCTGGGCCGAGCATTTTGCCGCAGGTGATGGCCAGGTGGTATGCGGCATGTACGGCATCAATCTGGATGAGAGCATGGGCGGCAACGAGTTTGAATATCTCATTGCCGACAACTACGACCCCACCGGGGAAGTTCCCGATGGCTTCACCACCCGCACCATTCCGGCCCACACCTGGGCGGTGTTCCCCTGCACCGGGCGGATGCCTCAGGTGCTGCAGGGGCTGAACCAGCAGATTTTCTCCCAGTGGCTGGCCACGAACCCCGACTACAAGATCGCCGCCGGCATCAACGTGGAGATGTACAGCGATGCCAGCAAGTTTGAACAGGGCACGCAGGACCAGGAATACTACTGCGAGGTCTGGATTCCGGTGGAGAAAAAGGAATAACTGCATCGGCAGAGCAGGCGAATGGGACAAGATGTCCGCAGCCGCTGCGCCGCAGAAAGCCTCCCTCGACCCTTATGCGGTCGGGGGAGGCTTTTTTCTCGCTCTCAGTTTCGAATAGAATCGGATCAGTCCCGGCGGTTTCGTTGCCCCGCTCCCTGTCGTATTCGGCGGCTGCCCCGTTCCAGCCGGAACAGTACCAGGCAGCAGAAGGCAAACAGTACCAGTGCGGCGTCCGGCGCGGTGCGGGTGCGGCAGATCACCCGGGGGGCAAGGGTGCTGATCACATCAGCAGCACCGGGAAGCCAGTGAAGAAACAGCCGGAAAAAGCAAAGCGAAAGTCCCAGGTGCAGCGGGCGTGCCGCGGCAAGCGGCCAGAGGGGCAGCTCCGGGCAGAGCAGCGCCCGCACCTGCAAAAACACCGAAAGGCTCTGCACGCTCAGTGCGGCGCAGCAGGCCATGGCAGCACAGCTGGACAGCGCTGCCCCTGCCGCACAGCCGCTGGTCACCTCCAGCCCGGCGCAGAGGGCATAAAAGCCCGCCGCATCCAGCGAAAGGGCCTGTGCGGCGGCTTCGCACAGAAAACGGAAAAACACCACAAAGCCACACACGACCAGCATGGAATGCACCGCGCTTTGAATCGCCCCCACCAGCCCGGCGGCTTCCCCGGCCGCAGGTTCACTTGCGCCGACCGGTGCGGACGAAGCCTTTCCGGGAAACAGCGCCAGCACGAGCCGGAACACCAGTGCGGTGCACGCGTTGGCTGCCAACATGGCCCCCAGCAGGCAGATCCCCAGCGGGGCGCTGTCCAGCATCAGAAGCCCCACGGTGTTCACCACAAAAGCCGGGCCGGAGCCCACTCCGCCCACCAGCAGCAGCATGGCCTGTCTGCGGTCCAGCACGCCCTGACGAAAGGCCCGGGAAATGGCTGACGCGGCCACCGCAAAGCCGCCCAGCCAGCACAGCAGCAGAACCGTGGCGGCCCGCCGTTGCCGGATGCCCAGGCCCAGCCGGGTCACCGGGCAGAGGGCAAGGCCCAGCCATTCGGCCAGGGGGCTTTCCAGAATCAGACCGGTGACCACAAAAAAGGGAAACAGAGCCGGAATCACCTGAAAGGCGCAGCTTTTCAGCCCCTCCAGCACGCCCTGTGCGCTGGGGCCCGGCAGGCAGGCCAGCAGGCAGAGAATGCCCAATGCCGCCGCACCCAGGGCAAGGCCCTTGCCGTCAAATTTCTTCATAACATGTTCCTCCCTCGTCGTATATATGCGTGTAACGGGCTGAAAAGGGGGCGGGCTGCGGTGAAGCGCAAACCAAAACAGATAAAAGAACCGGCGGGCCGGATTCTGCGGGATCTGTTCCGTCAGCCGGCGGCGGATTTTTACGCGCAGCCGATGCTGCACATCAACTGCTACGGACAGGTGCAGGTGGAGAACTGCCGGGAGATCCTGCTGTACGACAGCAGCCAGATCCGGCTGGACATGGGCCGCTGGGAGGTGACCCTGTATGGCGACGGGCTGGAGCTCTGCGCCGCCAGCCGGGGCCAGCTGCTGTTGCGGGGCTGGGTGCTGCGCACGGAATTTTCCTACAAGGAGGGGCAATGAGATGGCAAAGCTGTGGAGCGGGCTGTTTGCCCGGGTGCGGTTTGTGGCGCTGGGAGGGCGCTACGAGCGTTTTGTGAGCCGGTGTGCACAGGCGGGCATTCCGCTGTCCCGGCTGCGGCCGGTGCCGGGTGGAGTGTGTGGTGTGATGCCTGCCCGCTATTATAAACAGGCTGCGGCGCAGGCGCGTCCCTGCCGCACCCGGCTTCGGGTCAGGCGCCGTCAGGGGCTATGGTTCCGGCTGCGGCGCTACCAGGGCCGCTGGGGGCTTTTGCTGGGGCCGCTGGCCTTTGCGGCGGTATTTGTGCTGATGCAGCAGATGGTCTGGTCCATCCGTTACGATACGGCGCTCACCCCGGCACAGCGCTCCGGCATCTGGCAGGCGCTCTACTCCATGGATATTTACGAGGGGGCCTTTTTAAACCAGACCCGGCTGCGCCAGGCGGAAAAACAGCTGCTGAACCAGAACGACGGCCTGGCCTGGGTCTCGCTGAACTTTTCCGGCGGGCGGCTGGTGGTGGAGGCCGCCGCTGCCCAGCCCCAGCCCGCGGTGGAGGATAATGCCTATACCAATCTGACCGCTCTTACCGACGGGCTGATTCTGGAAATGAATGTGCAGGAGGGCTTTGCGGCAAAGCAGCCGGGCCAGACGGTGGCAGAGGGGGAGGTGCTGGTCACCGCAGGGAAAAAGGATTATGACGGCGTTCTGATTCCGGTGCATGCCAAGGGAACGGTGCAGGCCCGCTTTGCCCGCAGCTACCAGTGCACCCAGCCGATGGAATACCAGAGCCGGCTGCCCACCGGCCGGGTGTGGAGCTGCTTCAGTCTGCGGGCGGCGGATCAAAGCCTCGTTCTGCCCGCCCGGCAGGCCGGTGAGCTGGACCGCTGCATCACCACCCACCGGCCGCTCACCCTATTGGGCTTTGCGCTGCCGGTTACGGTGGAGGAGCAGCTGGTGATGGAGCAGCAGAGCGAGACGGTGCGGCTGAGCGAGGACCAGGCCCGGGACAAAGCCCGCCTTGCCTGCCTGCGCCAGCTGTTCCGGGACTTCCCGGACGCACGCATCCTGCGCCAGACCGAGGAGGTTTCGGCCGATGAAAACAGCGTTACGGTCACGGTGATTTTGCAGGTGGAGGCCAACATCGCGGCGGCAGAGCAGATGTGAAAGGACATACGAAAAATTTTGTTGGTTTTTAACAGTTCCATTGCAAAAATTTTGTGATATAATTACTGATGAAATACTATGCACAAATCTGTTAAATCGCAGAATTTGGGCAAAAATACAGCAAAAAACAAACAAAAGAGCAGGTGTACAATGGCCGAAAAACTGATTGAACTGAACAGTGTGGACACAGCGCTTGCCATCTTTGGCAGCTGCGACGAAAACATCCGTTTGCTGGAGGGCGAATTCGGGATCACCGCGGTGTGCCGCGGCACCCAGATCAAGTTCACCGGCGAGCCGGAGGGCGTGGCCGCCGCAGGCCGTGCGGTGGACGCGATGCTCACGCTGCTGGAAAATCATACCCCCCTGGAGGAGCAGACGGTGCGCTACTGCATCAGCCTGGCCGGTGCAGGGGAGGAGAGCCGGGTGCAGGAGCTCACCGAGGACTTTGTGGCCATCACGGCCAAGGGCCGTCCGGTGCGCCCCAAGACCCTGGGCCAGAAGGAATACCTGAATTCCATCCGCAAAAACGCCATTACCTTCGGCGTGGGGCCTGCCGGTACCGGCAAGACCTACCTGGCGGTGGCCATGGCGGTGAAGGCCTTCAAGAGCAAGGAGGTCACCCGCATCATTCTCACCCGCCCGGCGGTGGAAGCGGGCGAGAAGCTGGGCTTTCTGCCCGGCGACCTGCAGAACAAGGTGGACCCCTACCTGCGCCCGCTGTACGATGGCTTGTATGACATGCTGGGCCCCGAGACCTTCCAGAAGCTGCAGGAAAAGCAGAGCATCGAGGTGGCCCCGCTGGCCTACATGCGCGGCCGTACGCTGGACGATGCCTTCATCATTCTGGATGAGGCCCAGAACACCAGCCCTGAGCAGATGAAGATGTTCCTCACCCGCATGGGCGTGGGCAGCAAGGTGGTGGTCACCGGCGACGTGACCCAGATTGACCTGCCGGACAAGGCCCGCAGCGGTCTGGTGGATGCGCTGAGCGTGTTGAAAAACGTGGAGGGCATCGGCCGGGTATATTTCAGCGAAAAAGATGTGGTCCGCCATCGTTTGGTGCAGCAGATCGTAAAAGCATATGACCGGGCCGCCGCCGCGCGGTCCCGCAGGAATGGGTGATCGTACCCCATAGAACAGCGAGGAGAGAAGCTATGTCGAACAAAGTTTACATCACCAACCATCAAAAAGCCGTAAAGATCCCTTCCGGGCTGCGTATCCTGATCCGCCGCAGCTGCAACGCGGTGCTGGAATATGAAAAATTTGAAGGTCCTGCCGAGATCAGCGTCACCTTTGTGGACAACGCAGCCATCAAGGAGCTGAACGCCCAGTACCGGGGCAAGGACATGCCCACCGACGTGCTCAGCTTTCCCCTGGGCGAGAACGGCGTGTACGACAAAAACGAGGACACCGGCGCCAGCCTGCTGGGCGACATCGTGATCTCGATGGAAAAGGCCATGGAGCAGGCGGAGCTCTACGGCCACGCGCTGCAGCGTGAGGTGGCTTTCCTGACCGTTCATTCCATGCTGCATCTGCTGGGCTACGACCATGAGGCCGGCGGCCTGGAGGCGGTGCGCATGCGGGAAAAGGAGGAGGCCGTGCTGATTCAGCTGGGCCTGCCCCGCACCGTTTCCTACACCACCGATGAAATCTGAGCTGCGCCGCTTTCTGCGGGGCTTTCGCTACGCGGCCAGCGGGATATGGGCGGCCCTTCGCGCCGAGCGCAACCTGCGCTTTCATCTGTGCGCGGCGGTGTACGTGCTGCTGTTCAGCCGCTTTTATTCCTTCAGCCGGGCGGAGTATGCGCTTTTGTTTCTCTGCATCGGCGGTGTGATGAGCCTGGAGCTTGCGAACAGTGCGGTGGAACGGGCCGTGGACCGGCCGGATGCCGCCCACTGGGCCGCCGCGGGCCTTGCCAAGGACATGGCGGCGGGAGCGGTGCTGGTGTTCAGCCTGGCCGCTGCTGCAGTGGGCCTTGTGCTGTTCTGGCAGCCCGCCGTGCTGGCGGGCATTCCGGGCTGGCTGGCGGACCATCCGCTGGCGCTGGCGCTGTTGGCGGTATCGCTGCCCTGCGCTGTGTGCTTTGTGCTGCAACCAAAAAAGAAAGGGTAACTGAACCGTGCAAACTTCTTCTGTATTCGTGGCCCTGGTGGGCCGTCCCAACGTGGGCAAATCCAGCCTGACCAACCGGCTGGTGGGCGAGAAGGTGGCCATTGTCACCTCCAAGCCCCAGACCACCCGTACCCGCATCACCGGCATCGTGACCCGCGGCCCGGTGCAGTATGTGCTGCTGGATACCCCCGGCGTGCACATCCCCCGCACCAAGCTGGGCGAGCGGATGAGCAAGGCCGCCAGCGATTCGGTGGCGGATGTGGATGTGAGCATGATGCTGTTTGAGCCCTACGGCGACTTCACCGAAGCCGAACAGGCCATGCTCAAGGCGCTGAAGTCCAACGGCGGCCCCGCGCTGGCCGTCATCAACAAGACCGATACGTTGAAGAACGAGGCGGATCTGGAAATCCGCCGCCGCCAGCTGAGCGAGCTGGGCGTGTTCGATCAAGTGCTGTCCACCAGTGTGCGGGAAGACAAGGGCTGCGAGGAGCTGTTCGACGTGCTGGCCCGCTACGCGGTGGAGGGCCCCCATTTCTTCCCGGATGACGCCTACACCGATATGCCGGAAAAGGCGCTGGTGAGCGAGATCCTGCGGGAAAAGATGCTGTTGAACCTGCGGGATGAGATCCCCCACGGCATCGCCGTCACGGTGGAGCGCTTCAAGGAGCGGCCGGACAAAAACATCATCGACATCGACGTGAACATCTACTGCGAGCGCAAGAGCCACAAGGGCATGGTCATCGGCAAGGGCGGCCAGATGCTGAAAAAGATCGCCAGCCAGGCCCGCCTGGACTGCGAGGACTTCCTGGGCGCCAAGGTGAACCTGCAGTGCTGGGTCAAGGTGAAGGATGACTGGCGCGATTCCGACTTCCTGCTCAACGACTTCGGCTTCAAGCAGACCAACTGACCGGCCATGGCAGCGGGAATGCAGCTGGTGACACCGGGCCTTGTGCTGCGGGAGGTAAAAATCGGCGAGGCGGACCGAATCCTCACGGTGCTCACACCGGAGCTGGGGGTCATTTCGGTGTCCGCCAAGGGCAGCCTGCGGCTGAAAAGCAAGCTCTTCAGCGCCTGCGGGCTTTTTTGTTATTCGGAATTTACCCTGTTCGCGGGCAAGAACATGTATCTGGCCAACGACGCACAGGTGAAAAAGGTGTTCTTCGGCCTGCATGAAAGCGTGGAGGCCATGGCGCTGGCCATGTATCTGGCTGAGCTGGCGCTTACCCTCTCGCCGGTGGGCGGGGAGGCCGAGGCGCTGCTGCGCCTCACCCTGAACAGCCTGTATCTGATCAGCGAGGGCAAAAAGCCCCTGCCTCAGATCAAGGCTGTGTTCGAGCTGCGCGCGGTATGCGAGGCCGGCTTCATGCCGGATCTGCTGTGCTGCCGCAGCTGCCAGAAATACGACGGCGGCGACTTCTATTTTGACGGGTCGGCCGGGCTGCTGCTGTGCGCCGACTGCGCGGCACGCCAGAATAAAACGCCCAACCTGGACCCCGCCGCCCTGCTGGCGCTGCGTCACATCGCTCTGGTGGAGGATAAAAAGATCTTCAGCTTTTCCATCCCGCCCAAGAGCATGGAGGCGCTGGGCCGGGTCACCGAGCGGTATGCCCTGCAGGTGCTGGACAAGCCCCTGAAAACCCTGGATTTTGTGCATACCATGCTCAGCTGACCGGTGCGCCTGTTTTTTTAAATAGTTATGAGGAGCGATCCATGGAAAAAAGTTATCTGAAAACGCTGGAGCTGGAAAAGATTTTGAATCGGGCAGCCCAGCTTGCGGTCTGCCCGGAGGCCCGCACCCTGCTTTTGGAGCAGGATGCCTTCGAGACCGTGGAAGAGGTGCGCTACGCCCTCTCCCAGACCGATGCCATCAACACCCTGCTGCTGAAAAACGGCAGCCCTCGCTTTGGTGGGGTACAGGGTGTGGACAAGGTGGTGAACCGGGCGCTGAAGGGCGGTATCCTCTCGATGGCGGAGCTGCTGGAGGTGGCCGGTGCACTGCGCAACTTCCAGAACCTGGTCAGCTGGTACCACATCACCGAGCACGACATGCTGCCGGTGGATGACCTGTTCTATGCCCTGACCCCCCAGCCCACTCTGGAAAAGAACATCTCCAGCGCAATTCTGTCGCCGGAGGAAATGGCGGACACCGCCAGCAACACCTTGTTTGAGATCCGGCGCAAGATCCGGGCAATGGAAAATTCCATCCGGGACAAGCTGGATGCCATCATCAAAAACAGCACCACCAATAAGTTTTTGCAGGACGCGGTGGTCTCGCTGCGTAACGGCCGCTTCGTGGTGCCGGTCAAGGCCGAGTACCGGGGCGAGGTGGGCGGCGTCATCCACGACGTATCCTCCAGCGGCTCCACCGTGTTCGTGGAGCCCACAGCGGTGGTGGAGGCCAACGCCAAGATCATGCAGCTGCGCAGCCAGGAGAAAAGCGAGATCGAGCGCATTCTGGCCGCCTTCACCGATCAGGTGGCCTCCATCGAGCCGGTATTCAACTTCAGCTATCAGGCCATGCTGAACATCGACGTGCTGCTGGCCAAGGCCCGCCTGGCGTTGGAGCAGCAGGCCTACATGCCCCAGGTAGCGGACAGCATGTGGTTTGACCTGAAAAAGGCCCGTCACCCCCTGATCGACAAGGACAAGGTGGTTCCGGTGGACGTGGCTCTGGGCAAAGAGTACGACACCCTGGTCATCACCGGTCCCAACACCGGCGGTAAAACCGTTACCCTGAAAACCGCGGGCCTGCTGTGCGCCATGGCCCAGCACGGCCTGCTGATCCCGGCCCACGAGCAGAGCACCGTCTGCGTGTTCAGCGAGTATCTGGTGGACATCGGCGACGAGCAGAGCATCGAGCAGAGCCTGTCCACCTTCTCGGGCCACATGAAGAAGATCACCGGCATTCTGGACAATGCCTACAAAAATACTCTGGTCCTGCTGGACGAGCTGGGCGCGGGTACTGACCCCGCCGAAGGCGCGGCGCTGGCGGTGAGCATCATCGAGCAGCTGCGCATTCAGGGCGCCCTGATCATGGCCACCACCCACTACTCCGAGATGAAGGTCTTCGCGCTGGAGACCCCCGGTGTAATGAACGCCAGCTGTGAGTTCGACGTGGAGAGTCTGCGCCCCACCTACAAGCTGAGCGTGGGCGTGCCGGGCAAATCCAACGCCTTCCTGATCAGCGAGAAGCTGGGCGTGCCGCCCCGGGTGATCCAGCGGGCCCAGACACACCTGACCAACGACGACAAGCGGCTGGACAGCGTGCTGGCCCAGCTGGATGACCTGAAGCTGCAATTGAAGGCCAGCCAGGATGAGGTGGAAAAGGCCAAGACGGAAGCCGAGCACAAGCTGGAATCCGCCCGCAAGAAATACGACGCACTGGTCAAGCAGGGCGAGACCGAGCTGGAGGCTGCCCGTTTGAAGGCCCGGCAGATGGCCCAGCAGGTGCAGGACGAGGCCTACCGGCTCACCGATGAGCTGCGCAAGCTGCAAAAGGACGAAAAGACCAGCGCTGCCCAGCGCGCCGCCCGGGCCCGGGAGATCGCCCGCAAGGAGACCGAGAGCCTGTACGGTAAGACCGATGTGGTGCACAACGTGGTCAAGGAGTTCGTGCCCCTCAAGCAGGTGAAGGTGGGCCAGGAGGTGGTCATCGCCGACATCGAGCAGACTGCCACCGTAATGAGTTTGCCGGACCGGAACGGTCTGGTGGAGGTACGTGCAGGCATCCTGAAAACCAAGGTGCCGCTGTGCAACCTGAAAGCGCCGGACAAGCTGAAAAAGCCGGCGAACAACGGCAAACCCAAGCCCCAGCCCCGCAGCACCACCGTGCAGCGGGTGCAGCGCAAGGCCAGCATGGAGATCAACCTGCTGGGCATGACCGTGGAGGAGGCCCTGATGGAGACCGACCAGTTCATCGACCATGCGGTGATGAACGGCCAGACCATGGTGTACCTGATTCACGGCAAGGGCACCGGCGCACTGCGCAAGGCCATCCACGCCCATCTGCGGGGCCACCGCAACGTGAAGAGCTTCCGTCTTGGCCAGTACGGCGAAGGCGAGGCCGGCGTGACCGTGGTGGAGCTGAAGTAAGCAAAAATAAATACAACAAACAAAAGCGCCGGGCGCTGCCTCCCTTTTGGGAAGGCTGCGCCCGGCGCTTTTGTTTGAAAAGACTAGGGACTAAAGGATAAGCGGGTGCGTAGCTTTAAGAAAATTATGAAGCTCGTTTTTGGGCATGGGTCTGGCCAGAAAAAAGCCCTGCATATAGTCGCAGCCCAAACGTTCCAGCATACTGTATTGCGCCATGCTTTCCACGCCTTCGCCTATCACGGTAAAACCGAGCTCATGGAGCGTAGGAATCAGATTCTTTACCAGTGACGTATAGGAGGGAGAATGGGGCAGTGGATGGATAAACGCTTTGTCCAGCTTGATCGTGGAAAAGGGAAGAACGGCCAGATAACGCAGGCTGGAATAACTGGAGCCGAAATCATCCAGACTGAAGCTGACGCCCAGTGCACGGATCTGCTCCATGCGGCAGGCCAGCTGTTCCACGGAAGCAGCCGCCACGCTTTCGGTCAATTCCAGCTCCAGACGCTCAGGCCGCACACCGGTATGGTGCAGAATCTGCTCCAGCATGCGAAGAAACTTCGGTCGATCCAGCTGAAGCGGTGAAAGGTTAATGTGCAGGGTGAGTGGAATTGCCTGCTCCTCCAGTTTGGCAAGCAAACAGCAGCCCTCCTCCAGCGCAAACTGCCCCAGCGCTGCAATGCGGTCAGTTTGTTCCGCCAAGGGGATAAAGTGTTCCGGTGAGACTGTTCCCAGAAGGGGATCATGCAGCCGGAGCAGTGCCTCGCAGCGGGAAAAACACCGGGCAGAAGCCTGCCAGATGGGCTGATAACAGAGGGAAAAACCGGCCTGAGCCGGTGGAAGCTGCAGCAGCCGCAACAAGCGGTCTCGTTTGCCAGTGGGAAGGGAATTGCCGCAGGGAGAAAGATTCATAGCGCTCAAATCCTCTTTTGCAGAATTAAACAGGTCTTTCAAAATTCACGGGAAAGGAAATCTGTTGTTTCGATTGTATCATATAACACATATAAAAATCAATGATTATCATATATTTCTATCACTGTATTGGCCGGGCGTTTTCCGTTAGAATATACAAAAGAAGATTCAAAATGAGCTAAAGAAGGACGAACAATTGAACAAGAACATCGACCCGAGGGTACGGGATGCGGCCGCGAGGTTACGTAAGATTCGGGAAATGAAGGGCCTTACACGGGAAAAATTCTGTGAGCCGTTGGGAGAAAACAGTGAATATTGGGGCCTGATTGAACGTGGGGAACAGGCCATCAGCCTTGTAAAGCTGTTGCAGGTATGTGAGGTCTATGGTATCCCCATTGAGAGTGTAATCCAGCTGAATTATGCAGAGGAAAATGACGAACAGCTGCGAATGAGGATCGGCGAGCTGTTGCAGCAGTGCCATGGCCGTCAACTGGAGGTCGTGAAAAAATTCATCCAGGACATTGCTCTGAGTCTATGAATAGACGGGGGCAGACAAAAATAAAAGAAAAAACCGGAGGAACCGCCTGTGAACTGCACCTCATTTGTTAGACAGTATGATATACTGAATAACAAATGGGGTGCAGTTCATGTTGCAGGGGTCCTCCGGTTTTGTTTTTGAGGCAAAAATCCTCTGTTCAGTTGCCGTCGGCTTCCCGAATCAGCAGCACCGATTCATAGGGACGCAGTTCCCAGTCGGCGGTGGGAGTGCTGTCGCCGTAGTTGGACAGCAGCACACGGTAGCCCTCCAGCGACACCGGGCAGTGCCAGTTGCAGGCAGCCCGGTAGAAGTTATTCACGCACAACAGGCTCTGGCCCTTGTATTCCCGCCGGTAGGCCAGCACCGAGGGGTGCTTCTGGTCCACCGGGGCAAAATCGCCGTAGGCAAACACATCGTATTCCTTACGCAAGCGGATCAGCGCCTTGTAGTAGGCAAAGATGGAATCCGGGTCCTCCACCTGGCTGGCGGCGTTGATGCGGCTGGTGTTGGGGTTCACACTGATCCAGGGTGTTCCGGTGGTGAAGCCGCCGTTTTCCCCGGCGGTCCACTGCATGGGGGTGCGGCTGTTGTCCCGGGAGTGGATTTTCAGAATGTTGTAAACGCTCTCCTCGGAAAGGCCCTTGTCCCGAAGAATCTGGAAATGATTCAGGCTTTCCACATCCCGGTACTGATCCAGCCGGGTGAAGCCCGCGTTGGTCATGCCCAGCTCCTCGCCCTGGTATACATAGGGGGTGCCCCGCAGGCCGTGGATCACACCCGCCAGCATCTTGGCGGATTCCTTCCAGTATTCGCCCTCGTCGCCGAAGCGGGAAACCACACGGGGCTGGTCGTGATTGCACCAGAACACCGCATTCCAGGCGTTGTGAGCGGCCATGCCCTCCTGCCAGGAGAAGAGCAGCTCTTTCAGGCGGCCAAAGTCCGCGGGAACGATCACCCATTTCTCGTTGCCCATGAAGTCCACCTTCAGATGATGGAAGGAGAACACCATGGAAAGCTCGCCGCAGTCCGCACCGG
The DNA here is from genome assembly GCF_002160145.1 of Gemmiger sp. An194. Classification (GTDB taxonomy): domain Bacteria; phylum Bacillota; class Clostridia; order Oscillospirales; family Ruminococcaceae; genus Allofournierella. Next base: position 3,961 of record NZ_NFKA01000022.1, on the reverse strand, counting down.
CGTACCGGAAGCAGTTCTCCATAGAGGTGGAGGACATCTCGCCCACGGTCACGATCTCCGGGTCCTGGCCGAAGCTCTCCCGGTTCAGCTCCTGCAAAAATTCGTGGATGCGGGGGCCGTCGGTGTAGAAGTGGCGGCCGTCGCCCAGCTCGTCGTCGGCGTATTCGCCCTTGCTGATCAGGTTCACCACATCGAAGCGGAAGCCCTTCACGCCCTTGTCCATCCAGAAGCGGACGATCTGCTGTACCTCACGGCGCACGGCGGGGTTTTCCCAGTTCAGGTCCGCCTGGGTCTTGTCGAACAGGTGCAGGTAATACTTGCCCACCTGGGGCGCGTATTCCCAGGCGCTGCCGCCAAACTTGCTCTGCCAGTTGGTGGGGGCGCTTCCGTCTGGCCGGGCGGGGCGGAAGATGTAATAATCCTGATACACCGGGTCCCCGGCCAGAGCCTTCTGGAACCAGATATGCTCGGTGGAGGTGTGGTTGAACACCATGTCCAGCATCAGGCGGATGCCCCGGCGCTCGGCATGCCGGGCCAACGCCTCAAAGTCCTCCATAGTGCCGTAGCGGGGGTCAATGGTCCGGTAGTCCGCCACGTCATAGCCGTTGTCGTTCTGGGGAGAAACGAAGAAGGGGGTCAGCCAGATGTAATCCACGCCCAGCTCCTTCAGGTAATCCAGCTTGCTTGTCACGCCCCGCAGCTCGCCCAGGCCGTCACCGTTGGTGTCCAGAAAGGACTTGGGGTAAATTTGATACACAACACTTTTCTTGAAATCCTGCATAAAAAACGCCTCACTCAAAGCGAATGATGGGGGTGGTGCCGGCCTGTGCGTCCATGCCGGTCTCGAAGGAAAGGGTACGCCCGGCGGTTTCCGGCACCACCACAGCGGTGATGGTGGGATGCCCGGCGGCGCGGATTTTCTCCAGATCAAAGGAGATGAGTTTGTCGCCGGTTTTCACCCGGTCGCCCACCTTCACGTGCAGCTCGAAGCCGTCACCCTTCATGGCCACAGTGTCCATGCCCACGTGGATCAGCATCTCCATGCCGTTGTCTAGGGTCAGGCCGCAGGCGTGCTTGCTGTCTTCGATCACAGAGGAAACGGTAGCGTCGGCGGGAGCCACCACGAAGTTGCCGGTGGGGTCGATGCCCACGCCCTCGCCCAGAATGCCTTGGGAAAAGACCTGGTCAGGAATCTCGCTCAGGGGAATCACCTTGCCGGAAAGGGGAGCCACCAGCAGGTCCTCCTGAGGGGCAGCTTCCGGCTCGGCAGCGGGAGTGGTTTCTGCGGCGGGAGCTGTGGCAAGGCCCCGGTCAGCGGCAGAGAGACGGCGGCTGCCCACGGCGATGGTCAGACCGAAGGGGATCACGATGGCAGCAGCCATTGCAATCAGGAAGCCCAGCCAGTATTGGGGCTTGATGGACAGGATACCCGGCAGACCGCCCACGCCGATGGAGTAGGCCTCCACCTGGAAGCTGGTGGCGATCACTGCAGCCACCGAGGAACCGATCATGCCGCATACCAGCGGAAAGCCGTTTTTCAGGTTAACGCCGAACAGGGCAGGCTCGGTCACGCCCAGATAGCAGGAGATGCAGGCGGGAATGTTTACCTGCTGGGCCCGCTCGTTCTTCTTCTGCAGCACCGACATGGCCAGCACGGCGGAGCCCTGCGCAATGTTGGAAAGGGCGATCATGGGCCACAGGATGGTGCCCTGATACAGATTGACCAGCTGGGAGTCGATGGCGTTGGTCATGTGGTGCAGGCCGGTCATAACGATCGGCGCGTAAATCAGGCCGAAGACCGCGGCGAACAGCCATTTGACCTGAGAAGTCAGGCCCATGTAAACCACGGCGGCGATGGCGTCACCGATTTTCCAGCCGATGGGGCCCACGATGGTGTGAGCGATGGCCACGGCGGGAACCAGAGAGCAGAAGGGAACCACGATCATGCGCACCACTTCCGGGCAGTGCTTCTGCCAGAATCGCTCCAGATACACCAGCACGAAGCCTGCAAGCATGGCCGAGATCACCTGACCCTGGTAGCCGATCATGGAGACCTGAGCAAAACCGAAATCCCAGACCGGGATCTCCGTGGCGGTGGCCACCGAGAAGCCGTTCAGCAGCTGGGGAGAAACCAGGGTAAGGCCCAGCACGATGCCCAGAATCTGGGTGGTGCCCATTTTCTTGGTGATGGACCAGACAATGCCCACCGGCAGCATGTGGAACACCGCTTCGCCGATCAGCCACAGGAAGTTGTAAACGCCGGACCAGAACTGAGAGATGTCCGCCAGACTCTGGGTGCCGTCCGCGAAGAAGTTGATTTCGCCGATGATGTTGCGGAAGCCCAGGATCAAGCCGCCGCAGATCAGCGCCGGAATGATGGGGGCGAAGATTTCGCCCAGGGTGCCCACGATGCGCTGGGCCAGCGACTGGTTGCTGGTAGCCGCCGCCTTCACCGCGTCCTTGCTCACGCCCTCGATGCCGGCAAAGGCGGTGAACTGGTTGTAGAAATCCGCCACATCGTTGCCGATGATGACCTGGAACTGGCCCGCCTGGGTGAAGGTGCCCTTCACCGAGGGCAGTGCTTCGATCTTGTCGGTTTCGGCCTTGGCCGGGTCCACCAGAACAAAGCGCATCCGGGTCATGCAGTGGGACACCGCCCGAATGTTTTCCTTGCCGCCGATGTGCTGCAAAAGAGCTTTCACATCGGCCTGATAATTCGCCATGGTGCGTTCCTCCTCAAAGTTTTTGTGTTGCCGGGCGTTTGTGTGCCCGTTCTTTCTGCATGTTCAGAATAACACACTTGTTTAAACAAGTAAATAAGGCAAAAGGCCGAAGCTTCGGCCGGGTTTTTGGGCAGATACACGATTTATCGAAGGTCGAATGGCAGCGGCTTGACGGGGCCCGGAATGGGCGATATAATATTATGATTCAAATGTTCAAACAAGTGAGGGAGACTATGCCGCGCCAGAAGTTTTTGCAGATCTATTCACAGCTCAAGCAGCGAATTGAATCCGGGGAATATCCGGTGGGCCAGCTGCTCCCCTCAGAAAATACCCTGATCGGGGAGTTTGACTGCTCCCGAAACACGGTGCGACGGGCCATCTCGGAGCTGGTGCGGGATGGTTATGTCCAGACCCGGCAGGGCTGGGGCGTCTGCAACATCTTCCAGCCCATCGAGCATTCCTCCTATACCATGGGCATGATCGAGTCCTTCCGGGAAACAGCCCGCCGTACCGGCCAGACCAGCACCACCCGGGTAGTAGCCTTTGACACCTGCATGGCAGACCAAGCCATCGCCGCCCAGACCGGCTTTCCGGTGGGGGAAGAGCTGTTTGCCTTGCATCGTATCCATGATCTGGACGGCGTGGCCCGCATTCTGAACATCAGCTACCTGCGGCGCAGCTGCATGCCCGGCCTCACCCGTGAGATTGCCGAGGGGTCGTTGTACCGCTATCTGGAAGAGGAGCTGGGCATGTCCATTATCACCAGCAAACGAACCTTCACGGTGGAACTGGCCACCCCGCAGGATAAAAAATGGCTGGACCTGGGCGAATATAATTGCCTGGCAGTGGTGGCAAACCAGGTGTATAACAGCGAGGGCATCATGTTTGAGTATACCCAATCCCGGCATTATCCCGGCAGCTTCCGCTTTCAGGATAACGCGGTACGCCGCCCGGCGGAATCCTGACCATGACAAAATATCCCTGTCTCTGCGTTCACGCGCAGAGACAGGGATATTTTTATCTGAAAAAAGGCGGTGCCATTTCCGGCACCGCCTTTTGTGAAGCATTGCTTACTTGTTCTTGCTCTTGATGTACTCGTCAATGGCCTTGGCGGCATGCTTACCAGCGCCCATAGCAAGAATAACGGTAGCTGCACCGGTCACGGCGTCACCGCCGGCGTACACGCCCTCGCGGCTGGTCAGACCGTCGTCGCCGTTGGTCACGATGCAGCCGTGGCG
>NZ_NFKA01000021.1 GCF_002160145.1 Gemmiger sp. An194 | reverse complement strand
CTGGCTCTGGGGTTCGCCGACAAAAATTGGTTAAATACTCCCGACAAAATATGGTCGTGATCTCCCGGCGCCAACAGCCTCCTGCGATACCGATTCTCCACGGCACCGTCTTTTATATAATTCAAGCATCGGTTCACACTCAGATGGATTCAACCAACGTTTCCCTTTAATCTTGCTGGAAGGTGTACATGCCTTGCTTCTGGATACATACAAATTTCCAGCTTCGACCCATACATAAAACCATACGCCGTGCCCTCTTGTTGGACAAGTGCGAACATCACGAGGATTTTTCTGAAATTCCAAAATGATTTTGTTCCACATCAGCATTTGCCCCTTTTGATTATACACATTCAGCCAACCTTGCTTGGAAAACCGTCTCTGCAATTCTGACCTTCTGGGTGAACTCTTTGTAGGTCCCAGTGCAATCCGGAATGCCCAGTCCTAATTTCACAACACACACATCATTTCTGGGCACCACATTCTTCTCGTAAGTGGAACCTTTATTCACCTGCAGTCTGTGCTCTTGGGTATCACCCGTGCTGGGATAGAAGTAAAAACCTTTCCTTGCGTCAAAGCGCAGCATATAGGCCAAAACCTGCAAATAGTCCTTGTTGCCGATATTCTCGGACGGCTTGTACTTCGCGTCACCGATCACACGATTCCGACTGTCTTTGCTGATAAAATCCGGGTATATCAGTCCAACATTGCCCGCAAACAAACGCTGAGCGCCTTGCCCTACGCGGTTCATCGGATGATAAAATATATCTCCAACAAGCAGATTAATATATTCTTCCCATAACCAGGCTCCGTCGAACAGAATCCCGTACACCTGTTTTGTTCCTGTACCGATTTGGTGCTTTTGATGTTGCAAAATCAAAAGGCACAGGTGCTGAAGGTGACGATACTCCCGATAATATGCATGTCGAATCGGTGTTTTCTGGTTTGCTGCAATAACCTTTTGTTTATCGTGAACGCGATACCGATTAGTTGCATCCACGACCAGGGACACTTCTTCTTTCACTTTGGAAAGGAGGATTCGCCCATGAGGCTTTCTCTGGATAAACTCTATCGTATGGCGCACCAGCTCCGTCAGGTCGTTGTCATACGAATACTCCCGCTGACTGTAAGCGATAGTTCCGACAAACGGTGTATTCTGGGCAATATGACGTGGGATGTCCATACTCCCTGCAACATGGCTGTCATTGTACTGGTTGCGAATATAGGTTTTGAATAGCCCCTTGCGCAGAGCATCTTTCAGATATCGAGGAAACAGGAAGAGCATCAGGTTGAAAAGCATATTTTCCTGGTTCGCGTCAACGCTTAGGTCAACAACATTGGGGAAGTTCATTGCGCGCTCCAGCAGATACTGGAAGAAATAGTCCTTCTCTCCGGAAGAAAATCTGGATTCAATCGCCAAACGCTCACTGCCACAGCCTAAAAAACCCATAATATTACCCGTACGATAACAATTATTGTAGCTTTGCAGAACGACTTGCTCTTCCTCAATATCCGGGGCATCATGGATTTTTTCAGGGAAAACAAAAATGCCCTCCTTTTCCAGTTCACTCAAGGTTTTATCAGCAATTTTATCCACAACACGCTGGATCGGAGCAAAATCGCTTTTGAGCATCAAGCGATTGTCCTTAACTCTGAGCAGTTTCATTTTCGACCTCTTGGTTGTCGCTGCTGTACCCATATGCCTGGGCAAACCGGTTCATAATAGCAGCCTCATCGTACATTCCCCGAATGTATTCCTGCAGCAGGGGGCACAAGTAATCCGTCCAGAGTTGGTCAAAGTTGAGTTCCTTCAGTTTCAAGAAATACGACCCACCAATCTGGTAATTCTCATTCAGTTCTTCCGTCTTAAGAATTTCCTGATTCAGTGCGGTCATCCTGCGGATTGCTTCGGATTCCAGTTCATCATCCAGCGCAGCAAGCATTTCCAGACGCTCGTCCGCTCTGATTTCGATGAATCGGAACCGGCGCCGCATCGCGAAATCAAAACTATCTACGGATTTGTCAATATCATTCATCGTGCCTATGATATAGACATTTTCAGGGATGTAAAATTTCTTACTGGGATCTGTGTGCAGATTGGCATACTGGGTGGACACCGCACCCGCCGGGCCTCTGTATCCAGGGTCGAGTGCGAAGAACAGCTCGCCGAATATTTTGGAGATCTCGCCACGATTGATTTCATCAATGATGAAAATATACTTCTTCAGTTTCTCCGGTGCAATCGCCTGCCGTGAAACAGGAGCTGGCTTCTTTTTGATGATTTCCTTGTACAATGCAAAGTCATAAGAGTATGCCTGTGTTGCGAACTTTTTACCGAAGAAAGCCGTGACATCTCTTACCTTCGTAAATGTTGTATCAGACTCCAGCATCTGACGAAGTTCGTCGGTGTTAAGACGTAGTTTATTTACCGTAGCATTGCCCGGAATCGCAACCTCAATATGCTCATCGTCGGCGCTTGTGACGGCAAACACATTCTTATTGACGGTTTCAAATGTATCTACGCCAAATTCTATAGAGGAGAAAAAGTCTGCAATGCTTTCCTGTGCAGATGTTTCTTTTTCGACTGTCTCCTGGGATTTTTGCGAATTCTCGTAATTCTTTCTGGCCCGCTCAACAAACCGTTTGAAAATGCCGTCCTTCAACTCAAACCCCATAGAGCCATCCGCATTGATTTTAGGGCGCAGGCCTTCCACAAAATCTGAATAGTCGTAGCTGGGATGGAATTGCACAAAATCCACCTGCTCCTTTTGTTCATCCGTGAGCATGGAAAAATCGTCGAAATAGCCATCGCTGATGATATCAGCGGCGATTTCTCTTGCAAGGTAAGTCTTACCGGTTCCCGGCGCACCACGGAAAATGATGTTTCTGGACTCAATCAGCTTGTCCGAATACGGATTGCGGTAACCATTGAAAACACGTTCCTTCTCCGATTGCTGCGGAGAGAGAGTTTCTGTGCTGTTTTGCTCAGAGACTTTTTCCTCCTTATCCTGCTTCTCTCGATAGGTAAGTACAAATCGGTCACCGGGTTCGCCAAACCGCTTCAGGCATTCCTGAACAAATACAATGGTGGAGAAAATGTTCCAGGAATATATCACAAATTTGCGATCATTGTCATAACTGTAGGTAAGATACTCAATTGAATTATGGTATTTTCGATATTCCTCTGCACTTGAAAAAATTCCTCGAATCACTCCACTATCCGGGCTGTACTGGCATACCGGAAAGTTTTCCTTTTCTTCCACGGACAACGCCCGGATTTGCTTTTCGTAAATCTGGAAGGCCAGCTTTGGCATCGTCTAATTGGAGTTCCTTCGCTCACCTTTGGCGTAGTTTCGCTTGATTGTTTGCCCGTTCGCACCTTGAAAATACACGCCAAGTGGGACAAAGTTATCCCCCAATCCTAAGCTGTCTTTGTCAAAGCACTCGTCCGTAGATGTGACTTGTTCAGCTGTGATCGTCAGCTCATACTTTTCCTGGTTGCCGGTAATGGTAAATCCTTTATTTTTGAGATAGTTTTTCGCTTCTATCGCATTGTAACCAGAAGTATCAATGGCAACTTCGTTTGCAAGATGGTTTGCAACGGCAATGACATACTTTGGCGGATAGAATTTTCCGTTCTCGCCCAGCAGGAAATACCGCATACTTTGGTTGTGATGGGGAACGCCGTTTTCATCAATAAATTCAATTGCTTTTAGAATGTCTTCCCGACTCACCTTTGGAATTGCCATTGTTGTCTCCTCCTATGTGATTCTGCCTCAAGAATATTTTCAGCCTTCTCAAACAAGATTGGATGCAATTACGTTTTACGATTCATCTTTTTAAGAATAGAAGGTGCAGAATTCATCGTTTATTTTGGTTATAACTAAAATCATTAATTTCAACAACGTTATGTAATCTTTTTTCTGCTCTTCTTCATCTTGTGGATAGGTGCTGTGTATATATTTGTTTCTCAAGTCCAATCCATCGCTGAACTCAGATTTGTTGAGCATATAATTCAAATAATCCCGCTCAGGCTCAGTGAACAACGTGCTTCCCACTCTAAGGTCGCCAGCCGAAATCATTTCTTCAACCACAGAAGAAAGAGCCTCAAAAGAAAAAGGAGGTGTATAGATACAAGTCACATCATTCTGGTAAAGGTCTTGTAATACCCATGCTTTATCAGGGTGTAATTCAATCGAACCATCAACAGATATGGAAATAACATCTCTTTCGTTTAACCACTGAATATAATTTTGCTGCCATTCTGCAAAATCAGACAGGCAGACTTTCTCGTGACTAAGTAGTTGACAAAATGTATCATACTTTGAGTTTGTTTTTTCGGTATAGGATAGTACCGATTGGTCGGAAAACAACGCCCACATTTCATTATTAATTTCTTTGCTGCTAGGATAGGCATATTTATTTGGGATCAAACTTGGTATATTTCCAATTATCATATGCTCAGAGGACATCTCAAATAGTTCGCGGTCTATTTTTCCATCTTCCACAAACATTCGGAACTGCTTCAGAACACCATCCATCTCACTTGCTAAGCTGCGGCACTTTTCTACATAAGTGGCAGAAGGAGCGGATGCTACCATAGAAAATCCATGCACGTCAAATTCTTCTGGCAAGTATGTTTCAAAAAACCACTTAAACACTTCTTCTAAATCAATATTGTGACTTTTCAAAAAATCGTAATACAATGCAGTCTGCGCAGCAGATGTCATATTCTTCATGTTAAAGCCCATGCCTTTTGGATAAAATTTAGCACCTCGCGGCATGAAATTCATTTCAAATACGCTGATTTCTGATTGAACGGAAACAAGCGAACTTCTAAACCATATATCGAACATTTCAAAAAGATACAAAAAATTATTCAAAATAGTTGGATAATCCAAATTGTTTTCAAGCCAATCAATATCGTATGTTAAGTGCCAGGTTGAGCCATCCCTCTTTTCTTCTTTCGTTTTTTCCTGTTTTGCAAAGCTAACACTAATTCCATATCCTGTAGTGGTTATGGTTTCTTTACGATTGCTCCAAAACTGTTTTAATGCGCGTTTCGCTTTAAGACGAAGCTTATTACTTATGGGACATTCTTTCGTACTTTGTCCTTTATATATTAATTCGAGTACATTAGGATGAACTCGTTCTGATTCCATGTATTTAAGAAAAACCGATTCAAATTCCGTAGGGCTGAATTCCTTTGGAATAAAATAATGCGATTTTGATCTCTCCAAATACACTGAGGTTAGGATTCTGACGGTCTCATCAGATGTGCGCAGAGCCTCTGCCAGTTGTGCGCCATAACGATAGACCAGTTTTTTATGCTCCAGTATTTTAGACAAAGTTGTATTGGGTGATTGTAAATAGATTTCAAAGATATTCGGCGAGATCCTATCAAACACATTAAATTGAACAAAGAGATCCCAAAAATCATCCATATAAAGAACCGAGACTATCGAGACAATTTCTATAAAATTACTGTCATTTATTTGAGGAAAAAATTTTCCAATGACAGATAAAAACATGTCAACAGTTTCTTTGTATTTTTTGCACTGTTCCTGTGTCCAACTTTTTAAAGCAAGATCCGAGTTGATAGCGTTCCGTATGTTGTATAATTCAATAATCTCGTTGATGTCCGTGTACTGCTTATCCAGTGTAAATGCATTCAGAATCGGTTCTGCCTTTTCTAATTGCCAAGCATTCCCTAGGTCGTTTTTTCCATAAAACTTAACACCGTCATAACGCTCTTTCAAAGTGGCATTTCCCATATTTTCACCCCAATTCTCTTTTTCAACTTGATTAGCGGATAATCATTCACCCTTACTACACATTCGCTTCGGCCCATAAATGGCTTCTTGCCTTCAAGAAAAGTCCTCACAGAACTCTATAAATTCACCTCTGAAATACCTTTATTATACAATAAAATGCACATTTTCACTAGAAAAACGCGCTTATTCGTTTTAGTCGCATATACACTTCACAAAGAACCGTTTTCAGCTTCCACCCAATGTGGGTATTCTACCTGTACCTCGGCCTATCATAAAGAGTAAAAATTCATTTGTTAATCGAAGCGCGATATATTATAATTAAACTTATAAAAACAATATGGATGAGCCTCTTTTGCGGACATTGCTCATGGTTCATTCAGTGGGGTTTTACTCCCAGCACAGGAAACGGAGGAACAAACGCATGATAACAGGCGTGATTAAAAATAAGGTTGACAAAATATGGACTGACATCTGGGCGGGCGGTATCACCAACCCCCTCACCGTCATTGAGCAGCTGACCTATCTCATGTTCATCCGTTCTCTGGATGAGAAAGAGCTGGAAACCGAAGAGTTTGAGAACATGACTGGCGAGAAGATGGACAAGATTTTCCCCCAGTCCGCTGTGGGGCAGTCCATGCGGTGGAGCAAATTCAAGAACAACGACCCCCGGGAGATTTACGATGTGATTTCCCGGCGGGTATTTCCTGCCATCAAGAGCATGAAGCACGGCCGCCTGCCGGACTTCAACGAGCAGGGCGAGATGGTGGAGGCCGGTGACGATTCCGCCAGCGACACGCAAAATGAGACCGCCTTCGCCCGCTACATGAGCGACGCCATGTTCCTGATTCCCACGCCCCAGGTGCTGCAAAAAATTATCACCGGGCTGGATGATTTGTATGAGCACGACATTGCCGACCGGGATATGCAGGGCGATTTGTACGAGTATATGCTGGGCAAGCTGGCCACCGCCGGGCAGAACGGCCAGTTCCGCACCCCCAAGCACATCCGGGAGATGATGGTGGAGCTGTTGCAGCCCACGCCGGACGATACCATCTGCGATCCGGCCTGTGGCACGGCGGGCTTTCTGGTCTCGGCCGCGGAATACATCCGCAAGCATTACGAGGACACCATGACCGCCGAGCAGTGGGAGCATTTTGCCGGGGACGCCTTCACCGGCTTTGACACCGACCGCACCATGCTGCGGATCTCTGCCATGAACCTGATGCTCCACTCCATCAGCCACCCGGAAATTGATTACAGCGACAGCGTTTCCAAGCAGAACCAGATCAGTGATCGATTCACCATCTGCCTGGCGAATCCTCCCTTTAAGGGGACCGTGGACGCGGAGAGCATCCACGACAACCTGAAGGCCGTGACCAACACCAAAAAGACCGAGCTGCTGTTCCTGGCGCTGTTTTTGCGGATGCTGAAAAAGGGCGGCCGCTGCGCCTGCATCGTGCCAGACGGTGTGCTGTTCGGCTCTTCCAAGGCGCACAAGGCCATCCGCAAGGAGCTTGTGGAGAACCATCAGCTGCGGGCGGTGATTTCCATGCCCTCCGGCATGTTCAAGCCCTATGCGGGCGTGTCCACGGCGGTGCTGGTGTTCACCAAGACCGGCGCGGGCGGCACCGAAAACGTCTGGTTCTACGACATGAAGGCTGATGGTTTTTCTCTGGACGACAAGCGCAGCGAGGTTGCGGAGAACGACATCCCCGACATCATCGAGCGGTTCCACCATCTGGACAAGGAAACCGACCGCCAGCGCACCGAGCAGAGCTTCTTTGTGCCGAAGCAGGAAATTGCGGACAATGACTATGACCTGTCCATCAACAAATACAAAAAGGTGGAGTATGTGCCGGTAGAGTACCCCTCGACCACGGAACTGATGGCCGACCTGCACGAGCTGGAAATGGAAATCACCGCCGGACTGGCGGAATTGGAGGGGATGCTGTGATGGCGAGATTGGGGGATGTTTGTGCTTTCTTTTCCGGGACTGGATTTCCAAATGCATTTCAAGGACGGCATTCAGGGAAATATCCCTTTTATAAAGTTGGTGACATATCAAAAAATGTACTGCTTGGAAACCGCGAATTAGTGGCTTGTGATAACTACATTGATGATGATATTGTCAAAGAAATCAAAGGCTTTATTCTCCCGCCACAAACTGTTGTTTTTGCAAAAATCGGGGAAGCTCTCAGATTGAATCGAAGAGCCATAACACAAAATTATTGTCTAATTGATAATAATGCGATGGGCATCAAGGCTAAAAACGATGTTTTAGATACACTTTATTTTTACTATTTTATGTGCAATGTTGATTTACAGCATTATTGTGAATCAACGACAGTTCCATCAGTTAGAAAAACACGTATAGCGGAAATAGACATTCCTCTCCCACCCCTTGACGAGCAGCGAAAAATTGCGGCGGTGCTGGACAAGGTCAGCGACCTGATTGCCAAACGCCGCCAGCAGCTGGACAAGCTGGATGAGTTGGTCAAGGCAAGGTTTGTGGAGATGTTCGGGGATGAGCATCATCTCGATAGTTGGAACTGCGTTTCAGTGGGAGATATAGCTGATATATGCGTCGGAGTGGTTATAAAACCAACTCAATATTATACCGATCAAAGCGGAACACCCGCATTTCGTTCTTTGAATGTTGGTGCTATGACTATAAAAAACACAGATTGGGTCTATTTTACGAAAGAGGGACATGAGAAAAACAAAAAGTCTATTGTCAGGGAAAATGATGTACTGGTTATTCGTTCAGGCGCCCCGGGAACAGCTTGTATAGTTACAAAAGAATTCGCAGGCTATAATGCAGTTGATATCATAATTGCACATCCAAATACAGAAAAAATCAATCCTGTTTTCCTTGCAATGTTTACAAATATGCCTCATGGAATGAACCAAATCCGAGAGAAAACCGGTGGGGCAGCACAACAACATTTTAATGTTGGCGGATATAAATCTTTAACTGTTATACTCCCGCCCATAGAATTGCAAGATCAATTCGCCGCCTTTGTGAAGCAAACTGAAAAGGCCAAAAAGACTATCAGACTTAGTCTTGATAATCTGGAAACACTGAAAAAGTCACTGATGCAGAAATATTTTGAGTGAGGTTAGATAAAATGCTCAGTTGGTTCTTACAACAAGATTCTACTATGAAAGCGGCAATTATTAGTAGCGGAGTGACTATTATTGTTGCTTTGATTGGCGGAATATTCAAACTAATGGAGTTTTGCGTTTCACATCAAAAGAAAAAAAGCGAAGCACAAAATTCGGTTGTTAATATTTCTCAAACAACTACAGGAAACAACAACACTTTTATCGGTGTTCAGAATAATAGAAAGGAATAAAATATGCCTGATACTACAAATATATCTCAGAATGCTGGATTGGGTGCAAAAAGGAACACTTTTATTGCAGAACAGCATAATTACACTGGGCTTTCTCCCACGGATGCGACTGAGATGGCATTTGCTATATTTAGGCAATATTTTCCGCAATTGCGTCAAGATGCCCTAAAAGAAGTACATGCGATTGTAGAAAATGAACTTCAAAAGATTCCTGCAACTGATATTCGATGTCCTTCCGCAAAAGTTGTTGTTCCACTTCTTCAAAACGCAAGCATAACAGAAGAGGCCAACCTACGAGAAATGTACGGAAAGTTGTTGGCTAGAGACATGAACCAAAAGACGAGTTCATCAATTCATCCGGCATATGTAGAAATTATAAATCAAATGAGCAGTGATGATGCTGAACTGTTTCGACGTATTGTTGAAATCGATAATAGCATCCCCGTTGCCGGAATTAAATTCGTATTTGAATCTCAGTACCTGATTAATGTAATGCCCCATTATTTCAGCCCACTCTTTAATGGTTTCGATCCTTGGAAAGCTTCTATTTGCCTAGAGAATTTGATTCGTCTCAATATTTTTCATTTTTTTGCAGGAACTGTTAATAGATACGATTATAACAAAATAAAACAAGATTCCTTTGTTATAGAGCAATTTGAATTCACAAAGAAAAACAATCCCTCCCGGCAGATTTCCATGCAATTATCAGAATATGTGATTCAAATGAATGATTTTGGTAGAGAATTCGCAAGATTGTGTTTTTAAGAGGTGTATTCTTGTGCCTAATTTTCTTTTTCTTGTAGAAAAAAGCGAATATTCCCTCTTCGCCCCGGCTTGTATGGAAGCCGAGAAAATCTATGCTTCCGCTCCGGCCATGTGTGCGGTGGGCTGCCGCAAGGCGCTGGAACTGGCTGTGAAATGGGTCTATGCGGCGGACAAGTCCATGAAAATGCCCTACAAGGACAATCTGCAATCCCTCATTCACGAGCCGACCTTCCGCTTTGCTGTGGACTCTGACACTTGGGGCAAGATGCCGTTTATCATCAAGCTGGGCAATCTGGCGGTACATACCGAGCGCAGCGTTCAGCCGAGCGATGCGCTTGCTTCCCTACGCGCTCTGTTTGAGTTTGTGCAGTGGATTGACTACTGTTATGGCGCGGATTATCAGGAGCGCACCTTTGACGAGAACCTTGTCCCCACCGCAAAAGTGGCGGTGGACACAAAAAAAATCAAGGAACAAGAAAGTCTGCTGGACCAGAAGGACGCCGAGATCGAGGCGCTGCGCAAGCAAATCGAGCAGATGTCCGCCCGCTACACCGCCGAAAAGGAGCAGCATCAGAAGGAGCGCACCTTCCAGCCGGAGGACCTCTCGGAATTCAAGACCCGCAAAATCTACATCGACGTGGACCTGAAGCTGATGGGCTGGAAATTTACCGGCCCGGATGCGGACGTACAGGAGGAGTATCGCGTGGAGGATATGGCCGGAGGACCCGGTCAGCCGGGCTTCTGCGACTATGTGTTGTTTGGAAAGGACGGTCTGCCCCTGGCGGTGGTGGAAGCCAAGCGCACCAGCAAGGACCCCAACATCGGGCGCAAACAGGCGGTTTTGTATGCGGATTGTCTGGAACGGAAGTTTGGCCGCCGCCCCATGATGTTCACCACCAACGGCTTTGAAACCTACTTCTGGGATGACCGGACCGCCCCGCAGCGGAAGGTCAGCGGCATTTTCAGCAAGGACGACCTGCAGAAGCTGATGAACCGCCGCACCGAGCGGATGGATTTGATGGGCGTTTCCATTGATGACAAAATCACTGACCGGTATTACCAGAAGGAAGCCATCCGGGCGGTGTGCGAACAGATTACGCAGGGGTTCCGCAAGCATCTACTGGTGATGGCCACCGGCACCGGCAAGACCAGAACCGCGTCCAGCCTGACCGATGTGCTCAGCCGCGGCAAATGGGTAACCAACATTCTATTCCTGGCTGACCGCACCGCACTGGTGAAGCAGGCAAAGGACGATTTCAAGAACTATCTGCCGGATATGTCCCTGTGCAACCTCTGCTCCAACAAGGACGACCGGAACGCCCGCATTGTGTTCTCCACCTATCCGACCATCCTCAACGCCATTGATGACACCAAATCCAAGGACGGGCGGCAGCTGTTTACTCCAGCGCACTTCGACCTGATTATCATTGACGAAAGCCACCGGAGCATCTTCAAAAAGTACCGGGCCATCTTTGAATATTTTGACGCCTTCATGGTGGGCCTGACCGCCACGCCGAAAACCGATGTGGATCGGAACACCTACGACTTTTTCGAGATGGAACACGGCGTGCCCACCTATGCTTATGATTATGAAACGGCAGTGCAGCAGGACCATGTGCTGGTGCACTATTACAACTACGAGGTCAAGACCCGTTTTCTGGAGGATGGCATCTCCTACGATGATTTGTCCGAAGAGGACAAAGAGCGATATGAGGATGATTTCATCGAGGACGGTCAGCTGCCGGACTTTATCCCCTCCGCTGCTCTCAATAAATTTGTGTTCAACGAAACCACTGTGGACATCGTGCTGCAGGACCTGATGGACCGGGGCATCAAGGTGGCGGGCGGCGACCGTCTGGGGAAAACCATCCTGTTTGCCCAGAACAAGCGACACGCGGAGTTTATTCTGGAGCGGTTCAATAAGCTGTACCCCCAGTACCGGGGCAGCTTCGCTCAGCGGGTGATTTGCGACGATGCCTACGCACAGACCATCATCGACGATTTCAAGCAGCCGGAAAAGGAACCGCACATTGCCGTATCGGTGGACATGATGGACACCGGCATCGACGTGCCGGAATGCGTCAATCTGGTGTTTTTCAAAAAGGTTCGGTCAAAGGCAAAGTTCTGGCAGATGATTGGCCGCGGCACCCGGCTGTGCAAAGGGCTGGCCTGCGTGGACCAGATCGACGGAACCTATACCGACAAGCGGCGCTTCCTGATTTTTGACTACTGCGGCAACTTCGAATACTTCCGGCAGCACAAAGAAGGTTACGAAACCAGAGAAACCAAAACGCTGTCGGAAAACATCTTCGGCAAGCAAATCAAAATCGCCATGGCTTTGCAGGAAAGCACCTTTGCCGGGGAGGATTATCAGGCATGGCGTAAGGAGATTGTCAATACCTGTCACCGGCAGATTCTGGCCCTCAGCCCTGACCTGATTGCGGTAAAACTTCGGATGAAGTCGGTGGAGAAATACAAAAAGCCGGAATCGCTTGTGTCCATCAGCGAGGGCGACAAGGGCGAGCTTCTGACGCAGATTGCACCGCTGGTGCGCTCTGAAGAAGCGGACGAGTTTGCAAAGCGTTTCGACAACTTCATGTATGGCCTGATACTGGCGCACATCGAACAGATGCCCGCGTTCAAGTATGCCAAAAAGCAGCTGTGTGACACCGCTTCCCTGCTGGAACGCAAAGCCAGCATTCCGCAGATTCAGGAAAAGCTGCCGCTGCTGCGAAAAATCCAGACCGATGCGTTCTGGGATGCCGGCGATGTTCTGTTGTTTGAGCGGGTCCGGGAAGAGCTACGGGAGCTGATTCGCTTTTTGGACGAAGGCGGCGGAGAGCAGAAGCGCATTGTCACCAAACTGACCGACCCGATCATCGACAGCCAGGAGGGCATCCAGTTGGATGTAGTCTATGACTTTGAGGATTACCGATTAAAGGTCAACCGGTATGTCAACGAGCATGGCGATACGCTGGCAATTCACAAACTGACGCACAACATTCCGTTGACGCTGGGCGATTATCAGGAACTGGAGCGGATATTGACCAGCGAGCTGGGCAGCAAAGAAGACTATGCCCGCGAGTTTGGCGATACGCCCTTTGGTTTGCTGATTCGTAAAATCGCCAAGCTGGACCATGAAGCGGCAATGCAGGCGTTTTCCTCCTTCATCAATGACCAGTCGTTGAATCAGCAGCAGATTGCGTTTGTGAACAAAATCATCCATCACATTGAACTGAACGGATACATGGAGAATGTGGCGGAGCTGACAAGGCCGCCCTTTGACAAGCCGGTCAGCTTCATCAAGCTGTTTGACGCAAAAACCAGAACCTCCTTGCTGGAAACAATCAATCAGGTTCGTGAAAACGCCGTTCAGATCACGGCATCATAAAAACAGAAAACCAGGCGCAGAGATTCACCTCAGCAGGTGGCTCTGTGTCTGGTTTTTATAGTTTAGCGTTTTTATCAAGGTCTTACATCCGAATTTCTTCTCTGCGATGAAAGACTATAAAGCAATTGACTTTCAAATCGAATCCCCCTCCTAGGTTTCCAGCCTAGGAGGGGGGCGTGCTTAATGATTATTCATCATCTGGCCAGGCGCTGTAAAGCGCCAGACCTATCAATGCGACTTCTAGCACGACAGAGAGCCACGTGGGTGTCACCGCTACCTACAGTACTGTTTCGGCAAACTACTCCAGCACAAGAGCGGTGACACCGAACCATCTCCACCTTTTGAGCTTCAAGGCCGGAGCCACCTCCTCATTTTAGATTTGGGCTAACCCATAGTAGAATTATGTATCAAAAGAGACTTCTCGTCAAGTCCGTTTGCTTCGTTTTTCTATTCGGATTAATCATAAACAAAACTTATGTGGAAGAATCTTCCACGTATTCCATTAAATCACCCGGTTGGCACTTCAACACTTGGCAGAGTTTATCAATAGACTTCTCTGTTAATCCGCCTTTTCCGTTCTTAATGGCAGTTAACGTGCTTTGCCCAAGCAGTCCTTCTTTTCGAATCCGATACGTTGTGTATCCTCGCTCTTTCAATAGAGCAAAAAGTTTGTCATATTTTATCGACATTCGCATACACCTTCTCTCATAGTTATAAATCAAGTATATATGCGAAATATACACCATGTCAAGTGCATATTTCGCATAAAAGTCAATTAGCAAAAGGAACAAATATTCAAGCCACAATATTCACTTTATTTGGTGCGTATTGTGGCTTGTTTTATGCACTGATTTTGGTGTATAATGAGATTGTCGAAAGGGACACACACCGCCCGGATAAACCTAATTCCAAAGGAGGAGAGACCAATGACCACACTTCATCACTATATTAACAATTTCATTTATCCGACTGACAATATCCCTGACCATCGAAGCCGCCGGTTTGGCTGTTGTCCTTGCCTGATGGCTGTGAGAGAGTTTGCTTCGTTCCAACAAAAAAGCCGCATTCGGGCTGCCACCCGAACACGGCAAGCGCAAAATGAATCCGACTCAAATCAAAGCCATTCTGCCCTTTCATCATAACATGCCGGTCTATGCAAAACAAGCCGGAAAGGGCGGTTCTCAGAAATTCACACCTGATATATAAAGGAGAACTGACATGAAAAAGGAAATCACCTTTGAAAAGAGCTACCTCACCGTAGCGGATATTAAGAGTTATCTGTGCATCAGCACCTCGGCGGCCTACGAACTGACCCATCGCAAGGACTTCCCGGTCTGCCGGCTGGGATCGTCTATCCGCATTCCCACCCAGCTGTTCCTGGCCTGGGTGGAAAAACACACCCGCGTCCCGGCCGATCTGGCCCCTGCCCAGAAGGAGGTGGCCTTCCATGTCGGGTAAACGCGCAAAGGGGGAGGGATCTGTCCACCGGCTTCCCAGCGGGAGCTGGCAGAGTCAAGTTATGGATGGCTACACCGATGAGGGCAAGCGCCATATCGTCAGCTTTACGGCCCCCACCCGAGCGGAGGCTTTGGCCCGGCTGCGGGAGTATCTTCTGAACAAGCAGGAAGTTATCGAGCAGGAAACGCCCGAAGTACCGCTATTCGCAGAGTATGCCCAGCGTTGGTACGAGGCCTACCGCTCTCAGGTAGAGGAGTCTACCTATGCCAACTATCGCTACACCTTGAAGCTGTTGAACGGCGCCTTCGGTAAGCTGCCGCTGAACGAAGTTAAGGTGGCACAGGTGAACCAGTTCGTCAACGGGCTGGCGGCCAAGGGATACTCTTCTTCTCAAATCAACAAGTGCCGGTCCATGCTGATTCAGATTCTGGATGTGGCCGAAGCGGATGACCTAGTGGTAAAGAATTACGCCCGGCGGGCTTTCCGTACCACCAAGCAGCTGAGCAAGGAGAAAAAGACTCACGCCAAGGACGCGTTCTCGGTGGAAGAAACCGAGCGGCTGCTCTCCGACCTACCGGATACTCTGCTGGGCAACAGCATTCGTCTGATGCTTATTTCCGGCCTGCGTTTGCAGGAACTGCTGGCCCTGACACCCCGGGATATTGCCGAGGATGGCAGCTGGGTCCGGGTGGACAAGGCAGTCAAGATGGTGGATGGCATCCCCAAGCTGGGCGACCCAAAAAGCTACACCAGCCGTCGCGTCATTCCCATCGCACCCAAGTACCGGGAAATTCCGCTTTGGCTGCGTGAAAACGGCGGACAGGCATTTCTCTGGTGCGCTCCTCGTCGGGAAAGCCTTCTGTATGCCACCTATACCGTGCGCCGCAAGTACTACCAGCTGATGGAAAACTATCCGGATGTGCGCCGCCTGTCGCCCCACTGCTGCCGCCACACCTATGTGACCCTTTTGCAGCGTCAGGGCGTACCCATGGAAACCATCGCCCGGCTCACCGGACATACCGACATCAAGACTACCGAGAACTATCTTCACATCTCCGATGATACATTGGCCAGCGCCGTGACAGCGCTGGAGAACCTGATTTGATTACAGAAAAGAGGTATAACTCATGAATAAGGAATACAACATCTCCATCAACATCACCCCTAAGGCATTTGAAGGCCTTGCCCGTCAGGGAATGCTCTGCCATCAGGGCATCTGTGAGCTGTGTGACGACGCCCTCGCCGCCACGCTTTCCAACGAAAAGGCCCGTGTCTGTGTGGCGCTGGCTCCGGACGCGGATAAAAACTATCTCAATATTGCGGTGGCCGACTGGGGCTGTGGCATGGAGCTCGCCGCCCTTACCAATGCGCTTCAGCTGGGCAGCGCTCCGCTGAGCAATGACCGCCTGAATTAACATGGATACGGACTCAACAACGCGCTGGCCTGCCTGTCCGGCGGCACCGGTGACTGGTGTATCTACACCCGCAGCCAGCCCGGCCCGTATTTCAAGGTCAGTGGCCCCTTTGACCTGAACATGACCGTCAAGATGGCCGAAACCATCGACCTGCCGGAAGGGCTGAATCTCCAGTGGCCCGATCCCTCCACGGTCATCCATGTGCGGGTACCGATGGCTATCGCCCGTACCTTGCAGCGGCAGGGTAACCGAAAGCTCAGCGACCTGGTCACTCTTCGGATGTGGCTGATTGAGCATCTGGGTGTTGCGTACCGGGGCTATCTGGAGCTGGACCCGGTCACGCTGGAGCCCAGCGCCAAAATTGCGGTGACTGTGGGCCAGAGCAGCCTGCTGGTGCCTCCCATCCCGGTCCCTATGATGATGGGTCGCACTGAAAAGCTGGAGGTGGAGCTGGGTGGCCAGGTGGTGCCGGTGACATACGTCCACGGCACCCTCGATAAATCGAAACAGGAACATCTGGTGCATGGCAGCAAAGCCCGGTACTACTATCAGTGCAGCCAGCCCACACAGGGCATTGATATCCGGCTGGGCAAGCGGGTAATTGCCACCGCCCAGTTGGGGGAAGTTTGGCATCGGGAAGATGGCAGCCCTCTTTGCCGGCACAACAGCTACAACGATTTTGTGGGAGAACTGATTCTCCCGGAGCTTCCCCGGGGCGTTCTGGCCACTCTCAACAACAAGACCGGCATCGACCGCAACGACCCGGATTGGGATGTGGTCTTTGAAGCGCTGGCAGATTTCCCGCCGCAAAAAAACGCCGCCGCACTCAGCGAGGATGAACTGAAAAAGAAGTGGATGAAAATCCTCAAGGCCGCCAATCCGGAGGACGATGTGACCAGTGAGATCTCCGTCTGGCCCACCGGCACCCGCGTGGATGTGGTGGACAAAGGGGAAAATGGAAAATACGATATCTATGAGCTGAAGACCCGAAAGGCGGAGCCGAAGGATCTGTACCAGCTGCGGATGTACTGGGACGGTCTGGTTCTGGAGGGAATTCAGCCCACCCGGGGAATTCTGCTGACAAACGGCTATTCTGACAGACTGCAGGAGATGGTGCGCATTCTGAATACCCTGCCCGCACCCAACTTTCCGGACGGACGGCCCAGCGCGCCCTACAACTTCTCGCTGGCCACCCACAAAGAAAAGCAGCTTCTGTGATAAAGGAGGAACTTCGCATGGTACTGGATGCTATCTACCGGGGAGAGTTGCTTCCCTGTGAAAATAACATGGAAGGAAACGGTCGGCACAAACAGGCGGGCAAGGAGATTGAACAGCTCCTGAAAGACCTGCGGAACAATCTGAGCGAGGATGATATGGCACTGGTGGACCAGATGCTGGAACAGACGCTGATTATCTGCGATACGGAATGCAGCGATGCATTTCAATACGGGTTTTCCACCGGACTGCTGCTGATGCAGGAGGTGCAGGAAATTCTCCGCAAGCGGGTTGATACAGCTGCACAGGGCATCTTCTGAAAAAAATTTTAAAAGATTGATTGATATCAGCAGATGTAATTCATATAATACAGGTAAGCAGGAATCCAACGCGAATTTTGGGCAACGAAAATACCCACTCTAAGTGCGCCCTTTGGAGCTTGCAATATTATGATAAAAAGCCATTCTGTGATTGCGGCGGCATTGTCGGACTGTCATGGAATGGCTTTTTTATATGATTTTTAAAAAGAAAAGGAGTAAAAAACAATGGCAAACAAATGCAGTGTCTCGATGAAAGTGTCTGGTCCCAGCGAAGAGCTGAAAACATTCATTTATGCCACGCTGAAACACCGGACCAATGGGCAGAAACAGTCTCTGAAGCTTTGCTTTACATTGGAAGCACTTGTGCCTTGTGATGTGGATGAAGACCCTTACGAATGCTGGGGCTGTTATGGAGATGTGCTGGACGATGTAACATTGCAGGATATGGAGTGGACAGAAGGATGCGAGTCTGTTGTATTTGAATTTCAAACCCTCAATGCCCCTCCGCTGCACTGGTTGTATAAGGTGGCCGCAATGTATCCGCGGCTCACAATTGACATGAGCGCAGTGGAATATTTGCTGGGCATCAACATGAGTGCGCATGCTGAGAATGGAAAAGTAACAGAGGATTGGGCAGATTCGCCTGAATGGGAGGATGTAGAAGCTCCTGATGAGGAAGAAGGACTGGTCTGCGGGATCCGTTCTGTTCCGGATGAGGAATTCCTGTATGAACTTGATGAAATGGATGCAATGGGCTTGTGGGATTTCGAAGCGGAAAAGGAAATGCCTGCTGAAGAAGATTCCGCTGATGCAGCGGATCTGGATTTCTTCCAGCAAGGAATCCGTGATACACCGGATAGCCCGGCGCTGGATTGGTACGGTTTCGCAGATAAGCCCACAGGTGTTTTTGTGTTCCGGAGCGGTACTCCCTGCGAGCTTATTGGCTATCGAGCTGCACAGGGTCTTCCTCCCCTTTCGATGATGGAACGAGCAAAGCTTTTATGTGGTATTGGTCCGGATCAGAATCACCTTCTGATCCATGACCGTTACACATCCCTGCAGGACTTTTGGTGTACGAGTTATTGATTCAAAGAAAACACTGTTCACAAATTGAAAGGACGATGCAAGCAGCATAAAGAGGGCCAGCGGGTGTGTAACCTCGCCGGCCCTCTTTTGTTCGGAGCATACCGTTATTGTTTACTCAGAGAACTTACATGTTTGCGTTATCGTCCATGCCAGCACGTTCTATCCAACGCGAATGGTTCAGGCGTTTTTATTTCGTTTTTCCAACAGATCCTGGCGGAAATTAAGGTCTTGCTGCCGTGTTTCTTTATTCCTTAATTTGCATGGAACAGAATCGGGCCACGATTTTTTATTCCTACTTTTACACAGCTTGAAGGGACGCATGTATCTCATGCGTCCCCCTTTGCTGTTTCTTTTAAAAATTAAGCGGAAACATAATTTTCAGCAGCGCACGCTGCGCATACTGATGGCTATCAAAATTGAAGTAACAAGGTCTTTTTTGATCATTATACAGTTTAAACTCGGATTCAGCAAAATCAACTGTGTACCCCTGATCCTGCAATGCTGCGTGCAAAGAAAGCTCCCATTCAACACGGTCGTTCAGGTGATTCTGACAAATCAGTTGATAAACCCACTCAAATTCCGCATAATCAAACCGATCTCTCAAAAAACCTGACCACAGCGCTTTCTTCTGATGAAAATCAAGCGCCTGGACACAATCGGAATATTTCAGCTTCTCCAGTATGCCGCCATAACAGAAGCAGCAATTTTGCCAAATGGTTGGAATCTTCTCCTGTTCCAAAAACGCATGATACTCCCATTCCAGCGCTGCAATCCCATTGTTCCAATCCGTTGATTGAAACAAACTTCTTAATGTCCTGGCCTGGTCTGGCGATTCGCAGACAATTCGCAAACAAAGCGCCTGCATCGTTTCCGATGCGCGGCCGGAAAGCGTTTTCTGCACACCATACAGCGTTGCGTCCTGTTTTTCCAAGGCAAGCCATACACTTTCCTGCGTTGAATCGGCATTGGTAAACGCATCAATTTTCCATCGCGGCATCAGCACCGCCAGTTCCGGGCCAAATACCTGCCAAAAATCCAGCTCTACGAATGCAACATCACGAAACAGTGCATAAAGTACATCACTTTCTCTCTGTCCGCCAACAATGATCTGCGGGCTGGCCTTTGTCCATGCGCTCATGTCAAATAGAAACGCAAGAAGCTCTTGTGCAACGGGCTTTTCAGGCCCAACCAGAGATGGAATCTCGAGCTGTTTCGCGTTCTGGAACGCATGCATCTCCATCATAATGGGCCGCTCCTTTCTTTTTACAGAGTTCCCATGGCCTGCGCGATTTCAATGTTTACCTTCAGCACATTCACCGTTTCCTCACCGAACACGCCAAACAGTTTTCCCATTGTATTGCGCTTCACAATTTCCTGCAGGCTTTCTTCGCTCAAACCGGAAGCCTGTGCAATGCGGGGAAGCTGAATCTGAGCGGATGCAGGAGAAATGTGCGGGTCCAGGCCGGAACCGGATGCGGTGAGAAGATCGGTCGGGATATCCTCGCGCTTGATTTCAGGATTTTTCTCAAGAAATGCCTCCATATCGGCTTCCACCCGCTCCACAAGCGCCGGATTGGAAGGCGCATAGTTGTTGGAACCGGAGGCAAGGCCGCCAAACTCTGTGCCGTCGTTATAGTATTTCCTGCCGTCTTCACTCTCGGTATAAACATTGTAGTGATAAGCAGACGGACGGCTCCACATATAGCAGTCCTGCGTGAATTCCTGGCCCACATGTTCCGCTCCAACCGCCATTCCGTTTACGGTAATCAGGCTGCCGCCCGCCTGGTGCGGGAAAATCACCGAAGACAAACCGGTGAGCAGACAGGGAAAAAGCAGACCACAGATCAGCATCAAAACAACTGTAACAAGAACCGCCTGACGCGTGCCGTGTAAAAATTCTTTCATAGGAGTTCGCATCCTTTCTTAGAGCCCAAGACCGATGGCAGTGAGCAGAGGGGCAATCAACGTATCGATGATTTTAATTCCCACAAACGGCGTAATCACGCCACCCAGGCCATAGATCAGCATGTTCCGGGCCAGCATTCTTCCGGAGGACATGGGCCGATATTTTACCCCCTTCATTGCCAGAGGAATCAAACAAGGGATAATGATTGCATTGAAGATCAGCGCAGACAGAATCGCACTGTTCGGTGTAGCCAGATTCATGATATTCAGCACCTTCAGCTGAGGGATGGAAATCATGAACATCGCAGGGATAATCGCAAAATACTTGGCAATATCGTTCGCGATTGAGAAGGTGGTCAGACTGCCGCGAGTGATCAGCAGCTGCTTGCCGATTTCAACCACTTCCAGAATTTTGGTCGGGTCGCTGTCAAGGTCCACCATATTGGCAGCTTCCTTGGCCGCGGTTGTACCGGAATTCATGGCCAGGCCCACATTTGCCTGTGCCAGCGCGGGAGCATCGTTGGTGCCGTCGCCGGTCATGGCAACAATCTTGCCTTCCGCCTGCTCCTTTTTGATCACATCGATTTTATCCTCCGGCTTGCACTCGGCAATGAAGCCGTCAACACCTGCTTCTTTTGCAATGGTAGCCGCGGTAAGCGGATTATCACCGGTGCACATGATGGTTTTGATGCCAATCGCACGCAGCCGCTCAAAACGCTCCACCATGCCGGGCTTCACCGTATCTTTCAGATAGATCACGCCCAGAATGCGGTCATTTTCACATACCGTCAGCGGCGTACCACCCAGACTGGAGATCTTATTCACCTGCTCATGCAGGTCTGAAGGAATCGTGCCGCCCAGCGCTTTCACATACTGCTCGATCGCTTCTGCCGCGCCCTTGCGAACCTTCGTGCCATTTGGCAGATCAACGCCGCTCATCCGCGTCTGCGCCGTAAACTCGATAAACTCCGAGCCAGCGGTCTCCTGGCTGTTATCCCCCAAATGCCGGGCCAGCTCCAACGTGGACTTGCCTTCCGGGGTATCGTCATGCAGGCTGGTCAGTGCTGCGCAACGGATCAGATTGCTGCGGTTCGCACCGCCTACCGGGAAGAAACCAGCGGCCAGACGGTTGCCATAAGTAATGGTGCCGGTTTTGTCCAGAATCATAGTATCCACGTCGCCGCAGGCTTCCACTGCCTTGCCGGACATGGCAATCACATTGAACCGGGTGACACGGTCCATACCCGCGATGCCAATGGCGGAGAGCAGACCGCCGATCGTGGTGGGAATCAGGCAAACCGCCAGCGCGATCAGAGTAGAAGTCTGCAGCTGAACGCCGGAATAAATGCCGATGGGATAAAGCGTAACGATAACGATCAGAAAAATGATCGTCAGGGAAACCAGCAGAGTATTCAGTGCGATCTCGTTGGGAGTCTTTTTACGGGAAGCTCCTTCCACCAGTGCGATCATACGATCCAGAAAACTGTTGCCGGCATCCGAAGTGATGCGGATTTTCAGCCAGTCCGACACAATGGTCGTGCCGCCGGTCACCGAGCAGAAGTCGCCGCCAGACTCACGAACCACTGGAGCGGACTCGCCGGTAATGGCGGATTCGTCCACAGATGCAATGCCTTCGATCACTTCACCATCGCCGGGAATCACTTCTCCGGCGCAGACCATGACCACATCACCTTTTTTCAGTTCGCTGGACAGCACCTCTTTTTCGGTGCCGTCCAGCATCAGCAGCCGGGCCTTTGTGTCCTTCTGGGTTTTCTTCAGGCTGGCCGCCTGCGCCTTTCCCCGGCCTTCGGCAACAGACTCGGCAAAGTTTGCAAACAGAACCGTGATAAACAGCACCACGCAAACGATGATATTATACAACCGCAGATTCGTACCGGTGCTCACATCGCCGAACAGCCCCGGGAATAAGGACAGTAGCAGCGTGATGAAGCAGCCCACCTCTACCACAAACATGACGGGATTTTTCCTCATGTATACGGGATTCAGTTTTGCAAAGGAGCCGATCAGCGCCTGCCGGAATATATCCGGCGTGACCAGCTTCTGATTTTTCTTGCTCATGGGGGTTCCTCCTTATGCCCAAAGGGTCAGATGCTCCGCGATGGGGCCCAGTGCAAGCACCGGGAAAAATGTAAGTGCTGCAAAGATATAGACCACAAACACCAGAATCACTGCAAAGCTCATCGTATCGGTATGCAGCGTACCGACGGATTCATTGACAAATCGCTTTTTCATCAGCGAGCCTGCGATCGCCAGCTGGATCACGATGGACAGATAACGGCCGAAGAACATTGCAAAACCGGTCGTGATATTCCAGAACAGGGTGTTATCCGCCAGGCCTTCAAACCCGGAGCCGTTGTTTGCGGCCGAGGAAGCATATTCGTACAGCACCTGCGAAAGCCCATGGAATCCAGGGTTTGTGATGCCCGCCTGACCCGCCTGTGTTCCCACCGCCAGTGCAGAAAATGCAAGGATCAGCAGCGGATGAATGATGATGCACAGAGCGGTGAGCTTCATCTCACGGCCCTCGATCTTTTTGCCCAGATATTCCGGGGTCCGGCCGATCATCAGGCCACAGATAAACACGGCCAAAATCGCATACAGAATCATGTTCATCAGGCCGACGCCCTTACCGCCAAACACCACATTCAGCATCATGTGCAGCATCGGGATCATACCGCCCAGAGGGGTGAGCGTGTCATGCATGTTGTTTACCGTGCCGGTGGTGAACGACGTGGTCGTCGTGGTAAACAAGGCGGACTGCGCAATGCCAAAGCGCACTTCTTTGCCCTCCATACTTCCCATGGACTGGCTCAAGCCTGCATCTGCCAGAGCGGGATTGCCCTGCGATTCCGCCCAGAAACACACGCTTAAACCAATCACAAAAAGAATCCCCATGGCAGCAAAGATGCTGCGGCCTTCCCGTCCATACACCCAAACGCTCAGGCTCTTATGTGCGGTCTTTTCCGGCTGTTCCTTCAGCTTCTTGCGGTCACGAACCATTTTGCCGAAGGTGATTACACAGGCACCGGGAAGCAGCATCATGGAATACAGTTCGATCAGATTGGAAAGGATTGTCGGGTTCTCGATGGGTGTGCTGGAGTTGGCCCCCAGGAAACCGCCGCCGTTGGTCCCCAAATGCTTGATGATTTCCAGGGCGGCAACGGGACCCATGGCGATCACCTGTTTGGTTCCTTCAATGGTATCCACAACAACATTTCCGGAAAAGTTCTGCGGAACGCCCTGCCATACCAGCAGAAGGCCGCCAACAATGGAAAACGGCAGCAGCACGCGGGTGATGATCCGTACCAGGTCCACGAAAAAGTTCCCCACATTGTCCTTGGATTTCCCAGCCAGACCACGGATGAACGCGATGCAGGCCGCGTAACCGGTGGCAGCGGAAACAAACATCATGAAGATGATCACCAGCATCTGCGACAGGTACGACAAACCGGATTCACCGGAATAGTGCTGCAGGTTGGTGTTGGTCATAAAACTGATAATGGTATTGAACGAAAGCGACTCCTTCATTCCCTCAATTCCATTGGGGTTAAACAGCGGAATGCTCTGAATACGAAGAATCATATATCCCAGCAGAATCATTACCGCATTGGTTCCCACCAGAGCGGCCGCATAGCGTTTCCAGCTCATCCCGCTGGCGGGATCTACGCCGCCAATTTTGAAGATAACGCCGTCCACACGGTCAAACACCGGATCGGCAAAGGTGTGTTTTCCGGCCGCAATATGATATACATAAGTACCCACCGGAACTACCATTATCAAATAAAGGATAATGGTCAAGATGATTTGCAGCATACTCAATTCCTCCTGCAAGCATTAAAAATTTTCCGGGTGTACCAAAGCATAGACCAAATAACCACCCAGGAACACAACAACTACACCAAGAACGATCATGGCTTCACTCCTCCTTATTCGCTCCGGTCTACCTGCTTCTGGCACCAGCCAATCAGCAAATAAATGAGGCCCACAGAGCCCGCTAAAACCGCGATCATAATAAGATCCATCATAACGGTATCCTCCTGTTTTCGTTTTTGCAAAATCATTTTACCAACTTCTTTGTGAAATTGGTCTTAGCGTTTCATGCACCGTATAAAGGTTCTGTTAAGACGATTTCGCCGCTTTGTAAAAGCGCTCTCCAGGCCTTTTGAAACAAAAAGGCAGCTCTGAAACCAGAACTGCCTTAAATCAATTTTTTACGATATCATTGCCGGATCATTCGATATCCAACGCCAATGTGAGTCTGAATGTATTTGGGATCGGATGGATTTTTCTCAATCTTCTTGCGCAGGGTTGCCATGAACACACGAAGCGAAGGGGTATCGGAAGCCAGCACGCTCCCCCACACCTCTTTCAAAATGTAGTTGTGTGTAAGCACTTTTCCCGTATTTTTCGCAAGTACGCACAACAGCTTATATTCAATGGGAGTAAGATGGACTTCGTTTCCTTCCATATATACGCAGCCGGCCGCATAATCAATCACAATTCCGCCATTGCGATATATGCTGCTCTGCGTCTGGGCTGCACCTTCCTCTGCACGGCTGCGTCGCAATGCCACCCGCAATCGAGCAAGCAGTTCATCGATGCTGAACGGTTTGGTCAGATAATCGTCCGCCCCGGCGTCCAGCGCCTCCACCTTATCCTGGTCCTCACTCCGGGCGCTTACCACGATAATCGGAACCATATTCCAGCCACGCACCTTATGGATGATTTCCACACCATCCATATCCGGCAGGCCCAAATCCAGTATAATCACATCCGGATTATAAGAAACCGCATCCAGCAATGCTTCTGCGCCATTTTTTGCTGTATGATATTGATATTCCTGGGTATCCAGAGTGGTTCGAATCAGATTGGTAATGGCTGGATCATCCTCCACTACCAGAATTTTCGGCTTATACACGATCTAAATTCACTTCCTCTAAAGGCAATGTAAAGGAGAATATTGCTCCATGCGGCTCATTATTCTCCACAAAAATCTCACCGCCATGCGCCTCCACAATGGACTGGCACAGGCTGAGCCCCAGGCCCAGGCCTCTCCTGCTATCGGCTTTTCCAATCCCGGCGGTATAGAACATGTCGAACAGATGCATCTTTGCCTCGTCCGAAATGCCCGGTCCATCGTCTGCAATGTGGATGCATACCATTCTGTCTTCTTTTTCAGCGGAAATGCAGATGTGAGACCCCTCCGGAGTGTACTTGATGGCATTATTCACAATATTGATAATTACCTGAACAATCAGCCGGGCATCCATTTTTGCCATCAGCAAATCATCTTCCAGGTTTACCCGAATATGATGTCTGGCAGCCTGGCGATCAACATGCGCAATTGCCTCCCGCAACACATCGTCAATCAGCTCTGCATTCATCTGCAGATGCATCGTGCCATTTTCGATTCTTGTAATGGACAGGAGATTTTCCGTCAGGTCCACCAACCACATGGAATCATCGTAAATCGACGCGTAGATTTCCTGCTTTTTCTCTTCCGTCAGCGCGATGCTCTTTTCCATCAAAACGCCTGCATTTCCGCTGATGCTGGTAAGCGGTGTGCGCAGATCATGGGAAATCGCTCGCAGCAGGTTGGACCGCAGCCTTTCCCGCTGCGTCTCCAGCGCGATTTTCTGTTTTTCATCCCGCAATCTCCTGCGTTCCAGAATAAGGCCGCATTCGTTCAGGATCGAAATCATCAGGTTTTTCTCGAAAACCTCCAGCGGCGGATAATACTTTGCCGGAACGCCAATCACGCCCATTACTTCCTGGTTTCCCCGGACAGAGAGATACAGATTATGCGCGTGCGAGAGCGTATTGGTGGTCGCGCCCGCATGCTTGTTATTCTTTATTACCCAGTCTGCAACCCCTTTTTCTTCCGGCGTCATTGCACTGAGTTGTTTGTTTGCTTCGCTTTGCGGCGATACCTGAAAAGAAAGCTCCTGTCCTTTCATCGCCAAAGCGTAGAGCACCGGCCGATCCAGGAGTGCACTCACCTGCTCTGCCGCAATCTGAATGATTTCCTGCTCATCACGCCCCTGCTGAAGCTTTTGATTGCTGTTGATCAGCAATTCCATATAATATGCCTTCTGGGCAGACTGGCGCGCCTGCTTTTTAACCCGGGTGGCCAGTGTACTGGAAATCACACTGGCCACCAGCATGATCAAAAACGTGACCGGGTAATCCGGATCATTTGCTGCCAATGTGAAGCGTGGTACCGTAAAGAAGAAGTTGAACGAGATAACACTGAGCAGCGATGCCAGCGCGCCATAGAGATGCCCGTTTGTCCAGATGGCCGTCAGCAGAACGCCCAAGATGTATACCGTAATGATATTCGCTTCCCGCAGCCCCAATGTATAGAAGCAAAAACTGATTCCGGTAGCTGCTGCCGTAATCAGAACAACCTTCAGCAAATCCGTCCAGCGAAATTTGTGATCTTCCAGATGAATGAAGGATGCTTTTTTCTTGTAGAGCGGCTGTGTGTCGGGAATGATATACACATCAATGTCACCGGCAAGTTTCGTCAGCTTATCCACCAGTGTTTTGCTTTTCAAAAAGGCCGTGGACTTGTGGTTGGTACGGCCCAGAACAATTTTTGTAATGCCGCTGACCTTTGCATATTCGGCAATCTGTACCGCCGGGTCATCTCCATAAACGGTGGCGATCTGTGCACCAAGCTGTTCTGCCAACCGCAGATTATCGCGCAACCGCTTGAGATTTTCTCCCTTCAGCTCCTTTGTCTCGGTCGTTTCTACAAACAACGCTGTAAAACTGCTATGGAACGCCTCTGCCATCCGTGCCGCTGTACGAATCACCTTTGCATTCGACGGTGAACTGGAAAGACAAATCAAAATATGCTCGCTTGCCTTCGCCGCAGTCTCGTTTCCTGTCCGCTGCGCATTCCGGCTCAATCGGTCAGCCGTACGGCGCAGCGCAATCTCACGCAGCGCTACCAAATTGTCCTTTGTAAAGAAGTGATTCAACGCACGGGAGGCCTGGTTCCTCTGGTAAACCTTACCCGTTTGAAGCCGAAGGATCAAATCGTCCGGCTCAATGTCCACCAGCTCCACCTGGTCAGCTGAATCGAACACCGAGTCGAGAATCCGTTCGTTGACGGCAACCTGCGTTATAGAAGCCACCAGATCATTTAACGACTCCAGATGCTGCACATTGACCGTCGTATATACATCGATTCCCGCTCTCAGCAGTTCTTCCACATCCTGGTATCGTTTTGTGTGGCGGCAACCTGCTGCATTGCTATGCGCCAATTCATCCACAAGCAGTAATTGAGGTCGTCTTTTCAATGCTGCATCCAAGTCAAACTCGTTCAGAACGATTCCTTTGTACTCTACTTTCAACGTGGGGAGTTGTTCCAATCCATCCAACAGCGCCAATGTATCCGGGCGGGTATGCTTTTCCACATAACCCACTGCAACATCCACACCCTGATCCTTCGCATGATGAGCGGCTTTCAGCATCGCATAGGTTTTCCCCACACCAGCAGCATAGCCAAAAAATATCTTCAAACGGCCTTGCCGCGGTTTATCTGCTTTTTCGTATTCCGACTCGTACCAATTATCCAATCTTCCATCGCCCGCTTCTCATTTTTGTCTTTATTGTACCATACTCTGCCTTGAAATAATGTAAAGAAGGCTCATCAGCGCATTAAGATTCCATTAAGATAACCGTCTTAACAAAATCTTAGCAAGCCAAAAAGTTTCCTAACGGCTTCTTTGACCTCTATGTGCTATAGTATGACCATGAAAAGCGTCGAAAGAGGTGCAGCTATTATGATGCAATCAAGCCATATTGCGGCAGAAAGAATTGATCCAACGCAGGAAAGCCAGCTTACAACGCATACCGTATTTTCTTCTCAAAGCCTCCTGTTTTCTTCTTTCACAGAAGGACTCTCTGCTTATTCCGCGAAACATCCTTTGGTGTTCTGGGCTGCTGCCCTGTGGGGAATGCCCATCGCACTTGTGTGTTTATTGGCAACCGCTGCTTTTTTCTTAAATATCGCACTTGCTAAATTGAATTTCTTCATTTGATTTTCATTTTCAGAAACTTATTGATTTCTTAAGGCAGAATCGTGCATTGCAAACGTGAACAGGGTGGTTCCTTTGGTAGGAACCACCCTGTTTGTTCAAAGAGAGTCACTCAAAAACTGGATGATTTTTCTCTTTATATCCGGGGCTTCATCGTATACGGCATGACTATATTGGTCGTAGATATAACTGGGACAGCCCAACTTTTCCATGATTTCGTAAGAGCCCTCTACTCCTATTGTCCGGTCTTTTTTATCTCCAAGCACCAGTACAGGACATTTGATTTGCCCCAATTGTTCGTACACATCAAAATGCAAAAGAGCCTTCACCAGAATACAGAAACGGGCGCAATCCTCCGCACTTCCGGCCTTTTCCAGTGAAGGGAGAAGACTTTTTACACTTTCCAGAAAAGACGTGGAGTACACAACCTGAAAAAAGTTTCGATTCAGTGCCACCACATCCTGCTTACCGGCCAGCTCCAGCCAGGTTTTCGCTACCCTTTCCATGGTTTTTGTGGGTCTGCTCATGGTAGAACACAGCACCAGCTTCTTCACCTTTTCAGGATGTCTGATCTCAAGGACCTGCGCGATCATCCCTCCCTGTGAAACGCCGTAAACATATGCAGAATCCAAATGGAGCAGCTCCATTGCCCGGGAAACATCCTCTGCCATATCTTCAACGTGATACCCCTCCTTCAGGGTCTTCTTGCGCTCGAACAGGTAGACAGAATATTGCGCCGAAAACAGCTGATATGCCTCGGCTACTGCTTCCCCCTGACCTTCCAGGCCAGTCAGACTGACTCCCGATATGATAATTACCGTTTCACTTCCGCTGCCAAAATGAATCACATTCATATATGTATCGTCCAAAGTGAGTTTTATCTCTGTTACGCTCATTTTGTCACCACACCTTCAGCGTTGTTCTGCTCTTACTATATCATACACGCGAAAGCCTGTCGAATGGTTTGATATCGCAGATATCGCCTGTGTCCACAGCCTTCATATTAACCGCCACTTATGATTGTATCCACATTTTTCTGTACTTTCGGCAATGGACTCATGCTTCTCAAACTTACACCCAATGTGGACAAATTATGTAACGTAGCGGAAGTCGCTGGCGGCAAAATGCCCATTACCCCCAATGCAATAAGTGCGCCATTAAATCCAATCACAAAACGATAGTTAGAATGTATCCGCCGCATCAGCTCCATCGCAACATGACGCAGCTCTACCAGCTCCCAAAGACTATCAGCAGCGATGGTAATATCTGCAATTTCTCGGGCTAATGCCGCACCATCGCTGATGGCAATTCCTGCATCCGCCTCGGAAAGCGCGGGAGAATCATTGATTCCATCCCCTACCATTAAAACCGTATGTCCTTCTTTGCGCAAGCGTGCGACAAACTCAGCCTTATCTGCAGGCAATACCTCTGCTCTGAACTCGTCCACACCTAACTGAGCTGCTATTGCAGCCGCTGTACGCTGGCTATCGCCAGTAAGCATCACCGTTTGCTTGACACCCATATTTCGCAGTACACGGAGTACATCGGCAGCCTCTTCTCGCAGGGGATCCGAGATACATAGTACAGCCGCCAGTTGCCCTCCTACTGCCAGGAACAGATGAGAGTATTCTTCTGGAAGCATCGCAAATCGTTCCTGCTCCCCTTCCGGAATTTTGCATCCCTCATCTTCAAAAACAAAATGTGCACTGCCGATCAATACACGCTTACCATCCACTGTACTCACAATGCCGTGAGCCACCAGATATTCTACTTTCGAATGAAATTCCTCATGGGTCAAGCCCTGTCGCTTTGCTTCTTCCACTACCGCGTTCGCCATGGAATGCGGGAAATGCTCTTCCAGACAGGCAGCAAGGCGAAGCATTTCATTTTCGTTATTCCCTCCAAAGGGAATAACCTTCGCTACCCGGGGACAAGCATGAGTGAGCGTGCCCGTTTTATCGAAAATGATGGTATCTGCTGCAGCAACCGCCTCCAGGAATTTTCCTCCCTTAACTGTAACATGAGCTTTGCCAGCCTCTCGCATAGCAGAGAGAACCGCCAAAGGCATTGCCAGCTTTAGCGCACAGGAAAAGTCCACCATCAAAACCGACAAGGCACGTGCTACATTGCGCGTTAAGGCAAAACTCAACAGGCTGCCGAAAAAAGTATACGGGACCAACTTATCCGCCAGATGAGTTGCCTTGCTTTCAGCTGCCGATTTCATCTGCTCGGATTGCTCAATCATATGCACGATCTGATCGTAACGGCTTTGTCCGGATGCTTGTTTTACTTCCAGAACGCATTCGCCTTCCTCCACCACAGTGCCCGCATAAACAGCACTCTCGGCTCGTTTGGCAACCGGTATGGACTCTCCGGTAAGCGAAGCCTGATTAACAGTTGCTTCCCCTTCCAGAACAATACCGTCCATAGGGATGACGCTACCTGCACGCACAACGATTGCATCTCCCGGCTGCACTTGGGACACCGGAACCAGTACTTCTCCCTGCGCCGTACGAAGCCAAACCCGATCAACATTGAGTGACATACATCGGGCCAGATCCTCCATGGATTTTTTTCGGGTCCATTCCTCGAGCAACTCTCCCACTTCAAGCAGGAACATCACTGCTCCGGCAGTACCAAAATCTCCTCGGAAAGCAGAAATCGAAATCGACAGAGCATCCAATAAATCCACTTTGACTCGCCGCTGTAATAGGCAGCGCAAACCACGTCGCACAAAAGGAATCATATGCCAGAGAATTCGAGCAATTCGTAATGGGGACGGCAAAAACAACGTGCAGGCTGCCTTCATCACAATTTTGCCCACTAATTTTTCTTCAAATTCCCGGTTCAAGGCACGACTGCTGTGAACTGGCAAACTTACACTCTTTTCTGCATCTTTCCAGGAAAAACGACGAATATCGTCCAAAACCGTCTGCCTGTCTCCACTATAATACGCAATTACAGAGCAGGTGCGTTCATGGACAGTGATCCTCTTTGCCCAGCCCCTACTCTGCAGCCAGGCTTCCAACTGATCTGCCTGTTCCAGAGTCATTCGCCTTTGCTGTAGTCTGATACGGATTCGGCCACGACTCTCGTGCAAGATTGTTGCATTCATGAGTTATCCTCCTTCATGAAAAAAGGGAGCCGCGTGGGGGCGGCTCCCTCTGCTGATGTCAGGCTTCCACGTCTTCCACTTTGGCTGCTGCATTCTCTTCAGCTTCCTTAGCGGCGCGTTCTTCATTGAGATCTTTGGCAGAGGCAAGAATGTCGGCTGCATTCTCCTGCACATTGGTAACCGTTTCCATCACGGAATCTTTCATGCGCAATCCTGCAGCAGTTGCATGCACATATACGTTTTTTGCATCTTTGCTTGCCAGAAGTTTGACTCCAAAAGAGCCAAACAGAGCACCGCCCACAAAGCAAGCCAGTTTAGAATACATCCCCATTTTAATTCTTCCTTTCTATTATTTCCGCTTATAGCCCGTGACCATGACCATGATCATGCAGATTACTGCACCCCAGGCCCAGAAACGATGTTGTTTCACCGCGATCACTCCTTTTGCATCAAGATGGTGTTGAGTGTCCAATTATTATACATGGGCCTTCTCTGCCTGTCATTATTGAAACGGACACCTTGTTATGGTTTTTGACATTTTTTTAAATTGTCCCGGCGTAACACCATAATGTTTTTTAAAAGCCGCACTGAATTGACTCATCCCCTCGTATCCGACTTCCTGTGCAATTTGGTAAATAGGCTGATCCGTACAGCAAATCAATTCTTCGGCTCTTTGCATACGTAATTCTATCAGCCAGCGGTGAATAGACATTCCATGTATGCGACGAAATTCCGCTTTCAAATAGGTAGGCGAAACAGAAAGTATTCTGCTTAATTGAATTATGGTAATCTTCTCAGATAAGTGCTCCTCCATATATCGTTTGGCATCCAATACAATTCGGCACATACATCTACTTTCTTCAGCCCGATCATTACTGCTTTCTCCGCAACTCCTTGCAGACATAACATACAGAAGTTCCAAAGATTTTAAAAAGCAATACTTTCCGGCCGCTTCCTCAGTCATTAAATTCAAAAGCTCAAACAGTGACTGTGTCCAGCTATTGTTAACGATTATTATACTCTCAGGCCACTCCCTCATTTCAGATTTTAATTGTTCCAGGTCTAATTTTAAAATATCGCAGAGAGAAAAAAATTGTTTGCTAATTCGGCAGTTATCGATTGCTACCAGAATTCCTTGCATGTTTTTGCTGATATTGATCGAAGTATACTCTGTCATATTAGTCAAAAGCAGAACATTTCCTTTTACCGCCCTGTACGGAATATCGTTCGCACGCTGTATGATGATTTCGCCTTCAGTGCAAAAGAGAGCTTCAACAAGCCTTGGAGTTTTCTCCATAGGAAAAGGGAGTACAATTTTATCGGATACTCCCGCCCCTTTAAACCGACAGATGTAAATCCCTGGTATATCATCGAGCCGGACTGCACTTGCCTGTATATCCTTCTTCAGACATTCAATTAACATACCCCGTCCTCATTTCCAAATAAGTGCAAAACACTCAGTCACTTAATCAGGATCTCTGACCAGCGATTGCAAAGCCAAAAAACTCTCTTCTCCAAGCCCATGTTCCATTTTGCATGCATCTCTGGAAGCGATTTCTTCATCAACTCCAACCATAACCAACAACTCATATAGTACTCGATGCTTGGCCTCCACTTTTTGCGCCAATTTTATCCCCTTCTCGGTCAGATAAATATTTTTGAGGTCATCCTGATATACCAGCCCCTCTTCCGAAAGAATTCTAATCGACATCAATGCCGTAGGCCGGGACACAGACAAACATTTAGCTATCTGACAACAACGAACCTTTCCCTTTTGTGACAGCTGGTAAATAGTTTTTACATAGTCTTCTGTGGCACGTTTGCTTTTCACAAAACCTCCCATCCTTCTGCTCTTTAATTTGTAGCCTCAGAATTCACCGGAAACCATGCGGTTAGTCCAAGGTGACGCTGAAGCAAATAACTGTCGATGCGAAATCTTGTTTTTTATATTTAAGATACAGATATGTTTTCCCTTCAAGTTTTTGTTGTGATCTTTCAAAAAAAGCTGCGGCTCCCCCTATTGGAGAACCGCAGCTTTTTGTCCTGTATTACTTATGTTTATGCTCGCCGCAGCTGCAATGGGAACCATTCTTTTTTGCATTGCATGCCGAACAGCCATCCGGACACCCAATACATTTCTTTCCGCTTTTTTTGGCTTTGTAAACATAAAAAGCTGCTGCTGCAACAATCACCAAAATGATTGCGATTAAAATGTAATCAATCATTACGCATTTGCTCCACTCAGCGCATATTCACGCTTCAGGTCCTTCTCAGTCTTCGTGCACAGATAAACCAGTACAGCAGCAAAAGCAACCACTGCAACCAAACCAGGGATAAAGCCTACGCCCACCGAACCAGTGGTAATCAGGGTACCGATTTGGTATACGAGATAGCCCACAGTATAACCGGTACCCAGCTGCAGACCGATGCCAGCCCAAAGCCACTTGGCGCTCTTCATCTCAGAATTCATGGCACCAATGGCGGCAAAGCAGGGAGGCGTGTACAGATTGAACATCAGATAGGCCAAGGCAGCAACCTTTGTAATAGCGATAACACCTGCTACCTCAGCGCCGGCACCTTCCATCATTTCCAGAGCATCGGTGTCGATAAGGTTCTCCAGACCAACAAAGCAAACAGCCAGAGTACCAACCACGTTCTCCTTAGCGATGAAACCAGTGACGGCCGCGGCAGCCAGCTGCCAGCTGAGGACACCGACAATGGGCACCAGCAGGTATGCAAAGGGATGGGCAATGGAAGCCAGAATAGAGCTATCAGCGGTCTCTGCTACCTGGAAGCTCCAGTTGAAGGTCTGCATGATCTGCACAGCGGTGTTGCACAGCAGAATGATGGTGGCGGCCTTTACGATGTAGGCCCAGCCCCGGGCACACATAGCTTTCAGGGCAAAGAGCAGAGAGGGAACTTTATACTCGGGCAGCTCGATGATGAAGAAAGACTTGCGGTTCTTGTAACCGGCAATTTTGTTGACCAGCAGAGCACCCAGGAAAATCAGAACGATGCCGGTGAAGTACATGGTAAAACTCACCCAGCCCGCATCGTCAAAGAATGCGCCGGCAAAAAGGGCGATCACGGGGATCTTTGCGCCGCAGGGCATGAAAGGAGTCAGCATAGCGGTAGCACGGCGCTCACGCTCGTTGCGGATGGTACGGCTGGCCATAACGCCGGGGATGGCACAACCAGTACCGATAACAAAGGGAATGACCGATTTGCCGGAAAGACCTACCTTTTTGAAGATGGGGTCCAGAACCACCGAAACGCGGGACATATAGCCGCAGTCCTCCAGCAGCGCGATCAGGAAATACATGATCATAACCAGAGGCAGGAAGCCCACGACAGCGCCCACACCGCCGATGATGCCGTCGGCCAGCAGCGCGGTCAGCAGAGGATTGGCGTCAGCCAGCAGCACCTCGCCGACGTAGCCCTGGAAGGTCTCGATCCAGGCCACCAGCGTGTCCGCAATCAGCGGACCCACCCAGACCTGCGAGATCTGAAACACCAGGAACATGACCACGGCAAAGATGGGAATGCCCAGGAACTTGTTGGTCAGCACGGCGTCAATGGCGTCCCCCGTGCCCTTGTCCTTGGTGAGGACCTTCCGCTTCTCCACCTGGGAGACCAGGGAATTGACAAACGCGAAACGCTTACGGTCGGCTTCCTCCACAACCTTCTTGTCAGTCAGATCAATGTCGCCCTGGACATAAGGAGCTCTTTGGATTTTACCGCTTTGTGCAACAGCGGCATCCACTACGGCCTTCAGCCCTTCCGCGGCGGTGGAGACGGTCTCTACCACGGGACAGCCCAGTTTGGCGGAGAGAGACGCTACATCAATGACGGTCTGCTTTTTTGCATTGATATCGCTCTTGTTCAGGGCGACCACCACGGGGATGCCCAATTCCAGCAGCTGAGTCGTGAAAAACAGGCTGCGGCTCAAGTTCGTGGCATCCACAATATTGATAATAACATCCGGATGCTCGTTCCGCACATAAGAACTGGTAATACTCTCTTCAGAAGTAAAGGGTGACATGGAGTAGGCACCGGGCAGATCCACCGCAATCAGTTCTTCGGTACCGCTGAAATACGCTTTCTTAATGGGATGTTCCTTCTTTTCTACCGTAACACCAGCCCAGTTGCCCACCTTTTCATTTCGCCCAGTCAGAGCGTTGTACATGGTGGTCTTGCCGGAGTTCGGGTTGCCGGTTAAGGCAATACGCATGGTAATTTCCTCCTCTATTCTGTTTTGCTGTTTTTTATCACAACACACGGCGGTTGTCTTATGCTAACCGACATGTGCAGCAACCTATGCCTTCTATGGACTGGGCGAGGCAATATCAGATTAGAATTGCCTCGGCCAGTTGATTATCGATATTGTAGCGCCCGTCTTTAATAGAAACAACGCAGCCACCTTTCAAGTGGGAGATCACCGTAATCGGCTCTCCTTCATAGCACCCAAGAGAAAATAAAAACGCGTTCAATTCCTCATCATCCGTATTAATTTGCCGGACGAAATACTCTTTTCCTTCCAAGGCATCTTTCAAAGTCATTCTTCTCACCTGTCATCAAAATATCAGTTAGCATAAAGCAACCAGTGTACGATAAAAAATGGTTAGCATCTTCTAACCGGTCTCCCAAATAATACATCATCCTTCTTACGTTGTCAAGGTGAAATCAAAACAAATTTCGACGAATCAAAACAACATGAATCAATTTGAATCTTGATGGCTGTTTGTGGTATAATAAAGGAATTAGATCAACACACAGACAGGGGGGTCCCTATGGCGATTCATGAATCCGGTCAAATGTATCTGGAGACGATTTATATTCTCTCAAAAACAAAAAGCCTTGTGCGCGCCATTGATGTTGGGGAGCATTTGGGATACTCTAAACCCAGCGTCAGCAGAGCTCTGTCCATTCTGAAGAAAGACGGATATGTTCTGGTGGATTCAGATGGTGCAATCAAATTGACGAAAACCGGTCTGGAGATTGCGCAAACGATGTACACGCGTCATACCGTCCTTTCTGAGATGCTGATGCGCTTAGGTGTAGATGAAAAAACAGCAACGGAAGATGCATGTCGAATCGAACATGTGATCAGTGCAGCATCCTTTTCTGCAATTCAGCAACACGTGAAGCAATCCTTGGGGAAAAAGGTGGAGGAATAGCCCATGCGCGTCACTCATTCCTTTTTACGTGAAACTATGATGGGTCCAAATGCCTGGACACTTGCCGAGGAGCTCACATGCAATTTGCCCATAAAAAAAGGAATGCGAATTCTGGATTTAGGATGCGGCCGAGGACTTTCATCCATATTTTTAGCTCAGAAATATGAGACCGACGTCTTTGCCGTAGATCTATGGATTTCTCCCACCGACAATTATGTCAGATTCCAGCAGATGGGCGTTGCGCAGCTGACAGTTCCACTGCAATTTGATGCTACCAGGCTTCCCTTTGCGGAAAACTTTTTTGACGCAGTGGTCGGCATAGATTCCTATCATTATTTCGGAAACAATGATGTCTACTTCGAAAAGGTTCTGAAGCCTACTTTAAAAAAGGGTGCTATAGTGGCGCTCGCTTTTCCCGGCCTAAAAAAAGAACTCCATGAGAACATTCCAGAAGAAATGAATCTACTATGGGATAACGACGCATTACAAATGTGGCATTCCATTGACTGGTGGAAGCCTAAATTTGAAGCACACCTTGAAAACTTCAGCATTGGCGAAATGGACTGTTTTTCTCGCGCGTGGGATGACTGGCTCACCTGTGATAACCCATACGTCGCTGAGGACCGTCTGATGCTTGAAGCAGATCGCGGGCGATTTATGAATTTAATAAAACTCACCGGTACCATTCGATAGAATGAAGCAGTAAAAGAAGTCGGGCAGCATAAATGCTGTCCGACTTCTTTTACTGTATTTGTTTAAGAAACTCAGATAAGGGATGCCCCCAGTTCGCGGCACGCTGACAGCGCATCATCATCCGGAGTTTCATTGCAAATCACGCTGCCGCACACCAGATTGGCTCCATCTTCGTTGCATCGAGACTCCCAGTTGCGCATCCATTCGCCGTCGCCCCAGCCGTAGGAACCAAACAGAGCGATATTCTTTCCGCGAATCTCCCCTTCACAATCAGAAAACATCGGCTCGAATTCACTTTCCTCAAGCTGTTCTGCTCCCATAGAGGGGCATCCGAACGCAACAGCATCGAAGGCGCTCATCTGAGCTGCCGAAAATTCACCAGCGGTTAAAACCGAAACTTCCGCGCCCTTATTTTTGGCGCCCTCCGCAACAGCCATCGCCATTGCTTCGGTATTACCCGTACCGCTCCAATAAACAACCGCAACTTTACTCATATCATATCAAATACAGCAGTTATAAAAAGCAACAAAGCAATTGATTATGACGCAAGAATGCAGTATAGTAAAATCAGTTAGCAATGGGCAACCACCAGTTGAAGATGTCGCGGTACTATACAGGGATACGGAGGCGGTAATATGCATGCGTATTATCAAAAAAGCAAGAATAAACTTCAGCGGGAAATGAACAATTATCTGAAACTCGTCAAGCCTGAACTGGAGGAGATTTTTCGAAAGCCCTATCCCCAGATTTTCGCTGAGGTTTGGGAGTATTACGAGCAGGAGATGCTGGAGCATTTCCCTTTTATCGGCGGCGACAGAAGCAGCGGCACAAAAAATCTAACTGGCTGTATGTTCTTTATTGCCATTGGTGTTGTGGGAAAACGATACGGTCTCTCCATCCAAGACTGGGGACGTTTGTCCACCACCCTCTATGAGCGGTACTTTGACAGAGTTCCCCGACTGTTGCGCCGGCTGATTGGCGGAGTGTTCAACCATTGCCCCGGTCTTGTCAACAATGCCTTGCGTCGAAAAGACAGAAAGAATGCGGAAAACGCCGCAAGAAATCCAGGAGGCTTTGTAACACAGACCATGCCCCCCACAGAAGAATACCCCGTCATCTATCACAACCAGGTTTGCCCCATCTATGAGTTTTGCAAAGCGAGAGACTACATGGAGTATCTGCCTTACATGTGCAATCTGGACTATGTAATGTTCCATGCCTTTGGTGTTGCTCTATACCGGGAAAAAACCTGTGCAACCGGAGATAACGTGTGCGACTTCAAGATGAAGCGGGGTGCAACGCCCCCTGCTGTGTGGCCTCCGCATATTTTAGATGAATCTGATCCACTGAAATGATAGCAGTAGTATAAAAAGTATCTTTCCTCGCGTTAGGAGTACCATAAAAGGAGAAAACCATTATGAAAAGATTGATTAAAGGCGGATTTTTGACACTGAGCGGTACGATTGGAATTACTGGAACGATGATGGTTGCGATGCAAACCCCAGCAAACGCATGGGTAACACCGCCGGGAAGAATGATTATAAGTATTTTGGAAAACGGGTTATCCCTTCCTGCAATTCTGTTTCTTGTACTGTTCGTTTGCGGATTGTTTTTTATCCTGACAGACAATATAACAGATTAACTGGTCTTCGCATATCGGAAGCTGAGTTATGCCGCAAAACAGTAGAACCAATCGACATCATCATGTCGGTTCTTCTTGTGAACGTTATGATTCCAGTTCTCCCCTGCTCCTCTATGCTTGCTGTCGGATTAATAAGCTACACTTGGGCGGCGAGATAAGAGATGGTACTTAACGCACAACTGTTTAGCAACAACTCTCTTGTAGATGAAAGGGGATGCATATGAACTGGATGCGCACTTTTTTAGATGGGTTCGCTATGGCAGCTTACTTTAACCTGCTTGCCGGGTTGACAGCACTGTATTGTCCCAGGCTGATGTTCCCTTGTTATCCCCCCGCCATCATCAAGGCGGCGAAAGAGCCGCCTACCGCGACAGAAAAACGTTCTTACTGGCTTTGGATCTGTTTCGGAGAACTTCTGCCCCTTCTTATTTATGGTGCGATTAGTACTTTGGATGGCGGGACAACAGGATTCTGGCATCTGACCCTGACCGGGTATATCCAGTGGATGATGGTCAATTTCTGTGATCTGCTCTTCCTGGATTTCTGGCTGATCCAAAAGAAGGCAAAACACCGGTTTGTCATTTCCGGTACGAAGGGACATCCTGATTATACGTTCAAAAACTGGATGAGGAATTACGCTCTGCCGGAGCACCTTCTTCAATGGCCGTTTTTGATGTGTCCCATCCTGGCAGTGGCTCAAGCGGGACTAGGGCTGCTTCTCAATATATTTTGGTGAACTGTAAGAATTGAGGCGCACAAGATATCCGGATGTACTGTTTTTTGA
This sequence comes from Gemmiger sp. An194, assembly GCF_002160145.1. Lineage (GTDB taxonomy): Bacteria > Bacillota > Clostridia > Oscillospirales > Ruminococcaceae > Allofournierella. Next base: position 19,994 of record NZ_NFKA01000021.1, on the reverse strand, counting down.
CACCGTTCGGGAGGTCTTGGGCTTTTGCCGACGAGCGGCAATGATCATTCTGAAGATGGAAATGGAGATGATTCAAATACTACTGATCGAAGGCGTTTTCCTGTGTATCGTGTTTTGGGGCGTTTGCTGGCTTGGTACCGGGAGCGATGAGAAAAACATCCGTAATTTCTCGTCTTATCCGCGTGCAGTGCAGAAGATTGTATCCACCCGTCCGGAGCGGGCAAAAAAAATTCTGCAACGGAGTCCTGTGGCCGTCTTCACAAACAATCTGCTGCTGTTTAGCTTTCTACTGTTTGCGCTGGGAATTTTTACTCGCCAGGAAAACTTTGCAGGAAACTTTTTAAACGCCTTGCTTTTGGGGCAGGCGCTGAATCTGTTTGATTTATTAGTAATCGACCTAATCTGGTGGCGACACACCCAGCGAGTGCGGTTCACCGGCACGGAAAATCAGCCGGAGCTGTACGCTGATCCGGGAAAGCACATTTCATCTTTTCTGCGTGGAATTGTGATGTTTCTGCTTGTTGCGCTCATCGATGGCTGTTTGCTCTCTTTGTTTTGAGAGGAAAATCTTTATGATGCTTACAGCACTCGTTGGCTCTGTTCCACAGTAACTTTTACGATCAAGAGCGGTACCACCTTCTCTCCGGCTTACAAAGCGTAATCGGGTTGATCTGTCGCCTAATTCACGGCGGTGATGGACCGGACCGGCGGGCATTTGGCGCGGACGGATGAATATTCAAATTAATTACAGAATTCATCAAAACTTAAACAGGAGGATAACCATGTCTAAGTTGGGTATTGTTGAGGACACACTGTTTGTCCCTATGCTGGGAAGAATCTATGCCAGTGAGCATTGCCAGCAGATCTTATTCGACCAAAAGGCGCTGGAGCTGAAGGAAAAGCTGCCGTCCAGCCTGCTGAAGGCTGGACGGCAGAGCCAGTATACCTTGCTGGCCTCCGCCGTCCGATCCTCCAATATGGATCGAACCGTTCAGGCCTTTCTGGAGCGCAGTCCGGACGGCGTGATTGTTCAACTCGGCTGCGGCCTGGAGACAGCTTATTATCGCTGTGACAACGGGCATACACACTGGTATGCTGTGGATCTGCCTCATGTGATGGAATATCGACTGAAGCTGCTGCCGGAGCCGGAGAGGGAAACCTACCTTGCCGGGGACGCCTTTGCAGAGGACTGGATCAGACAAGTTCGCGCCGATGTACCAAATGCGCCGATTCTGGTCACCGCCGGGGGGCTGTTCCATTATTTTGAGGAGGCCAAGGTTGTAGGCCTGTTGCAAACACTGCAGCAATATGGAGAGATAACGCTTGTTTTTGATACTGTAAACAAAAGTGGCATGGCTATGATGCGAAAAAAATACATGAAGCAATTGGGCCATGCCGATGCGCAGATGTTTTTCTATGTAGATTCGGCAACGGAGCTGACCAAAAAAATCGGCGGTAAAGTCAAGGTTCTTGCGGAGGAAGCATACTATTACCACATCCCCAGGAATGGTCTGAAATTGTCTACAAAAATCAGCATGACAGTTTCTGATGCTTTGCGCATGGTGAAAATGATACAGCTGAAATTGTTAAAGTGAGGAAGCGACAATGAATATCGCAGAATTTCGTCAAAAATATCCAGAAGACACACTGGTATTACCCAGCGGAAAACCCTTTCCCTACCGCTACTATAAAAATCCTCAAGCAAAAGCGACCGTTGTTCTCCTGACTGGCGGAATCGGTTTGTCCGATCTGCTCTATCTGCATTTTGACCGACTGGCCAAAGATTTCTCTGTCCTTACTTTTGATTACCCCATCTGCTTTGCCGACAACAAGGAGCTTGCACAGGCCGTGGCTGCGCTTTTGCAGCACCTTGGCGAGAAAGCCTGGTTTGTAGGGCAATCTCTTGGCGGTGTTGTGGCGCAGATCATCGCCTCCCTTTATCCGGAAGTAGTGGACGGTTTGATACTTTCCAACACCTGCTCGCTTTCTAAGGATATGAGTCCTTCTGCATATGCACATTTAATGAATATGCTCAAAAGCCAAGAGAAGTTTAAAAAGCTTCTCTCCGTCCTTCCATTTTCTGCGGTAAAACACTCTATAAAACGAGTCGTTTTGAATCAAAAAAAAGACGGATTGACTTCACAAGAAAGAACGACCTTGGAAGCATTCTGTGCTATTATGATGGATTTGCTGACAAAGGAATATGAGCGTCACATGGTCGATCTTTTAATCGATACACAAAACCATTTTGGGATGACAAAAGAGACCTTTATCACGTGGAACAACAGGGTTTTGCTGATGTTATCTGCGGATGATGCCACGTTCACACAAGACTGCAAGGACGCCCTCATATCCGTGATGCCAAACCCTACCGTATGCACCAATCTTACCGGAGGACACCTTTCCCTGCTGTTTCGATTGGAAGAATATGTAGAATATATCACTGTGTATATTTCTGAGCGTACATAGAGAAAATTGTTGCACATTTCTCTGTCCATCCACAGCCCGTTTGCATGCGCCTGTATGCAGAGTTTCAACAAGCGACTTTCCTTTACATTGAAATATGGAATAACCGCTCGCTACTGTATTTAGAGAGTTTTTAACTGAATACTTATAGACAGAAAAGACCGCTGACTTTTGTACAACTGCACGTCAGCGGTCTTTTCATTCAATTGTGCAAAGAAAGCAAGCCTATTTGTCGGTTTCTTCACTGCTTTTTTCGGAAATGATTTGAGTGCACGCCCTGGAAAGAGAGGAAAGTACTCCACTCACAATGTGAAAACTGACGATTACACTAGACGTTCCGCTTCCTATATAAGTGTGTGATCCCCCCGAAGATATTGCCCTCGCCCCATACTGCTCCGGCCAAGGCTTTCTTCTTCACATTGCTATTTCTCCGTCATTCTGCCTCTTCCGGCATTGTTTTCACTCCAAAGAAGAAATACAGGACATGAAAGATCCAGACTGCGGACAACACAGCACACCCAATAAAAATCCCCTTTCCAAACATAATCAGAAAACCAATACTCATCAGTACAGTGACCGTAATAACAACCCGAATTTTGGCTTTCCGCGTCATCCCCCGTCCACTGACATAGTCCTCAAGATTATCCTTGTACAACTTTGTATTGCGAAACCATTGATCCAAACGTTCCGAGCTTTTTCCGAAGCAATAGGCCGCCAACATTAAAAACGGAAACGCTGGCAGCATCGGCATCACCGCTCCAACTGCTCCAAGGCCCAAACCGATGATCCCAACAGATATGTACAGCCACTTTCTCATAAATCACCTTTTCGTCAGATCGTCAGAACAATCCGATGCTCCTGCGCTTCTACTGTTTCCAGTTCTACACCATAGACTCGTTTCAAAACCGGTTTAGATATCACATCTTCCGGAACTCCTTGCGCTACCAGATCTCCTTGTGGAGACAACGCCACAATTTCATCGCTGTAGTTGACGGCCTGATTGATATCATGCAGAACCATAATAATCGTCATTCCAAGTTTTTCATTCAACTGACGCACCAAGCGTAGAATTTGCAGTTGATAACGCACATCCAAAAAGGTGGTTGGTTCATCCAGAAACAGCACCTTGGTTCCCTGTGCAAGTGCCATGGCGATCCATACGCGCTGCCTTTGACCGCCAGACAATGCATACACCGTTTTTTTTCGAAGTGAGGTTATCCCTGTAATTTTCATCGCCCGTTCAATCATTTTCTCGTCATTTTCCCGTGATTCGGCTTTGCCTAAATAACTGAAGGGGATTCTCCCATAAGCCACCAGCTGCTCCACAAGGATATCTCCGGGTGCGGTATTGTTTTGGTGTACAATGGCAACTTTACGTGCAAACTGCTTCAGACCGATCTGGTCAAGTTGCTGCCCATTCAGAAAAATTTTTCCACCGGTTGCTTTCAGATTTTTCGTCAAAATCTGGAACAGCGTGGATTTTCCACAGCCATTTCCTCCCAATATTGTGGTAATTTTCCCCTGTGGCAGCGAGAGATTGAGATCCCGGAAAATCTGCTTATTCCCATAAGAAAAATTCAAATGTCTTATTTCAAAGCAATCATTATTTTCCATGAATCATACCACTCCTTTGCAGCAGAATTACGAATGCAATACCACCCGCCACCGACATAATGATGGATGCACTGATTTCATACGGATAAGCAATACTCCGCCCCAGTGTATCTGCCAGCAAAAAGCAAAATGCTCCCAGAAGCATTGTGAAGGGAATCAGTTTACGGTGATCGCTTCCCACAATGATTCGCCCAATATGCGGCGCAATCAGTCCCAGAAAGCTCACCGTTCCCACAATAGCTGTGCATCCGCTTACCAAAAACACTGCTATCAGACTCACCAACATCCGAACTTTGTCAACCTGTATTCCCAGACCTCGAACCGTCTTATCTTCCAATGCCAGTAGATTGCACCACCGGCTGCACACAATAGCCAGAATCAATCCCAGAAGGCTGAAAAAGGCCAGTATCCGAACATCCTGCCAGGTTTTCATGGTGATATTCCCATTGACAATAGAAGCTACCGTCGATGTGGTTCCACTGCTTGTTGCACCAAATGCAGCAGACAATCCCCCGAACAAAGACTGTACTGCAACGCCCAGCAAAATAATACGCAACGGAGAAAGACTGCCTGTCCACGCCAGGCGATATACGACAACGAAGGCAAGAATTCCTCCCAGAAAGCTGAATGCCGGCACAAAACTATAAAGTTGTGGAACCAAGGCTGTTGCCAAAACTGCCGCAAACTCTGCCCCGCTGGCAACACCCAAAATTCCCGGATCTGCCAAAGGGTTACGCAAAACGGCCTGAAACAGCGTTCCCGCTGCCGCCAGAGTAGCTCCTGCCATCAGTGAAATGAGGATGCGCGGAAATCTCAGATCATATACAGCTGCCACATCAGGGTCGTATTCCACAAACAGACCATTCCAAAGCTGTGCAATTCCCAGGTGAATGCTGCCTGTATTGACCGCTGCAAAAAACAGGAACAGCAGTGCTGTTGCCAGTACTCCAAAACTGACACAAAACATTCCGGCTGACCTGACTTTCACCGTATGTCTCATCCTGTTTCGCCTCCTTCTAACTGCTTTATATCCAAATCAGACTGATAAAAAAGCTGATCCAGGTGTTCAAGCGCTTGCGGATATTCAAATGTCGCACTCATGCCAAACAATCCGGATGGCAGATCATACACCTGCCCTTTTTCCACAGCGCGAAAATGCTGCCAGATATCATTTGTTGCAAATTCTTCCGCAAACATTTCCATAACAGATTCCGGCAGAGCATGTGCCGTACGCAGAATAATGTCTGGGTCCCGGGCTAACATATCCTCTGTATTCACATTGATAAACTCGGCATCTTCCCCCGCATACACATTGATACCGCCGGCCATTTGAACCAGACTACCTACATAAGAATTCTCCGTAGCTACCACATAGGACCCTGGTAGCCCCATCAAAATCAATATTCTGGGCGCACTTTTATCCTGATGTTCTGAGGAATACTCTGCATAGTATTCCTCAAACTCTTCAATCATCGCTGCCGCCTGCTCCTCACGATCCAGCAGCAACCCCAATTCCTCAATCGACTTATACATTCCAAATACGCTTTTGAGGTTCAGGAAGGCATATTGAAACCCTGCCGCTTCGTATTTCGGCTGAAGATCACTGATCAGACTGGACGGGCTAAGAACCCAGGAGGGGGAAAGCTGCTTAAGAATCTCCAGGTCCGGGCTCATTGGTGACCCCAGTTCTACCGCTTGTGCATATCTCTCCGGGATAGTTGTCAAACTTGTTGTGGGCACCCCAACAAGATCCAAATCAAGCCGCTCACATATCTCCATGCATGCCACACTTGTAGCAGCGATTCTACCGCTCGTTCTATCTGTATCTGCAGCTGAACCGCCGCTTTGATCCACGCAGGACGAAAAAAGGAGCGTCGTCATCAATGCTGCCATAACCGGCAAAAATTTTCGCTTATTCCTCATTGTTCCAATCATCCAATTCAATTACGGAATCAAAGTCATCCTCTGCGGAATGTTCTGCAAAGTTTTCCTCTGGGTCTACCGGCCTTTTTTTGTAATGCACCAGCATCCAATATACGGCCAGCAGCAAGCCGCCTGCGAGAAAAGCCGCAACGAACACCACTACAAATAGTGTGAACCAGGCGCTGGCATCCAGAGAAATTGTTGTTTTCGTATTGTCTGCCGCAGTTTCAGATTCTTCGCCTCCGGCTGCCAGTACTGCGCTGCCTCCTGTTGTCAGCCCCTGTACTTCCTCCAAAAGCTGACTTCCCCCTTCATTCACTTGCTGCGTATCTTCTTCGCTCATCGGAACAAATCCGCCGGTATTTCCTTCCTCCCAATCATCAACGGTGATGTAGAAAATAACACTGCGTCCCATTGCCTCCACATAGCACTCTGCCCGCAGAATCGCATCCCGGCCCGGAACTTTGACACGGTAGTCTGCTGTATCTTCTCCTTGCGCCGTACATACAGCTTCTCCATCCGTCCAGGTGGAATCTCCTGGGGATTGAACCTGAATGTTTACAGAGGAGATATTACTCATCAGTCCAAATCGAAGGGATATATACTGATTCCCCGACTCATCTGTTTCCAGCATTGCCTGAGAAGTTACCACGCTCCCTACCATTGATTGCCCCAGCGCCTCGCTGGCTTCTCCCCCCGAATCCTCAATGACTCCTGTTTCGGGGTGGCGATAGCTGCCATGTGCTGTACCACTTTCAAAGGTCAGGCTGTCTGCCCAGGCTCGTACCGAAAATGTCACGAGCAGGCAGATCAGCAAGGCAATTCCAACAATACTTTTCGCCTGTTTGCTCAGTTTCATTTCATTCTCCTCTTATACCATACATATCCGGCTGCGCACCCGGCACCACAAAGAACGATCACCATACAAATCGCAGCCGGTATTGCAGCACTGCTGTGGAAAAGAATTTCGGATATCTCCTTTGCTGCATTGCCCACTGCAGAAATTGCTCCACCTGCTTCGTTTTCATCCAAATTTGCACCAGAATTGCTGTTGCTGCTTTCAACATATTCATCGGCCGGTTTCATTGACTCGAAATCCAGCAGAAGACGCGCTTTTACCTCTATGCTCATTGCATTGATGTACATTGTCATCAGCATAGGTGATTCCAGCGTATTGTTGTCAAATGCAAATGCAAAACTATCATAGTCGATGCCATCTTTGGTCAGTGCATTTTCTTTCTTCGTGGCTTGAATCCCATTATATTTTATATATTTGGGTCCGCCCCCTTCGATTCCAGCAACAGTATGTTGGATATAAATCGTCAGTGTGGCCTTTCCGTCTGTAACCACGATATCCGCATCAGGCAGCATATAATCCGCCATCATGCTGGCTTCGTCGCTGGCTTCTTTAACGGCCGTAACTGGAAGACGATATTCTCCATCCTCCAACTGTTCACTGGTGATCGCCTGCGTCGAGAAACTTCCGTTGCCTGCCTCAATCGTTCCACTGGTTGCACTCGGCGTCGGGGTAGGTGTTGCAGATACCTGTGCCGAGGTAGTGCTTCCCGAAGCGAAGTCCGACAGTACCACATAGAAGGTCTGTGTGCTCTTCATTACCGCATTTACATATGCCTGACACTTCAGTGTTTGATTTGAAGAGTTGGTTATCGCCTGTGTGGGCACAGTGACTGTTATGATCGTGGTAGGATAATTTCCGGCGCTGCTGATAAACGCGCTGTTCGCATCAAAATGGTAATACGGATCGCTGGTGGTATCCAGTGTCGCGGAATACTGTTTCCCCGCGTTATCAATAAATACAACATCCCTCAGCGGAGTACCTTCCGATGCATAATTGGGAATCGGATCGATTACATACAGCTTTAATTTTGCAGTATCGCCATCCACCGCTATGTCAGCGTAATTATAGAACAGCGGATCACACATGCTTTCACTGGAGAAATTGGTGCCATTACGCATAGAAGCTTTCGCTGTATAATTGCCATTCTCCAATGTACCATTTGGCACCGGTGTGGTGGTGGGTGCCGGGCTGGCAGTGGGAAGCGGACTGGCAGTAGGTGTTGGAGTGGTAGTGGGAGTCGGTGTTTGCTCAGAGTCAGTGCTTCCCGATGTAAAGTCAGACAACACCACATAGAAGGTCTGCGTAGTATTCATCACTGCATCTACATAAGCCTGGCATTTCAACGTCTGATTTTCAGATTCGCTCACCGCCTGTGTGGGTACATTAACCGTTATGATCGTAGTGGGGTAATTTCCGGCGCTGCTGATAAACGCGCTGTTCGCATCAAAATGGTAATATGGATCGCTGGTGGTATCCAGTGTCGCGGAATACTGTTTCCCCGCGTTATCAATAAATACAACATCCTTCAACGGAGTGCCTTCCGATGCGTAATTGGGAATCGGATCGATTACATACAGCTTTAATTTTGCAGTATCGCCATCTACCGCTATATCAGCATAGCTATAGAACAACGGATCACACATGCTTTCACTGGAGAAATTAGTGCCATTGCGCATCGACACCTTGGCCGTATAATTTCCATCCGACAGCATACCTCCTGGTGTAGCAGTAGGCTTAACAGTAGGTACTGGGGTGGCGGTAGGTGCAGTCGTCGGTTTAGGTGTCGCCGTAGGAGCCACAGTAGGTATGGGGGTGGGTGTCACTGTTGTCCCTTCCGTTTTCTTAAACATCCAGGTCGAGAATTTGTTGGTATAGATGTAAACCGCGTCGTTTTCTCGATCCAGATAGTATGTTCCATCCCTGAAATCCGTAACCGGCCGACCGTTTTCTGTGATTTCTTCAAACTCTGTTACCACATCATTATGCAATCGCCAAACCTGTAACTCCCCGTCTGCTTCCAACGGATAATCTAGTTTTACTTCCAGTACAATGTCTTCCTCGCTATTATCGCCATATTCAAACCTGTTCCAGTTGTCCTCCAACTGGGTGCCATCCTTGCTGTACTTCTTATATTGTAACGACAAGTCCAGAAAATCTGCTCCGCCTGCATCAACTCCGGCCCGTTCAGCCAGTTCCTGTGCTTCTTCCGAATCACTTGCCAGCTCTGATGCAGAAAACGCATAATGCTTTCCTGTATTTTGAGCCTCCTCTTGCTTATGAGCCAGCTGATCCAATCCGTAAATTGTCGCACCGGTCACGGTATCACCGGAAACAATGCCAATTTCCTGACTTGTATTGTATTCCTGCTCATTCCCCTGATACTCGATTACAAAGTTCAAGGTACCAGTATAATTTCCCTCCTGTGCTGCGGCCACATCTTCCGCCATCACGGAGATTCTGCCAGTGGATTGCTGACTGTATTCCGTCAGACGAGCCCACTGCAAGGAGTTGTAGCTGTTCAATTTCTGCCCTTGCTCTGTCGCAAGCACTGCAGTTGCAGCTGCTGTTACCCGGATGCTGCCTCCTTGCAAATCTTTCCCTCCACTTAGGGATACTGTATAATCCACAGCGGTATTGTGTACCGGACTCAGTTCCCCTAAGGTAGTAGCCGCCGGAATCGTCACGCTATAATCAGAGGTCTTCGGCGCAACCACGGCATTCAAATCCGTACCTTCCATCACAATTTCCCACTGCTCTTCCGCTGCATTGGGACTAATCGAGTCACTATCATCCGGATTAAATTCTTTTGCGACAGGTTCTTCCGTTTGTATCGGAGCCCCACCCTGCTCTTGCGGATTTTGTTTTTCAGATGCAGACGGCACAGATACTTCTTGCTTGGCCAGGTCCTCAGCACCCTGTTGTTCGTTCGAATCGGTCGGCTCCGGTACAACCGTTTGCTGCAAAGAATCCCTTTCATCGCTTTGCGCCGTTTTCACCGTTTCGGATGATGACCGCTGAGATTCCAAAGACTCATCTTCTTCCATTATCAAGGCTTCGCCACCGGAAACAGGCAGGTCCTGTTCCGCAGCAAAGGTCGGCAAAGCGTTTCCCCACGCGATCAGCCCCGCCAACATGATTGCTGTTATACGATGTAGCAATTTCATAAGCATCCTCGCCATCTTCACAATAAAAGTGGTGGATACCCGCCGACTGTGCAGCGGGTATCCACAGGTCATTAAACTGTTATATTATGCGGCAGCATAGTAATTAATGGTAAAGTTTGCGGTACCGGTATAATTGCCTGCCGCCGCACTCGCAACATCTGCAGCCTTCACGGTGATCTGACCGGTCAGAGTGCTCTCGGCAGAAGCCTGCTGCGTACCGAAGCTGTTGGTATAGGAAAGAGTATTACCCTCACTGGACAGTTTACCTTCAGCCTCCGCGGAAACCTCGATATAACTGCCCTCGGTCAGATTGTTTGCGGAAACCTGTACGGAGATATCCTTCACAGTATCCTGCTCAGTGCTCAGTTCGCCCAGTGCAACACTGGCAGGCACGGTGACGCTGTAGGTGGGCTGTGCCGCAACCTGTGCGGTGATTTCCATGCTCTGAGTACTGGTTTCAGTTGCATCAGACCCAGAAGAGGCGGCCTGAAGGTTAGTGATTTTAACCACGAAATTCTGAGTAGTATTCATGACTACATTCACGAACGCACTGCAGTCGAGCCCTTCTTCAAAGCTGTCCACAGCGGAGCGAGGGAGGGTAAATTTCACCGCCTGGGTAGACAACTCATCACCCGCATTGATCCCGAACAAAGCGCCAGTGGTATCGAATGTTTTCACCGCTTTTGTAGTGATGTCAGATTCGCCGTTATAGGTATCTTCTCCAATGGTGATCGTCACATCTTTAATCGTTCCGTCAGTGCCCTGATCCGAGAAAGCAGGAACCGGATACGCCACATAAACAGTCAGCTCCGCATTGGCATCCGTGAGCACAACATCCGCTTCATGCGCAAAAATAGGATCGCACATGCTATAGTTGGCAGGATTTGAGGCATTGTGGAAATGTACTGTGCCCTTGTAATCCCCATTTGCAAGGCCGGCATCGGCTGCAAATGCACTGATGCTGCTCATGCTGGCCAACATACCGATAGCCAGCACGGAACTAGCCAGGCGTTTGAAGTTAAATTTCATTGTGTCTACACTCCTTTTGATTTGATGGTGGATTTGCGTTTATGATTCAGCGCATTCGCGCAAAACCCATATTCATGTTACCTTCAGAATACAGTTGACCGTTGCCCCATTTCGAGGGGAATAGGTCTCATCCATGGAAAAGGTATCGTACTGTATCGTCAGCTCATACTCACCTGCTTCCAAAGCTCTATCCAGCGTAATGTCATACAAATGATCCCCCGGACGTATGAGCTTGGACTGATAGATTTGCTCTTCTCCGATTAAAAATGTGATCTGGAAATACACTTCGTTTTCTTCCGGGTTAGTCAGTTCTATTTGAACATTCCTTGTATCGGCCGGAATTGAAATTGTAGAGTACCCCGGAATTTCAATCCCTTTTTCAGTGCTTTCCTCGGTTGTTTGCCAGCTCTGCGCCTGTTCAAATTCCGGCACAAAACTTGTAACCTCTTTGGGTCTGGTGTTTTGGTATATTGCTGCAGCTGCCAAAATCACCGCAACACCAATAAGCACAATGACTTTTGCTCTACATTTTATCCACATATATATTTCCTCTTTTCAGTTAGTATTAGCTAACTATGTGTTCAAAATAAACCGCCCCTTTTGCAGACGGTTTCACTGTACGTATACATTTTTTCAATAGTTAGTTTAAGCTAACTATCATCTGAAAAAGAAGCGGCTCACGCCGTTTTCTCAATCATCCTGTTATTTGACTAAAGAATAACACCGTTATTTGCCCATGTCAACACTCTGTCGCTTTTATTATCATAAAGCGATATAATACCACAATATTAAAAAATTTTGTTTCTCTTTAAAATACAGTCCAATTTACACAACTACCAAATTATTCCATCACACTTATGTCGATAGTGACAAGTACCATGCCATACAATCGTATCAAAATCGGCTCTCTGGAAAAGCAAAATTCATTTCGTTACTTCATCAATATCTCCAACTGTTCACCTGAATCTAAAAGAAATATTTCCATAGCACTTGCAGAATGTTTTCGGTCGTCTTGACAGCATATTAAAAGAGATGTATTATAGCAGTGTTACATAACGGTGTTATAAGGAGAATATTATGGAAGAAAAATCAACTGCCACTCTTGAGAGCATCCAGGAGGCTGCTATGCAAGAATTTCTAGAAAAAGGCTTTCAAGGTGCCTCCCTGCGCCAGATTGTGAAAAACGCCGGTGTAACCACTGGTGCTTTCTATGGATATTTCTCCAGCAAAGAAGCTCTTTTCAACGCCCTTGTAGAGCCCCACGCCGTTGCCCTTATGGGAAAGTTTATGGAAGCCCAGTCCTCTTTTGCCGAGTTGCCTGAAGAAGAACAGGCTACTTGCATGGGGAATGCGTCTGGAGCCTGTGTAAGGTGGATGGTGGATTATATCTGTCAGCATCGGGAACCGGTTAAACTGCTGCTCTGCAGATCAGAGGGAACCAGTTATGAACACTTTGTCCACAACATGGTAGAAGTGGAGGTGGAGTATACGCTCCGCTACATGGATGTTCTCCGACGTTTGGGGCAAACTCTTCCGGAACTGAGTCAGTCTCTCTGCCATATCATCGCCAGCGGAATGTTCAATGGACTTTTTGAGATCGTCGTACATGATATGCCGAAAGAACAGGCTCTGCGGGATGTAGAACAGTTCCGCACTTTCTACACGGGTGGATGGCTGAAATTGATGGGGGGATGACCCCTATCTTTTTTGAATATTAGTTAGTTATTGCTAACTTGCAGAAGGAGGTTTTTTCATGAAGCAGAAGAAAAAGAGTGATGTTGCGGTCCTGCTGGACTACGCAGGCAGTCACAAGGGGCTGACCTTCCTGGGGCTGACCCTGTCGGCGGTGTCCATGCTGTTGAGCATGGCACCCTACATCTGCATCTGGCTGGTGGCTCGGGATCTGATCGCCGTAGCGCCGGACTGGACCCGGGCGCAGGACATCGCACAATACGGCTGGCTGGCGTTTGCCTTTGCGGTGGCCGGCATCGTCCTGTACTTTGCAGGATTGATGTGTACCCATCTGGCGGCCTTCCGCACAGCAGCCAACATCCGCAAGCGAGGTGTTGCCCATGTGATGAAAGCCCCGCTGGGCTTCTTCGACTCCAATGCCTCCGGCCTCATCCGGGGACGGCTGGATGCGGCGGCGGCCGATACGGAGACCTTGCTTGCCCACAATCTGGCGGACATCGTAGGCACCATCACCCTGTTCGTGTCCATGCTGGTGCTGATGTTCGCCTTTGATTGGCGGATGGGCGCGGCCTGCCTGCTGGCGGCGGTGATTTCCATGATTGCCATGTTCTCCATGATGGGCGGCAAAAACGCCAAACTGATGGCAGAGTATCAGGCAGCCCAGGATCGCATGACCAAGGCAGGCACCGAGTATGTCCGGGGCATTCCGGTGGTCAAGATTTTCCAGCAGACCGTTTATTCCTTCAAAGCCTTTCAGGAGGCCATTGAGGATTACAGTTCCAAAGCGGAGCACTATCAGGGCGATGTGTGCCGTGTGCCCCAGTCCATCAATCTGACCTTTACCGAGGGCGCTTTTGTGTTCCTGGTGCCTGCGGCTCTTTTCCTGGCTCCCGGAGCTCTGGCCGGCGGTGACTTTGCGGGATTTATTGCAAACTTCGCCTTTTACGCAGTGTTCTCCGCCATCATTTCCACCGCGCTTGCCAAAATCATGTTTGCCGCATCCGGTATGATGCTGGCCAGTACTGCGCTGGGGCGCATTGACCAGGTCATGTGTGCCCCTGAACTGAAAGCACCCGAACACCCCCAAGCCCCTAAGAACAGCCGTGTGGAATTCGAAGATGTGAACTTTATTTATGATGGATCGCAAACCCCTGCCCTTTCCCATGTGTCCTTCACTGCGGAGCCGGGGCAGACCATAGCCCTGGTAGGCCCCTCTGGCGGCGGCAAAACCACCGCCGCCAGCCTGATTCCCCGCTTCTGGGATGCCACCTCCGGCGTGGTGAAGGTGGGCGACGTGGATGTGCGGCTGATCGACCCCCATGTGCTCATGGATCAGATTGCCTTTGTGTTCCAGAACAGCCGCCTATTCAAAGCCTCCATTTTGGAGAATGTCCGGGCTGCCCGTCCCAACGCCACCCGGGAGCAGGTGCTCTCGGCGTTGAAGGCCGCCCAGTGTGAGGACATTCTGGAGAAACTGCCCCAAGGCATGGACACCCTGATCGGCTCCGAGGGGACTTATCTTTCCGGCGGCGAGCAGCAGCGCATCGCCCTGGCCCGGGCCATCCTGAAGGATGCACCCATCGTGGTTCTCGATGAAGCCACCGCCTTTGCTGACCCTGAGAACGAGGCGTTAATCCAAAAGGCGTTTACCGAGTTGACCCGTGGCCGCACCGTTATCATGATTGCCCACCGTCTGTCTACTGTGGTCGGTGCGGACAAGATTCTGGTGCTGGAGGAGGGACGCATCGTGGAGCAGGGCTCCCATCAGGAGCTGACTGCCGCCGGCGGCCTCTATGCTCGGATGTGGGCGGATTACAACCAGGCGGTCCAGTGGAAAATCACCAGCGAACAGTGAGAGAGGGGTGAAGAATATGTTCAGCAAAAAGGTTCAGAGGAAATACGCCCTCACCGACCAGGGCGTAAAAAATGTCAAAAAGGGCGCATTCTGGACGGTCATCGTCAACCTTGTCGTCATGGGCGGCATGAGCATCCTGTATCTGCTGATGTACGGCCTGATGGGAACCTTCACAGACGACCAGCCGCTGCCCAACGCAGCCCTCCCGCTCGGGCTGGTGGCTGTGTTCCTGATTCTTTCCTTTGTGACTCATCTGCAGCAATATTATGCCACCTATGGACTGGTCTACAACGAGGTAAAATCCACCCGTCTCAGTCTGGCAGAAAGACTGCGCAAACTGCCTTTAGGTTACTTCGGCAAGCGTGATCTCGCAGATCTGACCGAAACCATTATGGGCGATGTAAACCGCATGGAGCATGTCTGGTCTCATGTGCTGAGCTATCTGTACGGTGCTTATATCTCCACTGCGATTATCGCGGTGTGCCTGCTGGTGTATGACTGGCGGCTGGCCATCGCCTGCCTATGGGGTGTACCGGTGGCTTTCGGCCTGTTGTTCGGTACTCGGAGGATTTCCGCCCGGAACTCCGAACGAACGAAAAAAGCTGCGATTCGTGTCTCCGACGGAATTCAGGAAGCTCTGGAAAATGTCCGCGAGATCCGTGCCACCAATCAGGAGGAGCGCTACCTTGATGGACTCAATACGAAGATTGACGCCCATGAGAAGGTCACCATCCAGGGTGAGCTGGGTACCGGCATCTTTGTCAATGCGGCCAGCGTTATCATGCGTTTGGGGGTAGCCACCACAATCCTGGTGGGAGCTGATTTGATTCTCTCCGGGCAGATTGACTTTATGCTGCTGTTTTTGTTTCTTCTGACTATCACCCGCGTGTATGCACCTTTTGACCAGAGCCTGGCTCTGATCGCTGAGATGTTTGTATCTCAAATATCCGCCGACCGCATGAACGAGATCCACGACATCCCAACAGCTGATGGTACAGTGGTATTTCAGCCCAAGGGCCACGATATTGAGTTCGACCACGTGGGCTTTGCCTATGACAAGAAAAAAGTGCTGGATGGGGTGAGCTTTACCGCTCGAGAAGGCGAAGTGACTGCCTTGGTAGGTCCCTCCGGATCCGGCAAAAGTACCTGTGCGCGACTGGCTGCCCGGCTGTGGGATACAACAGAGGGAACCATCAAGGTAGGCGGCGTGGACATTTCTACGGTGGATCCAGAAGCATTGCTGACCGATTACTCTATGGTGTTCCAGGACGTGGTGCTCTTTGACGACACAGTGATGGAAAACATTCGTTTGGGCAAGCGAGGTGCCTCCGATGAAGAAGTACGAGCCGCAGCAGCAGCAGCAAACTGTGAAGAATTCATCTGTCGCCTGCCCCAGGGGTATGATACTCCCATCGGGGAAAATGGTACAAAACTCTCTGGCGGAGAGCGGCAGCGCATCTCCATTGCCCGAGCTCTTTTGAAGAATGCCCCCATCGTCCTGCTGGATGAGGCTACCGCCAGCCTGGATGTAGAAAACGAGACAAAGGTGCAGAGTGCACTCTCCCGCCTTTTGGCAGGCAAAACCGTTTTGGTTATTGCTCACCGAATGCGAACTGTGGCAGGAGCCGATCACATTGTAGTTCTGGAAAATGGCCACGTAGCTGAGCAAGGCACACCTGCAGAACTGCTAAAGCACGGAGGACTCTACCGTCGTATGGTGGAACTTCAAAACGAGAGTGCCCATTGGCAACTGAGCTAATTATTTCGTCTATTCAAGTACAGTCAGCCTTTTCTTTGGCAACATATCATCCTCTGACCGTTTTACCGTGGTTTTGGTTGAGGATATCATCCTGTGACAATTCGATACCGACCATCTCTGCAATAAATACAGAGGAGAACACCTGTGGCTTTCCCCTTGCTCGGGAGTGCCGAGATATTCAATCTCCATTTGCAAAAAACAGGCGATGCGGCGCATTTTATGGCCTTTTGATAACAAAACCGGCACAGACCGCACGACGCAATGAATCCATTCATTATTGATTCATTATGCCCCCCCAAACAGGGACAAAACGACCAGGAAAAGAAAGGTTTTGCGGGCGGTTCCGAGGTTCGGAACCGCCCGCAAAACCGCATTACAGCAACAAAAAAAGCCACCAGCCTTTCGGCTGATGGCTTTGGTCCGAGTGGCGAGAGTCGAACTCACGGCCTCTTGAACCCCATTCAAGCGCGCTACCAAACTGCGCTACACCCGGACGTCTGGCCCGGTGTTCTCACCGGCGACATTATTTATTATAGCGCATCGCTCGACAGATGTCAACTCTTTTTTCAAAGATTTTTTAAAAATTTTTAACGCGTTCGATTTATTCTCTTTTCTCCCCTGTTGTGGGCTTTGATCCAAAATACGCTCTGACGGAACATACAAAAAGAGGCAGCCTTGCGGCTGCCTCTTTTTGTGTTTATGCGATCGATTAGTTGCCGTAGTAAGCCTTCAGGTACAGCTCCTTGATCTCGCTGACCAGGGGGTACACCGGGTTGGCGGTGGTGCACTGGTCCTCGAAGGCCTTGTAGGACAGCTCGTCCACCTTGGCCAGGAACTCTTCCTCAGAGATGCCGCAATCGCGGATGGTCATGGGACGATCGGTAGCCTTCATCAGGTTGCGAACGGCCTCGATCAGGCTGTTCACAGCGGTCTGAGTCTCGGTGCCTACGTTGCACAGGCCGCAGCGCCAAGCCAGCTTAGCGTAACGCTCGTCGGCGATGTACTCCTTGTACTTGGGGAACGCAGCGAACTTGCTGGGACGGGTCGCATTGTAAGCGATCACGTAGGGCAGCAGGATGGCGTTGGCACGACCATGGGGGATGTGGAACTCACCGCCCAGCTTATGAGCCATGGAGTGGTTCAGGCCCAGGAAGGCGTTGGTGAAGGCCATACCGGCGATGCAGGAAGCGTTGTGCATCTTCTCGCGGGCCAGGTTGTCACCGTTGTAGGAAGCCTTCAGGTAGTGGAATACCATCTCGGTGGCCTGCAGAGCCAGACCATCGGTGTAGTCGCTGGCCATAACGGAAACGTAAGCCTCGATGGCGTGGGTCAGAACGTCCAGACCTGTGTCGGCAACGATGCTCTTGGGCATGCTGCGGGTGAACTGAGGATCGATGATGGCCACGTCGGGAGTCAGAGCGTAGTCGGCCAGAGGATACTTGATGTTACCGTTCTTCTTATCGGTGATAACGGAGAAGCTGGTAACCTCAGAACCGGTACCGGAAGTGGTGGGGATAGCGACCAGCTTGGTCTTGGCGCCCAGCTTGGGGAACTTGAAAGCGCGCTTACGGATATCCAGGAAGCGCTGACGCAGACCGTCGAAGCTGGTTTCGGGATGCTCGTAGAACAGCCACATGCCCTTGGCAGCGTCGATGGCGCTACCGCCGCCGATGGCGATGATCACGTCGGGGTTAAAGGCGCGCATGGCGTCCACACCACGCATGATGCACTCTACGCTGGGATCGCTCTCAACGTCGGAGTAGATCTCGCTGTGGCAGTACTGCTCACGCTTACGCAGGTAATGCAGGATCTTGTCCACATTGCCCAGCTGAACCATCACGGGGTCGGTTACGATGAAGGCGCGGCTGATGCCCTCCATCTTCTCCAGGTACTGGATGGAATCTTCCTCGAAATAGATCTTCGGGGGAACCTTGAACCACTGCATATTAACTCTCCGTTTCGCGATGCGCTTTTTGTTGACCAGGTTGACGGTGGTAACGTTCTGGCTCACGGAGTTCTTACCGTAGCTGCCGCAGCCCAGGGTCAGAGAAGGAGTATTGGTGTTGTAGATATCACCGATAGCACCCTGAGAAGAGGGGCTGTTCACGATGATACGACCAACGCGCATTGCAATGCCGTAATCATCGGCAACCTTCATGTCGCCGGTGTGGATAACAGCAGAGTGGCCCAGACCGCCCAGCTCCAGCATCTTGTTGGCGTAGGCGAAGCCCTGCTCGTTGTCCTTGGCTACGAAGTAGGCCAGAACGGGGCTCAGCTTCTCCTTGCTCAGGGGGTACTGCTCAGAGGGTTCGGGCAGAGGAGCGATCAGGATCTTGGTCTTCTCGGGAACCTTCAGACCAGCCTGCTCGGCGATCCAGTTGGCAGACTTACCAACAACGGGAGCGAACACGCCCTTGTTGGGGTCGGGGAACATGTACTTGGTCAGCTTCTCAACTTCTTCGGGGTTCAGGAAGTAGCAGTTGTTCTTCTTCATGTACTCCTCGAAGTCCTTGGTCAGCTCCTTGGCAACGATAACAGCCTGCTCGGAAGCACAGATCATGCCGTTGTCGAAGGTCTTGGACATCATCAGGTCGGTGCAGGCGCGATGCAGGTCTGCAGTCTTCTCAATGAAGCAGGGCACGTTGCCGGCGCCAACGCCCAGAGCGGGCTTGCCGCAGGAGTAAGCAGCCTTAACCATGCCAGGGCCACCGGTGGCCAGGATGGTGGCAACACCGGGATGATTCATCAGAGCGCCGGTAGCCTCAATGCTGGGCTTGTCGATCCACTGGATGCAGTTCTCGGGGGCGCCGGCCTTAACGGCAGCTTCGTAAACGATGCGGGCGGCCTCGGCGCTGCACTTCTGAGCGGAGGGATGGAAGCCGAAGATAATGGGGTTGCGGGTCTTAACCGCGATCAGACATTTGAACAGGGTGGTGGAGGTGGGGTTGGTGGTAGGAGTGACACCGCAGATTACGCCCACGGGCTCAGCAACTTCTACGTAGCCCTCCATGTCGTTCTCTTCCAGGATGCCAGCGGTCTTTTCCTTCTTGATGTTGTGCCAGATGTACTCGGTGGCAAACATGTTCTTGATAACTTTATCTTCATACACGCCGCGGCCGGTCTCTTCCACAGCCATGCGTGCCAGTTCCTGGTGCTTGTCCAGGCCAGCCAGAGCCATCTCATGAACGATGTGGTCGATGGTCTCCTGATCGTAGCTCAAAAACTCCTGAAGAGCCTTCTGGGCCTTTTCAACCAGGCCGTCGATCATTACCTGAACTTCGGACTTGCCGTTCTCTACAGTTTCAACGGTTTCAACCTTAGCTTTCTTCTGTTCTGCCATTGGTTCTGCCATCCTTTCAAACGATTGATTCAAAACAACCGGGGCTGCAGTTTCCTGTTCCGCCCCACTGACAACATGATATCATATTGTTAATTGAATAACAATGCGCCAGTTCTCCAAACATTGTTAGATGGATAACAATGTTTTGGTCAAACTATACAACACCTCTTTCCCGGGATGCTTTTCTGCTCCTGCCCATACAGTTTTTCTTTTCCCCACTCCTATTACAATAAATTTGGACAGGAAAGCCGTGCAGCCAGTCCGGCTTTCCTTCCATCTCGTGCCTAAGCTAC
>NZ_NFKA01000020.1 GCF_002160145.1 Gemmiger sp. An194 | reverse complement strand
CAGTCGGGGTACATCCAGCGCAGCACGCTGATTTTCACATCCGGGTTCACGGCCTTCGCGTCCGCCGCCATTACGAAGCCGGGAGAACGGGAGGCATCCGCCTTGTCATTCGCCCAACGCATGGTGCAGGCTTCCGCGCCGGTGGAGTTGTTACCGTCGTTACCCATTTCCATCTTGATGTGGGTGAACAGCGGATGTTCGCCGCCGAACAGGTACTCCATCATCTCCCAGTATTTGTCGGGATGCTCGGCCTTGTAGTCCAGCAGCAGGTTGCTGGTGCTGTTGCCGTTCAGCATGCCCCAGCCCTTCCAGGTCAGGCCGTTCACGTTTTCCGCTGCGGCGTCCACATCGGCGCCGTCCAGCAGGATCTCGGTGGGCTGCACTTCGCCGATGGCAGCAATCAGCTCGCTGTCGGCCTCATCCACCATGGTCTGGGTCTTGTTTTCGTTGGCCAGAACGTCCTTGGCAGCAGTCATCGCGGCTTCCAGACGATCGCTGGTCAGACCCGCCTCCACCAGAGCCTCAGCCTTTTCCAGGTTGGCTTCCAGATTGGCGGTATTGATCATGGGCAGGGTTTCCTTGGCATACTTGCGGGCCAGGGTCTCGGTCTGGAGCTTCTCCGCATCCAGAACCTCATCCACGACCACAATGCTGTCGTACAGGCCCTTCTGCAGGTAGCTGGTGCCCACCATGCGGCCCAGCATAGCCTGAATGTCGGTCATGGTGCTCAGCTTGAAGCCGATGTCGGCCACTTCAGCAGCCTTCACACCGTTCACATAGACGACGACGGAACCATTGCCGCCAGCCTTTTCTTCATAGGTCAGAGCAATGGCGTTCCACTCGCCCTTTTCAAAGCCGTTCAGCTCAGCGCTGCTGGTGCTTACACCGCCGCTGTAGCTGCCGAAGCGCAGATTGCCGTTCTCGTAAGTACCGATACGCAGGGCGTATTTATCGTTGCCGATATTCAGTGCGGCACCACGGGCCAGCAGATCGCCGGAGGCACTGTCTTCAGTCTTCACATCCATCAGAACAGTGAACGCGGTGGTACCGAACTTGGCCTGTGCGTCATTGATGGTGGCATGGTAGCTGTTGGTATTGTTCCAGTCCACATTGATCTGGAACAGAGTATCACAGCCAGAGCGCAGATAGGTGATGGCGCCGTTGGCGTAGGTCAGACCACCGGTCTCTTCCAGCGCCAGCTTGGCCAGCTCAGGATCGGGGTCCACGCCGGGGTCCGGCATGACAGCATCGCCCCACTTTGCCTGGATTGTCTCGTACTCCTCAGCGGTGATGCGCAGCGGCGTACCATGACGGGCGCGGCTGGGCATTTTGAATTCGGTATCCGGGGCGGTGAATACACCGCTGGCCAGATCGTCGGTCACAACAGGATAATAACCGATGCCGCCGAAATCATCCAGCAGCAGGCAGTATTGGCCGTTTTCCCGGTCATCCGCATTCAGACGGAAGATGGTGGGACCTTCCACCCACTGCTCGCCGTTCAGGGAATCCGATTTGATCTGAGTCCACTCACCCAGCAGGGTGTCGGCGGTCTCCAGGAATACGGTCTTGGTCAGCGCGCCCAGCTCGTTGGTGCTAGTGCCCTCGTTCTTGGTGAAGCGGTAGTACTTGCCGTCCTCACCCTGAATGACGGTGGTATCGATGCTGGACTGGTCATACTCGATCCACACCTCAGGCTCAGTGAAGGTATAGAAGTCACGGGTCTTTACCACATAGATCCGATGGATCTTGTCGCCGGTGGTACGCTCGGCGCGGGATGCCCAGTACACCAGATATTCGCCGGTGATCGGATCGTAGGTGGCCTCGGGGGCCCAGGTGCAGCCGGCATCGTATTCAGAGCTTACATCCACCATACGCTGCTCGGACCAGTTCACCAGATCGTTGGACTCCCAGATCATCAGGGACTGGCTGCCGTTGCTCTGTGCACCGCTCCAGTCGTTGTTGCCGTTGATCTTCAGGTCGGTGGCGATCAGATAGAAGCGGTCGCCCTCCGCAGAGCGGATGATGAAGGGATCGCGAACGCCCTGCTCGCCCAGTGTGGAGTACAGCACAGGCTCGTTGTCGTTCAGATCCTCCCAGTTCAGGCCGTCCTGGCTGGAAGCAAAGTAGATTTGCTCGCCGTCGGAATAGCCTTCACCTGCAAAGTAAGCGAAGAAGTAGTCGGTGAAGTCCGCATCGGTCAGCTCCTCGGGAGCAGCCTTTACGGTCAGCTCGATCTGCTTGGTAGTCTGCTGGTCAGCCAGAGACAAAGTGGCGGTCATGGTTACCTTGGTGTCCTCTGCGGGACGGGTCACCACACCGGCGGGAATCTCATCGTAACCATCCACGGAAGCCTTCTGGCTTTCCACGGTCACGATCTCCTCATGGTCGGTAGCCCACTTTACGGAAACCTCACCCACGCTCTCGGGCAGGGTGAAATTGCCGCGCACATCGTCCGCATTGGGGATGGTCAGGCTGTCGGCAGCCTCCTGAAGGGTCTTGCCCACATCCAGGCCCTTCACAACCACGGTGAACTCCTGGGTCTTGGCTTCGCCATTCAGGCTGTAAGAAGCAGTCAGCTTCACGGTGGTATCCTTGCCCACAACGGGATGGATGGTGCCGTCGTTGGCCAGAACATCGGTATTATCAGAGGTCCAGGCCACGGCAACGCCGTTTACAGTGGAAGGAAGGCTCAGATTTTCGGTCACTGCTTCCAGACCGGAGTTGCCGCCCAGCATTGCCGCCTTGATATCACGGGCAAAATACTCGGCCAGCACCTCGGCGGAGGGCTGCTCGGCAGCCAGCTCCTCAGTGCTGAGGGCATAGTTCCAAATCTTGAAATCCGCCAGATTTGCGGTCATCAGCGGATCAGAGGTGTACAGGGACTTACCGATATAGCCGGTCTTGTCCTCAGGGATCACATCCTGGATCTTGAACTCATGGGTCACAGAGGAAACCTGCTGGCCGTTCAGGTAAAGGCGCAGTTCGTTGCCCTCGCCCACCATGGTAATGGTGGCATAACCCTGCTGATTGGCCAGGCCGATCGCGGAAGCGCTGTCCGGCACACGGACTTCCTTCCAGTCACTGCCGGTACCTACCTTGATGGCGGAAAGGATATTGCCATTCCGTTCGGTGGGAGCCGGGTTCACGAAGATATAGTTGCCCACATTTTTGTCGTTCCAGTTGCCGAAGCCGTCACCCAGAGCGAACATCCAGTGTGCCGCCTTGGCAGTGGTGGTGGCAGTGAACTGCACGGTGAATTCCTCACCGGTGATCAGTCCGGCGGGCAAGGTAGCAAAGCTGTCCTTGTTCATGTGCCAGTTGCCGCCGGCAAAGCTGGCATCGGTGGTACCGCTCAGGGTGGCATCGTTGCCATTGCCGCTGACATCCACCAGTGCGGTGCCGTTGGTGGTCATGTCATAGCTGGCCACCAGTTTCTCCTCCACCACGGGCTCCTGCTGCACCGCTGTTTCGGGTGCAGCGGGTGTTTCGGTGGATTCCACCTGAGGAGCCTCGGTTGCTTCCGCCTGCGGCACCTCTGTGGCCTCTGCCTGCGGGGCCTCAGTTGCTTCCGCTTCGGGAGCCTCAGTGGGCTCCGCCTGCGAAGCCCCTGTTGCGTCCTCCGCGGGTGCCTCGGTGGGTTCCGCCTGGGCAGCAGCCTGCTCCAGCAGCAGATCTGCGGTTTCC
The DNA here is from genome assembly GCF_002160145.1 of Gemmiger sp. An194. Classification (GTDB taxonomy): domain Bacteria; phylum Bacillota; class Clostridia; order Oscillospirales; family Ruminococcaceae; genus Allofournierella. Next base: position 59,404 of record NZ_NFKA01000020.1, on the reverse strand, counting down.
TGCGAGACCGCCTGACTGCTTGCCGATTCTGTGGAAGAAGCGGCATAGGCCGGCACTGCAATATTCATCATCATGCAGGCCGCCAGAAAAGCTGCCACTGCTCTGCGCAGAATTTTCTGCATCATTTTTCCCCCTTATCTTCCATACTTTTTCGCCGTTTTTTCCGGCTTTTGTTCTTCCGTGCCGGGAATTACCGCATTTTCCCTGCACATTTTATGCCAACACCGAGAGTTTTTTGTGTTCAACTTTTCCTTTATATTTACCGCCTTCCACAAAGTAAACACAGACAAAACACGTTTTACACAGAATTCTCACGGTCTAAGCAATAAAATTGTACGCTATTTCGAAAAATTGTACATGTACTTTTTCCTGCAACTTTTCTACATACAATTAAATATTACATGTTTTCTTTTAAATCTACATTTTGTACAAAGCTGCCGTTTTTTGATTGTCTATATTTGCAGGAATATATTTCCAAAAATCATCTCTCTATGTTCTTTAAATAAAAACCCGCATGGGTTCCGGCAAAATGCCGGAGACCCATGCGGGTTTCGTTTTATTGCTTAGGTATTGCGGAAAGATCAATGATCAACGATCATTTTTCTTCTTTTCCGCGCCGTGTACGGCGGGTGATCTCCACCACGGCCAGAGCCGCGGCAGCAATCACAGCCACAGCCGCAATCATCAGCATACCGGAGTCGCCGGTCTGCGGGCTGGTGGTGATGACCGGTACCGGAGTTGCTGCCGGTGCAGAGGGCTGCGGGGTGGTTTCCGGAGTGGAAGTCTCCGTATCCGTAGTTTTCCAGCTCAGACCAATGGGAGACAAGCTGTGAACCACAAAGCGGATGCCAGTCTCTGCCTCATAAACCTGAGGCAGTTCCACATCGCCGGGCATATGTTCGCCCGTAGCCACGGTAAACATATGGGTCACCACAAAGTCATGAGTCGATGCACTGGTTCCCTCAGGGTAAGGCAATTCCACAACGATGCCATCCTTCGGGAAGTTGTCGGCAGTCACCGGTACCCACTCGCCGTTGTCATTGAAGGTCATCAGAGTTACATCGTAAACCTTGCTGTTCTCGGTGGTCAGACCGGGCACAGCCTCAGCCGCCACTTTGTACAGCTGCTCAACGATCTTGTTTACCGTGTTGAACGCGGTATCCTTCAAGCCTTCCGGAACAGTGGTGATGCTCTCCTGAACATTCAGTGCAATATCTCCTACCTCCGGCGCCTCGGTGGGTGCAGGAGTTGCGGTGGGTACAGCAGTCGGTTCAGGGGTTGCAGTGGGTTCCGCGCTGGGCTCAGGAGTCGCAGTGGGCTCGGGAGACTCAGTGGGTTCGGGGGTTGCTGTGGGAGTCGGAGTGGGCTCCACAGCCTTCTCCACTTTGCTAACCACAATGAAGCTTACCTGCACAGCGCTGTCAGTGGACGCATTGGGAGCAACCTCAACGGTCAGCACGCCATCCTCGCCCACTTCCACGCCGGTGTAATGCAGCGTATCGGCCACATCAAAGGCGTTGCTGTAATAGGAATAGCCAGTGGTCACGGTGGTTCCGTTCAGCACAATATCTGCAGAACGCTTGGGGCTCCAAGTCGCCCAACCGGAGGGATCAAACATGCCGATGTATACTTCGTACTCGCCTGCCTCCAGATCAAACTGATACTCAATGCTGTCGGTCTTATTGGCGGCATAACGCAGGCTCTGATACATGTCTGTGGTGTTGGCTCGAATGCTGCCGGCCGCTCCGATGTAACCGAAACCGGTCTCAGCAGAGTAAGCGCCATCATTCACAGTGTTCAGAATGGTGTCGGCGTTTTCTGCAACGATTTTGTTGTAGTCCTCGCTCATGGGTTCATTGGCCATATTGGCAAAGTAGACCACATTGGTGGGTACAACAAAAGCAGAAACGGTCACCACCGCGTCATCGCAATCCAGCAGTGTTCCCTTGACGGTGGCATCGCCCAGATTGTCGAAGCTCCATTCCACAGCGGACTCAACGGTCTCGCCGTTCCAGATTACTTCCAGGGTGTCGGGCAGGTTGCTGCCGTCGGTGTAAACGGTCTCGGGCAGCTCGGTGACAACGGTCACGGGAGCCAGCTCATTCAGCCGATCCAGCGTCCAGTTGCTTTCGCCAAGGATCGCAATGGTATCGGTGTCGGGGTTGACCTGCAGGGGCAGCCATACGGTGCGGCTGTCGGTCAGATTGTTGCCGTTCCAGCGGTCGCCCATGTAGATGAACTTGCCGGCCTCTGCGTCAATGGGCAGCACATAGGTTACCTGAGTATTGAAGCACTTGCCGGTATCATTCAGGGCGGGGTTGCCCATGGCTTCCCAGCCGGAAAGCAGGTTCTGACTGCGGTAGTAGGTATGGGCGGTGCTGTTCCAGCCGTCGGTGCCGGAGGTGATCAGGTAGTACCAGCCATCGTACTTGAACATGGCCGGAGCTTCCCGATTGGTCTCGGTCACGATGCGGGCGGCCCAGGTCTCATTCTGACCTTCGGCGCCCTCGGTGATGGTGTCGGTGTAGTTCTCATCCAGCAGAGAGATGTACAGGCGTGCATTCATCTCGCTGGAGTAGATGACGTAAGCATCATCCACACCGTCGCCGTTGCTGTCGGTGCCCTTGTCCACGAACACGGTCATGTCACGGGCTTCGCCCAAACGATCCGCGTTCAGGCTGGTGTCGTAGTTCATGCGGGTCATATTGACCAGCTTGAAGGGACCAAAGGGAGTTTCGCTCTCCGCGAAGCCAACCATGGCGCGGCTGTAGCGGCTTGCGCTCATCTGGCCTTCGCAGTCATTGGCGACCCACTGGTTCAGGGTCTCGTTGTTGTACAGGGGGCCATCCGCATGGAAGACGATCACGAACTTGCCGGTGGACTCGTTGTAGATCATCTTCGGACGCTCGGTGATGCAGTAATCACCGTACAGACCCTCAAACGCCAGCTGCAGTGCAGAGGTGGTCTGAGTGCCTTCGGTCTGGCTGTCCGGGTACAGGAAGCTGGAGGTCTCGAACTGGGTCTCATCATAGCTCTTGGCCGTCCAGGTGGTGTCCTCGGCGCTGGTGGGCGCCTTGTCGAACTCGGTCACATAGGCGCGCAGGAAGCGCTTGACTTCGTCAAAGTCCTCCTGTGCAACGCCTTCGGGAGCAGTTTCCATCATGCCCCAGGCCTTCAGCGTCTCGTAATTGGTCTGAGACAGCTGCATGGCGTTGTAGCTCTGAGTGGTGCCCTCGCCATCCGCGCCAACGGAGGAGGTCACGGCAGCTTCGTCGGACTCTTCAATGGGCAGGATGGTGTTCTGCAGATACAGAACAGTGCCGCGGTCGGTCCAGTTGTACAGGTCGGTGGAAACATAGCAGCGGACACCGTCCACAGGGCGGGTGCTGTTAGTCTTGTCCTCGCCGTACCACAGGTATACAGTCTTGCCTTCGGTGATTTCACCGTCGCCGTCCAGGTCCACGTTCACGCAGCCCTCGCCGGTGCCCTCCACCATTACGGTGGCGCTGCCGCCGTGTGCCTGCATGGGCAGACCGGTATCGGCATAGATCACATCGCCGTCGGTGCCGGGAATGCTGGTGTATTCCTCAGGCAGAACGCGCAGATTCTCGTAGATGGTCTCGATTTCTGCGGCGGCTTCCTGAATCTGCTTGTCGGTTGCAGCCTCATTTTCCAGCAGAGCCTTAGCGGCATCCAGCGCTGCGTTCAGATCCTGCAGGCTGTCCTTGGGGATCACGGAGCCGGAACCGGTTACCTGACTTGCGGTCAGGGGAACCTCGGCGTAGTTCACGCCGGCGGCCTCATCGGCGGCCAGCTTGGCCTCGATGTCTGCAATGGTCTGCTGCAGCTCTGCTTTCAGCTCCTCACCGGGAACACCGTTCACCGCCAGCCAGCTGATAACAGGAGCCTGAGAGCCGGTGCAGGTCAGAGTGTATCGAACCGTCTGGGCTTCTTCCAGCGTAAAGGTGAATTCGTTGTAATCCAGCCAGTTGCTGCTGCTCAGAGAGATGCTGCCCGCATCCAGAACGGTGTCGCCATAGGATACGGTGGCATCCATGGGCCGGGTCATGCCCCACCACTCGCGGTGTGCCGAGGTGATGGTATACGTACCGGCTTTCAGATAGAAGTCGTAGGAGATGGTCTCGCCGGCCGTATTGTTATGGCCGTAGATACCGGTATCCTCCTTGTTTTCGGTGCTGGACCAACTCTTGGTGCCAACATCGGTGTCCACCAGACCCCAGGTATTGTCACTGGTCTTGAACTGGTCGAACTTATCGTTCAGCAGCTGATCGCCCAGTGCGTCTTTCAACAGAGTGAAATACTCGGTAGTCTCGGGAGCGTTTGCATCATTCAGGTTGCAAACGGTGTCGATGAAGTAGACCAGATTCTGGGGAACCACTTCCACCACTACAGTAGCGGTCAGGGGCAGACCCAGCACATTGGTACCACCCTGTACCACGCCGGTGATGGTGGCGCTGGTGAAGGGATCAGCCAGGTTTTCTGCGGTGTTGCCTTCCCACAGGATCTCCATCTCCTTGGTCTCGCCCTTGGAGGTGAGAACGGAAACGGTGGTGGGCAGAGCATCCTCGGAAACAGGCTGGCCTGCTTCGGCCACAAGGGTGGCGGGCAGCTCGGTCTCGATGGAGACCAGCGAATCGGTGGTGATCGGCAGCTCCTCACCCAGGGTGTAGAGCGCGTCGATCTGCAGAGTGCCGGACTTCACAACAACCTTCACAGAGTGCTTGTCGTTGGTCAAGCCGGTCAGAGTGTAGGTCTCAAAACGGGTGCCGCTGGAGGAAGTCTGTGCGTTTTCAGCAACCAGGTTGCCGTCCACATAGACATCCAGAACGGCGCTGCCGTCGTTGCCGCCGGTAATGGCAAAGCCGGTGCCGGCCACAGGGAAGTCGAAGGTGAATTCAGCGCCCGCAGTGCTGGTCACGCTCATGGTGCGGTACCAGTTGTCGGCGCTGCCGCCGCCGGGCTTGGTGATATCCCACACGCTCTTATCGGCGTAGGTCACGCTGTCATCCTGGCCGTCCACCATGCTGGTGGCGTAGGGGATGGTGCCCTCGATGGTGGTCACCTTCAGGTTATCGAAGTAGACCACGCTCCAGGGGCTGCTCAGCTTGATGCGGCCCGCATCCATGGGATTGGAGTCGGTGTAGCTGTAAACCACCTGGCCGTCCAGGCAGGCAACGATCATGTTGCCGTTGGCATGGATCTGTACAGCGTACTTGCCCTCGGCATCGGCCTCTACCTTGCCGTTGGACAGCTTGGTGCCGCCGCGGTAGAACTCCCAGTCACCGTCGCCGTACACCCGCAGGGTGTAGCCGTCCTGGTTCCAGTTCATACCGGTCTGGCTGCGCACGCCTACGCCGGCCCATACGTTTGCATCTGCACCGGGAATCTCCACATCAATGCTGGTGGAGTAGTTCATCCAGCGGAAGTCGCCCACGATGGTCATGGGTTCGCCGCCGTTCCACTGACCCACTTCCTGATCCAGGACCTGAGCCAGCTTGCCGTCCTCCACGACCCACGCGCCGTGGGAGTCCAGCATGTAGCGGGGCTCGTTGCCGCGTGCAGTCAGGTAGTCCACAGTGTAAGCATCCTTCACGCCGTCCTTGCTTACGCCCATGTCAGCTTCCTCGGCGTACTCAAAGTTATCGGCGTACAGGTACTCGTCGGAGGAATCCAGAGTCTTACCGGTGGCGTCGGTGTCCAGCACCAGACGGTCCTCGGTGTTGATGCCTTCCGCAGGCATCTTCAGGGCTTCCTCGCTGTACTCGTCCAGGGTGGTGGCGGTCACCACGCTGTAGGCGGGGATGGTGATGATCCAGCTGCCGTCAGCATTCTTTTCCAGGGTCTCGCCCTGCTTCATGTAGCTGTCGGTCTCGGTTACCCAGGTGCACAGCTTCTGATCTTCTGCCAGCTCCATGTTCTCGGTGCTGATGGCAAAGGTCTTTGCGTTCTGGGTATTGTTGACAAATACGGTAGAGAAATTCTTCTTGTCCGGATCTGCCATGGTCAGGTAGCTTGCATTGCCGTTGATGCCGGCGGTTGCATGCTCGTTGTCACTGCCTGCAAAGGATTCCTGGCTGGCGTTTACGATCAGCCGCCAGATGCCCTTGGTGTTGTCTTCATTCTCCCAGCCGGTATCGGCAAAACGGGAGAAGTGCGCGATCATCTGGAGCGCGGGATCGTAATGGATGTAGCCGCTCCAGGGGTCACGGGCACTGGCCAGCTCCTTATGAGCATACTGGATGCCCTCGTAGAAGGAGCCCAGCGCAGGCTGGAACATGTAGTGAGTCCGGCGGGAGGACATGAAGGCGGTGGTCATGCTGTCCACCAGGGCCAGCGGGCTCTGGTAGCCACCAATGCTCTCGTAGCCATACTCGCTGTTCTTGTTCTCCTGCAGTTCGGTGTAACCGAAGGTGGCGCAGCCTTCGCTGTACCAGACTTCCTTGCCCCACTCCTCAGCCATCTTCACATAATCCTCGGTGGCGCTGGTGCGGTAATGGAAGCCGATGATGTCAACATCATTGAACAGCTCTTTATCTGCCAGCATGCTGGGCACAATGTTCAGAGTCTTGTTCTCGTCGGAAGCGATGATGCGGATGTTCCGGTAAGCTTCCTTCGCTTCCTCGGTAAAGTAGTTGGGGAACTCGGTCTCATTCTCGATCCGATCCGCGAAGTACTTGATCAGGCCCTCGTTGGGGTTGGAGGTCTCGTTCCGGTCCGGGTTCACGAAGTCCACCACATAGCCGTACTTCTCGTAGGCATCGAAGATGGTCTCGCGGTACCAGGTGTACATCTCATCCCAGCCGCTCTTGTTGTTGGAATCCCAGTCGGTGAAGCCGGTGTCCGCGATCCAGTCGGGGTACATCCAGCGCAGCACGCTGATTTTCACATCCGGGTTCACGGCCTTCGCGTCCGCCGCCATTACGAAACCGGGAGAACGGGAGGCATCCGCCTTGTCATTCGCCCAACGCATGGTGCAGGCTTCCGCACCGGTGGAGTTGTTGCCGTCGTTACCCATTTCCATCTTGATGTGGGTGAACAGCGGATGCTTGCCGCCGAACAGGTACTCCATCATCTCCCAGTATTTGTCGGGATGCTCGGCCTTGTAGTCCAGCAGCAGGTTGCTAGTGCTGTTGCCGTTCAGCATGCCCCAGCCCTTCCAGGTCAGGCCGTTTACGTTCTCCGCTGCGGCGTCCACATCGGCGCCGTCCAGGGTGATGGTTGTGGGAGTTACCTCCTCCATTGCCGCAATCAATTCATCGGTGGCCGCGTCGATTTCCTTCTGGGCCAGAACAGTGGTCTGCGCCTTATCCAGAATCTCCTGACCCGCTTCAATCGCGGCTTCCAGTCGGTCACTGGTCATGCCGGAGTTAACCTTGTCTTTGGCCTGTTCCAGAGCTTCTTTCAGCGCATCCAGGGAGGCCTGATTCTTCTCCTTCTTGTGCTGGGCGGTCAGTTTCATGGCCTGACTTGCACCCATCACCCCGGAGGAGTAAACAATGTTGTCGTAGGTGCCCTGCTGCAGGTAGCTGGTATTAAAGGACCGGCCCAGCATTGCCTGCACATCACCCATTTCGCTCAGCTTGAAGCCGATGTCGGCCACTTCAGCAGCCTTCACACCGTTCACATAGACGACAACGGAACCATTGCCGCCATCTTTTTCCTCATACACCAGCGCAATGGCGTTCCACTCGCCCTGGTTGAAACCGGTCAGAGGCACACTGTTTGCACTCACGCCGCTAGGCAGTGCACCGTAACGCAACTCGCCCGCATAGGTGGAAATCCGCACTGCATTGTCCGCATTGCCGATATTCAGTGCCGCGGTACGTGTCAGCAGATCACCGGTGGCAGTCTGTTCGGTCTCCACATCCAGCAGGATGGTGAAACCAGTGGTGTCAAACTTGGCCTTCGTGTCATTGATGGTCGCATGGTACTTTGCGGTGTTGTTCCAGGTCTGGTCCATCTGGAACACAGTGCCGAAAGGCTCCATCTCCGACACCACCGCACCATCTGCATAGGTCAGGCCGTCGGTCTCTTCCAGGGGCTCACTCAGCTCCACATCGGGAACCACAGGTGCAGTCTCCTTGGCAGCAATCATGATGAAGCTCACCTGCACCGCGCCGTCAGTGTTGGCATTCGGAGCCACCTCCACGGTCATCACACCGCTTGCATCCACGGTGATGTCGGTGTAGCTCAGGGTGTCTGCCGTGCCCACACAGTTCTGAGCGTAAGAATACCCCGTGGTCAGGGTGGCATCGTTAATGATCACATCCGCAGCACGCTTGGGGTTGCTGCCCGTCCAGCCGGAGGGCTCGTGCATACCAATGTATACATCGTAGGTGCCGGGCTGGAGGTTGTCGAACTGATAGCTGATGCTATCGGTTTTATTCGTCGCATAGCGCATGCTCTGGTAGATATCCGCAACATTATTGCGAATGGTACCGGCAGCACCCACATAACCGAAGCCGGTCTCGGCGGAGTAAGCTCCGTCGTTCACGGTATTCTTCAGGGTGTCTGCATTGGCGGCCACAATGGCCTGATAGTCGGCCATGTCATCCACGGCCTGCGCCATATTCACAAAGTATACCAGGTCCTGGGGAACGACCATGGCATCAACAGTAACCTGTGCATTGCCGCACTCGGTCAGGGTGGCAGTCAGGGGAGTACTGCCGAAATCACCCGTCAGACCGGACCAGGTCACCGCACTGTTGACCGTTTCACCGTTGTAAACAGCGGTGGCGGTGGTGGGCAGGTTGCTGCCGTCTGCATAAACTGCTTCCGGCATATCCAGAGTGACCTGACCCAGATCACAGCGGACTGCCAGCCAGCTGATGGCCGGTGCCTGGGTGGTGCCGTTCTGAGAAACGGTGTACCGGACCTTGGTCTCCTCGGTCAGGGTGAAGGTCAGGTTGACCTGTTCCTTCTGGCCCTTGGTCTGGATGGTGGCAGTGGTCTCGGCCAGCACCGCGGCATCCGCAGAGGTACCGTTGTACACGGTCATCTTCATGGGCCGGGCATTGCCCCACCACTCCTGATGCAGAGAGGTCAGGGTGTAGGTACCGGCAGGCAGGGTCAGATCGTAGGAAACGGACGCACCCTCCACGTTGTCATGGCCCAAAATACCGGTATAATCCTTGTCCGCTGTGCCCACATCCGCATAGGATTTTTCCTGAGCATAGTTGTTCACCAGGCCCCAGCTTCCCTTGCTGGTGTGCTGGTCATAGCGATCGTTCAGCAGCTTGTCGCCCAGCAGCGTCTTCACGGCGTCGAAGGCCTCGGTGCTGGCCAGCGCGCCGTCCGCACTGGGTTTGGCAACCGCCGAGTCGATGAAGTACACCAGATTTTCCGGCACAACCTCCACAAAGTAGGTGTTGCCGTCCACATCCTGCACCTCCACTGTGCTGTAGAGAGTGCCGAAGGTTTCAGCAGTCACGGTTTCGGGCCAGCTGATACCTTCCGGAAGGGTGTTCTGGTAGGTTGCGATGTAACTGGTTGTCGGCTGAACAGGCTCAGCTTCCTCTTCACCGTCAGCCTGCTCTGTGCTGCCAACCGCATCGCTTGTCGCAGCGCTGCTGGCAGCGGTGTCGCCTGCCGCAGTACTGTCAGCAGAAGAATCGCCCGCTGCAGTACCGTCGGCAGCATTGACTGCCGCGGTATCATCAACAGCCGTACTGTCAGCTGCGGTGCTGCCTGCAGAAGCATCGGCCGCCGCAGTGCTGTCGGCTACCGCAGCATCTGCCGGCTCGGAACCGGTTTGCTCGTTCTGAACCACCGAGGAAGCCACTGAAGAAGCTACTTCCTGAGCTGCATCCGCAAATACGCCCATGGGCATAGACGTTGCGAATACACCGGCACAAAGAACGGCAGCCACAATCCGTTTTCCTTGTTCCTTGATTCCTTTCATTCCGTCTCCTTTTACTCCTTTCACATTGCTTGCCTGCCTTTTCCGCCGCCTTTGTCCCCACACTGACGGAACAGAAAAGCGCCCCCGATACAAGCAACATTCATTTTGCTCTGGAAATCACCAATTTTTCTACAAAACCAGCAATATTTCCAGATGTTAATCATTATAAATCTTTTTTTTATGCAAAGTCCATGTAATTTTTCCTATCCTCTTTTAAAAAAACGCTTCAAAAAATGCATGTTTTCCCCCTTGTTTTTTATCTTTCATGAGCCTTTCGTAAAAAGTGATCTTTCTTTTTTGTTCAACTTGACAACACGCTGAATTCGCACAAAAGTCCTCGGGATTTATATGATCGAATAAATTTTTAATTGCATTGCCCTGTCAGAACATTTTATTCCGTTTCCTTAATCAGCAATATTGCACTAGTTATGGAGCACAACGCAACCGAATTCTGTATTTCCTCTTTTGCGCCAGGCTCCCCTTCTTGACAGATACGGAAAAATATGGTAAACAGAAAGCAACGATTCCCCGTTTTCTCATCAACACCGGAACAGGAGGTTCTTTTTATGATCGATTTTAAAAATCCTACCGCTTACAAGCTCACCGCTGCCGATCCTTCCGCCTATCAGGCAATGCTGCAGCCCATGATGATCCCGGATGAAGAGATCATTCAGGCCTACAAGACGGTGCGGGATGCCATTGTATTCACCAACCGCCGTATTTTTGCCATCAATCTTCAGGGGCTGACCGGCAAAAAGAAGGACATTTCTTCCCTGCCCTACAGCAAGATCCAGGCCTTTTCGGTGGAGACTGCCGGTGTACTGGACATCGACAGTGAGCTGGAGCTCTGGTTCAGCGGCCTGGGTAAGATCCGGTTTGAATTCGCCGCCAAAACCGATGTGGGCGCACTGTGCCGCTGCATCAGCACCTACACCCTGAAATAAATCATTTTGCAGTCTCTTCTGTCCCATAACCAGACAAAAAGCAAGGGCGCTTCCCGCTTGGGGAAGCGCCCTTGCTTTTTGTTTTGCTGCGCAAAAGGAAATTACTCCTGCGCCTCGTTGAAGGCCTTGAAGGCCTTGTAAGCCATGTAGATATCCACCTTGGAGGCCAGCTCGAAGGGAGAGTGCATGCTCAGCACCGGCACACCCACATCCAGGGTGTCGATGTCGTGAGCCGCCACATACTTGGCAACGGTGCCGCCGCCGCCCTGGTCGACCTTGCCCATCTCACCCAGCTGCCATACCACGCCGGCATCGTCGAAGATGCGGGTGAAGTAGCTCACCAGCTCGGCGCTGGCATCGTTCGCGCCGCCCTTGCCGCGGGAACCGGTGTACTTGGCCAGGGCCACGCCCTTGCCTGCATATGTACTGTTCTGGGGCTCGAAGGCGCTGGAGAAGGTGGGATCGTAAGCCGCGGTCACGTCGGCAGACAGGCACTTGGAGGCCTTGAAGCAGGTGACGCTGTCCACACCATGGGCAGCGCACAGCTGCTGCATGAAGTGGAACACATACATGCTGGCCAGGCCGGTGGGGCCGTCAGAGCCGATCTCTTCCTTGTCGGTCAGCACACAGACGGTGGTGAAGGCGGGGTTCTTGGTCTCGATCTCCGCTACCAGAGCCGGATAAGCGTCGATGCGGTCATCCTGACCGTAAGCGCCCACCAGACCGCGGTCAAAGCCCACGTCGCAGGCCTTCTGAGCGGGCACAGCCTCGATCTCGGCCCGGTTGAAGTCCCGCTCGGTGATGCCGTACATGTCGTTCAGCAGCTTCATGGTGAGCAGCTTGACCCGGTCCTTCACTTCCTCGTCCTCGTAGGGCAGAGAGCCAACCACGATGTTCAGCTCCTCGCCGGTGATGCCCTCGCTCAGCTTGCGGACATTCTGGTCCGCGCCCAGATGGGGCAGCAGGTCGGTGATGCAGAAGACGGGATCGCCGGGCTTCTCACCGATGTTGATCTCCACCTTCTCGCCGTTCTTCTTGAACACAACGCCATGCAGGGCCAGAGGCAGGGTGGGCCACTGATACTTGCGGATGCCGCCGTAGTAGTGGGTCTGCAGCAGGGCCAGGTCGGCGCTCTGGTACAGGGGGTTGGGCTTCAGGTCCAGACGGGGCGCATCCACATGGGCGATGTTCAGGTGCATGCCCTCGGCCATGCTCTTGGTACCGATGGTGGCAGCCAGGATGCTCTTGGCACGGTTCACGGTGTAGATCTTGTCGCCGGGCTGGTAGGCCACGCCGGGCTCAAAGGGCTTGTAGCCCGCTTCCACCAGCATCTTCTCCGCATAGGTGGTGCACTCGCGCTCGGTTTTGCCCTCGTCCAGGAAGGTCTTGTAGCCCTCGCAGAAGGCGTTTGCCTTCTCAAAGGCATCGGCAGCGCTGTCCGCCGCCAGAGGTGCTTCGTAGAACAGCTCGTCGGCCAGCTGCTGGCCCTTGGTCTTTTCTTTGCTCATTGGTTATCCCTCGATTTCCACGCTGGAATACAGCGTTTGATATTTTTGGAACGCATGTGTGATCTTGTACACATACAGTTTCATCTGTTCATAGGGGAAGGTGTGCAGGATTTCTCCGTCGGCCGAATAAGCCTCCTTCTCCAGCAGTCCATCCACGGTTCCCCAACCGCTGTGATAGGCGGCAGCCGCGGTGGCCAGGTCGTTTTCGTAGCGGCTCAGGCAGGCGGCAAAATAATAGGAGCCAAAGCGGATGTTGGTCTCCGGGTCATACAGATCCTCGAATTCCAGCTCTTCTTTTGGGGCGATTTTGCTTTTGATCCACCAGAAAGTCTCCTCGGTGATCTGCATCAGGCCACGAGCGCCCACGTTGGACTCCGCCTTGGGGGCAAAGCCACTTTCGGTGCGGATCACGCTGTAGATCACCAGCGGGTCCACCTGATTTTCACGGGCATACTGCTCCACCAGCTCCTGATATTTTTGGGGGTAGCGCGCCAGATCCAGCTTATGCAGCCCGGCGCGAATCAGCGGCAGCGCCAGCAAAACCGCTGCCACAAGGCCCAGCATCAGTACAAGCAGAGCCTTGCCGTATCGTTTCAACAATCACATCCCGCCTTTCAGGTGTTCCAGCACCCGGTCCGCCTGCTCCAGCAGGCTGGCCAGCGTGCCGTCGTTTCGGATCTCCCAGGCGCAGGCGGCCCGCAGGGTCTCCTCGCTCAGCTGGGCATCCAGCCGGCGGCGGGCAGACTCTTCCGAAATACCGTCCCGGGCACAAATGCGCCTGACGGATTCCTCCAGCGGTGCGCTCACCAGGATGATCCCGTCGCAATAAGGCTCAAAGGGTGCGCCCACAATGACCGCACCGTCCACAAAGAATACCTCCTGCCCCGCCTGCCGGGCCTCTTCGCCCTCCTGCAGCAGACGGCGGACGATCTCCGGGTGGGTGATGCTCACCAGACGCTGGGAGCCATCCGGCCGGGCAAAGGCCCGGTCTGCCAGCAGGCGGCGCTGAATGCCGCCCGATTCGTCCAGGATGTCCGCGCCAAACTGCTCCACCAGCAACGGGATACAGGCAGAGCCCGGTTCCAGCACCTGCCGGGCCACCAGGTCCGCATCCGCTACCCGGTAGCCCAGGGCCCGGTAATGGGCCGAAACGGTGGATTTGCCACAGCCGGACCGGCCGGTGATGCCGATGGTCCTCATGATTCCACCACCCGGAAGGCGGCGGCGCGCAGCAGCCGGTTATACACCGCCAGCGATACGCCGGTATCCGCCGGGCAGCGGGCAAACACCTGCTTTGCGCCCAGCTCATCCAGCCGGCGCAGAGCAGTGAACAGGGCGTGGGCCTGCTCGGCCCCGCTGTCCTGTGCGCCGTATTCCACACAGGGCACCGGCAGCTGCCCTGCCTCGCCGGTAAAGCACAGGCAGAGGGTATGCTCGGTCTTATGCTGCTCCACATAGGCGGCAAAAGCGGCCAAATCTCCCTTGACGATGGTCACCTCCGCCTTGGGGGCATAGTGCTTATACTTCATTCCGGGGGAACGGGCGGTCTCCCCTTCCTTCAGTTTTGCCAGAATCGCGCCGGACAAAACAACCTCTTCGCCCAGCACCTGCTCCATCTGTTCCTTGGTGATGTAGCCGGGGCGCAGCAGCACGGGGGTATCCCCCGCCAGGGTGATAACGGTGGATTCCACACCCACCTGGCAGTCGCCGCCGTCCAGAATCAGAGGCAGACGGCCGTCCATATCGCTCATTACATAATGGGCGCAGGTGGGGCTGGGGCTGCCGGAAAGGTTCGCCGAGGGCGCCGCCAGAGGCAGTCCACTTGCCGCGATGACCGCCCGGGCCACCGGATGGCTGGGCATGCGGATGGCTACCGTGTCCAGACCGGCACAAACCTCGTCCGCCACCTTGTCGCCCCGGGGCATGATGATGGTGAGCGGGCCGGGCCAGAAGGCCTCCGCCAGCTTTCTGGCTCCCTCCGGCACCCGGCTTACCAGACCGTCCAGCATCTCCATGCGATCGATGTGAACGATGAGGGGGTTATCCTGGGGGCGGCCCTTGGCCTCAAAGATTTTCTTGACGGCGTTGCCGTCAAAGGCGCTGGCAGCAATGCCGTACACCGTTTCGGTGGGGATCGCCACGATCTCGCCCTGTTTCAGAAGCTCCGCCGCTTTGGCGATGGAGGCTTCGTTTGCTTTTTCCAATAAGGTTTCCATGGAACTCATTCCTTTTCTGCCGCTTTCAGCTTTTCCGCCTGATCGACGGTGATCAGCGCATCCAAAACCTCGTCCAGTGCGCCGTCCATGATGCTGTCCAGCTTGTACAGGGTCAGCCCGATGCGGTGATCGGTGAGCCGCCCCTGGGGGAAGTTATAGGTGCGGATGCGCTCGGAGCGGTCGCCGGTACCAACCTGGCTGCGGCGATCCGCATCGATGGCATCCTTCTGGGCCTGCTGCTTTTGCTGCAGCAGGCGGCTGCGCAGTACCTTCAGGGCTTTGTCCTTGTTTTTGTACTGGCTGCGCTCGTCCTGGCATTCCACCACCATGCCGGTGGGCAGGTGGGTCACCCGGATGGCGCTGGAGGTCTTGTTGATGTGCTGACCGCCCGCGCCGGAGGAACGGAAGGTATCGATCTTCAGATCGTTCATGTCCAGCTCCAGATCCACCTCCTCCGCTTCGGGCATAACTGCCACGGTGACGGTGGAGGTATGGATGCGGCCCTGGGTCTCGGTTTCCGGTACCCGCTGCACCCGGTGCACGCCGCTCTCGAATTTCAGGCGGCTGTATGCGCCCTCGCCCTGCAGCGAGAACACGATCTCCTTGATGCCGCCCAGCTCGGTCTCGTTCAGGCTCAGCACCTCGTAGGTCCAGCCCCTGGAGGCGGCATACATACTGTACATCCGGAACAGGCTGTGGGCAAACAGGGCCGCTTCCTCGCCGCCCGCGCCGCCGCGGATCTCCACGATCACGTTTTTTCCGTCGTTTTCGTCCTTCGGCAGCAAAAGCAGCTTGAGTTTTTGCTCCAGAGGCTCCAGCTTTTCCTTGTTTTCGGTCAGCTGCTGCTGTACCATTTCCTTAAAGTCCGGCTCCAGGCCACCTTCGTCCAGCAGCTCCTTCGCCTCGCGGCAGGCTTCCTCGGCCTGTTCGTATTCGTCCATCGCCTCGATCAGGGGCGTGAGATTTTTGTATTCCCGCATCAGGTCCCGGAACAGCTTGTTGTCGCTGACGGTGGCGGGGTCCTGCAGACGGCGGTTCACCTCGTCGTAGCGAAGGCGCACATCGCGCAGTTTATCCAGCATGGGCAGTTTCTCCTTTTTTGTAAAAATGCAAAGAAACGCCCGCCGCTACTCCTCGCCGCGCAGGATCTTTTTGATGTTCTTTTCGATCTTGGCCCGGGGCACCATGACCTCGCGGCCGCAGCCGGTGCAGCGGATCTTGAAATCCATACCCACCCGCAGCACATCGAAGCAGCTTGCTCCGCAGGGATGGGGCTTTTTGGTGAGGATCTGATCCCCAACGCGAACGTCCATAGGCGGCCTCCTTTTGTGTTTTTGCGGCACACAGCCGTTAACTAATACATTATACCCTATCTTGCGGAATTTGCAAATATCCCGCCCAAGGGGTGCATATATTTTTTTAAGCGGCCACGGCCGCAATCTGAAACCAGTAGAAATGAGGATGAGGATTCATGGTGGAATATAAACCGGAGGGGCTTTGCCGCCCCGCATGCGAACTTAGCCCCTCTCAACTGGCCCAGGCGCAGGCTCAGGGTGAGGTGCTGCAGGCTACGGCTCTTGCCTTCGACCGTCAGCAGCGGCTTCGGCTGAATTTGAACGGCCAGCCCGCCTATATGGAGCATGACGACTGTGCCGACGGCATTGACTCCGGCCAGGTGCGGGAGATCGCGGTGCTCACCCGGGTGGGGCGGCCCACCTGTTTCGTGATTTTGGAAGCACCCGGGGCGGACGGAGCCTGGCGGCTTTCCCGCCGGATGGCCCAGCGCCGCTGCCGGGAGGAATATCTGGATCGGCTGCAGCCCGGGGACATCTTGCCCTGCCGGGTGACCCACATCGAGCCCTTCGGGGCCTTCTGTGATGTGGGCTGCGGCATCAGCGCGCTCTTGCCCATCGACTGTCTTTCGGTCTCCCGCATCCAGAGCCCGGCGGACCGGGTGCAGCTGGAGGAGGACCTGTTCTGCGTGATCAAAAGCCGGGATGACCAGGGCCGGCTGGTGCTGAGCCTGCGGGAGCTGCTGGGCACCTGGGAGGAAAACGCGGGCCGGTTTGCCGTGGGCGAAACGGTGGTGGGCATTGTGCGGAGCATCGAGGACTACGGCGTATTCATTGAAATCGCCCCCAATCTGGCGGGCCTTGCCGAGCGCACCGACGGGCTGCGGCTGGGTCAGCCGGTGAGCGTTTACATCAAGAGCATCCTGCCGGACAAGATGAAACTGAAGCTGGTGATCGTGAACCGGGAGCTGAGCGAGCCTCTGCGCTTTGCCCTGCCCTACACCCGGACCAGCGGGCACATTGATCGCTGGGTCTATTCCACCCCCTTCAGCCGCAAGCACATTGAGACGGAATTTAAATCTGAGGTGATGGCGGCCGCCGGGCCTTGCGCAGGTGAACAAATCCTTTTATAATAGTAACAGTACACCTAAGAAAAGGAAGTGTTTGCTGTGGCCGGAAATGCATTTACCTTTGGCGTAAAGCCGGGCGGCCTGACCGACCGCTCCCAGGTGAGCATCCTTTTGTGCTACCTGATTCGCACCGCCGCGCCCCTGTGCCGGCAGGATATAGAAAACGCGCTGCTGGGCGAGCAGCTGGTGAATTATTTCGAGCTGGCCGGAAGTCTGGCCGACCTGGAGGATCAGGGGCTTGTGACCGTGAATGAGAACGGCGGCTATCATATCACCCCTAAGGGGATCTCGGTGACCGATGAGCTGGGCTTTGACCTGTTGCCCCGCAGCGTGCGGGAAACCGCCATTCGCGCGGTAATCCGGGCGCAGCAATGGGTGCGCAAGGCCGCCCAGCATCAGACCCAGGTGACCAAAACCGACCAGGGCTATGTGGTGCACTGCTCCATCAACGAACTGGGCAGCGAGGTGTTTGGTCTTTCCTTCACCCTGCCGGACCCGCTGACCGCTGAAATGGTAAAAAACGCCTTCATCGAGAAGGGCAGCGAGATCTATGCCCTGCTTCTGGAAACCATGACCACCGATTCCACCCGGCAGGAGGAGCCGGACAGTGCCGCCAAGGGCTGATTTTCTCCTCTTCCCTTTTAAACGAACACAAACAAAACCGCCGCCGTGCAAGGTGAATGCACAGCGGCGGTTTTTCTTTTTTATCCGTCAATCAATCAGGGCTGCTTGCCTTCCACGATGCCCTCGTGGTGCAGCACGCTGCGGATGGTGCCGAAGAAGATCTTCACATCCAACCCGAAGCTCAGGTGCTGAACATAGTAGCCGTCCAGCTCCGCCTTTTTGGGAATGGGCAGCTCGTCGCGGCCGTGGATCTGGGCATAGCCGGTCAGGCCGGGCACGCAGTCGTTGGCACCGTACTTGTCCCGCTCGGCAATCAGGTCGTCCTGATTCCAGAGAGCAGGGCGCGGGCCCACAATGCTCATCTCGCCCTTGAAGATGTTGAACAGCTGGGGCAGCTCGTCCAGGCTGGTCTTACGCAGGAAATGGCCGATGGGCGTGATAAAGGCATCCGGGTTTTCCAACAGATGCGTGGGCATATCCTTGGGGGTATCGGTGCGCATGCTGCGGAACTTATAAATCTGGAAGTAGGTCTTGCCCTTGCCCACCCGCTTCTGGCAGAAAAGTACCGGCCCCGGGGACGAAAACTTGACGCACAGGGCCAGAATCGCCAGCAGGGGCGACAGCACAACAATGGCACAGAGCGAAAGCACCCAGTCAATCACACGCTTGATCACATTGCGATACATGAAACATTCCTCCTAGCTGGTCTCGCCTCATCAGGCGGGTTCCTGCCCACAGTTGGTCTTGTGGTGGAAGGTGGGCACCATGTCGATGAGCGCCTGCACCAGATTGTCGCTGTTGTTGGTGTAGGCGATCTGCTTCAGGGTCATCAGGTGATCGAAGAAGGTCTGGTTGTTCAGCTTGAGGGGCGCGCCGATGTAGATCTTCCGGTTTTCGGTTTTGCGCAGGCCCTCCTCGTCCATCAGCAGCTCCTCAAACAGCTTTTCGCCGGGGCGCAGGCCGGTGAAGACGATCTGAATGTCCTTGTAGGGAATGAAGCCGGAAAGCTTGATCAGGTTCTCGGCCAGATCCAGAATGCGCATGGGCTTACCCATATCCAGCACGAAGATCTCGCCGCCGGTGGCCATGGAACCGGCCTCCAGCACCAGGCTCACCGCCTCGGAGATGGTCATGAAATAGCGCACAATATCCGGGTGGGTCACGGTGACCGGGCCGCCGCAGGCGATCTGATCCTTGAACAGAGGGATCACCGAACCATTGGACCCCAGCACGTTGCCGAAGCGCACCGCCGCAAACCGGGTCTTGCTTCGCTGGGCCATGGCCTGCACGATCATCTCGCACACGCGCTTGGTGGCGCCCATCACGTTGGTGGGGTTCACCGCCTTGTCGGTGGAGATCAGCACGAACCGCTCGGCCCCGTACCGGTCCGCCGAGCTGGCCACGTTGAAGGTGCCGAACACATTGTTCTTCACCGCCTCTTCCGGGCTGTCCTCCATCAGAGGAACATGCTTATGAGCAGCGGCATGGAACACGATCTCGGGGCGATAGTGCTCGAACAGTGCATCCATCTTTTTGGAATCACGCACCGAGGCGATCTGCACCTGCAGATCCAGCTTATCGCCGTATTTGCGGCGCAGCTCCTGCTGGATGGCATAGGCGCTGTTTTCGTAGATATCCACCAGGAGCAGCTCCTTGGGCTCACAGGATGCGATCTGGCGGCACAGCTCGGAACCAATGGAACCGCCGCCGCCGGTGACCATGACCCGCTTGCCCCGCAGAAATTCCGCGATCCGCACCGACAGCTGCACCTCTTCCCGGCCCAGCAGGTCTTCCACTTTTACATCGCGGATACGGGAGGCAAGGTCCTTGCCGTCGGTGATCATCTTCACAATGTCCGGCAGGATCTTGATGTTGCACTTGGTCTTGTTGCAGATGGACAGCACCCGGCGTTTGTTTTCCTCATCCATGGTGGGGATAGCCAGCAGAATGCTCTCGATCTCACATTGCTCCACGATCTCGGGGATGTCCTCGGTGGTACCCATGATCTGGATGCCCATGATGTAGCGGCCCTGCTTTTCCGGCGCGTCGTCCACACAGCAGATGATGTTCATGTCCGGGCTGGGCTTTTTGAACTGCTCATGCAGAAGGGTGCTGGCCGCGTCGCCTGCGCCGATGAGCAGGGTGCGGCGTGCCTTATGGGCGCCCTTTTTGCCCAGCTTCACATTCCGGTACATCCGGTACACCAGGCGGGAATACATGGTCACACCCGCCGAGAACATGGCACTGAGGAAATAAACGGAGACGGGCACCTGACTTCCCGTTCCCTGGAAGATGAGCAGTGAGCTGGCCACAAACAGGAAAATCGCAATGGCCGAGCCGGTACACAGCCGGAAGAATTCCACCACCTCGGCGTAACGCCACAGGCTGTCGTACATGCCCATCAGGCCGTAGACGATCTCGAAGCAGCAGACGAACAAAAAGCAGCTGGCCACCAGCAGGCTGGAATACTGCGCGTAGGGCGCGCGGCCGCTGATCAACACCCAGGGGGCCAGATAGCAGACCGTGAGAGCGCAGATGTCGAACAGCATCAGAATCTGCTTGCGGAATCTGCTCAGGATCGCACCGATCTTCATTGACAAATTCTATCACCAAACTTTGTTTTTGTTTTCAGCCGGACCCCGGGCGCGACAAATAGTGCCCTGCCGGCAATCCACAGGACACCATGCCCCATTGTTCCGAATAGCTCCACGACCCTGATAAGACAAAATGCCTGTCATCCGGCACGACACCGCCCCGACCGGGCGGCAAAAAGGCGCAGTGCTACCCCTTGTTTTTCTTGTAATTTTACACTATTTTCACCAAAGAATCAATGTTTTCGCAGCTGATTTGCCTCATTGGGATTAGTTTGCACCGTTTTTACACAAAAAAGCCGCCGTATTTTGCCGATACGGCGGCTTTTTCCCGAAAACCATTTTTGTCACAAAATAATACAGATCAGTCCGGTGCAGCCCTCGTTGATCACCCGTTCCAGAGTTTCCTGCAGACGGGCACGGGCCTCCTGGGGCATGTGCAGCAGCTTGTTCTGCAGCCCCTCGTTCACCAGCTCATGCAGGCTTTTGCCGAAGATGTTGGACTGCCAGATCTTCAACGGGTCCTGCTCAAAGTCGTGCAGCAGGCTGACCACCAGTTCCTCCGACTGCTTTTCCGAGCCGACGATGGGCGAAATCTCGGTGTTGATGGTGGCCTTAAGCAGATGGATGGAGGGCGCGCTGGCCCGCAGCCGTACCCCATAGCGGCCGCCCTGGTGCACGATTTCCGGCTCCTCCAGCCGAAGCTCGCTGATGGTGGGCATCACGATGCCATAGCCGGTGGCCTCCACCTGTTCCAGCGCGCTGCGAATCTTCTCGTACTCCCGCTTGGCCCGGGCAAGACCGATGATGCAGGGCATCAGACTGGCCTCGTCGCAGATCTCCAGCCCGGTGGTCTCGCCCAGCACCTGATAGAAGATCTCCGGCCGCAGCTCCAGCTCCAGCACCACCCGGCCGGTGGCCAGCTCCAGCGAGCGGATGCGGGAGGTCTTCAGCGCCTCGCACTGCACCGGGTCCTCCCGGCAGGCCACATCCTTCATCTGAGCCACCGAGTCCGCGTATTCCCGGGCCGCCGCGTAGACCTGCTGCTGCAGCCAGTGGTCCGGCTCCAGCATGGTGATCCACTTGGGCATGGCGAAGGCGATCTCCTTCACCTCGAACTCATAGAGCACGCTCTGCAGAATCTTACCGATAGCCGCCCGGTCCAGGTCCAGGCAGCTGACCGGGATAACAGTATGGCCATACTCCTGCTCCATCTGCTGGGCCAGCTGGTACACATCCGGCTTATGAGGGTCCACACAGTTGAGCAGAATCACAAAGGGCTTGTTGATCTCGTCCAGCTCGGCGATGACCTGAGCCTCCGCCGCTTGGTATTTTTCCCGGGGAATGTCGCTGATGGAGCCGTCGGTGGTGATGACCAGCCCGATGGTGGAATGCTCCCGGATCACCTTGCGGGTGCCGGTCTGGGCAGCCTGGTCGAAGGGAATCTCCTCCTCGAACCAGGGGCTCTTCACCATGCGGGGCTTTTCGTCCTCCTCATGGCCCATGGCCCCCTCCACCATGTAGCCCACACAGTCGATGAGCCGGGTCTTGAAGCTGCCGCCCCCCTCCAGCTCGATGGTGACGGCAGTCTCCGGGATGAACTTGGGCTCGGTGGTCATAATGGTGCGCCCTGCGGCGGACTGGGGCAGTTCGTCCCGCGCCCGGTTTTTCACCGCCGGGCTGGTAAGCTGGGGCAGCACCAGCTCCTCCATGAATTTTTTGATGAAGGTGCTCTTGCCGGTGCGCACCGGGCCCACCACACCGATGTAAATATCGCCGCCGGTACGGGCTGCGATGTCCTTGTAAACGCCCTGGGTTTCCATTGGATTCCTCCCCTCCTTTCACATGCTGGCCGGCACCAGCAGCCGGGCCGCCTGGGTGATGCGGGTGTCCTCCAGCTGGTTGCTTTTCAGCATGGCCGCCGGTGACACATGGTACCGCTTGGCGATCTCAAACACATCCTCGCCGGGGGCTGCGTAATAGATGCGCAGCGCGATGTCCGGCTCCGGCTGCTCCAGTGCCTCGCCGCACTCCACCTGCTCCAGCGCCGTCTGCCAGCTGCGCTTGAACACCAGACCGTCCAGCCGGATGCGGGCGCTCAGGGTCATTTCGGCCCCATTCTTGCGCACATCGATGTCGGTGACGGTAGGCCAGCACTCGCAGCGGTACTCCTCCGGACTGCCCGGCCAGGGTGGGCTGAGCGTGTATTCAAAGCTCTTGTCGTAGCAGTCGATCTCGCCCAGCGAGTTCATACAGAACACATGGGCGCTGGCCCGGCCGCTCAGCTGTACCCCCTGCCCCACAGCACTCAGCTCCGGCAGGCCGGGCAGCACAAAGCAGTGGATGATCTGGGCTTCCTCATCCGGCAGCGCGCCGCCGGTCTGGGCTTCGCACTCCTGGCTGAGGGTCTGGAACAGCTGCTCGGTGAGGATACGCTGGCTGCTCACCTGAGTCTCGTACTGCGTAGAGAAGGCATCGCTGACCAGATAGCACTCATTTTTACGCCACACCCGCAGATGCAGCGCTGCGGTGGCGGTGATGGTATGCCCGTTCTCCTGGGCCGCAGCCATCACGGTGCAGCCGGTGAGCTCGGCGGATGCAAAGCACTCGCTGTCCTCCGGTACACCCTCCAGGTCCAGAATCTGATTGAAGGGTACCCGCTGCTGGGTCTGCTCCATCTGATAGCCGGGCCCAGTGCGGTACAAAAGACTCACCTGGATGGCACCTTTGACCACTGCCTTGCCGGAAATCAGCTTCACGTCCTCCACCTGGCCCACTCCGGCCACATCCAGAATGGCCTGGGGCGGCTGGGCAAACTGCAGCTGTTCCTCCGCGGTAATCATCTTGTCCAGACTGGCCAGACACTTGACGCCCTCCACCGATTCCATCCGCTGCTCGATGCCGCAGTCCGCCAGAGCGGTGATCACCTCCTGATCGGTGCGGCAGGCCACCCGGGCGCTGAGGGCATAGGCCCCCCGCAGGTCCACCCGACGCTGGTTCACCGCACGGCAGTTCAGATATTCCAGCTGACCGCCCACCTGAACGCTGTAGCCGGAGTAATCCCCCTCCGGCAGGTCCATCGCCCGGGTGAAGGGCAGTTTCTGTTCGGTCTGACACAGGCTCTGGTCCTCCTCGGCCTGGTAATACACCACACACCGCAGGTAGCCGTCCACGGTAAGGCGGCCGGCCGTGATCTGTTTTTGCAGCGGCACCAGGTAGACGAAGCATTTTATGATCTTGAACACCTGCGGCAGATAATCCGGAATAAGGATCTCCGCCTCCACCGGAAGCTCTGCCTTGGTTTCGCACAGGCTCCCCATGGCGGACAGCGAGTCCCTGAATACCTTCAATTCCATTTTTTCGCCCCTTTCGCGCGTTTCTAGTCCCATGTATATGCGCGCGGTGGGCAAGCCATACCCCTTTTTGCAGACAAAAGGCCCGCCGCCTGGTTTTTTCCAGGCAGCGGGCCCTCTCATCGGGTTGGATTCAGTTTTCCTTTTTGATTTTAAACAGCGCCCGCAGCACTCCTGCCAGGCATTTGGGGCTTTTGACCACGATCACTTGCATTGCCTCTTCCCTCCCTTGTGGCTGATGGTTTTGCTCCAGTATATCCATCCGCCCTGGAATTTGTGCATCAGTAGTCCAGTTGGTGGTCCTTTTTGGTGCGGATCACCAGCAAAGTGCCCTCTCGTACTGTGATGGTGGCGCCGCCGGGCATAGTCTCATTGCTTACCCCCAGCGGAAAATCCACCGTGGTGAGGGTGGCATCCTCCAGCGTGTACTTAGCCCCCCGCTCGCACACTCCCTCGGCCCTGCCCTCCAGCGGCAGCACCGAGAAGTATTCCTCCGGCTCGTAGGGCAGCTCCAGGCTTTTGCCGGGCATCAGGTAGCAGAGCAGGCTGTCCTCATCGGCCAGCATCACCTGTATGCCCTGCTTTTCCAGCCATAGGCCGGTGCCGATGTTGGCCAGTGTATGCTCCAGCCGGTGTCCGCCCAGCGCCCCCAGCATGAGCACCTGGGAAAACCCCTTTTCCGCCGCCAGCTTGGCAGCATAGTGGGTGTCCGTATCGTCCTTGACCCGGGGCAGCACCACGGCACCGGTCCCCTCCGGCGGAGGTGCGCTGTCGAAATCCCCCAGGATCACATCCGGCTCCCGTTCCAGTATCTGCCGGGTGCTCCGGTAGCCCCCGTCGCAGGCGATCAGCCAGTCGCCGGGCCGCAGCAGTTTCTTCATGGAGGGTGCAAGCGGTGCGGCCGAGACGATCACGCATCGTGTTTGCTGCATACGATTCTCCTTTCCGCGCCTCCCTTTGGGGCGGCAGAGCTTACGCCTGATTGTACCACACTGCCGCCCGGGATGCAAACCGGCCTTTGCATTTTGCCAAACGCAGTGGTATAATAAAGCCAAACAGAAAACTGCCATGAGTCTGGCACAATAGAAATAATTCGTTACGGCGTAGTCTATTCATCCGATGGACTGGGCCGTTTTCTTATTTTTAAGAAGGAGTGTTTCTATTATGCCGAAGACAAAACTGGAAGAACTGGTGTATGGTCTGCTGATGACCCTGTTCATGGTACTGGCCATGGAGCTGTACAACACCGGCCTGCGTATGGGCGGGCTGACCAACGCGGGTATTCTGGCCGCATTGCCGGAGACGCTGATCATCTTTCCCATCTGCTTTGTGATGGGCTTCTGCTTTGTGGACCGGTTCGCTCCGCGCATTGCCTTCCGGCTGGTGGACCCGGCAGTGGACCGGCCTGTTTTTGTGATTTTGGCCCGTGCCAGCATCACGGTGGCTTTCATGTGTCCCATTATGAGCTTCTGGGCCACCGTGATTTTCAAGCGACCGGGATGGGAATTTGTGCCCTGCTGGCTGCAGACCGTTGCCTGCAACTTCCCCATGGCGTTTTTCTGGCAGATCTTTTTCTGCGGACCGCTGGTAAGGTTTTTATTTCGTTTGCTGTTCCGCCGGAGCAATCCTTCTTCTGCGGAATAACTTCCGCCTGCTGCCTTTCTTTTCAACAAAACGCCCCGCGCCTGTCAAAAACGGCAGACGCGGGGCGTTTTTTATTTGATTGCTTTCCCGAAAGCCGTCAGCGCAGTTCCCAGTCCTTGATGTCCTTCACTTCGTCGTACATGGCGGCGTAGCTGTCGTACCGGCTCTGGCTGATCTTGCCCTCCTTCAGGGCCTCCAGCACCGCGCAGCCCTTTTCGGCCCGGTGGGCGCAGCCGGTGAACTTGCACTCATGCACGTAGGGTGCAAATTCCGGGAAGGCGTACTGCAGGTTCTCCTTGGGAATGTAGCAGGCCTTGCCGGTGTCCAGGCTGGCAAAGCCCGGGGTGTCGGCCACATAGCCGCCAAAGGCCTCGAAAATCTCCACCTCACGGGTGGTGTGGCGACCGCGGCCCAGCTTCTGGCTGATGGAGCCGGTCTGCTGGGCAAGGTCGGGCAGAAGGGCGTTGAGCAGGGTGCTCTTGCCCACGCCGGAGTTGCCGCAGAAGGCACAGAGCTTGCCCTGGATCATGGCCTTGATCTCCTCCAGTCCGCCGCCGGTGGCGTGGTCTACGATCACCACCGGCAAAGTGGACAGCGCATAGGCTTCCATCAGCTTTTCGGTGCTGGCCAGATCGCCCTTGGTGAACACCAGCACCGGCTGGACCTCCTTGTCCACCGCGATGGCGGTGAGCTTATCCAGCACCAGGGTGCTGGGCACCGGCTGGGTGGTGCTGGCCACGATAAACAGCACATCCAGATTGGCAATGGGCGGCCGTACGAATACGTTGCGGCGAGGAGCGATCTCAGCAATCACATTGCCGCCGTTCTCCACCTCCACCGTGACCCGATCGCCCGCCACCGGGGTAATGCCCCGCTTGCGGAAGATACCCTTTGCCTTGCATTCCAGCAGCTCATCGCCGCACTGCACATAGTAGAAACCGCCGATCCCTTTTTTGATATATCCTTCCGGCATAGTGAATTCCTTTCCCCGTTTGCTTGGTTCGTGCCATTGGAAAGAGCCGGGCCGCAGATTTACGGCCCGGCCCTCATGTTATGTTACATTCGTTTCCGGCAGGATCAATCGTCTCCGTGCTCCTGCTGGTGCCCCTGATTGGCACTGTTGCCATTGTTGCCCTGATCCGGAGTTACCACCACCGGCGGCATGGTCGCGGCCGGAGTGGGCGCAGGCGTAGGTTCCGGGGTAGGCTCGGGCGTGGGTTCCGGGGTCGGTTCCGGCGTGGGCTCCGGTCCCAGAGACACGGTGTAGCCCACCGTGGTGTTGATGCGCACCAACGCGCCCGACTCGTAGGTCTGGGCAATCACGCGGCCGGCCTCGTACTCGCTGCTGTAGGCTTCGGTGCGGGTACCGGTGCGAAGGTTGCTGGCGGTCAGCGCCTTCTGTGCGTCCGCCTCGGTCAGGCCGATCAGCTGGGGCACCGAGCGCTCCAGATCCACCTTCTTCTGGCTCACATACATGGTCACGGTGGAGCCGCTGGCCACCTGCTCGCCGTTGGCAGGATCGGTGCGGATCACGCTGCCCTCGGGCACGGTATCATCCGCCTCATTGATCCGGCGGACCTGCAGGCCCTCGTTCTTCAGAGCCTCCTCCGCTTCGGCGGCGGTCCAGCCGTTCACCGAGGGGATGTTCACATACAGAGTACCAATGCTCACCTTCAGGGTGACCTTCTGGCCCTCCTTCACGGTACGGGGACCGCGGGGCGACTGGCTGATGATGATGCCCTCTTCGGTCTCGCTGCTGTTCACCATCTCAGCGGTCAGACTGAGCTTGTCATTATACTGGGCTTTTACTTCCTCCCAGTTCATGCCGGTGAAATCGGGCAGTTCCACGTCCTCCTTGCTGCTGAACAGGGGATTGGTGGAGTTCGCGAAGATCATAAAGCACAGAATGGCGGAGCCCAAAGCGAAGGCCGTGGCCATGCCCGCCAGCACCGGCAGCAGACCGATGCTTTTTTTCTTCTTTTTCCGGCTCTGGGTACCCGTGGGGCGGCTCTGAGCACTGCGGGAAGCCTGCTGGCTGCCGGTGCGTGTGGAACGCTGACCGGTGCGCCGCGGCTCGTTCTGACCGGAGCCGGGTCTGCTTTGTTTAACCACCTTGTCAATATACCTCGACGGCGAATCCTCAGTTAAATACTCATACTCAAACCGGATGCTGGGGTTGCGCTTGAATTCCTCAATGTCCTCCAGCATAGCGCGGGCGCTGGGATATCGCCGGTTCGGGTCCTTCGCCATGGCCCGGGCGGTAATATCCTGCAGTGCCTGGGGCACATCCGGTGCAATCTGTCCCAGAGGGACAGCCTTGTCTGAAATCTGCTTGATGGCCACCGAGACCGCGTCGTCCGATTCAAAAGGCAGCTTGCCGGACAGCATCTCGTACAGCATGATGCCTACGGAATAGATGTCTGCCTTGGCGTCGGTCACGTCGCCCTTGGCCTGCTCGGGGCTGATGTAATGCACCGAACCGATGGCCTTGTTGCTCACCATCTGGCTCTCGGCGCGGGAGAAGCGGGCGATGCCGAAGTCCATGATCTTGACCTTGCCATCGGCCAGCAGCATGATGTTCTGGGGCTTGATGTCCCGATGGACCACGCCTTTCCGGTGGGCATGATCCAGGGCATCCAGAATCTGCTCGGTGAAATGCACCACCTCTTTCCAGGTGAGAGGCTCGCCCCGCCGGGTCATGTACTCCTTCAGGGTGATGCCGTCGATGTATTCCATCACGATGTACTGGAGCTTGTCGGTGACCGACACATCGAACACCTTCACGATGCCCGGGTGGTCCAGAATGGAGATGGCCTTGGATTCATTCTTGAACCGGTAGACCAGCTCCGGATTCTCCAGAAATTCCTCCCGCAGGACCTTCACCGCGATCACACGCTGGTTTTTCAGGTCCACACCTTTATAAACGTTGGCCATACCGCCCACGCCCACCAGTTCCTCCAGCAGGTAGCGGCCGTCCAGCTTTTTGCCTATCAGTTGATCCATCTCAGTCCTCCGTTTGCTCTACCTCGATCAGCAGGGCGGTGATGTTGTCCTGCCCGCCTGCCTGGAGCGCCTGCTCCACCAGCCGCCGCGGCACCGTGAAAAACGGATTGTGCTGGATGATAGCCAGCAGCTGACCATCCGGCACCACGCCGGAAAGCCCGTCGCTGCACATGAGGATCACGTCGCCGGGCTGCGCAGACATGCTGGAATAATCCGCCTGCACACCGGGCTCCACCCCAAGCGCCTTGGTGATGAGGTTTTTGTGAGGGTAGTTCTCGGCCTCCTCGGTGGTCAGCCGCCCTGCCTCCACCAGCTCCTGTACCATGGAATGGTCCCGGGTGAGCTGGCTGATCTGCCCGTCCCGGCACAGGTAGGCGCGGGAATCGCCCACGTGGGCCACGTGCAGAGTGTCGTGCCGCACCAGGCAGCACACAGCGGTGGTGCCCATCCCCTTATTTTCCGGGTGGGCCTGGGCCTCGTTGTAAATGGCCCGGTTGGCCTGAGTGACGCAATGCATCAGGAAGGCACGCTCCTGACCCTTGGGCAGGTTTTTTAAACCGCTTGCAAAGCAGGACTCCATGGTATCGGTGGCGATCTGTGCCGCCAGCTGACCCGATGCCGCGCCGCCCATGCCGTCGCACACAACGGCCCAGACGGTGTCGTCCGGCAGGCGGGCGGCCCGGTAATTGTCCTGATTTTCATTGCGGCAGCTGCCGATATCGGTTTTGCCGGCCAGTTTCATGGCTGTTCCTCCTTTGCTGCCTCCCGCCGCAGCTGGCCGCAGGCGGCGCTGATATCGCTGCCCAGGCGGCGGCGCACGGTGGCGTTCACCCCTAAATCGGTGAGCATGTTCTGGAATCGCTTCACGTTCTCCGCGTCGGTGGCGGAGTAGGGGCTGCCGTCCACCGGGTTGATGGGGATCAGGTTCACATGGGCCCCCATGCCCCGGATGAGCTTCGCCAGCTCCTTGGCGGTGGCAGGGCTGTCGTTCACGCCCCGTACCATGGAATATTCAAAGCTGATGCGTCGGCCGGTGACCTTCTGGTAGCGGCGGCAGGCGGCGATGAGCTCCTCCACCGGGTATGCGTCGTTCACCGGCATCATCTGGCTGCGCATGGCATTGTTGGGCGCGTGCAGCGAGATGGACAGGGTGAGCTGCAGCTTCTTTTCCGCCAGCTTGTCGATCTGGGGCACAATGCCGCAGGTGGACAGGCTGATGTTCCGCATGCCGATGTTCACGCCCTCGGGGCTGGAAATGATGGTGAGAAAATCCATCACATTGTCGAAGTTGTCCAGTGGTTCGCCGATGCCCATGAGCACGATGTGGGAGATGCGCTCGCCGATGTCCTTCTGGGCGGCGTAGATCTCCGCCGCGATCTCTCCGGCCTCCAGGTTGCGCACCCGGCCCGCCTGAGTGGAGGCGCAGAACCGGCAGCCCATGCGGCAGCCCACCTGGGTGGACACACACACGGTATTACCATAATTATAGCGCATTACCACCGTCTCGATGCAGTTGCCGTCCGCCAGGCGGAAAAGATATTTCACGGTTCCGTCCTTGGACTGCTGCCGCCGCTGGATGACGGGAGCCGCAATGTAGTACTCCTCTTCCAGCTTTGCCAGCAGCGCCTTGGGCTGGTCGGTCATGGCCGAAAATTCGGTGACCAGCTTCTGGTGCAGCCAGTGAAAAATCTGTTTTGCCCGGAAGGCGGGCTGGCCCATGGCCTTCAGCCGCTCGGCCAGCTGCTCAAGGGTGTAGGATGAGATACAGGTTTTCTGCATGGTTCACAACTTCTCCATAATGGCAATGAAAAATCCGTCCGGCCCGGCCTTGCCCGGCAACAGGGTCAGCATGCCGTCCTCCACTCGTGCTCCTTCGGGCACGAAGGGGGGCTGGACGAGCCGGAAAGCGGCGTTTTGCTCCAAAAAGGCCCGCACGATGTTCTGGTTCTCCCACGGGTCGATGGTGCAGGTGGAATACACGATGCGGCCGCCCTCTTTCACATAACGAGCGGCGGTGGCCAGAATCTTCGCCTGCAGCTCGTGCAGCTGCTCCACCCCGTCCATGGTTTTGTAGCGGATGTCCGGCTTTTTGGCGATGATGCCAAGGCCGGAGCAGGGCACGTCACACAGCACACGGTCCGCCCCGGCAAACTCTTCCCGGTAGACCGACGCGTCGTTGTGCAGCACCGTTACATTGGCAAGGCCCGCGCGGGCGGCGGCCTTTTCGATCAGCGGCAGGCGGCTTTCCACCGCATCGCAGCTGATGAGGGTGCCGGTGTTCTCCATGTCCTCGCCGATGGTCAGGGTCTTGCCGCCCGGCGCGGCGCACAGATCCAGCACCTTTTCCCCGGGCTTTGCCTGCAGGCTATAAGCCGCCAGCTGGGAGGCCTGGCCCTGCACATGGTAAAGCCCCTGCCGGAAGGACTCGGTGGCCGCTGGGCTGCCGGTAAACTTGGCCAGCAGGGTGTTCTCCAGCCAGCCGGGTTCCACCTCCACGCCCTCTGCTTCCAGCAGCTCGGTCAGCTGGGCGGGTGTGGTTTTCAGCGGGTTACACCGCAGGGCCACCCGGGGTGCTTCAAAGAATGCCTGCAGAATCTGCTCGCATTCTTCGGGATAATTTTTTTGAATCAATTTTACCACCGGCAGGCCCACGGAATACCGGATGCTCAGCCGCTCGGCCTCGGTTTTGAAGGAGGCCGAAGCCGGGTCCTGGGTCACGGCCTTGCGCAGCACCGCGTTCACAAGCCCGGCGGCGCTGGATTTTTTCAGCGCGCGGCACAGGCTCACCGACTCGTTCACCGCCACCGCGCGGGGCACCTGCATGTAGCGGGCCTGATACAGACCGCTGCGCAGGATGGCCCGCACCTGGGGGTCCAGCTTGGCCAGCGGGCGGCTCAGACAGCGGGCCAGCGCCCAGTCCAGAGTGAGCAGCCGCTCGGTGACGCCGTAAAACAGGGCGCTCACGAAGGCCCGGTCCCGGCCGGTCAGGTCCTGATGCTCCAGGACTGCGTTCAATACCAGATTGGCAAAGCCGCTCTCCTCCTGGCGGACCAGTGCCTGAACCGCGATGCGGCGGGCTTTATCCATAAACGTGTTCCTCCAATGGTGAAATTACAGCCGGTCGCCCGCTTTCAGGCGTCGACCCGCCGCCCAGGCGGAGCCCGCCATGGGCTTGGAGCCCTCCGGCACCACCTCGTCCAGCTCCAGCGCACCCTCGGCGCAGGCGATGGTGAGGGGTTTGATGCTCAGTACAGTGCCGGGCGCCCCGCTTCCGGCGGCCACATGGCTTTTGCGTAGCTTGATCTTTTTGCCTTCCTGCTCAAAGTAGGCCACCGGCCAGGGGTTCATGCCCCGCACCAGGTCGTGCAGCTTCTGGGCAGGCTGGTCAAAGGCAAAGCGGGCCATCTCCTTGGTCAGGGGCGGGGCCAGCGTGGCCTTGCTGTGGTCCTGGGGGGTGCGCACGGCAGTGCCCTCGGCGATGGAGGCAATGGTCTCCACCAGGGTTTTAGCACCCTGGGCGGTGATGCGCTCGAACAGCTCGCCGCTGGTCTCCTCGGGGCCGATGGTCACCGGGGCGACGTTCAGAATGTCGCCGGTGTCCAGGCCCTCGTCCAGATACATGATGGAGACGCCGGTCTCCTTGTCGCCGTTGATCACCGACCACTGCACCGGCGCAGCGCCACGATACTTGGGCAGCAGCGAAACGTGCAGGTTGATGCAGCCCTTGGGCGGCACGCACAGCACCTCCGGCGGCAGGATGCGGCCATAGGCCACCACCACGATCAGCTCGGGGGCCAGGTCCCGGATCTGCTGCTGCACCTCCTCGGTGCGCAGGGTCTTGGGCTGGTAGACCGGCAGATCATGCTCCAGCGCCAGCTGTTTGACCGGCGGAGCGGTGAGGATCTGCTTGCGGCCCACCGGCTTATCCTCGCGGGTGAACACGCCGCACACCTCATGCCCTGCTTCCAGAACGGCAGCCAGGCTGGCAGCGGCAATGTCCGGCGTGCCCATAAACAGAATGCGCATTATTCCTCGTCCTCTTCGATCTCGTCCGGGTAATCGTCCTCATAGAAATGGTCGGCCAGGTCCATGATGGTGATGCCGTCCAGATGGTTGGTCTCGTGGCAGAAGCAGCGGGCCAGCATCTCCTCGGCCTCCATCTCGAAGGTCTCGCCGTGGCGGTCCTGGGCGCGGAGCTTCACCTTGCGGGGGCGGCTGATGGCGCCGTTGTGGCCCGGGAAGGACAGGCAGCCCTCGTACAGGGTCACCTCATCCTCGGACTCCTCCAGGATCTCCGGGTTGATGCACTCGATGAACTTGGGCTCGTAGCCCTCGGGCATGGTGCCATCCTCCGGCAGGTCGCGCTCGTCCAGCGCGATGAACAGGCGGCGCATCACGCCCACCTGGGGGCCGGCCAGGCCCAGACCGCCTGCGTCGATCAGGGTTTCTTTCATATCGTCCAGCAGAGTTGCCAGACGGTCGTCAAAATTAGTCACCGGGCGGCAGACTTTTTTCAGAATGGGATCGCCGTCCTGCACGATGGTACGCAGAGCCATAGAAGTTTATCCTCCTTAAAATGAGCCGGCGGGAAGGCCGGCGAGATTGGTTGATGAAAGATTCTCGAGGGGATCAGTCGCCGTCGGAATTGAAGTCCAGCGTCACCGACGCTTTGGACGGCAAGCCCTCGTCGCTGTAAGCCGCCAGCACCCTGCCCAGCACCTGGCGGAAGGCCCGGTCGTTGCGGCATTTGATGGTGAGCTTGTAGCGGTAGCGGTCTTTGACCATGACGATGTTCATGGGCGCGGGGCCAAGAATTCGCAGCGGCATGCCCGGATGGGCGCTGGCCTCGGCGCCCAGCAGCCGGGCAAAGCGGGCGGCCGCCTGCATGGTGCGGTTTTCGTCCGCGCCACTGAAGGCAGCGATGCAGACGCTGCAGAAGGGCGGATACAGGCAGATCTTGCGGAACATGATCTCCTGATCAAAAAAGGCCTCGTAGTTCTGGGCCGCCGCCAGATTCAGGGTGGAATTTTCCGGGTCCATGGTCTGGATCAGCGCCCGGCCCGCGGCCCCGGCCCGGCCGGAACGGCCGATCACCTGGGTCACCAGCGAGAACACATTCTCCACCGCCCGGAACCCCTGGGAAAAGAGCAGCGAGTCGATGCCAAGCACGCCCACCAGGGTCACCTTTTCAAAATCCAGTCCCTTGGCCACCATCTGGGTGCCCAGCATGATGTCGTATTCGCCCCGGGCGAAAGCCGCCAGCATGTTCTCGTGGGCGTTCTTCTGGCTGGTGGAGTCCTGGTCCATACGCAGCACCCGGGCGTCCGGGAACAGCTCGACCAGCTCCTCCTCCACCCGCTGGGTGCCGAAGCCGGTGTAGCGCACCTTTCCGCCGCATTCCGGGCAGACGGTGGGCACCAGGGAAATCGCCTTGCCGCAGTAATGGCAAAGCAGCTTGTTTTCAGATTTATGATACACCATGGGGACGCTGCAGCTGGAGCATTTGATCACCTGCCCGCAGCTGGAGCACATGCCCACGGTTTTGTAGCCCCGCCGGTTGAGCAGCAGGATCGCCTGCTCGCCCCGGGTCAGGGTCTGGCGGATGCGCCCGGCCAGCGCGGTGCTGATGCTGCCGGAGTTTCCGGCGGCCAGTTCGGCGCGCATATCCACCATTTCCACCGCGGGCAGCGGCTGACCCGCATAACGCCGGGTGAGCTTATACAGGGTATAGCGGCCCTCCAGCGCGGCTTGGTAGCTTTCCACACTGGGGGTGGCCGAAGCGAACAGCACCAGAGCGCCGTGGTCCACGGCCCGGCGCTTGGCCACCTCCCGGGCATCGAAGCGGGGTGCGCTTTCCGACCGGTAGGTGTGCTCCTGCTCTTCGTCCAACACGATGAGGCCGATGTTTTTCAGCGGCGCGAATACCGCACTGCGGGTGCCCACCACGATGTCGGCCCCGCCGGCCTGGATCATCTGCCATTGCAGCAGGCGCTCGGTGTGACTGAGAGCAGAATGCTGCACCGCCACCCGCCCGCCGAAGGTCTGCTTCAGGCGGCGGATCATCTGGGGGGTCAGGCTGATCTCCGGCACCAGCACCAGAGCAGTCTTGCCCAACTCCAGCGTGCGCTGAATCAGCTTTAAAAACACCAGCGTTTTGCCGCTGGCGGTCACCCCGTAGAGCAGGGCGGCACTGGGCTTGTTTTGCGCCATCTGGGCGCACAGCCCGTCGTACACCTGCTGCTGTTCCTCACTGAGGAGGATGGGGTCGTTTGTCTGGGGAATGTGGCTGAACAGGTCCAGCACCTTATCCACCTGCCGCTTTTGCAGCACGCCCTTTTCGCACAGATTATCCAGCACAGCGCGGCTCAGGCCCAGCTGAGCCAGCGCACTTTGGGGCAGCGGGCCGCTTTGCAGCGCCGCCACTGCCGCCTGCTGTTTGGCGGTGGGCTTTGGTTTTTCGGGCAAAGGCCCTGCAAGGGAATATTCCGGCTCGGTATGGCGCACCAGCTGCTTTTGCAGCCGGGGGCCGTTTTCCGTTTCCGCCGGTTTATACTGGGCCCCATAGGGGATGATGGCCTTGACCGCCTCGTACCAGGTGCAGAAGGTGCGCTCCTTCAAAAAGCGCACCAGACCCAGCAGCTCGTCGGTGAGGCGAGCGTTTTCCGGCGCTGCGTCGAACAGTTCCTTGCAGCGGCCCGCCTCCTCCTGCTGACCCACAGCCAGCACAACGCCCATGCGGGGCTTGTTGCCCCGGCCGAAGGGCACCAGCACCATGCCCCCCGGAACCACCGGATGGGCCAGTGTGGGGGGCACCAGATAGGTATAGAGCTTATCAAAATGAAACGTGGCGCCGCTTACTGCCACCTGGACTGTTTGCAGCACCGCGCCGCGCTCCCTTCCGCCCGCCGGGGGCGGGTCACTCTTCTTCCTGCTGATATTTCTGGATCAGGCCGTAGATCTCCTCGGCACACTCGTCCACGGTGTCGTTGATCACGACCTCGTTGTAGTCCACCGCGTACTCCATCTCCTCCACCGCACGGGCAAGGCGCTTTTTGATGGATTCCTCGGTCTCGGTGCCGCGGCCCCGCAGCCGCTCCTCCAGCTCGCCGTAGCTGGGCGGCCGAACAAAGATGGTCACCGCATCGGGGTACAGCTTCTTGATGTTGCCCGCGCCGATCACCTCGATGACCAGAATCACGGTAATGCCGTTTTCAATGCGCTTGTCCACCTCGGACTTGGGGGTACCGTAGTAGTTTTCGCAGTATTCCGCGTACTCCAGAATCTCACCCGCCTGAATGCGGCGTTCAAACTCCTCGCGGCTCAGGTAGAAGTAGTTTACCCCTTCCTTTTCGCCGGAGCGCATGGGGCGGGTGGTGGCGGAAACCGAAACCTCGATCTCCGGGTGCAGCTCCATCAGCCGCTTGACCACCGTGTCCTTGCCGGAGCCGGAAGGCCCGGAAATTACGATCAGATGGCGTTCCTTATTCATTGTCCAGTTCGTCCTCCATTTCATCCTCGGCATCGTCGGTGTCGTTCAGACGGTTGGCCACGGTCTCCGGCTGCACGGCAGACAGGATCACATGGTCCGAGTCCATGATGATGACCGCACGGGTACGGCGGCCGTAGGTTGCGTCGATGAGGGAGCCCTTATCCCGCGCTTCCTGTACGATGCGCTTGATGGGCGCGGATTCCGGGCTCACGATGGCGATCAGCCGGTTGGCGCTGACCATGTTGCCAAAGCCGATGTTGATCAGTTTCATGCTTGGCTCTCCTTACTCGATGTTCTGGATCTGCTCGCGGATCTTCTCGATCTCGGCCTTGGTGTCCACCACGATGCGGGTGATGGCGATGTCCTGGCACTTGGAGCCGATGGTGTTGGTTTCCCGGTTCAGTTCCTGGGTCAAAAAGTCCAGCTTGCGGCCCACCGGACCGTCGCTTTCCAGAATCTCACGGTACTGGGCGATGTGGCTGCGCAGGCGCACCGTCTCCTCGTCCACCGCGGTCTTGTCACCGAAGATGGCGGCCTCGGTGAGGATGCGCGCCTCGTCGATGTTCTGATCCTGCAGGATGGTCTGCAGGCGGGTGTACAGCTTCTGGGTGTAGGCCTGCACCCGCTCGGCGCTGCCTTCCTCCACCTTGCCCACGTTGGCCTCGATGGTGGCAAGGCGGCCCATCACGTCCGCCTTCAGCTTCTCGCCCTCCACGGCCCGCATGGCCACGAAGTTTTCCAGCGCGATGGTGCACACCTGGCTCACATCCTGCCACAGCTGCTCCTCGTCCACATCCGCGTGGCGCACGCTCAGCACATCCGGGTAGCGGGCGATCAGACTGGCGGTGGCGTCGTTCTTCACGCCCAGCTGCTCGGCCAGAGCGGCCAGTGCGTCGGCATAGCTTCTGGCCAAAGGCAGATCCACCTCCACCGCCACATCCTGGCTGCCCACGCTCTGCATCTGCAGGCTCAGCTCCACCTTGCCCCGGCTGATGCTTGCGCTGAGCAGCTTTTTCAGCTTATCATCCAGATAGGCACAGCTGCGGGGGATGCGGGAGGAATACTCAAAATAACGGGAGTTTACGCTTTTGATCTCGACGGTGATGTCCCGTCCGTTCAGGATTGCTTCGCCGCGGCCGTAGCCGGTCATGCTCAAAGCCATTGATAAAGGCACCTCGTTCCCTGTAGGATCGTTATTGAAATCGCCGGGGTCTGCCCGGCCTGAAACCGGCTGCGGACATATTTCCCCATTTAAATATACATGCTATTATTCTACTCGGTTTGGCGCTTCATTGCAAGTTTTTTATCGCTCCGTGCCCGGCCGCCCTTGTTTTGCCCGCCGCCTTATATTACAATGGATGCGTTGATTTTCCGGCTTTGGGGAGGATTTTTCATGCAGACGAGGGAACGCTGGCATCTGATCGACGGGCTGCGGGGCCTGGCACTGGCCAACATGGTGCTGTACCATCTTTTATTTGATGTCTATGTGATCTGGGGCTTCGATCCGCTGTGGCCCGCCCGGTGGCCGGTGCGGGTGTGGGAGCGGTGCATCTGCTGCTCCTTCATTTTCATCAGCGGCCTGTGCTGGCACTGGGGCAGGCGTCACGCGCTGCGTCGGGGGCTTGTGCTCAACGGCTGCGGGCTGCTGATCACTGCCGTGACCCTGATCGCGGTACCGGACCAGGCGGTGTGGTGCGGGGTACTCACCTTCCTGGGCTGCGCCACGCTGCTCACCATTCCGGTGGACCGGCTGCTGAATGGCCGGTGGGCGGCTGCAGGCCTTGCGATGAGTCTTGTGCTGCTGGCGGTGTTCTGGCCGGTGAACCAGGGCTGGCTGGGCCTTGGCACGTGGCGGCTCTGGCAGCTGCCGGACGCGCTTTACCGCTCCCGCCTGCTCACGGTGCTGGGCTTTCCCTTTCCGGGTTTTTTCTCCAGCGATTACTTTTCCATCCTGCCCTGGTATTTTCTCTTTCTGGCGGGCTACTTTGCCCGGCCGCTTCTGTTTGCCAGCGAGCATGTAAAGCAGGCTGCCCGGCTCCGGCTGCCGGGGCTGGACTGGCTGGGGCGCAAAAGTCTGCCGGTCTATCTGGTACACCAGCCCTTGTGTATGGCGGTATGCGTCATTTTTCTTTCGCCCGCTTCGCCTCTTTGTCTTGTAAGATGAATTCTGCCCCTTGCCTTGTGCAGCGCTCTTTTCCAAAAGAAAAGGGCGCTGTTTTTTATTTCCAGCTCCGCTTGAGGCCCACCTGTGAAAACCTCCAAAATACTGTCAAATATTTTGGATGCTATGTCAGTTGATATTAATGATAATAATTGCTATAATTAAAATCCGACCATTTTTGGATTCCAGAAGGAAGAATACATAACCTATCACAAAGAAAGGAATGTGAGGAAACTGAACCATCTGCCCTTATCCGTCCGCGTCCCCATTGAGGAGGACAATCCCAGTATCCTGCGTCATGAGCAGGCCTGCATCCGCTGTGGCATGTGCAAGGAAGCCTGCACCAACCTGATGGGAGTGCACGGCAGCTACACACTGGAGGACACCGGAAACCGCGCCATCTGTATCTACTGCGGCCAGTGCGCCAACGTCTGCCCGGTGGACAGCATTGTGGAGCGGGACGAATGCCCCCAGGTCCGCCAGGCGGCCGCCGACCCCGACCGGGTGCTGGTGGTCAGCACCTCGCCCTCGGTGCGCGCTGCGCTGGGCGAGGAATTCGGCATGGAGCCCGGCGCCTTTGTGGAAGGCAAAATGGTGGCGCTGCTGCGTGCTCTGGGCGCCGACTACGTGCTGGACACCAACTTTGCCGCCGACCTGACCATCGTGGAGGAGGCCAGTGAGCTGATCCGCCGCATCACTGAAAAGGACCGGCCCCTGCCCCAGTTCACCAGCTGCTGCCCCGGCTGGGTCCACTTTGCCGAGATGTATGCCCCCGAGCTGCTGCCCCATCTGTCCACCGCAAAGAGCCCCATCGGCATGCAGGGCCCCACGGTCAAGACCTACTTCGCCAAGAAGATGGGTCTGGACCCGGAGAAGATCGTGCATGTGGCCCTTACCCCCTGCACCGCCAAAAAGTTCGAGATCCGCCGCCAGGAGCTGCACGGCGCTGCGGACCATCTGGGCATCCCCGGCCTGCGGGACACTGACCAGGTGATCACCACCCGAGAGCTGGCTCGCTGGGCCAAGGCCGAAGGGGTGGACTGGAACGCATTGGCGGATTCCGCCTACGATTCCCTGATGGGTCAGGCTTCGGGCGCGGGTGTGATCTTCGGCAACACCGGCGGCGTGATGGAAGCCGCCCTGCGCACTGCCTACGCCTACCTGACCGGCGAAAGCGCTCCCCAGAGCCTGCTGAATCTGACCCCGGTTCGCGGCTACGAGGGCGTGCGGGAGGCGCAGGTGGAGATCGGCGACCAGACGCTTCAGGTCGCGGTGGTCTACGGCACCGCCAACGCCCGCGCCTTTTTGCAGCGCATGAAGGAAAGTGGCAAGCAATACCATTTTGTGGAGGTCATGGCCTGTCCCGGCGGCTGCATTGGCGGCGGCGGTCAGCCCAAAAACATCATGCGGGATGCGGACGAAACCCGCAAACAGCGCATCGCTGCCCTTTACCGGCGGGACAGCTCCATGGAGCTGCGTACCAGCCATGAGAACCCGGAGATCAAGCAGGTCTACGAGGAGTTTTATGGCCAGCCTCTCAGCGAGATGGCCGAACAGATGCTGCACACCAGCTACCGGGATTGCAGCGGCCTGTTGAAGAGTCAGCCCGTTTCCGGCGAATAAGTTTTTAAGCACAGCAAGGCCCCCGGCCTGCCGCAACATGCGGTGGGCCGGGGGCCTGTTTCATTTCATTCGGGTGCGATCAGCCGCGCCGGGGCCGACTGGGCCGGGAGGGAGCGGTGCTGCGCTTTTTCTGGTGCTCGCGGCGCTGCTCAGCAGCCTCCTGGGCACGCTGGGTCTGGGCGCGGGCCTTGCCCTTCTGGGCGGCGGCACGCAGGGCGGCCACCTCGCTCTTGGTCAGCTCCCGGTACTGGCCGGGCTGGAGCATGCCCAGCTTCACCGCGCCCATAGCGCTGCGGCGCAGGCGGATGACCTCCAGGCCTACTGCCTCGCACATGCGGCGGATCTGCCGGTTCTTGCCCTCCTTGATGGTCATTTCCATCACGGTGCGGCCCGGCTCATCCACCACCACGTTGATCACCGCGGGCTGGGTGACGCTGCCGTCGTCCAGGGTAACGCCCTTGCTCAGAGCAATAACCTGGCTCTCGTCCGCGCGGGGACGCACGGTCACCCGGTAGAGCTTGCTCACACCATGGGAGGGATGCATCATCAGGTTGGCAAAGCTGCCGTCGTTGGTGAGCAGCAGCAGACCCTCGCTGTCCTTATCCAGACGGCCCACCGGGAAGACCCGGGCCGGGTAATCGGCCAGCAGGTCCATCACGGTCTTGCGGCCGCGCTCGTCACTGGTAGTGGTCACAAAGCCGCGGGGCTTGTGCAGCATCAGGTAGTGGTATTCCTGCTTCTTCTCCAGGCGGATGCGCTGGCCGTCGATGCTCAGGGTATCCCGGTTCACGTCCATCTTATCGCCCAGGTTTACCGGGTGACCGTTCACCTTCACCCGGCCCTCCAGAATGATCTGCTCCGCTGCACGACGGGAGCACATGCCCTGCTCGGCCATTACCTTTTGTACTCGTTCCAATGCCATAATCCGTTCCTCATATTCTCTGTTGGTTGATTGCAGAAAAAGCGGGCGGCAGATTCAACATGCCGCCCGGCTTGGTTTACTGGTTCTGTGCCGGGTCGGCCGCTGCGGCCTCACCCTTGTTCAGCAGGCCGGTGAGCTTGTCCACCAGCTCGGGCACCATGTTCAGCGCCCGGTCCACGGTGCTGTTGTGGTCCGCCAGCTGGATGGTGCGCACGTTGCCGTCCTTAATGACCAGGAAGGCCACCGGGGTGACCGACACGCCTGCGCCGCTTCCGCCGCCGAACAGCTCCTTGGTGGTCTTGGCGCCGAAGTCGGAACCGCCGGATGCAAAACCAAAGGTGACCTTGGACACCGGCAGAATGGTGGTGCCCTCCAGTGTGATGGGTTCGCCGATGATGGTGTTGGAGCCAACCATCTCGCGGATCTTATCCAGGGTGACGCTCATCATACCCTCAAGCGGACGTTCAGCCATAGTTGTTTCCCTCCTGTGATGCAACCGGCCTTGCGGGGCCGGGATGTTCCGTTTGTTTCAATGCGAGCCGGGCGGCGGTCAGATCAGCTTTTCCTTATGCAGGCGAAGCAGCGCCCAGACTCCTGTTATTACCATTATAATCAGATGGGACGTGATTTTACAAGAGAAATGTTCCCGCCCCTGGTGTTCGCCGGTATAATCCGGCTCGATGACCAGCTGCTCCATGCGCAGATCTAAAAAATTCTGCAGCATGCCGAAGCTGGCACCAAGGCCCGCGTGTACCGCGCCCACAGCCAGCGCAGTGGAAGCGGCACTTTCCCCATGCACCGGCAGATAGATTTGAATGTGATGGATCTTGAAGCCTTCCAGCAGGCGGCGCAGAATCTGACCGCCGGTGCGCACCCAGGCAAGCACCCAGTCCAGGGTTTCCTGCAGCGTTTTTTCCGGCTTTTGCTGCGGCGGCCGGGCAGTGGCTTTGCCGGTTTGTCGGGCAGCGGGCTGGAGTGCCGCCTGCTTTTGCTCAGACACTTCTGCCTGCGGCTTGTGCGCTGGTGTCTGCTCTGTTGCTGCCGCTTTCTCCTGTTCGGCAGCTGCTTGTGCCGTGGGCTTCTTCGTTACAGGCTTTGCTTTTTTCGGTCTTCGGGGTTTCTTCTGCTTTTGGGGCTTTTCCGGTTTTTCCGGGCGGGGATACAGCTTCACCCGCACCGCCAGCACCCGAAGCGCGGCGCTGAACTGCCCCTTCTCATAGCAGAGTTCAGCGGTCACCGGAACCAGAAGCGCAGCGATGAGCAGCGCCAGAAGCACCAGCAAAACCCACCCGATCCCCTTCAGGATCAGCCATAAAACAGCCATCGGCTCGCCTCCTTACCCATTTTACTTCATGGGATGGGTCAGGCCTGGGTCTCGCCCGTACTGCCCGCCATCTCCAGCTGAACGCCGTCGCCCTCGTGCAGCGGGGGCAGCTGCTCCAGCGTTGCCAGACCAAAGGTGCGCAGAAACACCTCAGTGGTGCACAGGCTGATGGGCCGGCCGGGCAGATCCAGCCGTCCGGCCTCCTCCACCAGACCCTTTTCCATCAGCTTTGCGATGGTGGACGAGGAGTCCACGCCGCGCACCTGCTCCACAAATCCGCGGGACACCGGCTGGTTGTAGGCGATGATCGCCAGCACCTCCAGCGCCGCCTGGGAAAGGGGCGTGTTGCGCCGATTGTCCAGCACCCGTTTCACCGGCTCCTGCACGGCGGTTTTGGTGGCCATCTGCCACTTGTCGCCCAGGGGCAGGATGCACAGGCCCCGGTCCGCCTTTTCGTATTCCTTCTGCAGCTGCTCCAGAATGGCTACGGTGTGATCCTTCGGGATCTCCAGCGCCTCGGCGATCTTGTCCGCTCCGATGGCGTCGCCATGGGCAAACAGGATGGCCTCCACAGCCGCCTTGTATTCCTTTTCCTTTTGTGTCATGCCTTTTGTCAACTCTCCTGTTTCTTCATCCGGCCCCGGCGCACGGTGAGGCTCTCCTGGTCGTCGATCTCAATACGACCCGCGCGAATCAGCTCCAGCACCGCCAGAAAGGTGGCCACCGTCTGGCTGCGGCTTCCGCCCCGGTTAAATAGCCCGCGGAGGCTTGCCACCCGGCCGGTAACGATGCTGCGCAGCACGTGCACCACCCGGCTCGCCACCGACACAAAGGGCGCGGTGACCAGCGGCTCAAAGCTTTGCTGGCTGGGGGCAGCCTTGCGGCGCTTGCCCCGGCCCAAAAGCAACTCCATCGCCTGGGCCAGCAAGCTGGCATCGTGCGTCAGGCGATAGGTATTATCCTGCTCCAGCTCCACAGGCGGGCGCACAAAGCTGCAATGGCTGGCGGCCTGTTCGCCCAGCTGGCGGGCCACCTCTTTGCAGGCGCTGTATTCAATCAGCTGACCGGTGAGCTCTTCCTTCATCCGCTCTGCTTCCTCGCTGCGGGGCAGAAGCAGAAAGCTCTTCATCTGCACCAGACGGGCAGCCATCTCGATGAACTCACTGGCCACCTCCATCCGGTTATCCTGCAGGCCGTTGATCAGGCTGGTGTACTGGTCGATCAGCTCCAGGATGGGAATGTCGTAGATGTTCATCTTGTTCTTGCTCACAAGATAGAGCAGCACATCCAGCGGACCGTCGAATTCTTCCAGGTGGAAGGTCAAAGTCTCCATGCTTTCCCCTCCTTACACCGCAATGCCCGCCGCCATATAGACCGCCCGGTCAATGAAGGCGGTGGCGTGGTTCAGAATGTTCCACATGCCGTTGTTCAGCCAGTAGAGTGGCACATCGAACACGCCCAGCATCAGCAGGATGAACATACCGATGAAAATCTGGCGCTCATACTGCATCACCCGGAAATACAACCGCCGGGGCAGCACCAGCAGAA
The DNA here is from genome assembly GCF_002160145.1 of Gemmiger sp. An194. Taxonomy (GTDB): domain Bacteria; phylum Bacillota; class Clostridia; order Oscillospirales; family Ruminococcaceae; genus Allofournierella. Next base: position 16,110 of record NZ_NFKA01000020.1, on the reverse strand, counting down.
GAATGCGGCTGCCGTCGAAGGGCGGCACCGGCAGCAGATTGAACACTGCCAGCGACACGTTGATGGCCACCATGTAGTAAAGGAAATACAGTACCAGCTCCGCCAGCATCCCCGCCGGCAGGAAATAGTATGCCAGCTTATACAGCATCATAGACAGATACGCCAGCAGCAGATTGGAAATCGGCCCCGCCGCCGCGCTGAGGGCCATGCCCAGCTTGGGATTCTTGTACCGCTGAGGGTACACCGGCACCGGCTTGGCCCAGCCGATACCCGCCACGATCATACAAACCGCACCCAGCAGGTCAAAGTGTGCCATAGGATTCAGCGAAAGCCGCCCCATATTCTTTGCGGTGGGATCGCCCAGCTTGGCGCTTGCCCAGGCGTGGGCGGACTCATGCACCGGAATGGCCAGCAGCATGGCAAGGCCGCGCATCACCCAGACCATCAACTGGGCAGGACTGATCAGACCCATAAAACTCTCCCTTTTTGTTCATTTGACGCCTTATATAAAATAAGGTAGGATGTCTTTGGCAAACCACTGCGCACTGCCCGGCTCGAATGAGGGGCATATTCGGCAGTTTGCTTTTTATTATAGCGTTTTTTGGGGCCATTCACAAGCAAAATGGGACTTTTTCAGAGTTTTTCAAAGATATTTTTAAAAAACCCTTGATTTTTCCCGTCCGGCTTGCTATTATATTCTAGCGACTTAAATTATATCGAGGAGGTGCAGCAAATGGCAAAGTGCAATTGTTGTGGCAAGGGCGTTTCCTTCGGCATCCAGGTTTCCCACTCTCATCGTCGGTCTAACCGCACCTGGAAGGCGAACGTGAAGCGTGTTAAGGCTATTGTAGACGGTTCTCCCAAGTACATCTACGCCTGCACCCGCTGCCTGCGCTCGGGCAAGGTTACCCGCGCTGTTTGATTTTTCAACGCAAAAACTGCCGGTCATCTTCGGATGACCGGCTTTTTTGTGTTCTGCTCCACCTTGTCCGCTTGACCGGTCCGCCCGGCCATTCTATAATGAAGGTAATGCAATTCGCGGTGACGCTTCACCGCTTCGGGAGGGATTTTGCGTGGAGATCCAATATTACAAGGAACCCAGCCGCTTTTTGAAGCGGGAGATGGAGTTCAAGGTGTTCGGCCATTCCGGCCTGCCCTGCCTGGCGTTTGCCTGTGAGGGAGGCCGCTTTTACGATTGGGAGGACCACGGCATGGTGGCCGCGCTGGCCCCGCTGATCGACGCGGGTAAAATTCAGCTGTTCTGCGCCGACAGCGTGGACGCCGAGAGCTGGCTGGGCAGCGGCGAGGGCCGGGCCCGCAGCGAGATGCAGGAACGCTGGTTCAACTACCTGGCAGGCGAGCTGATTCCCCGGGTGCTGACTTTGAACGACGGCACCCACAATCGGGTGGCTCTGCTGGGCTGCAGCCTGGGCGCTGGCCACGCGCTGAACCTGTATCTGCGCCGGCCGGAGCTTGTGTGCGGTGCAATCTGTTTGTCCGGCAGCTATTCCGCTGCCCCCTGGTTCGGGCCTTATCACGACGATCTGACCCTGCGCAACAGCCCGCTGGAATACCTGCCCCTGCTGCACACCGAAGGCCTGCCTTCCACCCGGCTGGCTCCTCTGTTCCTGTGCTGCGGCCGCGGCCCCTACGAGGACGATTTCCTGGCCGACACCCGGGCCATGGCCCAGGCTCTGACCGACCGGCGCATGCCCGCCTTTGTGGACTACTGGGGCGAGGACGTGAGCCACGACTGGCCCTGGTGGGCAAAGCAGGCCGTTTATTTCCTGCCCCAGCTGCTGCAGCAGCTGACCGGCAAGGCAAAACCCACCGCATGATCCATTCCGCCGAGCTTTCGGGGCCCGGCGGAATTTTTTTGCGTTTTTGTGTAACGGACGGCCGCTTCCGCCGTCTAATAAATCGAAACGGCTGTTTTACATCATAGCTTGGGGAACTACCCCAAGCAGACGGAAAGGAGGGGTGCGCTTGCAGGACCTGGAAGAATTGTATCAGCTTTACAGCTCGGACATCTACCGCTATCTCTGCGGGCTCACCCATGACCCTGTCTGGGCGGAGGATCTGCTCAGTGAGACCTTTTTGAAGGCTGTGCGCGCCTTCGGCCGCTTCGAAAGCCGCAGCAGCGTGAAGACCTGGCTGTTCGCCATCGCCCGCAACGTGTGGGTGGATGCGCTGCGCCGCAAACGGCCCACGCTCTCCTACGACGATATGCTGGCCGGATATCTGGAGCAGGACATGCCGGACCCACGGGGTCTGGAGGAAGAATGCGACACCCGGGAGCTTGCCCGCCGTGCCCGACTGCTGCTGGAAGCCTGCAAGCCCAACGCCCGCACCGTTCTGCTGATGCGGGCTCAGGGCTACTCCTTCGCCGAGATTGCCCAGGCATGCGGCATCACCGAAAATTCCGCCCGCATGCTGAACTTCCGCACCCGCAACTGGCTGCGGGAACAACTGAAACGAGAGGAGGGATCGATGCCATGAATAAAGGCATCGTGTCAGACATTTCCTGTGATGTATGTCGGGACCTGATCCCGCTGGTGGCCGACGGCGTTGCCAGCGAGGACAGCGAAGCCCTGGTACACAGCCATGTGGCCCACTGCCCCGCCTGTCAGGCCTATCTGGATTCTGGCGGCATTCAACTGCCCCCGCCGGAGCCGGACGCCGCCCGGGTGCTGGGACGCATCCAGCGCAAACTGCTGATCCAAAGTGCTCTGATGGCGGTGGCAGGCTTTGCGGTCTGCCTGGCACTGGCCAACGGGCCATTCCTGGCCTGGGGCCTGCCCGCATTGGGAGCACTGGGTTATGTATTTCTGCGCCGCAGCGTCTGGTTTGCAGCCGTCATCAGCGCCATTCCCATGGCTTTGGTGCTGCTGGTCAGCACACCGAATCGTTACTCTTTGATGCAGGCCGGGCTGTATCTGGCAGCATTGCTGGTGGGTGCGCTCATCGCAAGACTGCTGCACTTCGCCTTCGGCGGGCTTCGCCGGGGCAAATCCGAGCCAAAGGAGGAATCTTTGGATGAATAAAATCAAATGGCCGGCCCTGCCCCAGATCCGGCGCACTCCCCTTACCCGGGTTATCGCCGCACTGGCTGCACTGGTACTCATCGCTGCACTGGTACTGGTGGTGGAGCGCCAGGTGGGCAATCCCTTCACCGCCCGGTGGACGGTACACGCCATCAACGACGCTCTTCAGGCAAAATACCCCCGCGAAGGCTATGTGGTGGGCAATGCCCGCTACACCTACGCGGATGGTAAGCGCCGCTATGTCTGCCCGGTGTACCAGACCGGCGAGGAGGATGTGGGCTTTTCCGCCTACCTGAGCGGCGGTCAGGTTTACACCAACCGGGCCCTGACAGTGGACAGCGGCCTGAACACCTCCAATCGGCTGCGCAATAAACTGGCCGGTCAGCTGGACACCAACCGCCTGTGCCGAGACCTGAAGGGCCGTTCCCCCTACGAGACCACCCTCACCTTCTATCCGGAAAACAACGACCAGGTGTTTGACCCGCAGAGCCCTCTGTTCCGGGTGGGGATGGAGTTCTCCGCCGATGATCTGCCCCTGCCCACTGTGCTGTATACGGGCTTCCACAGTGCGGACCGGGAGCCGCCCGAAGTCACACTGGAGGAAGCCGCTGCCTATCTGGTGGCGTTGAAACAGGCTGCCGCCAACCAGGGGCTTGCCTGCGACTACTACTCCGCCACCGTCTATGGCCGGAACACCACCTGGCTGCTGCTGGATGTGCCCGCCGATGCCATCCCCGACCAGCTGCCCGCAGCAGAAAGCAGCGATGAACTCACCGCAGCGGAAAGCACCGCCCCGGAACCGGGCAGCTTCGACGCACTGGTGGCCCTGTTGCAGGACCGCATCACGCAGAACAGGCAGACCTCGCCCACTGTGACGGATGCCTCCCCCGCAAACAGCGCCCGCAGCCTGAGCGATCAGCGGATTGCCCTGCTATACAGCGAGGACAGCTGTTTTCAGCCGCTGTAACCGCGCCGCGGATTCTCTTTGAAACACTCAATCGCCCTGTGTGCCGTTCTTTGGCGCACAGGGCTTTTCTGTTTCTCCGGCTTCTCTCACTTCTCAAGTTCCGCCGGTTCATGGTATAATAGAACCAATATTTGATAAAACCAATGGAGGGAGCTTACTTATGGCGATTCGAATTGGTATTTTTGGTTACGGCAATCTGGGCCGGGGCACCGAGTGTGCGGTGCGCCAGAACCCGGATCTGGAGCTGGCTGCGATCTTTACCCGACGCGACCCGGCCAGTATTTCTCCTCTGACCGAGGGTGTGCCGGTGGTGGCGGCAGGCGAGGCGGCCAACTGGGCCGGTAAGATCGACATAATGATCCTGTGCGGCGGCAGTGCCACCGACCTGCCGGTGCAGACCCCCGAGCTGGCCCGCTGGTTCAATCTGGTGGACAGCTTCGACACCCATGCGAAAATCCCGGAACACTTTGCTGCGGTGGACGCTGCCGCAGCCGCCGCGGGCACCACCGCCCTGATCAGCGGCGGCTGGGACCCGGGCTTGTTCTCGCTGAATCGGGTATATGCCGAGGCCATTCTGCCCCAGGGCGGCACCTACACCTTCTGGGGCAAGGGCGTAAGCCAGGGCCATTCCGACGCCATTCGCCGCATCGAGGGCGTGGCAGATGCCCGCCAGTACACCGTGCCGGTGCCCGAAGCGCTGGAGCAGGTGCGTGCCGGGCAGCGACCCACCCTGACCACCCGCCAGAAGCACACCCGGGAGTGCTTTGTGGCCGCAAAGCCGGGGGCGGATCTTGCCCGCATCGAGCAGGAGATCAAGACCATGCCCAACTATTTCGCGGATTACGACACCACCGTAACTTTCGTGAGTCTGGAGCAGCTGCACGCCGAGCACAGCGGCTTGCCCCACGGCGGCAGCGTGCTGCGCAGCGGTCTGACCGGCTGGAACGAGGAGCACACCGCCACCGTGGAATACAGCCTGAAGCTGGATTCCAACCCGGAATTTACCGCCAGTGTTCTGGCTGCCTGTGCCCGTGCGGTACACCGGATGCACGCCGCCGGGCAGACCGGCTGCAAGACCATTCTGGACGTTCCGCCCGCCCTGCTCAGCCCGCTGAGCGGCGAGGAGCTGCGCCGCCAGCTGCTGTAAACAGCAGCGCAACCTTCATTCTCAAGGAGTTTTTATGAAGATCACCCACATCTGCCACAGCTGCTTTCTGGTGGAACTGGACCACACCCTGCTGCTGTTTGACTACTTTCAGGGCGCTCTGCCCCCGATGGACCCGGAAAAGACGTTGTTTGTTTTTTCCTCCCACCGGCATCACGACCACTACTCCCCCGCAGTGTGGGAGCTGAGCGAGCACCATCCCAATGTGTTTTATGTGCTGGACGAAAACATTCCTGCCCGGCGCTCGGCCAATGTGCTGCCCGCCGCGCCCCGCAGCCGGTACGACTGGCAGGGTCTTTGCATCGAGACGCTGCGCTCCACCGACGAGGGGTGCGCCTTTCTGGTGCAGGCCGAGGGGCTTTGGTTCTACCATGCGGGCGATCTGAACTGGTGGCACTGGGAGGGTGAGCCGGACGAACAAAATGCCTGGCACGACAAGGCCTTCCACGAGGAGCTGGACCGTATCCGGGGCCGCTTTTTCGACGCAGCCTTTGTTCCGCTGGACCCCCGGCAGGAGGAAAACGCCTGGTGGGGCTTTGTGGACTTTCTGAAAGCCTGCCGCTGTGACAATGTGTTCCCCATGCACTGCTTCGAGGACCGGGCCGGAATGCTGGCTTACCTGAACCGGCCGGAGCTGGCGCCCTATCTTGCCCGCATTCACGCGGAAGAGGTCTGGCAGGGCTGAGGCCCCGTTTTTATCAATCCATTCCAGAAAGGAATTTTTGCAATGAAATTTAAAATGATCCACGAAAACTACAATGTCTTCGATCTGGACCGCTCCAAGGCCTTTTATGAGAAGGCTCTGGGTCTTACCGAGGTGCGGCGCATCACCGCGCCGGACGGCTCCTTCATCATTGTCTACCTGGCCAACGAGGAGAGCGACTTCCAGCTGGAGCTGACCTGGCTGCGGGATATGGACCGCCCCTACAACCTGGGTGACTGCGAGTTCCATCTGGCCTTCCAGGTGGAGGACTTCGACGCTGCCCACGCTCTGCACAAGGAGATGGGCTGTATCTGCTTTGAAAACGAAGCCATGGGCATCTACTTCATCCAGGACCCGGACGGCTACTGGCTGGAGATCGTCCCCGAAAAGAAATAACCCGGTATTTTTCACGCAAAAACGCCCGCGCAGGCTGCCAAATCGGCAGCCGCGCGGGCGTTTTTTTCATTTGCATTCCTTCATGGAACCATCAATGCGGCGCATCATACCTCGATAGAGCACCACCGCAACCAGCGCGGCCAGCGTCTCCGCCACCGGGAAGGAGACCCATACGCCATTCAACTCCCAGAAGCGGGAAAGCACCATTGCCAGCGGCGGGATGATCACCAGCTGCCGGATGAGCGACACCGCCAGCGACTGTATGCCCTTGCCCAGGGCCTCAAAGCAGCCGGCCAGTACCGTGCCGAAGGTGGAGACCACAAAGCCCAGGCTGGTGATGCGCAGCATGGGCACACCGATGGCCACCATGGCACTGTCCGCGTCGAAGAGGGCCATGATCTGCTCCGGCAGCACCCAGGCGATCAGGGTGCCCAGCGCCATGATGACAGCCGTGAGAGTCAGACTCCAGCGAATGGTGGAATGCATCCGCTGCTTCTGCCGCGCACCGTAGTTGTAGCTCACGATAGGACGCATGCCCTGAATCAGGCCGTTGGCGGGCATGTACACAAAGGTCTGCAGCTTGAAATACAAACCGAACACTGCCACCGCCAGCGCGTGCAGCTCCACCAGCAGGGCATTCAGCACACCCACCAGCAGGCTGGGCATGGCAGTCATCAGGCAGGAGGGCACGCCCACTCCGTAGATCTTGCCGGCAATGTTCCAGTCCGCCTTCATGTCCTTGCGGGTGATGTGCATGCCGGTTTTGGCCCGGAAGAAGTAAACCAGCGCCATGGTGCAGGCGGTCATCTGCCCGGCCACAGTGGCCACAGCAGCGCCCGCCACACCCATGCGGGGGGCGCCCAGCAGACCGAAAATCAGGATGGGGTCCAGCACGATATTCACGATGGCACCCACACCCTGCAGAATCATGGGCACGAACATGTTGCCCACCGACTGCAGCAGCTTTTCGATGTAGATGTGAAACAAACTTCCGAAAGCAAGGCAGATGACGATGCGGGTGTATACCAGGCTCATAGCCAGCACCTGCTCATCGGTGGTGAACAGGCGCAGAAACGGCTCGCTGCCGAACAGGCCGATCAACAGAAAGCCCAGCGCGTGAATGCCGGTGAACACCATGCCCATGGAGGCGGCTTTGTCCACGCTGCGCTGGTCGCCCTGGCCCAGGCTGCGGGCCACAAAGGCATTGGCACCCACGCCGAAGCCCACTGCCACCGCCAGCACCAGATTCTGCAGCGGATAGGCCAGCGAAACGGCGGTGAGCGCATCGCTGCTCAGACGGGCAACAAAGATGCTGTCCACCACGTTATACAGCGACTGGATCAGCATGGATAAGATGGGCGGCAGCGACATACTCACCAGCAGCGGCAGTACCGGCCGGCTGCCCATGGGGTTCTGGTTGATTCGTTCGGTCATTCCGGTTCCTCCTTGGCACAAAAAAAACAGGGCTACAATCCCCTGTTTGTGAATCAGAAACAGGAAAATTTATAGCCCTGCGGTTTTTCGCATATTTAATGGCCGGAATCAAGCTCCGGCATTTCGGCGGGTATTATAATATCACCCCGCCCGGCTGCTTGTCAAGTGGGAATTCCCGGGATTTTTTCACCTTGCTCAGTGCAGCAGCTGAATGTAGCCCAGCAGCGGAACCGGCTGTTCCTTATCCTGCACAGCATAAACCAGGCTCACGATCCAAAGAACAAAGCCCGCCAGGCTTACCAGATTCAGCGCCAGCATCACGAGCCAGCCCACCAGCGGAATCCAGCCCAGAAGCCAGCCTGCCACCGAGGAAGCCACCCGCAGCACCAGGAAAAACAGGTTCAGAACCAGCGCCTGGTTCAGATGAAACCGGGAATTGTACCGGTCACCCACAAAGTAGGCCAGGCACCAGCCCACCAGCGTGATATATGCCACAATGTTCGTTGCTTTTCGATCCATACATCTACCTCATTCCGCAAACCAGCCGTCTTCGGACCGGTTCGACAAATCATTTTTTCTGATTATACCAGTCAAAAAGACTCTTTGCAATGCCATCGGCCGCACACCCCTCCGGTGCTGCGCATAGGATGGGCCAAAAAGCGAGGTGTTGCAGGATGAAAACGAGTGTAAATTCCATGGCAAACAGCGTGGATTTCTTTATGGGTGCTCTGGGACCGAAGGGCTTTCAAGGCTACTTTGACTGGCTGGACACACAGGAGCAGGTTCCGCTGTATCTGATCAAGGCAGGCCCCGGCTGCGGCAAGAGCACCCTGATGACCCGTCTGGCTCAGGCAAGCCCCCTGCCGGTGGAGCGCATCCACTGCTCCTCCGACCCGGACAGTCTGGATGGCGTGATCTTCTCCCGGCCCCGGGCGGCCATCATCGATGCCACCGCGCCCCATGTGGTGGAGCCCACCTACCCCGGCGCGGTGCAGAAGGTGGTGGACCTGCACCATGTGCTGGACAACGATTATCTGACCGCTCACCGGGGCGAGATCGTGGCCCTGTTCCACCGGTGCAAGGCATTGCAGGACCAGGCGGGCCGGTCCATCCAGGCGGCAGCCGCCCTGTTGGAGGACAGCCGCCGTCTGACCGCGCCGCTGGTGAACCAGGAAAAGCTGTTGGGCTGGGCCAGGCGGCTGGGCGCCCGCAGGCTGCCCCACACCGGCCGACCCGGCAGCGAGCGCATCCGGCTTTTAAGCGCTGTGACGCCCAAGGGTCGGATGGTCTTTTTGAACACGGTGGAAACGCTGGCCAGCGAAGCCATCGTGCTGCACGACGAGCAGGGTGCGGCAGCTCCGCTGGCTCTGGCGCTTCTGCGGGAAATGGCACTGGAGCGGGGCTACGCAATCATCACCTGCCCCTGCCCGCTGCGGGAAGGTGTAATCGACCATCTGTTCATCCCGGAGCTGAAGTTTGCCTTTTTGACGGGCAGCTCCTGGCACCCCATGGCGCTGGAGGGCTGCCGGAACGTACACTGCACCCGCTTTCTGGAAAAGGGCGGGCTGCGCAGTCAGCGGGCGCGGCTGCGGTTTGACCGGCGGGCGGCGGCTGAGCTGCTGGAGCTGGCCAGCGCGGCCCAGCGGCAGGCCAAGGCCAGCCACGACGAGCTGGAGAGCTTCTACCGCACGGCGGCAGATTTCTCCCGGCTGGATGAAATTGCCGAACAGCTGACCAAAACCCTGTTTGCGTGACCGGGCGCCCCTTTTGTGATACAATGGATTCAATGTGTATCGCGAGAGGGGCATTTTTCATGGAACAAATCCATCTTTCGGTGCGGCAGCTGGTGGAGTTCCTGTTGCAGACCGGCAGCATCGACAGCCGGTTCACCGGCTTTGACCGGGCCAATGAGGGCGCGCGCATCCACCGGCGGCTGCAAAAGCAGGCCGGGCCCGGCTACGAGGCCGAGGTCTATCTGAATCAGGAATACACCGTAGATGAGGTGGACTATCTGGTGGATGGCCGGGCAGACGGCATCTTCACCGACGAGGACGGCCTGACTGTGGTGGATGAGATCAAGACTGTGACCACCCCCACCGACCAGATCCACGAGGACATGAACCCGGTGCACTGGGCCCAGGGGCAGGTATACGCGGCCATCTACGCCCGGCAGCACGGGCTGGACAACATCGCAGTGCGGCTGACCTATTTTCAGGTGGACGACGAGGTGGTGGTAAATTTCCGCCGGGAATTCACCGCCCGTCAACTGGAGGACTTTGTGCTGGATCTGCTGGCCCGGTATGCCCCCTGGGCCAAGCGAGCCGCCGCTTGGCAGGTGAACCGGGGCGAAGCGCTGCGTGGACTGCGGTTTCCCTTTGAGGAATACCGGGCGGGCCAATATGCTCTGGCGGGGGCGGTATTTCGGACCCTGCGGGACAAGGGTCGACTGCTCTGCCAGGCCCCCACAGGCATCGGCAAAACCATGAGCACCCTGTTCCCCGCGCTCAAGGCCATGGGCGAGGGCTGCGGCGAGCGGGTGTTTTATCTCACTGCCCGCACCACCACCCGGCAGGCAGCGGAGGATGCGCTGGCCCTGCTGCGCAAAAGCCAGCCCGACCTTGCGCTGAAAAGCATTACCCTCACCGCCAAGGACACCATCTGCCTGCTGGAGCAGCGGGAATGCACCCCGGAGGCCTGCCCCTACGCCAACGGCTACTACGACCGCATCCGGGATGCTCTGTGGCAGGCGCTGGACGAAAATGAGTTCACCCGCACTGCGCTGGAGGACCTGGCCCGGCGGTTCACCGTCTGCCCCTTCGAGCTGGGGCTGGACCTGTCTCTCTGGTGCGATGTGATCGTGGGGGATTACAACTATCTGTTCGACCCGGTGGTCAGCCTGAAACGCTTTTTTGAGAGCGGCGGCGACTACCTGTTCCTGGTGGACGAGGCCCACAATCTGCCGGACCGGGCCCGGGAGATGCACTCGGCCAGCCTTTTGAAAAGCCAGGTACTGGAGGCCCGCAAGGCCCTGGGCAAGGGTAAAAGCAAGCTGAAAACTGCTCTGGGCAAGCTGAACGACGAGTTCGTGGAACTGCGCCGCCAGTGCGACGAGGGGGAAAACCGCACCTTCTTTGAAAAGGAGGCCCATACCGGCCTGAACCGGGTGATCAGTCGGGTCACTGGCCCCATGGAGGAATGGCTCACCGAGCACCGGGAGGGTACCGCCCACGATCTGATCCTGGCTCTTTACTTTGAGCTGCGGGGTTACCTGCGGGTGGCCGAGCGGTACGATGACCACTATGTGACCCAGGCGGCAGCCTTTGGCACCGATGTGCGCATCAGCCAGCTTTGCCTGGACCCCAGCGCCTTTCTGGACCAGAGCTTTTCCAGCGGGCGGGGCGCGGTGCTGTTCAGCGCCACCCTGTCCCCCATGGATTATTACCGGGACATTCTGGGCTGCGCCGAGGCCCGCTGCGCCGCGCTGCCCAGTCCCTTCCCCGCCAAAAATCTGGGCCTGTTCTGCGCGGCGGACGTGAGCACCCGTTATAAGGACCGGCAGCAGAGCATCGAGCCGGTGGCCCGCTATCTTTATGAAATGTGCCGGGGACGCACCGGCAATTATATGGCCTTTTTCCCCAGCTACAGCTATCTGACCCAGGTGCTGGAACGCTTCGAGGAGCTGTTCCCCGAGATTCGCACCCTGGTGCAGCAGCCGGGCATGGACGAGCAGGCCCGCAAGGATTTTCTGGATGCCTTTCAGCCGGACGCCGCCGAGACCCTTCTGGGCTTCAGCGTGATGGGCGGTGTGTTCGGCGAAGGTGTGGACCTGGCGGGCGAGCGGTTGATCGGCACCGCCATCGTGGGGGTGGGCTTGCCCCAGGTGAACCCCCGGCAGGAGATTCTGCGGGATTATTTTGAAGAGAGCCGGGGCAGCGGCTTTGCCTATGCCTACCAGTACCCGGGCTTCAATAAGGTGCTGCAGGCGGCAGGACGGGTCATCCGCACCCCGAAAGATAAAGGCGTGGTGCTGCTCATCGACAGCCGCTTTTCCCGGGCGGAATATCGTCATCTCTTCCCCAGCCACTGGGCTCACTGCCGCTGGCTCTACGGTCCTGAGCAGCTGGCAGACCAGTTGGACAGCTTCTGGGGTTCGGTCTGACCAAAACACTTTTCCCCTTTTTCGGCTGTTCGGCACAGGCCCTGCCCGAACAGCACGAAAGGTGGGCTTTTCTTTTTCCTACCTATATAGTATAATTAAGTCATTCATCCCGGCATCGCGGCCGGTGTATCCCGCTCCCGGCCGAACCGGAAGGAAAGGAGACCCCGCCATGCACCGAACAATATTGGCAAGCCTGCTTGCGGCGGCAATGCTGCTGAGCGGCTGCGGCCGCCCAAAGGACGCTGCCGTGCAGCCCGCAGGCAGTGAGAATGGTTCGCCTCAAAGCGAACCGGAACAGGAGGTTATGAAGATGGAATCCACCGAAAATGTGATTTATCTGGCCGGAGGCTGCTTCTGGGGCATTGAACAGCTGATGCAGTCCATCCCCGGCGTGATCGATGCCAAAAGCGGCTACGCCAACGGTTCCGGCGAGGCCGATGCCAACTACCCCACCGTATGTACCGGGAAAACCGGCTTCCGGGAAACGGTGCGGGTGGAATACGACCCGGAGCAGGTAAGCCTGGACGCACTGCTGCTGGCGTACTTCTATGTGATCGACCCCACCGTGGAAAACCGGCAGGGCAACGATGTGGGCACCCAGTACCAGACCGGCGTTTACTACACAAACGACACGGCGAAGGAGACGGTGGAGCGCATCGCGGAGATCGAGCGCAGCCGCAGCCGTCTGTTCAAGGTGGAGATCGGCCCGCTGGTGAACTTCTACCCCGCCGAGGAATATCATCAGGATTATCTGGAAAAGAACCCCGACGGCTACTGCCACATCCCCCTTGCGGAAATGAAGCTGTTTTCCAGCCTGCGCATCGATCCGGGCGATTACCAGAAGCCCGCGGCGGAAGCCATTCGGGACAAGCTGACCAGTGAGCAGTACCGGGTCACCCAGCAAAACGGCACCGAGCGTCCCTTTGCCAACGAATTTTGGAACCAGTTTGAAAAAGGCATTTATGTGGATGTGGTCACCGGTGAGCCGCTGTTCTCCTCCACCGATAAATTCGAGAGCGGCTGCGGCTGGCCCGCTTTTTCCAAGCCCATTGAAGAGCCCGCTGTGGTGGAACTGCCGGACGACAGCCACGGCATGCACCGCACCGAGGTGCGCAGCCGCTCCGGCGATTCCCACCTGGGCCACGTGTTCACCGGGGACCCCGAGTCTCCCAACGGGGTGCGGTACTGCATCAACAGCGCATCCCTGCGCTTTGTCCCCTACGCAAAGATGGAAGCGGAAGGCTACGGCTATCTGCTGGACCTGTTTGAGGAATAAGCCGCGTTTTTCGCAAAAATGCCCCGGCTCTTCGCAAAGAGCCGGGGCATTGCTTTTGAAACCGCTTCGTTTATCCCTTGGGCTTGCGGGCCAGCGAGGCCGCCATGCGCCGGTAGGTGTGACGGATGCCGCGAATGGCTACACTGTAGGCCATGATATTTTCCGGCAGGGCCATGCCCACATAGCCGGAATCACCGATGTGGTGGATGTCGGTGCCGGTCATCTTGCACTCCAGAGCGATCTGACGGATGGTGGCGGTGTCCGCTCCCTCCTGCGAGGTACCGATGGCTGTGATGGTCAGGCGGCCAAGGCTGTGGGCATAGCTGACCAGACCACGCACATACTCGGTGGTGATGCCGGGCACAGTGCCGGGCGCGGGCAGCAGGATGATGTCCGCCCCAGCCTTGCTGAAGGCATCCACATCCGCTTTGGTGATGATGTTCTCACCACCCTCGCCCACAACGCCGGAAGCGTGCATCTTGCCCGCCGCCAGCACGATGCCGTCACCCACCTGGGCGCGGATGCTTTCCAGCGAATGCACGATGGCCTCGTTGCTCACGCCGTTGCCCGGGTTGCCGGTGAGCACGATCAGGTCCACGCCCATCTCCATGGCCCGCTGGGCGTTTTCCGCCGTGGCGTAACGGCCCCGGCTCATGGCCCAGATGGTCTCCTCATTCTGGGCGCACACGGCCGGGTCCACCGGCTCCAGATTGATGCCGATCATCCGGCCGGTGAGTTCCTTCACCCGGCGCACCACGTCCTCGGGCCGGGTCTCGGGCAGGCCCACGATGCGGGGCTCCCACACATCGAACATATTCAAAAGCAGCAGGTCCGCACCCATGGAAGCGGCGAACTCCGCATTGGTCACATCGCTGAGCAGCGGCGGGGTGATGCCGATGGTCTCGGCTGCAAGCACCCGGCCCTCGCTGCCTGCCACTGCCTGCAGCAGCTCCTTTGCGTTCAGGGAGGCGAGCTCCGCCGGAAGCAGGTCCAACACACGTTTTGTCATAATGATACGCTCCATTCCGCCGCCTGTCTTAGCCGGGGCGGCTGATGATTCGCCGGGAAATACTTCCGGCTGTTTGCTTTAAGTATGCCCCATGGGCCTGCGGCTGTCAACCTTGCTCCCTCTCCGCTTCAAAACCGTCGGACCCTTTTGACTTTTAGCTTACCTTTTCCTTACAGACTTGCCTCTTTTTTAAGTCTTCGCCGCAAAATTTCCATTTTTCTCCAACGCTTTAACAAGATAAACAACTTTTCAACACTTGACGTAACAGTTGTTACGTTATAGAATAGACAGGCAGGGCAAACCGTGGGGTTCGCCCGAAGCTTTCTATGCTTATGGAGGCCCGTTATGCCCAACGCCCGCAACAGTGAAATCTGCCAGCAGACCAAGGATTCCATCGCCAATGCTGCGGTAGACCTTCTGCTGCTGGATGCCGATCTTTCGGTGAGTCTTTTGTGCCGCCAGGCCGGAGTTTCCCGGAATGCCTTTTACCGGAATTTCGATTCCATCGAAGAGGTGGTCGGATACTATCTGCGCTCCCGCTGGATTCGCTATGCATCCTCTTTGCCGGACCGGCGGGACCTGCTGGACTCCCCCGGCCGATATCTGATCATCTACATCTACGGCCAACGGCCCCTGCTGCGCAGCCTTCGGCAAAAGCAGATGCTGGGTGTGCTTGAGGAGATGTTCCTGGAGGTACTGGGCCCGGACGTGGGCACTCCCCCCAGCCTACGCTATCACCGCAACGGTATGGCTTTTCTGATCTACGGTCTGGTGCGCACTATGATCGAAAACGACTTCACCGAAACACCGGAAGAGGTGTTCCAGCTGATGGACTCGGTTTCCGGCAAATGATTGCTTTTCAAAACGTGCTGCTTTTCACACAAAGCGTCACGTTTTCTTTTTTCTCTGTTGTTTCCACAACCGTCTTTCGGCTCCAAACGCTGTATGATGAGAGTAACCTCCAAGAGCAAGATCGCCCCGGGGGATTCTTCCGCATATACTAGGAATACCGGCGCTGCATTTTGCCCGGACATCCTCCACTGAAAGGCGGTATCGTTATGAAACAGCGGCTTTCCCGCGCCCTCCCCTTTGCACTCTTCCCGGCCATTGCCCTTGGCACCGGCTGGCTTTCCAGCACACTCACCCGGTATGGGCTGGAAAATGTCTATCCCACTTTGCTTAAATCCCCTCTCACTCCTCCCGGCTACGTGTTCCCCATCGCCTGGACCATCCTGTACATCCTGATGGGCATCGGCATGGCGCTGGTCTGGAACAAAAGCACTCAGGACCGGGTGCCCACGCTTCGGCTTTGGGGCTTCCAGCTGATCCTGAACTTCTTCTGGAGCATCCTGTTCTTTGGCTGGAATAATCCGCTGGGGGCGCTGATCTGCCTGGTTGCCCTCTTCCTGGCAGTGCTTCTCATGGCGCTGCGGTTCTACTCCGTAAGCCCCGCAGCCTCCTGGCTGCAGGTTCCCTATCTGCTGTGGCTGCTCTTCGCTGGCTACCTGAACGGCGCGGTATGGATTTTGAACCGCTGAACAATCATTCTGAACAGACAAACGCCGAAGGCCCCGGGTTCCAACTGGAACCACGGGGCCTTCGGCTTCTATTACAATGGCTGTTTTGGGAATATCTTACTTGTTCTTGCTCTTGATGTACTCGTCAATGGCCTTGGCGGCATGCTTAGCGGAGGGATCAGCGTTTTTGCGCAGGCAAAAACGCCCCGGAGCGGGCCTCGCTTTGCCAAAAGCAAAGCGAAGAAAAAAGACTCACGGTTTTCATGCAGCCGCCGCTCTTACTTGTTTTTAATGTATTCGTCAATGGCTTTTGCCGCATGTTTACCAGCGCCCATGGCCAGGATAACAGTAGCAGCGCCGGTTACGGCGTCACCGCCGGCGTACACGCCCTCGCGGCTGGTCAGACCGTCGTCGCCGTTGGTCACGATGCAGCCGTGGCG
>NZ_NFKA01000002.1 GCF_002160145.1 Gemmiger sp. An194 | reverse complement strand
TGCACTTCTAGCTCAGTTGGTAGAGCAGCTGACTCTTAATCAGCGGGCCCAGGGTTCGAGTCCCTGGAAGTGCACCAAAAGAAGCGAGCATCGAAAGATGCTCGCTTTTCTTTTGGTCCACTTCCCCCCTTCGGGGGCGGCTTCACCGTTCGCGCTGTGGCGCTCCGGTTCAGCTCACAGGGCATTTCCGGCAAAAAGAGTGAGCCCCGATCGAGCGGTGCCTCTGATTTGCTCCATATTCTGCCGTTTGACCGATATAGATTTTTAGGACAAAATATATAATTTGTCCTGGAATAGGACAGTTTTGGCCGGTTGTACCGTGAAAAATGAGGTGCTATTTGTTACGCTATAAGTTGGTATGGTCGATTATTTTGGAAAGGACGGCGGCTATGGACGTATCGGATTACTCAAACGAGCTGCAAACGTATTTGCTGGGGCATGGCGATGATCTTCTGGCGCACATCATCCAGTTTAATGAATTGATGATGCGCTATCAGGCGGCCATCAAGGAAGTGAGCACCAAGCTGGAGATCCTGAAAAGCGACTTTCAGCTGCGCAACCAGCGCAGCAGCATCGAGAGCATCCAGTCCCGGATCAAAAAGCCTGCCAGCATTCTGAAAAAGCTGAGCAGCCGGGGGATTGAGGTCAATCTGGAAACCATCCGCACCCAGCTGAGTGATGTGGCTGGAATTCGCGTGATCTGCCCCTTTATCGATGATATCTATCAGGTGGCGGAGCAGCTTGCCATCCAGGACGATATCCGGGTTTTGCGGGTGAAGGATTACATCCAGAACCCCAAACCCAACGGGTACCGCAGCTACCACATGATCCTGGAGGTCCCGGTCTTTTTTATGGACAACAAGGAGCTGATGCAGGTGGAGGTGCAGTTCCGCACGGTGGCCATGGATTTCTGGGCGAGCCTTGAGCATCAGATCAAATACAAAAAGGACATTCCCGATGCGGAGGAATTGGTGCGGGAGCTGAAAAGCTGCGCGGATACCATTGCCGAAACGGACCGGAAAATGCTGGAGCTGCGCCGCCGGATGGAGCAGCAGAAGGGCGGACAAACCGAAAAACGCCCCCAGGAATTTCCGGAATAAGGGCCGGAAAAGCCGGAGGGCGGGCAGGACTTATTGAGGCTTGGCGTTGCCGCCTTGCTGAAGAGCGATCAGCTTGTCGAAAATTTCGCCGGAAAGCAGGTCCTTCAGCATGTGAACCACCGGCTCCGGGTCGCCTTCCATGCCGTTTTTGGCCCAGTTGGAGATCACTCCGGTGAGGCCGAAGGCATAAAAGCGGGAGATGGTGCGGATCTGCCCGGGTGTGAGAAACTGCTCACCCCCGGCGTTTCGCAGAAGGTTCTGGGTCAGCTGCACATAAAAATCCATCAGACATTCGGAAAAGCTGTTCTGCCCCTGGATGTGAAGCACCTTCCGGTAAAGGGTGCGGTTGTCCTGCAGATAGCGGCACAGCGCCAGCAGGTCACCGGCCCAGCTGTCCATGGACTGGGACTCCCCGATGATCGGTGTGATCTCGGAATAAAAAATCCAATTGATCACGTCGTATTTGTCCTTGAAGTGGTAGTAAAAGGTGTTGCGGCTGATGTGGCAGTGCCGGGCGATCTCGCCCACAGAGATTTCCTCAAAATCCCTGGTCTGCAAAAGCTCTTTGGTCCCCTTTGCCACCATGTATTTGGCGAATCCGGCAGTGGACATGATGCTCGCCTCCAACGCATATTTGCTATGCATCATTATAGCAAAGGCGGCAGGGGCTTTCAATGCGGCCGCCCCGCAAGCGGGGCAGGCAAACGGAATCAAACGGAACGGAGTGAAGGATATGAAATTGGGTCTGGTTGATGTGGGCGGCAGCCTGCGCAGAATTTATGCGGCCGGTGTGCTGGATTACTGCATGGATGAGCACATCGTTTTTGACTGCTGCGTGGGTGTTTCGGCGGGAAGCGCCAACACGGCCTCCTATCTGGCGGGGCAGCGGGGCAGAAACTATAAGTTCTACTGCGAATACGCCTTTCGCAAGGAATACATGAGTCTTTCCAATTATCTGAAGCACCATTCCTACATCGACATGGACTATGTGTACGGGACTTTGAGCAATGCCGGCGGCGAGTATCCGCTGGATTACCGGGCCATTCGGGAAAACCCCGCCCAGCTGTTTGTGGTGGCGCAGGAGACGGTCAGCGGCAGAGCGGTGTACTTCACCAAGGAGGATATGGCGCAGGACCATTATCAGATTTTCATGGCCTCCTCCTCCATCCCCGGGGTGAATAAGCCTTACTCCATCGCCGGGCAGCTGTATTACGACGGCGCTCTGGGCGATCCGGTACCGGTGCAGAAGGCCTTCGACGAGGGCTGCGACCGGGTGGTGCTGCTGCTCACAAAACCGGCAGCTGTGCCCCGTGAGCCGGGCCGCGACCCCATGCTGGCCAAGATGATCCAGCGCCGGTATCCGGCCTCGGCAGAGAACCTGCGCAACCGGGCAAACCGCTACAACCAGGAGGTGGCCGCCGCAAAGGAATGGGAGAAGGAGGGCAAGGTGCTGATCGTCTCGCCGGACGATACCGAAGGTGTGAGCACCCTGTCCAAGGAACGGGAGGCGCTGGACCGGCTGTACCACAAGGGCTACCGGGACGGCGAGCGCATTAAGACCTGGCTGGGTCTGGAATGACGGAATAAAAGCATCGGGGCAGCCCGGCACCGCTTCGGCGGCGGCCGGGCTGCTTTTTTGCTGGTGCGAAACAAGGGAAAAGCAAGATTTGGCGGCGGGCGAAAATTCCAGTTTTATGGTATGATAAATAAAAGAACCACGAGGGAGGTGACGCGCGTGAAAGAGGACCGGGCCATCCACCGGCGCATTTCGGAATATGCCTGTGCCGAGCCGCAGGCGCTCCGGCGCGATTTTCAGATCACAAGCGAGGGCTACGACCCCTGGCAGGTGGAGGACAGCCGCCGCCGCTGGGGCGCCAACGTGGTGGCGGGCCGCCGGGCGGACACGGTGTTCTACCGGCTGCGGCGGGCCTTTGTGACCCCCTTTTCCATGATATTGCTGGTGCTGGCCGCCATCTCCTTTGTCACCGATGTGCTGCTGGCCTCCAACTTCAGCCGGAACCTGACCACCGTGTTCATCGTGCTGGGCATGCTGCTCATCAGCGGGGCGGTGCGCTTTGTGCAGGAGCTGCGGGCCAAGCGGGTGGCGGACCACCTCACCGGCATGATCGCCACCCGGGTGCGGGTGCTGCGGGCGGGCCGGTGGACCGAGCTTTGCTCCACCGAGCTGGTGGTGGGCGACCGGGTGCGGCTGGCGGCCGGGGACCGGGTGCCCGCGGACATCCGCCTCACCGAAGCGAAAGACCTGTTCGTCTCCCAGTCGGTGATCACCGGCGAGAGCGGCGTACTGGAAAAGCGGGCCGTCACCCTGCGCCCCGGCACCGCAAAGACCGCCGCCGATTACGAGAACGTGGCCTTCCTGGGCTCCACCGTGATGGGCGGCTTTGGCGAGGGCATCGTGCTGGCGGTGGGGGCCGATACGGTCTACGGCGGCTTTTCCGCCGCGGGCGCGGAGCGGAAAAACGGCTTTGACCGGGGCGCGAATTCCATCGCCTGGGTGCTGATCCGCTTCATGGCGGTGCTGATCCCGGTGGTGTTTGCCGCCTGCGGGCTGACCAAGGGCAACTGGCTGTCGGCCTTTCTGTTCGCTTTGTCGGTGGCGGTGGGGCTCACCCCGGAGCTGCTGCCCATGGTGGTGAACGCCTGCCTGGCCAAGGGCTGCGCGGCCATGGGCAAAAAGCAGACGGTGGTCAAGACCATCAACGCCATGCAGGGCTTCGGCAGCATGGACCTGCTTTGTGTGGACAAGACCGGCACCCTCACCGGCGATGCGGTGGCGCTGGAATATTACATGGATGTGCTGGGCAACGAGAGCGGCCGGGTGCTGGAGCTGGCCTATCTGAACAGTCGGTACCACACCGGGGTGCAGAACCATCTGGACGACGCCGTCCTTCGCTGCCGGGAAATGCCCGGCCAGCAGGAGCGGTTCGAGAGCCTGGCCCGTCGCTGCCCCAAGCTGGATGAGCTGCCCTTTGATTACGAGCGGCGGCTGGCGGGTGTGCTGGTGGGCGGAAAAGAAAACCTGCTTATCGTGAAGGGCAGTCTGGACGAGGTCTGCCGCCGGTGCAGCCATGTGGAATACAAGGGCCGGCGGCTGCCCATGGGGCCGGATGCCGCCGCCAGCGTGCATGCAGTGGCGGACGAGATGCTGGAGGACGGCATGAAGGTGCTGGCGGTGGCCTGCAGGCAGATGGAGGGCCACACCGCCCGCCCGGAGGATGTACAGGAGCTAACCCTGCTGGGCTATCTTGCCTTTTTCGACGCGCCCAAAAAGACCGCTGCGGCTGCGGTGGCCCGTCTGCGGGAGCTGCATGTGGGGGTGCGGGTGCTCACCGGTGACCAGAAAAGCGTGGCGGTGTCCATCTGCAAGCGGCTTGGCATCGACGCGGACCGGGTGCTCACCGGCCCCGAGTTGGATGCCCTGAACGAGAACGACGCCACCATGTGCATCGAGCGCACGTCGGTGTTCGCTGAGCTTTCGCCCAAGCAGAAGGCGCGGGTGGTGGCGGTGCTGCGGGCCAACGGTCATACGGTGGGCTTTCTGGGCGACGGCATGAACGACCTGCCCGCCATATTGGAATCCGATGTGGGCATCTCGGTGGACACGGCGGCCCAGGCGGTGAAGGAGGGCGCGGACGTGATCCTTTTGAAAAAGGACCTGAACGTGCTGGGCGAGGGCATTCTGGAGGGCCGCAGGGCCTTCTGCAACCTGTCCAAATACATCCGCATCACCGCCTCGTCCAACTTCGGCAACATCGTTTCCATCGTGATCGCCAGCGTGCTGCTGCCCTTCTTCCCCATGACGGCGGTGCAGCTGCTGCTTTTGAATCTGCTGTACGACCTGCTCTGTCTGGCGCTGCCCTGGGACCAGGTGGACCCGGAGGCCTGCGCCCGGCCGCTGGAATGGTCTGGCCGCACGCTGGGCCGGTTCATGCGGTTCTTCGGGCCGTTAAGCTCGATTTTCGACCTGCTTACCTTCGCCTGGCTCTTCTTTGTGCTCTGCCCGGCGGTGTGCGGGGGCGGATTTTTCCAGCTGGCAGAGGAGGCCCAGCGGCTGCGGTTCATCGCCCTGTTCCAGACCGGCTGGTTCCTGGAATCCATGTGGACCCAGGTGCTGATTCTGCACCTGCTGCGCACCGCGAAGGCGCCGTTTTTACAGAGCAGGCCCTCCCGGCCGGTGATGCTGGTCACCGGGCTGGGCATCGTGCTGTTCACCGGCCTGACCTTCACGCCGCTGGGACGGCTGATCGGCCTGACCGCCCTGCCGCCGGTGTACTTTGCCTTTTTGGCGGCCATGGTGGCGCTGTACCTGTTGCTGGTGAGCCTGGCCAAGGGGCTTTACCGGAAAAAATACCGTGAGCTGATCTGAGAAAGGAGGGGTCCGCTGTGAAAAAGAACATTGGGTTCGCCGCGCTGGATCTCTCCCTGGCGGACTGGCTGCGGGAGAAGCTGCGGCTGAACGCACCCGACACCCCCGCCGCCCGGGAGCTGCTGGAGGGCATCGAGGAGCTGATGAGCGGCCGGGCCGACAGCCTGATGCTGGAGCTGGCCGAGGGCACCCCGGCGGCTGTGCCGGAGGGGGTGCTGCACTGCGGCGCGCTCTCCATTGACCAGCGGCTGCGGCGGGTTGTGCGGTACGGGCAGGAGATCGCCCTCACCCCCAAGGAGTTCGACATCCTGTATTTTCTGGCCCGCAACCGGGGCGAGGTGTTCACCAAGGAGCAGATCTACCAGGCAGTGTGGGAGGACGACTACCTGCTGGACGACAGCAACATCATGGCCTTCATCCGCAAGCTGCGCAAAAAGATCGAGCCCAACCCGGACGCGCCGGAGTACATCCTCACCATCTGGGGCATCGGTTATAAGTTCAGCGACCGGCTTTAAGTGCCGAAGCAATCAAATAAACAAAGGCAGCGCCGCGCAATCCCTGCAAAATGGAATTGCGCGGCGTTGTTTTTTAATTCTTACCCAATCGCAAGGAAATCGCAAGGGTTTGCCCATGGGATCTTCCTTGCGATTTTTGTATGATGGAATCAGCGAACGGAAGCCGGTGTTGTTTTCTTATGGCACACCGGCGAAAGCCCGCATTCCCAACAACGAAACGAAAGGAGGCGGCGGTATGGATTCCGACGGCAATCCCCGAAGGTACAGAGCATCCCGGGCGGCGGGTCCGAACGCGCCACGCCCCGTGCTCTGACCGCTTTGTTTGAACGGAAAGGAGGAATGAGCAATGAACTACAACAAGAAAAACGCGGCGGCCCGGCAGGCTGCCGAAAAAGCACGCATCCGCCAGGAGGCAGGCCGCCGCATCCAGGACGCGGCGGCCTGCCCCATCCCGGATGTGCTGCAGGAGCTGAACACCACCCTGCGGGGCCTGAACGAGCAGGCAGTGGTCCGCAGCCGCGCCCGCTACGGCGCGAACCGGGTCACCCACGAAAAGCGGCAGTCGCTGGCAAAGCGGCTGGCCGGGGCCTTCATCAACCCCTTCACCGCCATTCTGTGCTGCCTGGCGCTGGTGTCCATCATGACCGATATGGTCTTCCCGCTGTGCTCGCTGTTCGGCGGCACCCCCGAGGACTTCGACTGCCTGACCGTGGTCATCATCCTCACCATGGTGCTGATCTCCGGCACTCTGCGCTTTGTGCAGGAATCCCGCAGCGGCAACGCGGCGGAAAAGCTGCTGGCCATGATCACCACCACCTGCACCGTCACCCGGCGGGAGCAGGAGCTGGCCGAGATCCCGCTGGACGAGCTGGTGGTGGGCGACATCGTGCATCTCTCGGCCGGGGACATGATCCCCGCCGACCTGCGCATTCTGGAGGCCAAGGATTTATTCCTCAGCCAGGCCAGCCTCACCGGCGAGAGCGAGCCGGTGGAAAAGACCGCCGCGGTGAGCGAGCCGAAGGAGACCATCACCGACCACACCAACATCGCCTTCATGGGCAGCAGCGTGGTCTCGGGCAGCGCCACGGCGGTGGCGGTCTGCGTGGGTGACAACACCCTGTTCGGCTCCATGGCCAGCGCGGTGGCGGGCGAGGCGGTGGAGACCAGCTTCACCCGTGGGGTGAACGCGGTGTCCTGGGTGCTGATCCGCTTCATGCTGGTGATGGTGCCGCTGGTCTTCTTCATCAACGGGCTGACCAAGGGCGACTGGCTGGATGCCTTCCTCTTCGGCATCTCCATCGCGGTGGGCCTCACCCCCGAGATGCTGCCCATGATCGTGACCACCTGCCTGGCCAAGGGCGCGGTGTCCATGAGCAAGAAAAAGACCATCGTCAAGAACCTGAATTCCATCCAGAACTTCGGCGCCATCGACGTGCTCTGCACCGACAAGACCGGCACCCTCACCCAGGACCAGGTGGTACTGGAATACCACCGGAACCTGAACGGGGAAGAGGACACCCGGGTGCTGCGCCATGCCTATCTGAACAGCTATTTCCAGACCGGCTACAAAAACCTGATGGACCTGGCGATCATCCGCAAGACCGAGGAGCAGGAGGCCGCCGACCCCCGGCTGCTGGACCTGTCCGAGCATTATGTGAAGGTGGACGAGATTCCCTTCGACTTTGCCCGCCGCCGCCTGACCACCGTGGTGCAGGATAAGACCGGCAAGACCCAGATGGTGACCAAGGGCGCGGTGGAGGAGATGCTGGCGATCTGCAGCCACGCCGAGTGCGACGGCACGGTCCAGCCCCTGACCGGGGAGCTGCGCCGCCGCATCCTGCAGGCGGTGGACGAGATGAACGACAAGGGCTTCCGGGTGCTGGCCATCGCACAGAAGAGCAGCCCCGCCCCGGCGGGGGCCTTCGGGGTAAAGGACGAGCAGGACATGGTACTGATGGGTTATCTGGCCTTTCTGGACCCGCCCAAGGAATCCACCGCCGCCGCCCTCCGGGCATTGAAGGAGCACGGCGTCACCGCCAAGATCCTCACCGGCGACAACGAAAAGGTCACCCGCACCATCTGCCGCCAGGTGGGGCTGAAAGTTCGGAATATGCTGCTGGGCGCGGATGTGGCCCGCATGAGCGATGCGGAGCTGGCCCGGGCCGCGGAATCCACCGACGTGTTTGCCAAGCTCACCCCGGACCAGAAGGCCCGGGTGGTGGCGGCGCTGCGCTCGAACGGTCACACCGTAGGCTTCATGGGCGACGGCATCAACGACGCGGCCGCTATGAAGGCCGCCGACATCGGCATCTCGGTGGACACCGCCGTGGATGTGGCCAAGGAGTCGGCGGATGTGATTTTGCTGGAAAAGGACCTGATGGTGCTGGAGCAGGGCATCATCGAGGGCCGCAAGACCTACGCCAACATGATCAAGTACATCAAGATGACCGCCTCCTCCAACTTCGGCAACATGTTCTCGGTGCTGGCGGCCAGCGCGCTGCTGCCGTTCCTGCCCATGATGAGCGTGCAGCTGATCGTGCTGAACCTGATCTATGATCTCTCCTGCACCGCCATCCCCTGGGACAATGTGGACGAAGAGTTCATTGCCCGCCCCCGCAAGTGGGACGCCTCCAGCGTGGGCAGCTTCATGCTCTGGATCGGGCCCACCAGCTCCATCTTCGACTTCCTCACCTACATCTTCATGTACTTCGTGTTCTGCCCGCTGTTTGTCTCCGGCGGAGTGCTGTACAACGACCTGGCCAATCATTTCAGCGGCCCCCAGCTGGTGCAGATGCAGGCGGCCTATCTGGGCATGTTCCAGGCGGGCTGGTTTGTGGAATCCATGTGGAGCCAGACTCTGGTCATCCATATGATCCGCACCCCCAAGCTGCCGTTTATCCAGAGCCGGGCCTCCGCTCCGCTCACCCTGGTCACCCTGGCGGGCATCACCGCGCTCACCATCATTCCCTTCACCTCGCTGGGAACCCTGCTGGGCTTTGTGGCCCTGCCGCCGCTGTACTTTGCCTTCCTGATCCCCTGCATCCTGCTGTATATGGCGTTGGCCACCAGTCTGAAAAAGGCCTATGTGCGCCACTACGGAGAACTGCTTTGATGTTATGCTGAAAGGAGCGATTGCCATGACCCTGACCATGAACTGGGCCGCCGTCTGGATGCGGCTGTTCGGCACCACCACCCTCTGGGGGCTGGATCTGGGCTTCTGGGCGGCGCTGGCCGCCGTGGCGTTGATCGTGATCGCCATGAACCTGGTGTTCTGGGGCATGAAGCCCGCCGCACCCCGGCCCGAGCAAAAGGAAACCATGTAAAGTAAACCGCCCGCCCCGAAAAATTCCGGGGCGGGCGGTTTGCTTGTTTGCAATCAGGCGTGGGGGTAAAAATCGCTCACGGTGTTGGTCACCAGCCGGAAGGTGAGCTGGGCCATGTGCTGGGGGCTTTCCTCGCAGCCCCGGCTCAGCCAGTCCTTGATGAGGCCCACGCCTCCGGCCACGCAGTAGGCGTAGGTGTATTTCAGATCGTCCATCCGCTCGGGGAAGGCCTGGCGCAGCGCAGCCAGGCTGTAGTGGGAGAGCATCTCCTCAATGCGGTGCAGAAAGGCGATGTCGCCGTGGGGACCCAGCAGAGCGGCGCAGATCTCCCGGTTTTCAAACAGGATGGCAAAGATGTCCTCGATGAAGGGGAAGCTGTTTTCGTTGAAGGGGCTCACCGGATGGGTGCGGATGGTGTGCAGGATCTCCTCGAACAGCTCGTTCTCCACGCTTTCCAGCATATTGTAAATATCGGTATAGTGCAGATAGAAGGTGGAGCGGTTGATGTCCACCAGGTCCACCAGCTCCTTCACCGTCACCTCGTTCACGCTCTTCTGGGCCATCAGCTGGGCAAGACCGTGGCGCAGCTGGGCTTTTGTGCGGCGGATGCGCCGGTCCGGCTTTTTTTCCATGGGTGCGCTTCCTTTCATTTGTAAAAGATTTGTGACTGTTCAACACAACACGACGCAATGTCTATTAATAGATACTGCGATGCAAACTGTCGGTTGTATTCGATTTCTTTGCTTAGTATAATTCTCCTTGCAGGAAAAAGCAATACTACGACGAATAAACAACACAGTATTGATTTTCTGAGAGAGATCGAGGAAAGGAAGCGATTTTTTCGTTCTATGCTGAAAAATGAATGGAAAAAGCTGCTGAGCAACAAGCTGATGCTGGTGGTGGTGGTGGCCATCGTCGCCATTCCCACCATCTACACCACTCTGTTTCTGGGCTCCATGTGGGACCCCTACGGCAGCGTGGAACACCTGCCGGTGGCTCTGGTGAATCAGGACCAGCCGGTGGAATACGAGGGCAAGACCCTGGATGTGGGCGCCGAACTGGTGGACAGCCTGTTGGAGGACGCCTCCCTGGACTTCCACCAGGTGAGCGAGGAGGACGCGGCCAAGGGGCTGGCGGCAGGGGATTACTATATGGTAATCACCATCCCCGAAAACTTCTCGGCCAACGCGGCCACCCTCACCGACGATCAGCCCAAACAGATGGAGCTGAACTACGAGACCAACCCCGGCACCAACTACATCGCCTCCAAGCTGAGCGAGACCGCCATGAAGGAAATTCAGGCCAGCGTGCGGGAAGAGGTGACCAAGACCTACGCCGAGACCATGTTTGACCAGCTCACCGAGGTGGGCGACGGCATGCAGGAGGCGGCGGACGGCGCGGGCGAGATCCGGGAGGGCGCAGACAAGCTGGCGGATGGCAACAATACCATCCGGGAGAATCTGCAGCTTCTGGCGGACAGCACCCTGACCTTCCGCAGCGGCAGCCAGACCCTGACCGAGGGCCTTGCCCAGTACACCCAGGGCGTGCAGCAGCTGGCGGACGGCGCGAAGAAGCTGGACGACGGCGCAAAGCAGCTGAAGGACGGCGTGGACCAGCTGGGTGCTTCGGCCCCGGCACTGGCCCAGGGCGTGAGCGCGCTGAACGACGGCGCGGCCCAGCTGGCCCAGGGCACGGCCCAGGCCAAGACCGGCAGCGACAGCCTGACCGCAGGCGCGGCCCAGGTGGACGACAATCTGAAAACCCTGAACGAGGGTCTGAGCCAGCTGCAAAGCCAGACCGCGGCTCTGCCGGATTCCGCCTCGGCGCTGGATGCGGGCGCAGCCCAGGCAGCTGAGGGCGCGAAAGCCCTGCAGCAGGGCGCGCAGGGCCTGGCCGCAGGCGCGGACAAGGCCAGCCAGGGCGCAGCCGCTCTGAATCAGGGCCTGCAGACCCTGAGCGGAAAATCCGAGGAACTGAACCAGGGCGCGGCCCAGCTGAAAAACGGACTGGATGCTCTGGCGGCCGCAGCGGGCGGCTCGGATGTGTCCGGCAGCCTGACCGCTCTGGCCGGGCAGCTGAACGGCGCGGCTCAGGCCGCGCAGGCAGGCGCGGTGGCTCCGCAGGACCCGGCGGCTCTGGCCCAGACCATCGCGGACAATACCGCCGCCGCCCAAAGCGGCGATCAGAACGCAGTGAATGCTCTGATCGCGGCGGCCAATGAGCTGGCCACCGTGGCGCAGCAGGATTACAACGACGCAAACACCGCCAACGCAGCCCGGGATCAGGCCGCCCAGGCTCTTGCCGGCGCGGCCGGTGCGCTGGCCAATGCAGCCGGCGGTTCCGGCTCCGGCGACCTGAGCGCGGCCCTCGGCCAGCTGCAGCAGGGCGCGGCTCAGCTGCAGACCGGCCTGTTCGCCTACACCGCCGGTGTGGACCAGGCGGCTGCGGGCAGCGCGGCCCTGACGGATGAGACCACCGGCCTGCCCGCTCTGAACGCGGGGGCACAGCAGCTCTCGGCCGGGTGCGATTCTCTGGTGAACGGCCTTGCCCAGCTGCAGGGCGGCACCAGCCAGCTGGCCCAGCAGGCACCCCTGCTCACCGGCGGCATCGCCCAGGCGGCCAGCGGCGGTGCGGCTCTGCAGCAGCAGGGAACCGCGGTGCTGCGCCAGGGCGCGGCCCAGCTGAACAGCGGCCTGGACGCTCTGGTCACCGGCAGCGGCAGCCTGAAGGACGGCATGAGCAGTCTGAACGGCCAGCTGCCCGCCCTCACCGACGGCGTGGGCCGTCTGCAGCAGGGCACCAAGGACCTGAAGGACGGCACCACCCAGCTGGTGACCGGCGCGGATACCCTCACCCAGAACAGCCCGGCTTTGAATCAGGGCGCGGCCGCCCTCACCGACGGCGCGGGCCAGATCCAGAGCGGCGCCCAGCAGCTGGCGGACGGCAGCGGCGAGCTGGCCGACGGCATCGACCAGCTGACCGACGGCGCAAACACCCTCGAGACCAGCCTGGCGGACGGTGCACAGGAGATCCGCTCCACCAACACCGGCGACGCGGTGGTGGATATGTTCGCCGCCCCGGTGGTCTCTGAGGAGACCCAGCTGACCCAGGTGCCCAACAACGGGCACGCCATGGCTCCCTACATGATGTCGGTGGCCCTGTGGGTGGGCTGCATCGCCTTCAGCCTGATGTACCCCCTCACCGAGTACGCGGGCAAACTCAAGAGCGGCACCGCCTGGTGGCTGAGCAAGGCCTCGGTGCTGTATCCCATCGCGATTTTACAGGCGCTGGTGATGGTGGGCGCGCTGCACGCCATCAACGGCTTCGACCCGGGCCGCATGGGCCAGACCCTGCTGGTGGCCTGCGTGGCGTCCATGACCTTCATGTCGGTGATGTACTTCTTCACCAACCTGCTGGGCAAGGTGGGCAGCTTTTTGATGCTGGTCTTCATGGTCATCCAGCTGGCCGGTTCGGTGGGCACCTATCCGCTGGAGCTCTCCGGCTCCTTCGTGAAGTACCTGCATGACTGGGTGCCCTTCACCTACACCGTCACCGCCTTCCGCCGCGCCATCTGCGCCGGCGAGGACGTGACCGGCTGCCTTGCCTACCTGGCGGTATGGCTGGTGGTCTTCACCCTGCTGACCATTCTGGTGTTCGCGGTGCGCGCAAAGCGCATCAAGGCCGAAAAGCCCACCCTGATGGTCTGGCTGGAGGAGCATCGCCTGGCCTGACCCGGGTATCAAAAATCTTCTCCCGCTCCCCTTAGCCGGCGTTTGCCGGTTCCAAGCCCTGTTTTGTGCAAAACTGCACGAAGCGGGGCTTTTTTTGCACGAAATGCAAAAAATCAGGGGAGTGCATTGGCGAAATTGATAAAAATATTAAAAAACAGAAAAAACTTTTGCGAGAAAAGAGAATCTTTTTGATATAAGACAGAAGATTTTTCTATCGTTTTTGCGCCCCAAAGGCGGTAAAATTTACCACAGAGAAAGCATCCTGAGGGATGCGAAAATGTACGGCACAAGAACCGAATCCAATCACAGGAGGAAAACGAAAATGAAAAAGAAACTCGCGCTGCTGCTGGCTTCCGTAATGGCCATTGGTATGCTGGCCGGCTGTGGCGGCGCTCCCGCTTCCACCGCTTCCACCGCTTCCACCGCAACCTCCGGCGGCACTTCCACCGCCACCTCCACCGAGGGCGGCACTGCCACCGCCACCAGCGACCTGCAGGTGGATGTATTCTACTATGACTTCTCCGATATCTACATCTCCAGCGTGCGCGCCGCCATGGACGAGCAGCTGAAGGCCATGGGCATCGAGCCCAAGAACTGGGATGCCGCCGGCAGCCAGCCCACCCAGACCGACCAGGTTAAGACCGCTATCACCGCCGGTTCCGACCTGCTGATCGTGAACATCGTGGAGACCTCCACCTCCGACCCCGCCAAGGACATCGTGGAAGCTGCCCGCGCTGCGGACATCCCCGTGATCTTCTTCAACCGCGAGGTTGCCGACAACGAAGTGATCAACAGCTATGAGAAGTGCGCCTTTGTTGGCACCAACGCTCCCGACGCCGGCCACATGCAGGGCGAGATGATCGGTGAGTACCTGCTGGCCAACTACGACGCAGTTGACCTGAACGGCGACGGCACCATCTCCTACGTTCTGTTCAAGGGCCAGGAGGGCAACGCTGAGGCCGAGGCCCGCACCCAGTACGCTGTGGAAGACGCCAACAAGCTGCTGACCGAAGGCGGCAAGCCCGAGCTGGCTTACTACGACGCCAACGCCACCACCAAGTACCTGGTTGATACCGCCGGTAAGTGGAGCGCCCAGGCTGCCAACGACTACATGGTTTCTCTGCTGGGCTCCTACAACGAAGGCAACAACAACATGGTTGAGCTGATCATCTGCAACAACGACGGCATGGCCGAGGGCGCTATCTCCGCTCTGCAGAACGTTGGCTACAACAACGGCGAAGGCACCACCATCATCCCCGTATTCGGCGTGGACGCCACCGACTCCGCCAAGGCTCTGATCAAGGCCGGCAACATGACCGGTTCCATCAAGCAGGACGCCGTGGGCATGGCCACCACCATCAACACCCTGGTCAAGAACGTACAGGACGGCGCTGACCTGATGGCCAACACCGACCAGTTCGTGGTGGACTCCGACGTGGATAAGATCCGCGTTCCCTACCAGATGTACGACGGCACCTCCGAGGACTAATTTCTCCCGGATCCTTTGTGCCTGAAACCTGACCGGCAAGGCGGGGCTGCCAGGCGGCAGCCCCGCTTCGCCCTGACAAAACCACCGCTTCGGGCGCGGCCCGGAAGGCGGGCTGTGGCCGAAACGGTGGTTTGCGACCGCGAGAGGAGGAAAATTATGGACAAGCCGGCCCTGCTGGAGATGCGCAGCATCTGCAAGGAATTCCCCGGCGTAAAGGCGCTGGATAACGTGGACCTGACCGTCCGCCCCGGCACCGTACATGCCCTGATGGGCGAGAACGGCGCGGGCAAATCCACCCTGATGAAATGCCTATTCGGTATCTATCACCGGGATGCGGGCACCATCAAGCTGGATGGCAAGGATGTGGACTTCAAGAGCTCCAAGGACGCGCTGGAAAACGGCGTGGCCATGGTGCACCAGGAGCTGAACCAGGCGCTGACCCGCAGCGTGCAGGATAACCTGTGGCTGGGCCGCTACCCCAAGGTAGGCGGCATCATGGTGAGCGAGAGCATCATGGCAAAGGAGACCAAAAAGATCTTCGATACCCTGGAGGTCACGGTCAACCCCAAGGCCATCATGTCCACCCTGCCGGTTTCCCAGCGGCAGATGGTGGAGATCGCCAAGGCGGTTTCCTACAACTCCAAGATCATCGTGTTCGACGAGCCCACCTCTTCGCTGACCGAAACCGAAGTGGAGCATCTGTTCCGCATCATCAACATGCTGCGGGACAAGGGCTGCGGCATCATCTATATCTCCCATAAGATGGAGGAGATCCTGCGCATCAGCGACGACGTGACCATCATGCGGGATGGTCAGTGGGTGGCGACCCGCCCCGCCAAGGAGCTGACCATGGACGAGATCATCCGCCTGATGGTGGGCCGCGAGCTGACCAACCGCTTCCCCGAGAAGACCAACAAGCCCGGCGACGTGATCCTGGATGTGCAGCACATTTCGGGCAAATACACCCGCCTGAAGGACGCCACCTTCCAGCTGCGCAAGGGCGAGATTCTGGGCATCGCCGGTCTGGACGGCTCCGGCCGCACCGAGGTGCTGGAGAACCTGTTCGGCGCCATGACCCGTGAGGGCGGCACCATCACCCTGCACGGCAAGCCCATCCGCAACCGTACCCCCAAGGAGGCCATCAAAAACGGCTTCGCACTGCTCACCGAGGAGCGGCGGGCCACCGGTATCTTCGGCATCCGGGACATCAAGGAAAACACCGTGATCTCCAGCCTGAAGGATTATCTTGTGGGCGGCTTCTACTTAAACGACAAAAAGATGAAGGACAACACCGACTGGGCCATCCAGGCGATGCACATCAAGACCCCCAGCCAGCACACGCAGATCCGCTCGCTGTCCGGCGGCAACCAGCAGAAGGTCATTCTGGGGCGGTGGCTGCTCACCAAGCCCGAGATCCTGCTGCTGGACGAGCCCACCCGCGGCATCGACGTGGGCGCGAAATACGAGATCTATCAGCTGATCATCGATCTTGCCAACGAGGGCAAGGGCGTTATCATGGTCTCGTCGGAAATGCCCGAACTTCTGGGCGTGTGCGACCGGATTCTGGTCATGTCCGGCGGGCAGGTAGCCGGTGAGGTGGACGCCCGCACCACCACTCAGGAAGAGATCCTGACCCTGGCTGCCAAGTATGTGTAAAGAGGAGGAACCGACCCATGAGTAATTCCACCAAGGAACTTGCGCTGAAAACAAAGTCCATCACCCCCAAGCAGGTGGGCAACGCGCTTTTGAACAACGCCCTCATCATCATCATGCTGCTGGTGGCCGCATACGTGGCCGTGACCCAGCCTTCCTTCCTGGCTCCCAACTCGCTGATCAACCTGCTGTCTCTGACGGCGGCGTATCTGCCCGTTGCGCTGGGCATCGCCGGATGCATCGTGCTCACCGGTACCGACCTGTCCGCCGGCCGTGCGGTAGGCATCACCGCCTGTGTGGCGGCCTCCCTGCTGCAGGCCACCGACGCGGCCAATAAGATGTGGCCCAACATCGGTACCCTGCCCATCCCCCTGGTCATCCTGATCGTTGTGGCCATCGGTGCGGCCATCGGCGCCTTCAACGGCTTCTTCGTGGCCAAGTTCAAGCTGCATCCCTTCATCGTTACCCTGGCTACCCAGCTGATCCTCTACACCATCCTGCTGCTGTACGTCCAGCAGGGCAACAACAAGGGCATGGCCATCTCCGGTCTGTCCGCCGAGTACCGCAACTTCGTTGTGGGCAACCCCCCGCTGTTGAGCTTCGGCAACATCCAGATCCCCAACTACGTGATCTACGCGGTGCTGCTCACCATCCTCATGTGGTTCATCTGGAACAAGACCACCTTCGGTAAGAACATGTTCGCTCTGGGCGCCAACGAAGAGGCCGCCCGCGTTTCCGGCGTAAACGTATTCGCCACCACCATCGCCGTATTCGCCCTGGCGGGCGCCATGTACGGCTGGGCCGGCTTCGTTGAGTCCGCCCGTATCGCTTCCAACACTGCCAACACCGGCGTGAACTACGAGCTGGACGCCATCGCGGCCTGCGTCATCGGCGGCGTATCCTTCGTAGGCGGCATCGGTAAGATCAGCGGCATCGTGATCGGCGTTATCATGCTGCGCCTGATCTTCGTGGCTCTGCCGCTGGTGGGCATGGACCAGAACCTGCAGTACGCCATCAAGGGCGGCATCATCCTGTTCGCCTGCGCACTGGATATGCGGAAATATCTGGTCAAGAAATAATCCTTTTGTGCACACACCGCCGGGCCGCTCCGACCCGGCAGGAAAGGGGCGGCTGTCCGGTAAAACGGGCGGCCGCCCTTTTTCCGTTTATAATGGAAGGGCAGCCAGATCCTGCCAAATATGATATACTGTTCTAAGGCGGCACCGCACAATTTCGGGTGACGCCCTGAGCAAGAGAAACAATCTCTGGAGGAAAGAAAATGGACGGATACCGCATCCTTTTGGTGGATGACGAGGAAGAGCTGCGGGCGGGCATCCGCCGCCGCATCGACTGGGCGGCGATGGGCTTTGTGCTGGCCGGGGAGGCCGCCAACGGCCAGGACGCATTGGAGCTGGCCGAGCAGCTGCGGCCGGACGTGGTGCTCACCGACATCAAAATGCCCTTTATGGACGGCCTCACCCTCTGCCGCCGCCTGAAGCAGCAGCTGCCCGCGGCGCGGCTGGTGATCTTTTCCGGCTTCGACGAGTTCGACTATGCCCGGCAGGCCATCGGCATGAATGTGTTTGAATACCTGCTCAAGCCCATCACCTCGGTGGAGCTGAGCGATGTGCTGGTGCGCCTGAAGCGGGATATGGACGAGGAGCGGGTGCGCCGTCAGGACATGGAAAAGCTGCGCCGCAGCTACGAGGAAAACCTGCCGGTGCTGCGCGGGCTGTTCTACACCCGGCTGCTGGGCGGTCAGTTGAAGCCCGGCCAGATCATGGAGCGTGCCGCCCGCTATGAGATCGAGCTTTCCGGCAAAAGCTGGGCGGCGGCCCGGGTGCATGTGAGCAATCTGGGCGACGACCCGGACGAGCTGATCCTGCTGTCGCTGCAGAATTTCTTTGTGGAAAATACCGAGCTGCCCGGCTGCCAGCTGCACTGGTGTCTGTACGACGATGACCTGGCGGTGATCGCCGCCTTTGAGGGCGAGGCCGCGGTGTATGACCTGCTGCGGGAGCTGGAGCGGGTGCGCGCTCTGGCCGAGACTCTGCTGGGGCTGCGGCTCACTGTGGGCGTGGGCCTGGCGGTGGAGACGCCGGGCCAGCTGGCCGCGTCGGTTCAGGGGGCCAAAAGCGCGCTGGACTACCGGTCCATTCTGGGGCCGGGGAGAACCCTGTACATCGGGGATCTGGAGCCCCGGGGCGCGGCGGCACTGCCCTTCGACGCAGCGGCCGAGCGCCAGCTGGTGAACGCGGTGAAGCTGGGCACCCCGGAAAAGGTGCGCCGGTTCACCCAGGGCTGGCTGAGCCAGGCAAAGAGCGACAGCTCCATGAGCCAGATGCAGTGCTTCTTTCTGGAGCTGGTGGCCTGCCTGATGCGGCTGGCCCGGGAGGCGGAGATCCCCCAGGAGGAGGTGTTCGGCCCGGGCTTCACCGGCGCGGTGCGCATCTCGGATTTCAGCGGCCCGGAGCAGCTGGGCAGCTGGGTGGAGGAGCGCTGCCTGCACCTGCAGGAGCTGCTGCGCCGCCAGCGCAGCTACGCCGCCGCCCGCACGGTGGACAAGGCCCGGGAATTCATCGCCGAGAACTTTTCCAACAGCGACCTCTCGGTGGAAATGCTCTGCGACCATCTGCATCTTTCCCCGGCCTACTTCTCCACCATGTTCAAGCGGGAGACCGGCATGAGCTTCACCGCCTATGTGACCAAGGTGCGCATGGAGGCCGCCGCCGAGCGGCTGCGCACCAGTGAGGAAAAAACCTATCTGATCGCCGAACAGACCGGTTATCTGGACCCGAACTATTTCAGCTACGTGTTCAAGCGGTACTTCGGCACCAGCCCCTCCAAATACCGGGCCGCGGGCCAGCAGGGGCAGTAATTTCAACGAAAAGGGGGGCAGCCTATGCTGCTTCGGGCGCTTCGGGAGCTGCGGGGCCGGTTCTCCCGCTCCTATGAACGAATGAGCATCCAGCGGGTCATCTCGCTCACCTTCACGGCAGTGGCGGTGGCGGGCGCGCTGTTCATCGGTCTTTCCATCACCCTGCGGTATTCGGCGGTGAACCAGAAGATGCAGGCGCAGGCCAGCCAGCAGGTGCTGGCTCAGGTGAACCTCTCGCTGGACAACCACCTGCGCCGGATCATGCGGGTGTCGGACACGGTGTATTACCGGCTTTTGAAAAACGCCGATCTGGCCGAGGGCCTTCCCACTCAGAGCCTGTCGCTGCTGTATGAGGAAAACCGGGACTCGCTGGTTTCCATCGCGGTGTTTGACTCCAAGGGTCAGCTGGTCACGGCGGCCCCGCTTTCCGAGCTGAAGACCAGTGCCGACCCGGCGGGGCAGGAATGGTTTTCCACCGCTCTGGGCCAGATCGAGAACGTGCACTTTTCCACCCCTCACGTGCAGAATCTGTTCCAGACCGCGGACGGCAGCTACCATTGGGTGATCTCGCTGAGCCGTCAGGTGGAATTGACCCGGGGCGGCGCCAGCGAGAGCGGCGTGCTTCTGGTGGACATGAGCTTTTCCGGGGTGGAGCAGATCTGCCGCAATGCCAGCATCGGTATGGACGGCTACCTTTACATCGTGGACGCAAACGGCGAGCTGATCTACCATCCCCGCCAGCAGCTGATCTACGCGGGCCTTGCCCAGGAGAACAACCTGGAGGCCGCCGCCCTCAGCGACGGCACCCACTGGGAAAACTTTCAGGGGGAGCGGCGGCAGGTGACGGTGAAAACCGTGGGCTATACCGGCTGGAAGCTGGTGGGCGTGGTGCCGGTGCAGGGTCTGGCGGTGACCACCGCCCAGTTCGTGCTGTTTGCGGCTTCTGTGCTGCTCTTTTCCATCTTCCTGTTGGTGTTCGTGAACGGGCGGCTCTCCGCCCACATCGCCGAGCCCATCCGCCGCTTGGAGCAGGCGGTGCGCCAGACCGGCAGGGGCGGCGAGATGCCCCAGGTGCCCGAGGAGGGCTGCTACGAGGTGCGCCGGCTGGAGCACTCCATCCGGTCCATGGTGTCCACCATGCGGCATCTGATGGACGATGTGATCCAGCAGGAGGAGGACAAGCGCCGCAGCGAGCTGGAGGTGCTGCAGTCCCAGATCAACCCCCATTTTCTGTATAACACGCTGGACTCGGTGATCTGGCTCACCGAAAGCGGCCGCTACGAGGATTCCATCCGCATGGTCACGGCGCTGGGGCGGCTGTTCCGCATCTCGCTGAGCCGGGGCAAGCGGGTCATCCCGCTGGACAGCGAGCTGGACCACGCGGGCTACTACATGACCATCCAGCGCATCCGCTACAAGAACAAATTCACCTTTGAAATTATCCGGGAAACCGACACCGCCGGCCTTTACTGCCTGAAGCTGATCATCCAGCCCCTTCTGGAAAACGCCATCTATCACGGCATGGCCGCCGAGGACGACGACGGCCGCATCACCGTGCGCCTGTGGCGGGAAGGGGAGGACATCTACATCGATGTGACCGACAACGGTCTGGGCATGCCGCCGGAGGTGGCGGCCAGCCTGCTGGACGAGAGCCGCCCGTTGCCCGCCAAGGGCTCGGGCATCGGGGTGCGCAACGTGCACCGGCGCATTCAGCTCGCCTACGGGCCCGGGTACGGGCTGGAGTTCCACAGCGAGCCGGATGAGGGCACCACCGCCCGCATCCATCTTCCGGTGCTGACCCAGCCGGAGGAGGGCACAGGGAAGGAGGCAGAGCGATGAAGCAGAAAGGATACCGGGCCTGGCAGATGATCGTGCTGGGCCTGCTGGCCGCTGCCATGGTGGTGAGTCTGATGATCCCCGAATCGCTGCTCAGCCCGCCCGGCCCGGGACGGGTGGAGATCTCCATCCTGCTGCGCCAGGGCGACAGCGGGGTCTTTTCCACCGCCCGGCAGGGCATGGAGCAGGCTGCCGAGGACCTGGGTGCCGAGCTGCGCTTTCTGACGGTAGAGGCAGAGGGCGGCGGCATCAGTCAGGTGGAGCTGCTGCGCCGTCAGGCGGACATGGATGTGGACGCGGCGGTGGTCATCCCGGCGGACTGCGCGGCGCTGGAGCAGCTGCTGGACAGCTGGCAGGGCCTGCCGGTGGTCACGCTGGAATCCCGGGCGGAGGGCGCCCGGGCCTTTGTGGGCACCGACGACGAAGCAGTGGGCCGGATGCTGGCCCGGCAGGTGGCCGCAAGCTGCCCGACCTCCGGCCGGGTGCTGCTGGTCAATGCCTTCCCCGGCTGCGCGGGCCCGGCCCGGCGGCTGGAGAGTGCAAAAGCTGAGCTGGAGGCGGCGGGCTTTGCGCCTGAGGTCTGCGATGAACTCATGGCGGAAGCGCTGGAGGGTGCCGCCGCGGTGCTCTGCTTCGAGCCGGTGAGTCTGGAGCAGGCCGCCGCGCTGGCGGCTCAGCGGGAAGACCGGCCGCTGGTGTACGGGGCGGGGGTATCCGCCTCGGTGGTGGCCTCGCTGGAAAACGGCGGCATTGCGGCGGCGGTCGCCTGGAGCGATTACGCGGCGGGCTACCTGGCGGTGAGCCAGGCGGCGGCAGCTGCCCGGGGCGAACCGGTGGAAAGCCAGACCCTGCCCGTGACCCTGGTGAAGGAAGGAGAAACCTATGACAAGGATCATCAAAAGCTGCTCTACCCGGTTTTTTCGTAAGGCAACACCGCATAATTCACGCCCCGAGGCTCAGGCGGCGTATCGCGCCAAAAATTTCCGCGATATTTTCCAAAAATGCTCGCCAATCCACAAAGGATTGGCTGCGCTTTTTGGTTCATCTCGCAAAAAATTTTTCCGGCACGCTCCACCACCTGGAATTATGCGGTGCTGCCTTAAGGGGCTGAGCCTGCTGCTGGCGGCGGCGCTGCTGGCAGCCTGCGGCAGCACCCGGGCGGCTCAGCCACGTACCCTGCGGGTGGGCGTGGCGGTGTATCTGCAGTCCGACACCTTCATCAGCACACTGGTGAAGGAGCTGGAAAAGCTGGCCCAGGCCCGGGAAAGCACCGAGAACATCAAGATCAATCTGAATGTGGTGGACGGCCGGGGCTCCCAGCTCACCCAGACCGAGCAGATCGACCGGCTCATCGCGCTGGATTACGACGTGCTGTGTGTGAACATCGTGGACCGCACCAGCACCGCCCAGCTGATCGACAAGGCCAAGGAGGCGGACATCCCGGTGATCTTCTTCAACCGGGAGCCGGTGGCCGAGGACCTGCACCGATGGGAAAAGGTGTATTACGTGGGTGCCAAGGCGGAGGAATCCGGCGTGCTGCAGGGGCAGATCCTGCTGGACCGCTGGCTCAACGGCGACCCGCCGGTGGACAAAAACGGCGACGGGGTGATGCAATATGTGATGCTGGAGGGCGAGCCCGGCCATCAGGATGCCATGCTGCGCACCGAGTACGCGGTGCAGACCCTCACCGGTGCGGGCGTGACGGTGGAGAAGCTGGCGGGCGACACCGCCAACTGGGACCGCAGCCAGGCCTCTGCCCGGATGAGCAGCTGGCTGGAGCAGTTCGGCAGCGCCATCGAGGTGGTGATCTCCAACAACGACGATATGGCCCTGGGGGCCATCGACGCCTGCCAGGACCTGGGCCTGACCGAAGAAGAAATGCCGGTGGTGGTGGGTGTGGACGCCACCGCCCCGGCGCTGGAGGCGGTGCGTCAGGGGACCCTCTGCGGCACGGTGCGCAACGACGCGGCGGGCATCGCCCAGAGCATGCTGGACCTGGCGCTGGCGCTGGAAAACGGCGAAGACCCGGCGGCCAGCCTGGAGCTGACCGATGGCCAATACATCTGGCTGCCCTACCAGCGGGTGACCCTGCGGGAGCTGGAGGCAGGCCGCGCCGGGGTTTGAACGATTCGCCCATTCCATGGAATTTTGTATCGATTTTCAAAAAGGATATAGGAATCCAAAAAACAATTCGTTATAATTTAAGCAGGAAAATCTGTTCGTAAAATTGGACAAAGAAAGGACTTTTGTTGCATGAAAATCACAACGAGAGAGTTTGGCACCACCAAAAGCGGTGAGGCGGTGCAGTGTGTTCGCATGGAGCATGACAGCGGCATTGTGGCGGAAGTTCTGAACTACGGCGCGATCCTGCGGGCGGTCTGGGTGCCCACAGCCAACGGCCCGGTTCAGGTTGCCAGAGGCTACGAGACGCTGGAGGAATACGAGGCGGGCGATGCCTATCTGGGCGCCGTGGTGGGCCGCTGCGCCGGGCGCATCGCAAAGGGCCGTTTTGTGCTGAACGGCCGGGAGTACCAGCTGCCCTGCAACCAGAACGGAAACCATCTGCACGGCGGCATCAAGGGCTTTGACCGCTATGTGTGGGATGTGCAGATGCTGCCCAAAAACCGGGGCGTTCGGTTTTTCCGCCGGTCCGAGGATGGCGAAGAGGGCTATCCCGGCGCGGTGGAGGTGAGCGCCACCTATCTGTTTGAGGAGGACGGCGCGCTGACTTTGCGCTTTGACGCACTGGCGCTGGACGATACCATCCTGTCCATGACCCATCACGGCTACTGGAACCTGGAAGGGGAGGGCAGCACCAGCGTGGCCGGTCAGCTGTTCAGCACCCCGGCGGACTGCTTTGCCGAGATCGGCGAGGGTTCCATCCCCACCGGCCAGCTGATCCCCACCGCCGGCACCCCCTTCGACTTCGCCGCCCCTGCGGCTCTGGGCGAGCGCTGGGAGCAGGATCATCCCCAGCTGGCGGCGGCCAGCGGCTTCGACCACACCTTCCTGGTGCCGGGCAAGGGCCTGCGGCCCATGTGCCGTCTGGAGTGCCCCGCCAATGGAATTTCGCTGCAGGTAAGCGCCACCCTGCCGGGCATCCATCTGTACACCGCCAACTTCCTGAAGCCGGTGGCGCGCAGTGCGGCGGCGCTGGAATGCCAGTTCATCCCGGATGCGCCCAACCATTCCCGGTTCCCTTCCATTGAGCTGCCGAAGGGCAAACGCTGGGAACATCAGATCCAATACCGCTTTGCCCCTCTGGCATGAGCGTTACGATTACAGGAGGAGAAACGAAGATGCAGAACATGGAAAAATTTTTGCAGGCAGTAAGCCAGGGAAAGTACGACGAGCGCCTGCGCCGTCTGTACGTATTTCACGATACCGCCGAGGAGCTGGAAGCAGCCCGCGCCAAGGTGAGCCATGTGATCGAGGGCTTTGAAAAGGCCTTCCCCGGCATGGATTGCACCGGCGCCGCGGTGTTCAGCGGCC
Organism: Gemmiger sp. An194; assembly: GCF_002160145.1. Classification (GTDB taxonomy): domain Bacteria; phylum Bacillota; class Clostridia; order Oscillospirales; family Ruminococcaceae; genus Allofournierella. Next base: position 219,205 of record NZ_NFKA01000002.1, on the reverse strand, counting down.
CCGGCCGCACCGAGATCGGCGGCAACCACACCGACCATCAGCACGGCTGCGTGCTGTGCGGCAGCGTGAACATGGACATTCTGGCCTGCGTGGTGCCCACCGAGGACAGCGTGGTGAAGGTGGTCAGCGAGGGCTACCCCGCTCTGACCATCGATCTGAACGATCTGAGCATCCATTCCGAGGAGGTCAACACCTCCGCCGCCCTGATCCGCGGCGTGGCCGCCGGTGTGGCCAGGGAGGGCTTTGCCCTGAAGGGCTTCTGCGCCTATGTGAGCAGCACCGTTCCCGGCGGCTCCGGCCTGTCCTCCTCCGCGGCTTATGAGATCCTGGTGGGCAATGTGTTCAACCGGTTCAGCTGCGACGGCAAGCTGGACGCGGTGAAGCTGGCCCAGATCGGCCAGTACGCCGAGCGGGAGTACTTCGGCAAGCCCTGCGGCCTGATGGACCAGGCAGCCAGCTCCATCGGCGGCGTGGTGGCCATCGACTTCAACGATCCCAGCCAGCCGGTGATCCGCAAGGTGGACTACGACCTGGCCCGCTCCGGCTACCAGCTGTACATCATCGACACCCGCTCCTGCCATGCAGACCTGACCGACGACTACGCGGGTATCACCCAGGAGATGGGTGCCGTGGCCGCCTTCTTCGGCCAGAAGGTCCTGCGTGAGGTGGACGAGGCCGAGTTCTACGCCGCCATTCCCGCCGTGCGCGAGAAGCTGGGCGACCGTGCGGTGCTGCGCGCTATGCACTTCTTCGCCGAGAACAGCCGCGCCCAGGCCCAGGCCAAGGCTCTGGACGAGGGAGACATGGAGGGCTTCCTGGCTCTGGTGCGTGCTTCCGGCCGTTCCTCTTCCGAGCTGCTGCAGAACATCTGGTCTGTGGCTGCGCCCGCTCAGCAGGCGGTGACCCTGTCGCTGGCGCTGGCCGAAAAGGCCCTGGGTGGCCGGGGCGCTGTGCGCGTGCACGGCGGCGGCTTCGCGGGCACCATTCAGGCCTTCGTTCCCCAGGATCTGGAGCAGAGCTTTGTGGCTTCTCTGGAAGCCGTTCTGGGCGAGGGCGCATGCCACGCGGTATCGGTGCGGCCGGAGGGCGGCTGCATGGTAATGAGCAGCGAGGAGGAATGAGCGAAAATGACAGTGGAACAGGCAATTGCCAGCCTGGTGGAGTACGGGCTGGAAAAACAACTGATCGAGCCTTGTGAGAAGGTATGGGCAACCAACGGGATTCTGGCCGCTCTGCGGCTGGACACCCTGGAGGAGGCCGAGCCGGTGAAGGATGTGCCTCTGGCCCAGATCCTGAACACCCTGCTGGACGACGCGGCCAGCCGCGGCGTGATCGACGGCGAGTCCATCACCCAGCGGGACATTCTGGACACCGCCCTGATGGCGGTGCTCACCCCCCGGCCCAGCCAGGTGATCCGCACCTTTGAGGAGAAGTACGCCGCAAGCCCGGAGCAGGCCACCGACTGGTACTATCGCTTCTCCCAGGACACCAACTACATCCGCACCGACCGGATCGCCAAGGACCTGCACTGGACCACCGACACCGAGTACGGCGCGCTGGACATCACCATCAACCTGTCCAAGCCGGAAAAGGACCCCAAGGCCATCGCGCTGGCTAAGTCCATGCCCCAGAGCGGCTACCCCAAGTGCCAGCTCTGCGTGGAGAACGAGGGCTACGCAGGCCGGATGGACCATCCCGCCCGCGGCAACCACCGGATGATCCCCATGACCGTATGCGGGGAACAGTGGATGCTGCAGTACTCCCCCTATGTGTACTACAACGAGCACTGCATCGCGCTGAACGCGGCCCATGTGCCCATGAAGATCGACCGCAGCTGCTTCGACAAGCTGCTGGACATCGTGACCCGGTTCCCCCACTACTTTGTGGGCTCCAACGCGGACCTGCCCATCGTGGGCGGCTCCATTCTGGCCCACGAGCACTTCCAGGGCGGCCGCTGCCTGTTCCCCATGGAGGCCGCTCCCGTGGAGCAGGAGGTCACCTTTGCCGGCTTTGAGGATGTGAAGACCGGCATCGTGAAGTGGCCCATGTCGGTGCTGCGTCTCACCGGCCCGGACAAGGAGCGCATCGCCCAGCTGGCCGAGAAGATTCTGGCTGCCTGGCGCGGCTACACCGATGAGGCCGCCTTTGTCTTCGCCGAGACAGACGGCGTGCCCCACAACACCATCACCCCCATCGCCCGCCGCCGCGGCGCGGACTACGAGATGGATCTGGTGCTGCGCAACAACATCACCACCGAGGAGTATCCTCTGGGTGTGTACCATCCCCATGCCGAGCTGCATCACATCAAGAAGGAGAACATCGGCCTGATCGAGGTAATGGGCCGCGCCGTGCTGCCCGCCCGCCTGAAGGAGGAGCTGGCTCTGGTGGCAGAGATGCTGGAGAGCGGCGCCGACCTGACCGCCGACGAGCGCACCGCCAAGCACGCTGAGTGGGCCGAGGACATCCGCCGCCGTCATGGCGCCTTCGCCAAGGGCGAGGCCTGGCCGGTGGTGCAGAAGGAGACCGGCATGGTCTTCTCCAAGGTGCTGGAACACGCAGGCGTTTACAAGCGGGACGAGGAAGGCCGTGCGGCCTTCCTGCGGTTCGTGGCCAGCCTGAGCTGAGTTTCTAAGGCAGCACCGCATAATTCCGGGTGGTGGAGCGCGCCGGAAAATTTTTTGTGAGATGAACCAAAAAGCGCAGGCAATCCTTTGTGGATTGGCGAGCATTTTTGGAAAATATCACGGAAAATTTTGGTGCGATACGCCGCCTGAGCTGTTAGGCGTGAATTGTGCGGTGTTGCCCTGAACGCATAACAAAAAACGCTGTACCCCGGTTTTTGGGGTACAGCGTTTTGTTTTTTTAAAAATTATTCTTCGGCCTTGCTGCGGTCGATGATCTCCTGCTGCATGGCGCGGGAAACCGCCATCACCGCCCGGAAGAAATCCCCGGTGTAGCCCTGCATGGCCTCGGGGGCGCGGGCAGCGGCCCGGTCGATCACCGCCTGCTCCCGCTCGGGCTGCAGCACCTGCATGCCTCGCTCCAGCTTGTAGCGGGCCACCTGCTCCACGATCTCCATCCGCTGCAAAAACAGCGCGGTGAGCTGGCTGTCCACCTCGTCGATGCGGCCGCGCAGCTGGTTCAGATCCAGTTGTTCCATGGCGCTTACTCCTTTGCGTTTGCCAGAGCGGTGAGGAAGGCCTCCACCGCCTCGGGCTTGGTGGCCCAGCTGGTCACCAGACGGATTTCGGTGTGGTCCGCGTCCGGCCGGGAGGTGACCTCCCAGTGGAAGTCGTTCTTCAGCTGGTCCAGCACCCGGTTGGGCAGAACGGGGAACTGCTGGTTGGAGGGGCTGTCCGACCCAAAGGCATAGCCCAGGGCGGAAATGCCCTCCTTCAGCTTCATGGCAAGGCCGTTGGCGTGCTCGCCTACCTCAAAATACAGCCCATCGCAGAACAGCTCCTCGAACTGGATGCCCAGCAGCCAGCCCTTGGCCAGCATGCCGCCGTGCTGCTTGATGATGTAGCGGAAATCCGGCTTCAAAGCCGGGTTCAGGATGCACACCGCCTCACCGAACAGTGCGCCGTTCTTGGTGCCGCCGATGTAGAAGGCATCGCACATACGGCCCAGATCGGTCAGGGAAGCGCCGCCCGCGGCCAACGCGCTGGAAAGACGGGCGCCGTCCAGATAGAGATACAGGCCCAGCTCGTCGCACACAGCCCGCAGGGCCTCCAGCTCGGCGGTGGTGTACACGCCGCCGGTTTCGGTGGTGTTGCTCACGTAGACCAGCTTGGGCTTCACCATGTGCTCGTCCGGATGAGCGGCCACCGCGGCGCGCACTGCGTCCGGGGTCAGCTTGCCGCCCGGTGCGGCGGGCATGGCGATGCACTTGTGGCCGGTGGCCTCAATGGCGCCGGTCTCGTGCACGCAGATGTGGCCGCTGGCGGCGGCGATGGCCGCCTCGTGGGGCCGCAGGAAGGCGCACAGGCAGGTGGCGTTGGTCTGGGTGCCGCCCACCAGAATGTGCACGTCCGCGTCCGGCCGGCCGATAGCGGCGCGGATCAGTTCATGGGCGTGCCTGGAATGGGGATCGGTGGAGTAGCCGAAGTTGCCCTCCAGGTTGGTGCGGACCATGGCCTCCAGAATGCGGGGGTGAGCGCCCTCGCTGTAATCATTGGTAAAACGATACATCTTTGCAAACCTCGCTTTTACGGCAGCATTGCGCTGCCGCTGGAATGGAATAAACTATCTTTTATCATACCATTTTTTCACAGAATGTCCACTGCATGTCGTTTGTTTTTAAGGCGGCTTTATGGTATACTCTATTTTGTATCAGTATGTTATGCGGCGCGTCGCGCTGCCCAAAGGAGAAACACAATGAAAGCAGTAGTCAAGGTGGGTACCTCCACGCTGGCCCATTCCACCGGCCGGCTGAACATCCGCCACATCGAGGAGCTGTGCAAGGTGCTCAGCGATCTGAAAAACGCCGGGCACGAGATCATCCTGGTGTCCAGCGGAGCCATCGGCATGGGCGTGGGCAAGCTGAGCCTGCCCGACCGCCCGGCGGATATGCCCACCAAGCAGGCCGCGGCCTCGGTGGGCCAGTGCGAGCTGATGTATACCTACGACAAGCTGTTCACCGAATACAACCACACCGTGGGCCAGATCCTCATCACCGGCGAGGATGTGGAGCACCCGGAGCGCAGCGTGAACCTGAAAAACACGCTGAGCCGCCTGCTGGAGCTGGGGGCGCTGCCCATCGTGAACGAGAACGACACCGTGTCCACCACCGAGATCGCCCTGGGCGACAATGACACCTTGGCGGCAATTCTGGCCCGCAGCGTGAAGGCGGACCTGCTGGTGCTGCTCAGCGACATCGACGGCCTGTTCACCGCCGACCCCCACAAGGACCCGAATGCCAAGCTGCTGAGCGTGGTGGAGGAAATCACCCCCGAGATCGACGCGCTGGGCGGCGGCAAGGGCTCCAGCCTGGGCACCGGCGGCATGACCACCAAGCTGCGGGCGGCGCACATCGCCACCGAGGCCGGAGTGGAAATGGTCATCGCCAACGGCGCGGCCCCGGCGGTGCTGTATGATATCTTTGAGGGCGCCCCGGTGGGCACCCGGTTCCTTGCCCGGAAGGAGGCATAACCAATGACCACGCTGGAGATCGTCCGCGCCGCGCGCGGGGCGAAGAATGCGCTGATGCTGGCTTCGGTCCAGCAGAAGAATCAGGCCCTGCTGGCCATGGCCGACGCGCTGGAGGACCAGTGCGCCGCCATCCTGAAGGCCAACGAGGCGGACCTGGAAAATGCCCGGGGCACCGTGCCGGATGTGATGCTGGACCGGCTGCGCCTCACCGAGGAACGGGTGGCGGGCATGGCCCGGGGCATCCGGGAAGCAGCCGCCCTGCCGGACCCGGTGGGCCGGACGCTCAGCGAAGAAACCCGTCCCAATGGTCTGGTGCTGCAAAAGGTCACCGTGCCCATGGGCGTGATCGCCATCATCTACGAAAGCCGGCCCAATGTGACCAGCGATGCAGCGGCCCTGGCCCTGAAAAGCGGCAGCGCCTGCGTGCTTCGGGGCGGCAAGGAGGCCTTCCGGTCCAACAACGCCATTGTGGAGGCGCTGCGGGCGGGCCTGCGGAGTGTGGGGCTGCCCGCCGAGCTGGTGAGTCTGGTGCAGGACACCAGCCGCGCCAGCGCCACCGAGCTGATGAAGGCCTCCGGTCTTGTGGATCTTTTGATCCCCCGGGGCGGCGCGGGCCTGATCCGGGCCTGTGTGGAAAACGCCACCGTGCCCTGCATCCAGACCGGCACCGGCATCTGCCACATCTATGTGGACAAGGCCGCCGACCTGGATATGGCTTTGAATATTGTGGAGAACGCCAAGACCAGCCGCCCCTCGGTGTGCAACGCCGCCGAGGTCTGCCTGGTACACAGGGACATTGCCCCCGCGTTTCTGCCCCGGCTGCGCCAGCGGCTGGTGGACGAGCGGCAGGCAAAGGGCCTGGAGCCGGTGGAACTTCGGCTGGATAAAGCCGCCGCAGCGCTCATTCCCGGCACCCCGGCGGGCGAGGCGGACTTCGACACCGAGTTCCTGGCCTACACACTGGCGGTGGCAGTGGTGGAGGATGTGCAGGAGGCCATCCGCCACATCGAGGCCCATTCCACCGGCCACAGCGAATCCATCGTGACCGGCGATGAAGCCGCTGCCGCGGCCTTCACTGCAGGGGTGGACAGCGCGGCCGTGTATGTGAACGCATCCACCCGCTTCACCGACGGCGGCGAGTTCGGCCTGGGCTGCGAGATGGGCATCTCCACCCAGAAGCTGCACGCCCGCGGCCCCATGGGCCTGGCCGAGCTGGTGAGCTACAAGTACATCATCCGGGGAAACGGGCAGGTTCGCTGACCGCCCGCACCCAAAGGAAGGAGAGCGATTATGGCAAATTCCATTACCAAAGAAGAACATGAGCGCAACAAACGCCGTCGGTTCCGGCAGCTGCTGGGAGCGGGGCTCTGCCTGCTGATTCTGATCGGCGCGTTCAACGTGCTGGCTGCGGCGGTGAGCGGCGTTGCCGCCCTGTTCGACGATACCGACAAAAAGCTGGAATATGAAGCCCGGCTGCAGACCCTTGTGATGTTTGACCCGCTGCCTTTCCCCAGCCTGGACCAGATGGACGATTCCACCGCCGCCCTGGTGAAGGAAAGCGCGATCTGGTCGGCGCTGTACACCGCCCAGCAGAGCAGCACCGGGCTGGACAACTACCAGCGTGACCCGGACACCGATGCCCTCATCATGCCCGCGGTGGATGTGGACGCGGCGATCGCCGCCCTCTACGGCCCGGACTACAAGATCACCCACGGCAGCTTTGACGGCGTGGACATGAGCTACATCTATCTGGAGGAGCAGCAGGGTTACCTGATCCCGGTCACCAGCCAGATGGGTCTGTACACCCCCAAGGTGGAGCAGCTGAAAAAGCAGGACGGCAAGCTGCGGGTCACCGTGGGCTATGTGCCCACCCCGGCGCTGAGCGGCGACTACAGCATGTCCACCCCCAGCGAGCCCACCAAGTATATGGATTATATCTTTGAGAAGAACGGCCGCACCTGGTACCTGACCGCGCTGGAGACCAGCGAGATGAAGCCGGCGGCCAGCAGCACCACCACGGCCTCCCAGCCCACCGAGGATGCGGTGGGGCCGGAGTTTGACCCCACCAGCGCCATTGCCGGCAACGCCGACAGTGCCCTGCTGCAGGGCGGCGACAGCCAGCAGGCGGATTCCGCCGCCACCGACGAGAACGGCGAGACCACCGAAGAGGGCTGAGCCCCCCTCGTTACACCACAAGCAAAAAAGCCCCGCATGGTTTGAGCAAAACCATGCGGGGCTTTTTCTGTGTTGCTGCGTGTGCTTACGGGGTGGGGATGTCGCCCACGCCGGAGAGCACCAGCCGGGGCCGGAAGGGGAACTGTTCCAGATCCTCCCGGCGGGTCACGCCGGAAAGCACCAGCGCGGTGTCCATGCCGGACTCGATGCCCGCGATCATGTCGGTGTCCATCCGGTCACCGATGATCACGGTGTCCTCCGAGTGCACGCCCAGCAGCCGCAGGCCGGTGCGCATCATCAGAGGGTTGGGCTTGCCCACAAAATAGGGGGTCTTGCCGGTGGCGGCCTGAATGGGAGCCACAAGACTGCCGCAGGAGGGGACCACGCCATCCTCGGCCGGGTCCACCAGATCGCTGTTGGTGGCCACCAGCTTGGCACCCCGATTCACAAAATTGATGGCCTTTACAATGTGCTCATAGCCGTAGTTTTGGGTCTCGCCCACGATTACAAATTCCGGGTCCACGGTGTTGATGGTGATGCCCGCGTCATACAAAGCGTTCATCAGTCCGTGGTCGCCGATCACATAGGCGCTGCCGTTAGGCGACTGGCTCTGGATGAAGCTGGCGGTGGCCAGAGCGCTGGTGTAAAAATGGCTCTGATCCACATCCAGGCCCATGCGGGCCAGCTTCTGCTGGTACTCCTTGGGCGAAATATCGCTGGAATTGGTCAGAAACAAAAAGTTCTTGTTCTCCCGGTACAGCCAATCCACGAATTCCTTCACGCCGGGCAAAAGCCGGTTGCCGTGATAGATCACACCGTCCATATCGCAGATAAAGCCTTTTTTGCTGCGCAGCTGTTCCAAAATAACATGCCTCCTCGGTGAAATGCCCGCTCCGGCGGGGAGCAGCAGAGTGCCGGCGGGCGAATTGAACATGATTCGTATCTATTGTACTCTGGAATGTTCCCCGGCGCCAGTGCCAAATCATAAAATGCATAAAATTCGGCAGAAGATACAGAAAATTCACTTCGGAAGGAAAAACAGCAAAAAAACGCCCCGGCTCCCTGTGGGAGTCGGGGCGAAAGCAGGCAGATGCTCAGCGCAGCTCGATGGTGTAATCGAAGCCGTACTCGGCCTTCAGGGCGTCCACCTTGTCCTGGCAGTCCTCGATGAAGGTGGGGGTGTAAACGCTCTTGCCCTCCTTTTTGTAGTCCTCCAGGATCTGGTTCAGCTTGCCCCAGGCCTCGTCCTGACGGGCCTGATCCATATCCTCGGGGAAGGAGATCAAAAATTCACGGTGCTTGGGAATACGAGCTTTCATAGTTCTGGTTCCTCCTGAAATTGGGTTGTTTGGTGGTGTATGTTACACGCCGAACAGCCGTTTGGCGTTTTCGGTGGTAGCGGCGAAGATCACATCCGGTGCAACGCCCCGGACTTCGGCCAGAAATTCGCCGGTGTGGGCGATCAGCCCGGAATCACAGCGCCTGCCCCGGCAGGGCTCCGGCGCCATGTAGGGGCAGTCGGTCTCCAGCAGGATACGCTCCAGAGGCAGCGCGGCCGCGGCCTTCACCGCCCGCTTGGCTCCCTTGAAGGTGAGTGCTCCGCCAAAGCCGATGTACATGCCCTGCTCAGCCAAAATCAGCGCGTCCTCGGCGCTGCCGGAAAAGCAGTGCACCACACCCTTGGGCTTATACTGCTTCAAAAGGGCGTATACGTCCGCGTGAGCCTGCCGGTCGTGCACGATGATGGGCTTGTCCAGCTCCAGTGCCAGCTTCAGATGGGCCTCGAACAGGGCCAGCTGGGCCTCCTTGGGGATGGGCCAGTGGTAGTCCAGCCCGCATTCGCCCACGGCCACCGCCTTGGGATGATCGAAGAGGGGCCGGATGGCCTCCAGCTCCGCCGCCCAGTCGCCGCCGAAGCGGGTGTTGGTGGAGGCATCCTCCTCGATGATGCTTTCCGGGTGGATGCCCAGTGCTGCATAAAGATACGGGTACTGGTCGGCCAGGGCCAGGCAGGCGCGGCTGGTATCGTAATCGGTGCCGCAGTCCACCACGCCCACCACACCCCGGCCGGGCAGCTCGCCCAGCAGGGTGTGGCGATCCTCGTCAAACTGGTGGCTGGTGTAGTGTGCGTGGGTGTCAAAAATGGAGTACATGCGTTTCTCCTCAGTGGATGGCGCTGCCGGGCTTCACGTCGTCCGGGAAGAAGACAACAGAAGCGCCGCCGTCCGGCATGTCGGCTGCCATGACCATGCCCTCGCTCACGTACTTGCCCTTCAGCATGGGCCGGGGAGCCAGGTTCACCACAACGCCCACGTTGCGGCCGATCAGGTCCTCGGGCTTGTACCACTTGGCAATGCCGGAGAGGATGGTGCGCTCCCGCTCGCCGTCGAACAGGCTCAGCTTCAGCAGCTTCTTGCTCTCCTTCAGGTTCTCGCAGGCGATCACCTTGGCCACACGCAGCTCCACCTTGCAGAAGTCGTCGAAGGAGATCTCGGGCAGATGCTCGATGGGCTCGGCAGCCTCGTCCACAGCGGGAGCGGCGGCAGCCTTGGCGGCTTCCTCCTCGGCGGCCTTGCGCTTGGCCTCCTGCTCGGCAGCCAGCTCAGCCAGCTCCTTGGCAGCGTCGATGCGGGGGAACAGGGCCTCGCCCTTGTGTACGGTGTACTCGGTGCGGGCGCCGAAGGTGAGCGCGTCGAAGGTCAGCTCGCTCTCGGAAAGGCCCAGCTGCTCGGCCATCTTGCCGGTGGTGTTGGGCAGGAAGGGGGTGAGCAGGATGGCGCTCATGCGCAGGGACTCGCACAGGTTGTACAGCACCATGGCCAGACGGTCCTTGTTGGCCTCGTCCTTGGCCAGAGCCCAGGGAGCGGTCTCGTCGATGTACTTGTTGGCGCGCTGGATGGCCTTGAAGATCTCCTGAGTAGCCTGGGGAATCAGCAGGTCGTCCATGCAGGCGGTGACCTTGGCGGGCATGGCGTTCACGGTGTCCATCAGGTCCTGGTCGAAGTCGCCGGCCTGACGCTGGGCGGGCAGGGTGCCGCCGAAGTATTTCTCGATCATGGCCACGGTGCGGCTGAGCAGGTTGCCCAGGTCGTTGGCCAGGTCGGAGTTGATGCGGCTGATCAGCGCCTCGTTGGAGAAGATGCCGTCGTTGCCGAAGGGGATCTCACGCAGCAGGAAGTAGCGGATGGCGTCCACGCCGTAGCGCTCGCACAGAACAACCGGGTCCACCACGTTGCCCTTGGACTTGCTCATCTTGCCGCCGTCCAGCAGCAGCCAGCCGTGGCCGAACACGCGGCCGGGCAGGGGCAGGTCCAGCGCCATCAGCATGGCGGGCCACAGGATGGTGTGGAAGCGCAGGATCTCCTTACCCACCATGTGGATGGTGGCGGGCCAGAACTTGTCGTAGTCGGAGTACTTCTCGTTGCCGTAGCCCAGTGCGCTGATGTAGTTGCTCAGCGCGTCCACCCACACGTACATGGTGTGCTTGGTGTCAAAGGGAACGGGGATGCCCCAGGGCACAGTGGTGCGGGAAACGCAGGTGTCCTGCAGGCCCTGGTTGATGAAGGAGATCATCTCGTTTTTCCGGCTCTCGGGCTGGATGAACTGGGGGTTCTCCTCATACAGCTTCAGCAGGCGGTCGGCGTACTTGCTGGTCTTGAAGAAGTAAGCCTCCTCCTCCGCGTCGTATACCTCGCGGCCGCAGTCGGGGCACTTGCCGTCCACCAGCTGGCTGTCGGTCCAGAAGCTCTCGCAGGGCTTGCAGTAGTGGCCCTTGTAGACGCTCTTGTAGATGTCGCCCTGGTCATACAGCTTCTGGAAGATCTTCTGGCAGCTCTCCATGTGGTAGTCGTCGGTGGTGCGGATGAACCGGTCGTAGCTGATGTCCAGCAGCTTCCACAGGTCCTTGACGCCGCCTTTGCCCTCCACGATCTCGTCCACGTACTGCTTGGGGGTCACGCCCTTGGCAGCGGCCTTGTCCTGGATCTTCTGGCCGTGCTCGTCGGTGCCGGTGAGGAACATCACGTCCTTGCCCTGCATCCGCTTGAAGCGGGCCAGCGCGTCGCAGGCCACGGTGGTGTAGCTGTGGCCGATGTGCAGCTTGTCACTGGGGTAGTAGATGGGGGTGGTAATGTAGTAGGTGTTGTTCTGGCTCATTTTCTTCTATCCTTTCATAACGGGGCCGCGAATGGAACGGTCCCGGAATTTACGGGCAATCCCGCCTGGGGCGGTCTTGTCTTTGGTGTTTAAGGCGATACTGCATAATTCCAGGTGGTGGAGCGCGCCGGAAAATTTTTTGCGGAATGAACCAAAAAGCACAGCCAATCCTTGGTGGATTGGCGAGCATTTTTGGAAAATTCCACGGAAAATTTTGGCGCGATGCGCCGCCTGAGCCCTTGGGCGTGAAGTGTGCGGTGTTGCCTTAAAACCCGATGGGGGTTTTGCCGCAGGCCAGCAGGGTCTCCTCGGCCAGCACCTCGGTGCTGTCGATGAAAAAGCTGTCCAGCCCTTCGTCCCGCTTGATGAGCGAAAGCTCGGTGCAGCCCAGCACCGCCTTTTCGCAGCCGGCGGCCCGCAGCTCGTCGGCAATTTCCATGAAGAGCTTCATGTCGGCCCGCTGGCCCTTTTTGATCTGGTCGTAGATGATGTTCATCAACTGGGTCTGGCGGGGCAGGGAAGGAATGGCAAAATCAATGCCCTCGGCCCGGCACATTCGTTGGTAGGTGCAGCTGCCCACGGTGCCGCTGGTGGCCAGGATGCCCAGCCGGGTGCAGCCCTGGGCCTTGGCATGCTGTACGGTCAGGCGCACCATGTTCAGAATGGGCACCGGCAGGCTGCGGGCCAGCCGGTCGTAGAAATAGTGGGCGGTGTTGCAGGGAATGGCCAGGATGGTGGCCCCGTACTTCACCAGCATTTCCGCGTCCCGCTCCATCTGGGCGAAGGGATCGTCCTCGCTTTCGCCCAGAATGTAGGCGGTGCGGTCCGGGGTGGAGGCCCGGCTGGAGATCACAATGTCCAGATGATCCTGATCGCGCTGGGCAGGGGTATGCTCGGTGAGCATCTGGTAAAAGTATACCGTGCTCATGGGGCCGAGCCCACCCAAAATACCCAAAACGGGATGTTCGTTCTGCATGGCCTGGTTCCACGCCCCTTTGCTCAGATTGGCAGGCGGAAAAACGACGCCTGCAATTTTCTTATTATAGCACCTTTGCGTCCTTAATACAATTACAAGCCGCGCGGCGCGGCAGGGAAAACGCCCGGCAAAATGCAACAAAAAACCGCGGGATGCCGGACACGGCACCCCGCGGAAAGTCATTCAGTACATTGGTCTGCCCTCGATTTAGATGGATTTAAAACGCTTCATCAATACGACTTTCTCGTCATACATATCGATTCACGTTCCTTTGCCATATACCGGCAGGCTTTGTCGCTTCACATTGCCTGCATCCCTGGTGGTGGTCTACGGGCAAACATTCAGCACATTGGCGTTATCCTCATTTCGTACGATTTGATGAATTCAAATTTCAAAGCGCCTTGAAATGGTACGCAAAATATTGCTTAGTACATTGGACTCAAAGCCTCTTCTGGTTTGATTCGGATGAAAAGAAACATATCAAAAAAGGATTTCTACCGTTTATTGCTCTGGTTTGCTGGTGATCAAAGCCGTTTACTTGGATGGATTCGGTCGAATGCGTCTTGTGGTTCCGTTACTGTTGTTCGGCTTCCATGGTTTAAAAGAGGTTGCAGACAAGACCTAAACTCAACTTTTATTTCCTTGGTGCGAAGTGATTCAGAACACTCGCATTGCTCTTGCTCCATACCAGGCTGAATACCAATTCCTCACATCAAACGATGCATTTACCGTTTTTGGTATGATCCATCGGGATCAAATCCACTTTCGGTTTTTTTATAAAAAACTGCTTGTGGGCAGGGATGGGATCTACACGCTATTTGAATCTTGTTCCGAAAATCCAAAACCTTTTTGGTGGTCGCCTTCCGGTTTTTTGCTGTGGCGGAAAATTCTTTTTTGAATCATTCACGTTCGATCTGCGGTTTTTTCCGATCCATCGATCCAAGAAATACCGGATCAATTGTTCCTTTGATTCATTTTTGAATCCTGCGTTCCAGCTTGGCCTTTGGCATTCAAGAAATCATCTTGCTGTGAAAAAGTGATTTCGGAGATTCAGCGGCAGGTCCCATCCTGCCAAAACTGAACGGGTTCTTCAATTACCATGATGGTCCTGCGCTCCTTTCTTACCTCGTTGCGGCTCTTCCTGTTATCCTTAACAGGTTGCCTAGAGTTTCTCGACCTTGGTTTTGTGTTCCTTGGTGTGTCTATAATATACCATACAAAAAGCCCCGTGTATATTGACAAGGTGAATATACTTATGATGCATTATTTGTATAATTGTTGTATTGAAAATGGATGGCGCTTGGTGCTATAATAAAAATGTTGGAGTGTATGGCGGCGCTGGGGCAACCGGGCGCCGCCTTTGTGCTGCCCGCCGCAGCAGGGAAGAGCGGCAGACTTATAATGTATAATATATAAAAGGGCGAGGGGCTGAAAAAAGAAATTTCAAAAAACTTCAAAAAAGTTTTGAAAATGTGTTGACAAACCGCGAGGCCCGGGGTATAATGATGAAGCTGTCAGATGTGGCCCGTTGGTCAAGCGGTCAAGACGGCGGCCTCTCACGCCGCAAACGGGAGTTCGATTCTCCCACGGGTCACCACATATGCACTTCTAGCTCAGTTGGTAGAGCAGCTGACTCTTAATCAGCGGGCCCAGGGTTCGAGTCCCTGGAAGTGCACCATTTATTCCTCAATAGCTCAGTCGGTAGAGCATGCGGCTGTTAACCGCAGGGTCGTTGGTTCGAGTCCAACTTGGGGAGCCAAAAAGAGCGTATCGAGCAATCGGTGCGCTCTTTCTTTTTTGCAAAGCGGCAACGACCCTGTGCGTTCACAGCCGCAAGAACCGACGGGGTGAGGCAAAACAGAACCAAACGCACGAGCAAAACGGCGCGGGGCGGCTGTTAACTGCGCCGGAGCCGATCTGAGCCCAGTGGGCGATGCAGCGAGGCGGAGGCGGGCCCGGAAACAGAGCGATGTGCCGCGGGCGAAAGCCCGTGGTGCAGCGCGACAATTTCCGGGCTCGGAATGGTCGTTGGTTCGTTCTGTACGTGCTCTCTTTCATGCGTATCAAGCAATCGGTACGCTCTTTCTTTTTGCAAAGCGCAAACGACCCTGTGCGTTCACAGCCGCAAGAACTGACGGGGTGCGGCAAAGCGGAACCAGACGCACGAACAAAACGGCGCGGGGCGGCTGTTCCCTTTGCCGGAGCCGGGCAACGAAAAATAAAACTGTCAAAGGAACGGCGTACCAGTCCAGTGAAAGACCGGTACGCCGTTCCTTTTTTGATTTTGCTATGCTTCCCGTTGCTGCATCTCGGAGGAAACGTAAAGCCGGAAACCGTTTTTGCTGGCACGCTTGCTTTGATACATCGCTTCGTCGGCGGCCTGGTGCAGTGCGGCATATTCCGGCTGCACAGGCGGCGAAAGAGCCACTCCGATACTGGCCCTGACCGGACCGTTCAGCTGGGGCAGGGGAATCCGTTCCAGATGGGTCAGGATCATCTGTGCCCGCCGTGCCATCAGGTCCGGGTCCAGCGGGCTTTCCAGAAACACCACAAATTCGTCGCCACCCATCCGGGCCACAATATCGCCCGCACGGAACAGATGCTTGAGCACATCGCTCACCGCCACCAGTACCTGATCGCCCACCGAGTGGCCCAGCGTGTCGTTGATCTGCTTGAAATCGTCCAGGTCGATCATGAACAGCACGCCGCCGCCGTTCTGTTTCAGCTTCCGGGTGATCAGTTCCTCGGCGCTTCGGTTGTAGACGCCGGTGAGCAGGTCCATGTTGGCCCGGCGCAGCAGATCCTGCTCCCGGTCGAACCGCTCGGTGATGTCGGTGAGCTTGCCCACGATCTGACCGCCGCGTCCGCCGGCTCCTTCCAGTGCCTTGCAGCGGCATAAATAGACCCAGAGCTGCCCATCCTGCCCCAAAAAGGTCACCTCCGCCTTGACTACCGGTCCGCCGGGCCGGGCTGCCCGCAGCAGACGGCGCAGTTTGTCCGCAGCCTCCGGCAGCGTCCGGCCACCCGCGTCGCTGCGCAGGGGCAAACGATCCGGCAGGCCCAGCGCTGCGGGGGCTGCGGGCGTAAATTCCAAACGAGCGGAATCACAGTCGTATTCAAACAGAAGGGTATCGCTGAATTCGTTCAAAACATGGTTCACATTCATGCAGTTTGTCTCCTGATGAAAAGTAAGAAGCTTTTTCCTATTATACGGCATGGAATTCCCCAAAGCAAGAGAAAATATGAATTATTTAGTGTACTATAAATACGTTACACATCATTTATCGGAAAAGCCGCGCAGAATAAAATAATTGGTAAAGGTGATGTGTTATGCGAAAGACCCGAGAATGCAGCAATCTGAAAACCCTGGGAACAGACATCAAAGCCGCCCGGCTTGCTTTACGGATGACCCGGCGCACATTGGCTGATCAGCTGGGGATTGATCCCCGTTATCTGGCCAATATCGAAAACAGCGGTAGTCTGCCCAGTCTGCCCATCTTTTATGAGCTGGTGCGCATCTGCAAGCTGCCGGCAGACCGGTATTTCTTCGAGCAGGAGGAGGGCCAGCCCAGCGAGCAGCGCCGCCGGGTCAGCCAGAAGCTCACTCTGTGCAGCGAGGAGTTTCTGCCGGTGGTGGAGGGTGCGCTGGACGGCGCGCTCAAGGTACAGGAAGGCCGGGCCGAGCAGGAGGATTGACCGCCGCAGAAAAACGCTCCCTGGCCAGAAAAGCGGGATTGTCTTTCGAGGGAAGACAATCCCGCCCTTTTTTTCGCAAAAATCCGCTCCGGTTGCCCTTTTCGTCTTGACGAAGCGGCCCCGCCGCCTTAATATTAGATATGTTACGGACAAAAAACCCCGGTCCGCGGGGGAAAAACAAGCGGCGGCGCAGCCAGCGTCGCAGTAAGGAGTAGACAATGAAAAACAGCGAAAAGAGTTTTGAAACCATCGTCGCCCTGTGCAAGAACCGGGGCTTTGTGTACCCGGGCAGCGAGATCTACGGCGGCCTGGCCAACAGCTGGGACTACGGCCCCCTGGGCGTTGAGTTCAAGAACAACGTGAAGAAGGCATGGCTGAAGAAGTTCGTGCAGGAGAACCGCCTGAACGTGGGCCTGGATGCCGCCATCATCATGAACCCCCAGACCTGGGTGACCACCGGTCACGTGGCTGGCTTCTCCGACCCCCTGCTGGACTGCAAGAGCTGCAAGGCCCGCCACCGGGCCGACAAGCTGATCGGCGACGTGCACCCCGAGGTGAACGTGGACGCCATGAGCTTCGAAGAGATGGACGCCTTCATCACCGAGCATGAGGATGTGGTCTGCCCCGTCTGCGGCAAGCACGACTTCACCCCCATCCGTAAGTTCAATCTGATGTTCAAGACCGCCATCGGCGTCACCGAGGACTCCTCCAGCACCTGCTACCTGCGTCCCGAGACCGCCCAGGGCATCTTCGTGAATTTCGCCAACATCCAGCGCACCACCCGCCGCAAGCTGCCCTTCGGCGTTTGCCAGGTGGGTAAGGCCTTCCGCAACGAGATCACTCCCGGCAACTTCACCTTCCGTACCCGCGAGTTCGAGCAGATGGAGTGCGAGTTCTTCTGCAAGCCGGACACCGATCTGGAGTGGTTCGCTTACTGGAAGGACTTCTGCAAGAACTGGCTGCTGAGCCTGGGCATCAAGGAGGAGAACCTGCGCCTGCGTGACCACGAGCCCGCCGAGCTGGCCTTTTACTCCCGCGCCACCACCGACATCGAGTACGCCTTCCCGTTCACCGACTGGGGCGAGCTGTGGGGCATTGCCGACCGCACCAACTATGACCTGGGCCGCCATCAGGAGGCCAGCGGCAAGAGCCTGGAGTACTTCGATCCCGACACCAACGAGCATTACATCCCCTACGTGATCGAGCCCTCTCTGGGCGCCGACCGTGTGGCCCTGGCCTTCCTGTGCGAGGCCTACGACGAGGAAGTGCTCACCGACGACAAGGGCAAGGAGGACAAGCGCGTGGTCCTGCGCCTGCATCCCGCCCTGGCTCCCTACAAGGCTGCCGTGCTGCCCCTGTCCAAGAAGCTGGGCGAGCAGGCCATGCCCATCTGGCAGGAGCTGAGCAAGTACTTCATGGTGGACTATGACGAGACCGGCTCCATCGGCAAGCGCTACCGCCGCCAGGACGAGATCGGCACTCCTCTGTGCATCACCGTGGACTTCGCCACCTTCGGCAGCGACACCGAGGAAGGCGACGGCTGCGTGACCATCCGTGACCGCGACACCATGGAGCAGGTTCGACTGCCCATCAGCCAGGTCAAGGACTACATCGAGAAGAAGATCCAGTTCTAATCAAGCTGCACATCTGTCCGGCGGGGCTTTTAAAGCCCCGCCTTTTTCGTTATAATAAAGGCAATTGTACAATGCAGATCCGCAAAGGGCCTGCAAAAATTTCAGAAAAAGCGAGGAATGAAACCAATGAATCAGGAACTGCTGAACAAATATGCCGCCTTCACCGTGCAGGTGGGCGTGAACGTGCAGAAGGGCCAGACCCTTATCATCCGCTGCCCGGTGGAGGGCGCTTACTTCGGCCGCGCCTGCATGGAGGCCGCCTACAAGGCCGGCGCCCGGGATGTGGTCATCCGCTGGGAGGACGAAAAGGCCGCCCGCATCCGCATGGAGCTGGGCGAGGAGGAAGCCCTGAGCGAAACCAAGCCCTACGAGCTGCGCAGCTATCTGGACTACGCCGAGAGCGAGGGCGGCTGCTGCCTGCTGGCCATCCATGCCTCTGACCCGGAGATCTTCAAGGGTCTGGACACCGGCAAGATCAACCGGGTGAGCCTGGCCAAGCAGGAAGCCATGAAGTCCTGGCGGGAATATACCATGAAGGACCGGGTGCAGTGGTGCGTGGTGGCCATCCCCACTCCCGCATGGGCCGCTTCCGTGTTCCCGGGCCTTTCTGAGGACGAGGCTCAGGAGAAGCTGTGGAGCGCCATCTTCGATGTGTGCCGGGTCACCGGCGGCGACCCGGTGAGCGCCTGGAAGGAGCACGTGGCCAAGACCACCGCCTGCCGGGACAAGCTCAATGAGCTGCAGCTGGAGAGCATCCACATGACCAGCGCCAACGGCACCGACCTGACCGTGGGTCTGGCCGAGGGCCACACCTGGGAGGGCGCCTGCAGCAAGGCCGAGAACGGCACCGTGTTCATCGCCAACGTGCCCACCGAGGAGGTCTTCACCGCACCCCACCGGGAGCGGGTGAACGGCGTGGTCAAGGGCACCAAGCCCTACGTGTACAACGGCCAGCTGATCGAGGGCTTCTCGGTCACCTTCAAGGACGGCGTGGTGGTGGAGTACTCCGCCGAAAAGAACGCCGAGCTGCTGGGCCAGCTGCTGGACAGCGACGAGGGCGCACGCCGCATCGGCGAGATCGCTCTGGTGCCTGCCTCCAGCCCCATCAACCGCAGCGGCCTTTTGTTTTACAACACCCTGTTCGACGAGAACGCTGCCTGCCACATTGCCTTCGGTGCGGGCTACCCCACCACCGTGAAGGGCGGCGCGGCCATGACCACCGAGGAGCTGCTGGCCTGCGGCGTGAACGATTCCGCCATCCACGAGGATGTGATGGTGGGCGCGGAGGACATGACCATCACCGGCCTGACCAAATCCGGCGAGACCGTGACCATCTTTGAAAACGGCGAGTGGGCCATTGGCTGAGCGGCCCGGCCCCCAAAGGAGAAAGGATTATGAAACAAACCGCGACCATCCGAGTCTGGGGTCTGGCGGCGGTGCTGGCCTGGCTGAGCAGCCTGGCCTTCTCGCTGGACATCCTGGACCCGGTTGCCCGCACCAAGGACCAGTCGGTGGAGGCAATGGCCCTCACCCTGCTGCTGGTGGCCTTTTACCGCTGGACGCTGGAAAAGGCCCCGGTCACCGGCCGGGACCAGCGGCGGCTGATCCCGCTGGCGGCGCTGCTGGGTCTGTTCACCCTGACCGGCATCAGCATCCAGGCCAGTGAGGACCTGTCCTTCCTGTACAGCGGCTTTGTCCGGCTGGCAAAGGCCGGTGCGGTCTGGCTGGGCTACAGCATCCTGTTGTATTTCGGCCTGCGGGCCCTGTTCCTGGGGCTGGACCGGCTGATCGCCGCCCTCCGCACAGAGGTCAAAGGCCCGGCCTGGCTCAGGCAGGCCAGCGGCAAAACCATCCTGTACAGCATGGCGATTCTGCTGGTCTGCTGGCTGCCCTATTTCATCTGCCTGTTCCCCGGCGCCTCCAACACCGATACCTGGTGGCAGCTGGAGCAGGTGATCGGGGTGCAGCCGCTGCACGCGGGCCATCCGCTGGCGCACACCTTTTTGCAGAGCGGGCTGATCCTGCTGGGCAAAACCCTGCTGGGCGGCTGGAACGCCGGTGTATTTCTGGTGGTTCTGGTGCAGAGCCTGTTCCTCTCGGCGGTGATGGGCTACAGCGTGCATTTTCTGGTGCGGCTGGGCTTCCGCCCCGTGGCGATGGGGGCGCTGCTGGCGCTGTACGGCCTGGTGCCCACCTTCCCCCGGGCGGCCACCATCCTGATGAAGGACACCTTCTACACCACGGCGGTGCTGCTGTTCACCGTGTTTTTGCTGGAGGCCATCCTGCTGCCGGAGCAGTTCCGGCGCGGGCGGGCGAAGCTCTGGCTGGCGGCGCTGGCGGCCCTGCTGGTCTGCACCATGCGCTACAACGGCCCTGCGCTGCTGGCGGGCGCACTGGTCTTTTCCGGCCCGTTGCTGTGGAAGGCAGCGAAGACCGGCCGGGCCCGGGCGGCGCTGGCCGTCTGGCTGGTGCTTCCGCTGGTGCTGGGCATGGCCCTTTCCAGCGGGCTGAAGGCGCTGCCCGGCGTGGAGCAGGCCAACCCCAACGAGACGCTGAGCGTGCCGCTGCAGCAGACCGGCCGCTTTGTGCGGGACTTCCCGGATGAGGTGACCGACGAGGAGCGGGAGATCATCGACCGGGTGGTGGAATACGATAACCTGGCCGAGGCCTATACCTCCTGGGTGGCGGACCCCATCAAGACCTACAGTGCCCGGGAGGGTACCACCGACGCGGACCGGGCGGCCTACCGCCAGGTGTGGATGGCCCAGACCCTGCGCCATCCCGTGAGCGCGCTGGAGGCCTTTGCCAACCTGTGCTACGGCTGGGTCTATCCCGGGGCGGTCAACCCCTGCTGGTACTACAGCCCGGTGGGGGACAACGACTATGTGACCCGCCCGGCGGTGCTGGATACGCTGGAAGCAGCGCTGGAAAAGGTGGACTTTGCTTTCCTGCTGCCGGTGACCGGCTGGTTTGAAAACTTCGGCCTGACCGCCTGGGGCCTGCTGGCGCTGGGCGCCTGGGTCTCGGCCCGGCGGGTGAAGGGCCTGGGCGGTGCGCTGGCCATGCAGTACCTGACCCTGCTCATGTGCCTGCTGGGGCCGGTATTCTTCGGCCACGGGCGCTACGGCTGGCCCATGACCTTCTGCTGGCCGGTGCTGCTTGCCGCCGCGCTTTTTGCCGCGCGCACAGACGGAGGAAAGAGCAGGGAATGAATGAGCGGTATCTGCGTCCCACCGGGGCGGATCTGTTCCGGGTGCTGGCGGTGGGCATGGTGGGCGTATTCCATTTCTGGCAGCAAAGCTGGGTGTGCCCGCCCGCCCTGGACTTCCTGGCCCGCAGCGGCGGCGCCTGGGTGGACGGCATGATTCTGTTGTCCGCCTTCTGCCTCTATCTGCCCTATGCCCACGCCTGGGCGCAGCGAAAGCCCTTTCCGGGCTGCCGGGGCTTTTTGCGGCGGCGGGCGGTGCGCCTTTTGCCCTCCTATTATTTCGCGGTGCTGGTCAGCGCTCTGGTCTGGGCGGCCGGGCACCGGCCCGACCGGGATTTCTGGCTGGACGTGGGCAGCCACCTGCTGCTCATTCCCACCCTGGTGCCCCAGGGCTACGTGTACTGCCGCACCAACGGCGCGCTGTGGACCGTGGGGGTGCTGGTGCTGTTCTACCTGCTGTTTCCGCTGCTGGCCCGGGCCTTTTACGCCTGGCCTCTGCCGGTGCTGGCGGGGCTGTGCGCGGCCCAGGAGCTGTATGCCCGCTGCCGGGTGCTGCCCCTGCAGGGGGTGGACTACAGCATGCGCTTCAACCAGCTGCCCGCCTTTTTCGGGGTGATCGGGCTGGGCTTTGCCGTCGCCCAGGCGGTGGCCCTGCTGGCGCCCGGGCAAACCAAACGCAGGGAGTGGGCCTTTGTGCCGGCGGTGCTGGCGGGCCTTGGGGGCGCTGTGTGGGTGCTGCGCCGCATCGCCTACTGGCAGGACGGCCCCCACGGCCAGCTGATCTGGCGGCTGCCGCTGACGCTCTGCTTCGCGGTCTGCCTTGTGGGGCTCTGCCTGGGGCCGCAGCTGCCCGGCGCGAAGCTCTGGGCCTTTCTCAGCGCCATCAGCTATAACTTTTACATCTGGCACCAGTGGCTGGCGGTGCGCGTCAAATACGACCTGCGCATCCCGCCCTGGCAGGGCGACACCCCGCCCAACCAGCTGGGGGATACCCGCTGGATGCACGCCTACCTGCTTCTGATCTGGGCGGTGGGTCTGGCGGCGGCTGTGCTGGCCACCTACGGGCTGGAAAAGCCCGCCGCGCAATGGCTGCGGGCCCGGCTGAGCCTTGGCAAAAACAGGCGGGCGGAGCCCTGCGCGGCGGTGTCCTGAGTCGCCCGGCTGGGAAACTTTTCCGGCGGGGCTTGCAAAGGCCGACGGAATATGGTATAGTTGATACCGTAAGAATAACGTTTGAATGGAGAGTGGGCCGCAAGGCCCGCTCTTCTTGCTTGTTTGGGTAAAATATGCGTTGGGAGGTTTGAAGATGGCAAAAGCAAAAGGCGGCCAGAACACGGTGCAGCAGGTGGAAGCCCTGGTGCGCCCGGTGATCGAGGGCATGGGCCTGATTCTGTGGGACGTGCGCTTCGAAAAGGAAGGGCCGGACTGGTACCTGCGGGTGCTGATCGATCCCGCCGGCGAAGGCCCGCTGGACATGAACACCTGCGAGGCGGCCAGCCGGGCCATTGACCCGGTGATCGAGGAGGCCGACCCCATCGACCAGGCCTACTTCCTGGAGGTCGGCTCCCCCGGCCTGGGCCGCCGTCTCACCCGGCCCGAGCACTTTGCCCGTTACCAGGGCCAGAAGATCGCCGCCCGCCTCATCCGGCCGGACGAGAGCGGCAACCGGGAGATCGCGGGCCTGCTGCAGGGCATCGAGGGCCAGACCGTGACCGTGGAGACCGAAAACGGCCCGGCCGCCTTCGAGCTGGCCGCCGCCAGCTTCGTGAAGCTCTGCGACGACGAGGACCTGTTCTAATCTTTTTATATATAGGATAGTTGTAGCCAGACAAATTGGAGGAGATCGAAAAAAATGAACGCAGAATTTTTTGAAGCGCTGACCATGCTGGAAAAAGAGCGTGGCCTGACCGCCGAGTACCTGATCGAGAAGATCAAGGCCGCCATCGTGATCGCCGTGAAGAAGGATTACGAGGTGGAGGACGAGAACGTGCTGGTGGAGATCGACACCGTAAACGGCAAGTTCAACGTTTCCCTGGTGCGCGACATCGTGGAAGAGGTGGAGAACCCCCACACCCAGCTCACCCTGGAGGAGGCCCAGGCCATCCGCAAGACCTACAAGATGGGCCAGCGCGTGGTGACCCCCCTGAAGACCAAGGACTTCGGCCGCATCGCCGCCCAGACCGCCAAGCACGTGATCCGTCAGGGCATCCGTGAGGCCGAGCGCAACCAGCTGTTCAACGACATGCAGGGCAAGGCCCACGAGATCGTTACCGCCCGCGTCACCCGCGTGGACCCCGACCGGGGCCTGGTGGCTCTGGACATGGGCAAGGGCGAGGCCATTCTGCCCCGCTCCGAGCAGGTGCCCGGCGAGGAGTTCTTCGAGGGCCAGCACGTGCAGGTCTACGTGAAGGACGTTGTGGTCACCGAGCGCGGCCCCCGCGTCATCATCAGCCGCACCAGCGAGCAGCTGGTCAAGCGCATGTTCGAGATGGAAGTGCCCGAGATCTTCGACGGCACCGTGGAGATCCGCGCCATCAGCCGTGAGGCCGGCGTGCGCACCAAGATGGCCGTCTGGAGCAAGGACGAGAACATCGACCCCGTGGGCGCCTGCATCGGTGCGCACGGCGCCCGCGTGGGCAAGATCGTGGAGGAGCTGCACGGCGAGAAGATCGACGTGGTGCGCTGGAGCGAGGATGTGAGCGAGTTCATCAGCGCCGCTCTGAGCCCCGCCAAGGTGGTCAAGGTGGAGATCCTGGAGGGCGACAAGAAGGCCTGCCGCGTCACCGTGCCCGACCATCAGCTGAGCCTGGCCATCGGCAACAAGGGCCAGAACGCCCGTCTGTGCGCCCGCCTGACCGGCTACAATATCGATATCCGCCCCGAGAGCGGCTACTACGGCGAGGAAGAGGAGCAGCCCGCTGCTTCCAGCGAGGAATAAGCCCTTCGCCCAAAACCATCAACAGAAAGGAGCGTCCCACCGCGATGCAACAACGTAAGATCCCGCTGCGCCATTGCCTTGGCTGCAACGAGTCCAAACCGAAAAAGGAGCTGGTGCGCGTCGTGCGCAGCCCGGAAGGGGAGATCTCTCTGGATCTTGTGGGCAAAAAGCCCGGCCGGGGCGCTTACCTTTGCCCCAGCGCCCAATGCCTGGCCAAGGCCCGCAAGGCCAAGCGCCTGGAGCGCGCGCTGGATACTCAAATTCCGCCCGAGGTATACGAAAGCATCGAGCGCGAAATAGAAGGAGCCGAGCGTGGAGAATAAACAAAAACTGTTGTCGGCTGTTTCCCTGTGCCGCAAGGCCGGCAAGCTGATCATGGGCTTCGATGCCGTGCGCGAGAGCGTGATGAGCGGCAAGGCCTGGCTGGTGCTGCTGGCCGCCGACGTGAGCGACGGCACCGCGAAGCGGATGGCCCGCACCTGCGAGGACATCACCGAGTGCCGCCGAATGCCCCTGACTCAGCTGGAGCTGTGCGGCATAAGCTACAAGAAAGTGGGCGTGTACAGCGTGCTGGATGAAAACCTGGCCAATCTGTGCAGCCAGTACCTGGCGGATGAAAAGGAGGAAAACGAATGACCATTAAATATAAAGTGAGCGATGTGGCGAAGGACCTGAACGTTCCCGCCAAGCAGATCGTGGACCTGCTGGCCCAGAAGGGCGGCGAGGTCAAGAAGACCGGCGCCAACCTGACCGAGGAGGAAGTGAACCTGGTGTTCGAGCATTTCACCCAGGCCAATTCCGAGCCCAGCCTGGATGCCTACCTGGACAGCGCACCCAAGCCCCAGCCCAAGGCCAGCGAGGTGCTGAAGAAGGCCGACGGCACCGTGGTGGAGATGAACAACAATAAAAAGAAGGCCGACAAGAAGAAGGCCGAAGCCAAGCCCGAGCCCGTGAAGCGCGAGGTTGTGACCAAGGTTGTGGACACCCGCACCGTGGATGTGAACCTGGACCGCTTCAACGAGAAGTTCGACGAGCTGGCTTCCACCAAGAACGTGGAGAACCGCCGCAAGCCCCAGCCCGCTGGCAATAAGCAGAAGTTCGCCAACAACCGGAACAAGAAGGGCCAGAACTTCCAGAAGCGCCGCGAGACCGAGGCCGAGCGCCTGCAGCGCATCCAGCTGGAGAAGGCCCGCAAGGCCCAGCTGAAGGTGCAGATCCCCGAGGAGATCACCGTGGGCGAGCTGGCCACCCGCCTGAAGCAGACCGCCGCCAACGTGATCAAGAAGCTGATGGGCCTGGGCGTCATGGCCAGCGTGAGCGAGGTCGTGGACTTCGACACCGCCAGCCTGATCGCCGAGGAGTTTGGCGCCAAGGTGGAAAAAGAGGTGCACGTGAGCATCGAGGAGCGCCTGTTCGAGCAGGACGAAGATCCCGCCGAGAGCCTGCAGGAGCGTCCCCCCGTTGTGGTTGTTATGGGTCACGTTGACCACGGCAAGACCAGTATTCTGGACGCCATCCGCAAGAGCCATGTGACCGCGGGCGAGGCCGGCGGCATCACCCAGCACATCGGCGCTTACCAGGTCACCGCCGACGGCAAGGTCATCACCTTCCTGGACACCCCCGGCCACGAGGCCTTCACCAGCATGCGTGCCCGCGGCGCCAACCTGACCGACATTGCGGTTCTGGTGGTTGCCGCCGACGACGGCATCATGCCCCAGACCGTTGAGTCCATCAACCATGCCAAGGCCGCCGGTGTTTCCATCATCGTGGCCATCAACAAGATGGATAAGCCCACCGCCAACCCCGACCGCGTGATGGAGCAGCTCACCCAGTACGAGCTGGTTCCCGAGCAGTGGGGCGGCGATGTGATCTGCGTGCCCGTATCCGCTCTGACCGGCGCCGGCATCTCCGACCTGCTGGAGAACATCAACCTGGTGGCTGAGGTCAAGGAGCTGAAAGCCAACCCCGACCGCCGCGCCAAGGGCGCCGTCATCGAGGCCCGTCTGGACAAGGGCCAGGGCCCCGTTGCCACCATCCTGGTGCAGAAGGGCACCCTGCATAAGGGCGACTGCGTGATCGCCGGCACCGCCGTGGGCCGCGTGCGTACCATGAAGAACGACAAGGGCCAGTTCCTGGAAGAGGCCGGCCCCTCCACCCCCGTGGAGATCACCGGTCTGACCGAGGTGCCCAGCGCCGGCGACCTGTTCGATGCCGTGGCCGACGAGAAGCTGGCCCGCGAGCTGGCCGACAAGCGCGCCACCGAGGAGAAGGAGCGCCAGTTCAACAGCTACCAGAAGGTCACCCTGGATAACCTGTTCAGCCAGATCGCCGAGGGCGAGCGCAAGCAGCTGGACATCATCGTCAAGGCGGACGTACAGGGCAGCGCCGAGGCCGTGAAGCAGAGCCTGGAGAAGATCTCCAACGACGAGGTCCGGGTCAAGGTCATCCACGCGGGTGTTGGCGCCATCAACAAGTCCGACGTGATGCTGGCCAATGCCGGCGGCGCGATCATCATCGGCTTCAACGTGCGTCCCGACCCCGTGGCCAAGGAAGAGGCCGCCCAGTGCGAGGTTGAGATGCGCATGTACCGCGTGATCTACGACGCCATCAACGACGTGACCGACGCCATGAAGGGCATGCTGGCTCCCAAGATCCGTGAAGTGGAGCAGGGCCGTCTGGAGGTTCGTCAGGTCTACAAGATCAGCAGCGTGGGCCTGGTGGCCGGCAGCTACGTGCAGGAGGGCAAGATCACCCGCAACAGCAAGATCCGCGTGGTGCGTGACGGCATCGTCATCACCGAGGACGAGATCGCCAGCCTGCGCCGCTTCAAGGACGACGTGAAGGAAGTGGCCCAGGGCTACGAGTGCGGCGTTACTCTGGAGAAGTTTGCCGACATCAAGGAAGGCGACATCTTCGAGGCCTACATCCTGGAGGAGTACCGGGACTGATCGAGCGCCCCAATAACCAACCGGCCGCCGCCCGAAGTGCTTTGACTTCGGGCGGCAGCCGCCCATAAGAACAAGGAGAAAGAGCTATGGCAAACCCGAAAAACCAGGGCCGCCTGGCCCAGGATATGAAGCGGGAAGTGATCGGCATCATCAGCCAGATGAAGGACCCCCGCCTGGAGGGCGGTCTGCTCACCGTCACCCGGCTGGATGTGACCCCCGATCTGGATGTGGCGAAGGTCTACGTGAGCGTGATGGGCAAGCCCGAGGGCACTGCCGAGGTGGTCAAGGCCCTGAACAAGGCCAGCGGCCACGTGCGCACCGAGATTTCCCGCCGCATGCACATCCGTAAGGCGCCCCGCTTTGTGTTCGCCCAGGATGACGGCGCCGCCTACGCCGCTCACATCAACGAGCTGCTGGCGGGGCTGAACAAGAACCGGGAGGAGTAATCCCGCCCGGATATCGCAAGAAGAGGAGAACGTCATGAGTGAGATCTTAGACCTGCTGGCCGTCATCGGCCGCCTGCTTCGGGCGGAGAACGTGCTGATCCTGTGCCACAAAAACCCGGACGGCGACACCATCGGCAGCGCCGCTGCCCTGATGCACGCCCTCAAGCGGTTGGGCAAGGAAGCGGCGGTGCTGTGTGCAGATCCCATCCCCAGCCGCTATTCCTATATGGAGATCGAGCTGTTCCAGGGGCAGTTTGAGCCGGGCTATGTGGTGGCCGTGGATGTGGCCAGCATCCAGCTGTTCGGCGACGCGCTGCAGGAATATCTGGACCGGATCGATCTGTGCATCGATCACCACGGCTCCAACAGCGGCTATGCGAACGCCTTGCTGCTGGACGCGGAGGCTGCGGCCACCTGCGAGATCATGTACGACATCATCTGCGCCATGAACGTGGAGATCACCCCCTGCATCGCCCGGTGCCTGTACACCGGTCTGTCCACCGATACCGGCTGCTTTTTGTTTTCCAACACCACCGCCAAGAGCCACCTGCTGGCTGCCAAGCTGATGGAGACCGGCGTGGATGTGGCGGAGCTGAACATGATTCTGTTCGAGAGCAAATCCAAGGCCCGTATGGCCATCGAGCTCACCGCGCTGGAGAACCTGGAGTATCACTTCGAGGACCGCTGCGCCCTCATGTGGCTCACCCGCGAGCAGATCGCGGCCAGCGGCGTGGCTGCCAACGAGCTGGAGGACATCACCAGCCTGCCCCGGAAGATCGAGGGCGTGCAGGTGGGCATCACCCTGCGCCAGCTGCCCCAGGGCAGCTACAAGATCAGCGTGCGCACCACCGCCGAGGTGGATGCCTGCGCCATTGCCAAGCGGCTGGGCGGCGGCGGTCATTCCCGTGCCGCGGGCTGCGAGCTGGAGGGCAATCTGGACAACGCCAAGGCCGCCATCCTGGCCGAGGTGGAGCGGGAACTGAAACGGGCGGATGCGCCCGCCCAGGAACAGGAGTAACCCCATGAATGGCATTTTGATCGTGGACAAACCCACCGGCTGGACCAGCTTCGACGTGATTGCCAAGCTGCGGGGCATTTTGGGCACCCGCAAGCTGGGCCATTCCGGCACGCTGGACCCCATGGCCACCGGCGTGCTGCCGGTGTTCGCCGGCGGCGCGTCCAAGGCGGTGGATATGCAGCCGGACCATACCAAAGCCTACCGGGCCCTGATCCGCTTCGGCCTTGCCACCGACACCGGCGATGTGACCGGCACCACGCTGCGCAGTGAGCAGACCGCCGTCACCGAAGAGCAGCTGAAGGCGGTTCTGCCCCGGTTCACCGGCGATATCATGCAGACCCCGCCCATGTACTCGGCGGTGAAGGTGAACGGCTCGCCGCTCTACAAGCTGGCCCGTCAGGGCGTGACTGTGGAGCGCAAGGCCCGCCCGGTGACCATCCACCGGCTGGAGTTGACCGGCAAAGAGGGCGAACAGGACTTCGTGCTGGAGGTGGACTGCAGCAAGGGCACCTACGTGCGCACTCTGGTGGAGGACCTGGGCGAGGCACTGGGCGTGCCCGCCACTCTGGCGGGGCTGCGGCGCACCCGGGCCGGCGTGTTCGGCCTGGAGCACAGCCACACCATTGAGGAGATCCAGGCGGCGAAGGACGAAAACCGGCTGGAGGAGCTGCTGCTCCCGGTGGAAACCGTCTTCGCCCATCTGCCCGCCCTCACCGTCTCGCCCGGCAACACCGCACGCCTTTTGAACGGCGCGCCCTGCTACCGGGTCAAGGCGGAGAACGGCGTGTATCGGCTGCAGGGGCCCGAGGGCTTTCTGGGCCTGGGCCGGGTGGAGGATTCCATCTTGAAAACTGAAAAATTATTTGTGGAAAGGACGTGAACCGCCCTGAAGGTTTATACAACATTACAGGCGTTGGAAGCGGACCTGACCGTCAGCCGGGGGTGCAGCGTAGCCCTCGGCTTTTTTGACGGCGTTCACCTGGGTCATCAGGCGGTGATCCGGGCTGCTGCCCTCGACGCGGCAGAAAACGGCCGGTCGGCGGCGGTGTTCACCTTTCAGCTGCCGCTGAGCAGCACCATGAAGGGTGGCCGACTGCAAAGCGAAACCGAAAAGCACCAGGTCATGGAGGGCCTGGGCGTGGAATATTACATGGAGCCTCCCTTCGAGGCCTTCTGCGGCCAGAGCCCGGAGGAATTCGTGGAGCGGATTCTTCACCGGGGCTTCAAGGCCCGGGCCGTGTTCTGCGGCGACAACTTCACCTTCGGCAAAAAGGCCGCGGGCAACGTGGAGACCCTGCGTCAGCTGTGTGAGCCGCTGGGCATCCGGGTACAGGTGGTGCCCATGGCCACCTACCAGGGGCAGCTGGTCAGCTCCACCCGCATCCGGGCGGCGCTGGCGGAGGGCGATATCCCGGCGGTGAACGCCATGCTGGGCCGCCCCTACCGCATCGACTTTGCGGTGCGCCACGGCAAGGGCCTGGGCCGCACCCTGGGGTTTCCCACCATCAACCAGATCTACCCGGAGGGCTTTGCAGCGCCGAAATACGGCATTTACATCACTCGGGTGAAGGTGAACGGGCAGTGGTATGCGGGAGCCACCGGCTTCGGCACCCGGCCCACCGTGAACACCACCGGCGAGGGGGCCACCTGCGAGACCTTTATCCCGGATTTTTCCGGCCAGCTTTACGGCGAGGAGCCGGAGCTGGAATTCTATGAGTACATTGCCCCCAGCCGCAAGTTCGACACGCTGGAACAGCTCACCGCCTGCGTGAACGACGCGGCGGCAAAGGCGAAGGCCTACTTCGCCCGGCATCCCATGGACGAGTAAAAAGGGGAGAGAACAGTGGAAAAATATCGGGACCTGTTCTGCCGGCTGTGCTGCGGTGCAGCCATGTTTTTGTGCGCGGTGGCGCTGCTTGGCCTGACCAAGTGGGGCCTGTCCTACATTTCCTTCATGGGGGAGGATGAGCTGGTCGGCTTTTATGAGATCGTTCTCACCGACCGGCTGTGGGGCGTGGCGGCCATCGTGGTGGCTGCGACTGCTCTGGGCTGGCTGGCGCGCGGAGAGCGCGTGATGCGGGCGGTCACGGCAGCGGGCGTCTGCCTTACCGCGGGGCAGGCGCTGTTCTGGCTGTGGTGCACCAAGGCGACCCCCTTTGCCGACTCGCTGTTCTGCTTACAGGCAGCGCAGGGAGCCGTGCAGGGGGACTGGTCGGCCTTCCAGCAGGGCGGCTACATGTACCGCTATCCCTTCCAGAGCGGCCTGGTGGCCCTGGAGGAGGCGGTGCTGCGGCTGGCCGGCAGCTGGGACGCGGCCCTCATCTGGCTGCGGTGGATCAACTTTCTGGCGCTGATGCTGCTGGCGGTCTCGGTCTGCCGCATCGCGTGCCATCTGTTCGGGCAAAAGGCTCAGATGGTGGCCAGCGTGCTGCTGGCCTGCAGTGTGCCGGTGGCCCGTTATGTGTTCTTTCTGTACGGAAATCTGCTGTCCACCGCGCTGGGCTTTGCCGCCGTGTGGGCGGCGCTGCGCTGGCTGGACACGAGAAAGCACCGGTTCGGCCTTATCTCGGCGGGCCTGCTGGCGGCGGCCATGACCATCAAGAGCACGGCGCTCATCATGCTGGTGGCCATCGCCATTGTGGCAGTGCTGGACAGCATCCGCACCGGCCGCTGGCGGCAGCTGCTGGCCGTGGCCGCGGCCGCGGTGTTTGCCTTTCTGCCCGGCAAGGGCCTGCAATACTGGTACAGCCTGCGCAGCGGAGTACCGGTGCAGCCCGGCACCGCCACCGTGGTGTGGCTGGTCATGGGGCTGGACAGCCGCCCCGAGCAGTACGAATTTGCGCCGGGCTGGCACACCGCCGACAAGCGCAGCGAAAAGGCCTACGAAAACGCGGGCTTTGACTACGAGCGCATGAAGCAGGAGCAGACGCAGGAGCTGAAGGAGCAGCTGAGCTACTGGGTGCACAACCCCGCTCAGGCCAAAACCTTCCTGCGGCAGAAGACCGTGAGCCAGTGGCTGGATGCGGGCTTCGGCAGCTGGCTGTACCTGCAGCGCAACACCGAGCCGGTGCATGCGCAGGACTATCAGGAGCAGCTGTTCGCTCAAAGCCTGGATGAGGGACTGAATCCCTTTCTGGGCTGTTTGCAGACGGCGGTCTACCTGCTGGGGCTGGTGGGGGCGGTGCGGCTGATGCTGCGCCCCTCGCCCGGGGCCATTCTGCCCGCGCTGGTGTTTTTCGGCGGGGTGTTTTATCTCACCCTTTCCGAGGGCAAAAGCCAGTACGCGGTAAGCTTTTATCCCATGCTGCTGCCGGTGGCGGCGCTGGGGGCCGGAACGCTGCAGGCGGGCTGCGGCCTGCTGGCGGCACGTATCAAAAAGATGCGCGGAGAGAAAACCTGCCCTTGATTTTTGCCGCTGTCTGTGTTATAGTTAATAGGCTACCATGGCCCAGTATGGGGTGTATGCTCTGCAACAGAGCGCCTCGATTGCCCCACACCTGGTCATTGGCAAATATATAGAAAACGAGGTATTCACAATGGAAGCTAAGAAGAACATCATTGAGTCCGCTCGCGTTCACGAGACCGATACCGGTTCTCCCGAGGTGCAGGTTGCCCTGCTGACCGCTCGCATCAACCACCTGAACGAGCACCTGAAGAACAACACCCACGACCATCACAGCCGTCGTGGCCTGCTGAAGATGGTTGGCCGCCGCCGCAACCTGCTGGCCTACCTGAAGAAGAAGGACATCGAGCGTTATCGTGCCCTGATCACCAAGCTGGGCCTGCGTAAGTAATCACGCATCCAAAAGGCAGGCGGTTTTCAAACCGCCTGCCTTTCCCTGTATTTTTTTGCCAAAACAGAAATGCCGTGTGTGCATTAGCGGTAAATCGAGCGCTTTGACGGCGGGCAAAACGCTGGATTTATTGCTAAAGCCACAGGGCCTTTCTGATGGAATATTCAAAACTATATCATCAATTAGGAGGTAACACTATGGCTTTGGAATTTGCATCCAAGCATGAGGAATTCACCAATTTCAAAACCTTCGAGATGGAACTGGCCGGCCGTCCGCTGGTGGTTGAGACCGGCAAGATGTGCGGTCTGTCCAACGGCAGCTGCCTGGTGCGCTACGGCGAGACCGTTGTGCTGTGCAACGTGACCATGAGCGAGAAGCCCCGCGACGGCATCGACTTCTTCCCCCTGAGCGTGGACTTTGAGGAGAAGCTGTACGCTGTGGGCCGCATCCCCGGCAGCTTTATGCGCCGTGAGGGCCGCCCCGGTGAGAAGGCCATCCTGACCAGCCGCGTGGTGGACCGTCCCATCCGTCCCCTGTTCCCCAAGACCATGCGCAACGACGTGTGCGTCACCATGACTGTGATGAGCGTGGACCAGGACTGCAGCCCCGAGATCACCGGCATGATCGGTACTTCCATCGCGCTGTCCATCTCCGACATTCCCTGGGCTGGCCCCATCGGCGGCGTGTTCATGGGTCTGGTGAACGGCAAGCTGGTGGTCAACCCCACCCTGGAGCAGCGTGAGGTCAGCGACCTGCAGCTCACCGTTGCCGCCACCGAGAAGAAGATCGTCATGATCGAGGCCGGCGCCAACGAGGTGGACGAGGTCACCATGCTGAACGCCATCAAGGCCGCTCACGTGGAGATCAAGAAGATCATCGAGTTTATTGGCGGCATCGTGCGCGAGATCGGCAAGCCCAAGAAGGAATTCCAGGACATGGATCTGGACCACGACCTGTTCGAGGAAGTGAAGAACGAGTTCCTGGACGACTTCAAGGCCGCCATGGACACCGACGACAAGAACATCCGCGACGCTCGCCTGCTGCCCATCCGGGAGAAGCTGGAGGAGAAGTACGCCGAGCAGTGGGGCGCCGGCACCATCGAAGAGCTGATGTACAAGATGCAGAAGTTCGTGGTGCGCCGCTGGCTGCTGGATGAAGGCAAGCGTGTGGACGGCCGCGGCATCAACGAGATCCGTCCTCTGGCCGCCGAAGTCGGCCTGCTGCCCCGTGTACACGGCAGCGGTATGTTCACCCGCGGCCAGACTCAGGTTCTGACCATCGCCACTCTGGGCTCCACCAAGGACAGCCAGCTGATGGACGACCTGGGCACCGAGCAGTACAAGCGCTACATGCACCACTACAACTTCCCGCCCTACTCTGTGGGCGAGGCCCGCGCACCCCGCAGCCCCGGCCGCCGCGAGATCGGCCACGGCGCTCTGGCGGAGCGTGCTCTGGTTCCCGTGCTGCCCAGCATGGAGGAGTTCCCCTACACCCTGCGTCTGGTGAGCGAGGTTCTGTCCTCCAACGGTTCCACCAGCCAGGCTTCCATCTGCGGCAGCACTCTGGCCCTGATGGACGCCGGTGTGCCCATCAAGGCCCCCGTTGCCGGTATCTCCTGCGGTCTGATCACCGAGGGCGAGCGCTGGATGACCATGCTGGACATCCAGGGCGTTGAGGACTTCCACGGCGATATGGACTTCAAGGTTGGCGGTACCCACAAGGGCATCACCGCCATCCAGATGGACATCAAGATCGACGGTCTGACCTACGAGATCATCGAGGAAGCCTTCGAGAAGTGCCGCAAGGGCCGTCTGTTCATTCTGGACGAGATCATGCTGCCCGTCATCCCCGCGCCTCGTGCCCAGCTGAGCAAGTACGCTCCCAAGATGCTGAGCATGGTCATCCCCGTGGACAAGATTAAGGACGTGATCGGCAAGGGCGGTAAGGTCATCCAGGACATCTGCGCCAACTGCAACTGCAAGATCGACGTGGAGGAGGACGGCCATGTGTTCGTCTCCGCCATCGACATCGACGACGCCAACCGGGCCATCCACACCATCAAGACCATCGTGGAGGACCCCGAGGTGGGCGCCATCTACAAGGGCCGCGTGACCCGTCTGATGAACTTCGGCGCATTTGTTGAGATCGCTCCCGGCAAGGAAGGCCTGGTGCACATCTCCAAGCTGGACTCCAAGCGTGTAGAGCGCGTGGAGGATGTTGTGGCCGTGGGCGACGAGCTGATCGTTATGGTCACCGAGATCGACCAGCAGGGCCGCATCAACCTGAGCCGCAAGGACGCTCTGGCTGCCATCGAGGCCAAGAAGGCCAAGGGCTAAGCCCTGAGTGCCCTGCGCAAGGGACCTGAAACAAAACCAAAAAGCCCGCTTCGGCAACAGCCGGAGCGGGCTTTTCCACTGTGAAACCAAGAAAACGGGGGAGGAGAGAGAATTTATGAAGACGGCACAAAAACACCTGCTGCGCCGCTATCTGCTGCTTTGCACGGGACTGGTGATCATGGCCTTCGGTGTGGCCTTTTCCATCAAGGGAGGTCTGGGTACCTCGCCCATCTCAAGCCTGCCCTATGTGCTCAGCCTGTTTACGCCGCTCACCGTGGGCACCGCCACCATCGCCATGCACGTGACGCTGATTCTGCTGCAGATCCTGCTGCTGCGCCGCAATTACGACCCCATCCAGCTAATCCAGCTGCCGGTGGCCCTGGTTTTCGGCACCCTCACCGACACAGCGGTCTGGGCCATTCAGGGCATTTCGGTGCAGGGCTACGCCGCCCGCTGGCTGGTGTGTGCCGTGGGGATTCTGCTGGTGGGCGTCGGGGTGAGCTTTGAGGTCACCGCGAATGTGGTCACGCTGGCAGGCGAGGGCATGGTGCTGGCGGTATGCCGGGCCTTCGGAACACCCTTCCACAAAACTAAGGTGGGCTTTGATGTGACGCTGGTGCTCATCGCCAGCACGCTGTCGCTGCTGTTCCTGCATCGGCTGGAGGGCGTGCGGGAGGGCACCGTGGCCGCCGCCGTTCTGGTGGGAATGGTGGCCAAGCAGGTGAACCGGCCCATGCAGCGCTTTTCCCGGCGCTTTCTGGAGAGCTGAGACAACAAAAAAACCGGAGAGCTGTGTGCTCTCCGGTTTTTTGCTATTCGGGAAAAGTTCAACCCCACAGCGGGCTGGGATACAGCCCCGCGTCGGTCTTTTCGCCAATGGCGGCCACCACCAGAGGTTTGTCCTCCTGATAGGTCACGCCGTGCCAGCGGTCGGCACTGTGCAGCACCTTGACCCGGGCCTTGCCCTCCTCGATCAGAGCGCTCACCACGCTGGGCAGGTAGAATTCCGCCTTCAGCGGGTTTTCCGCCAGCGCCTTGTCCAGGAAGGCGGGGAAGCGGGCACGGATCTCCTTCACGAAGCTGGGCCCGAAGCCCCACAGGTTCATGGAAACCGCGCTGTCGCCGGAAATGGGGGTCCAGCTCTCGCCGCCGTCCTCGGAGAAGTGGATGCCCTCCGGGCAGGTCTCGATGCGGGTGCGCTCGGTCACGCTGTCCAGATAGCCTTCCGCATTGGTCACGCAGACACCGCGGGAGACATAGCCGTTTTCGGTCACAGTATTTTTCAGCAGATAGCCGACCATACTGTACTCATACACAGCGCCGTCCTCGTGGGTGGAAAGGTAGTCGTAGATCACCTGGAACGCCTCGGGACCGTAGTAGTCGTCGGCATTGATCACCGCAAAGGGCGCGTCGATCACATCCTCCGCACTCAGAATGGCGTGGCTGGTGCCCCAGGGCTTGGTGCGGCCTTCCGGTACGGAGTAACCGGCGGGCAGCTTTTCCAGCTGCTGATAGGCGTAGCGCACCTCCATGTGCGGGGCCAGACGGGCGCCGATGGTGGACTTGAAGGCCTCCTCGATCTCGTGCTTGATGATGAAGACCACGGTCTCGAACCCGGCCCGCTTCGCATCAAACACCGAGTAGTCCAGAATGGCTTCGCCGCAGCGGCCCACCGGGTCGATCTGCTTCAGGCCGCCGTACCGGCTGCCCATACCGGCTGCCATGACCACCAGAATCGGTTTTTTCGCCAAGGGAAAACAACTCCTTTTGCTATACTTTTTGTAGAAAATGGGATGAATATCAATCTTTGTAGCCGTTGGGGTTCATGCTCTGCCACTTCCAGCTGTCGGCGCACATGTCCTCAATGCCGTACTCGGCCACCCAGCCCAGCTCGTTCTTGGCCTTGGAGGGGTCTGCCCAGCACTCGGCGATGTCGCCGGGGCGGCGGGGATCGATCACATAGGGCAGGGTTTTGCCGCAGGCCTTCTCGTAAGCGTGGATCACATCCAGCACGCTGTAGCCGTGGCCGGTGCCCAGGTTGCAGATGAACAGGCCGGGCTTCTGCTCCAGCTTCTTGATGGCAGCCACATGGCCGCGGGCCAGGTCCACCACGTGGATGTAGTCACGCACGCCGGTACCGTCCGGGGTGGGGTAGTCGTTGCCGAACACGTGCACCTTCTCCAGCTTGCCCACAGCCACCTTGGCAATGTAGGGCACCAGGTTGTTGGGGATGCCGTTGGGGTCCTCGCCGATCAGGCCGCTCTTGTGGGCGCCGATGGGGTTGAAGTAACGCAGCAGAGCCACGTTCAGCTCGGGGTCAGCGGTGCAGCAGTCGGTGAGCATGCGCTCGTTGAACACCTTGCTGGTGCCGTAGGGGTTGGTGGTGGCGCCCACGGGGAAATCCTCGGTGATGGGCACAGTGGCGGGGTCGCCGTAAACGGTGGCGGAGGAGGAGAACACGATGTTGTGCACCCCATGGCGGCGCATGGCATCCAGCACCACCAGAGTGGTCTCCAGGTTGTTGGTGTAGTATTCGATGGGCTTGGAAACGCTCTCGCCCACGGCCTTATAGGCGGCGAACTGGATCACGGAGTCGATGTCCGGATTCTGGGCAAACAGAGCCTCCACTGCCTCGGTGTCGGTCAGGTCAACCTCCACAAAGCGGAAATCCTTGCCGGAGATCTGCTTGATGCGCTCCACGGCTTTGGGGCAGGAATTGTAGAAGTTATCGGCCACAACGATGTCGTAGCCGGCGGCCAGAAGTTCCACGCAGGTGTGGCTGCCGATGTAACCGGCGCCGCCGCATACCAAAATTGCCATTGAAAACACTCCCATTCTATTCTCATCTGTGTGCTCGCGCCGAAGAGACGCGAAACAAAAAGGCCTTTGCCAGCGCATGGAACGCGGGGGGCAAAGACCTTTGCTGACTAGCTTTAAGTGTACGATAAAAAATGTTGTTCGTCAATGAAGAATCATTGCATCATTCTGTCGGTTGGGTGCCCATTGCCATGGCCTGGCGGCGGAATTCCGCGGGGGAAAACCCGGTGGCTCGCCGGAAGCTCTGGCTGAAATAGCTGGGGCTGGAAAAGCCCAGTCGACCGCTGATCTGCTGCACCGGAATGCGGGTGGCGGCCAGCAGGCGCTTGCTTTCGCTGATGCGCCGCTCGATCAGGTAGCTGATGGGGCTGCAGCCCATTTCCCGGTTGAACACATGCACCAGATAATATTTGTTCAGCCCGGCGTAGCGGGCCAGCTGGTCCAGTGTGATGGACTCGGTGTAGTGCTCGTCGATGTACTGGCGCACCCGGGCGCACTCCATGGCGCTTTTGCGGCTGGAGGGCGCGCTGTTCTGGGTGAGGGGGCAGATGCGGCCCAGCTGCAGCATCAAAAGGGCCGTGAGCTGATGGCAGGCGGGCTCAAAATAGTCCCGGCGGTTTTGCAGCTCCTGCAAAAACAGGCGCAGATAGGGCTCCAGCAGGGCGGCATCCCGGCCGGTCAGCCGCAGCCAGCCGGAAGACTGACCGCTCAGGCAGCAGGAGCAGCACAGGTCCAGGCTCAGGGTGGAAAAGGGCTCGCGCCCGGGCTGGATGCCGTGGTGCGGGCACTGGGGGGGCAGCACCAGCACATCGCCGGTCTGCAGCTCCACCCGCTGGCCGTCCACCTCGATCCAGCCGGTGCCCTGCAGCACATACAGAAGTTCGGTGAAGATGTGGCTGTGAACATCGCAGCGGGGCGAAAGCGCGCCGTGGTGGATGTTGGCGTGCAGCAGCTGAGCGGAGGGCAGCTGGCAGGGCTGCTTGGGCTCGATATCAAAATGATGGGTGATCATGGTCCAGGGTTCGCTCCTTCCCGCGGAAAACCGGAGCAGCTCCCTTCGGGCCGGAAAGCCTCGAACAGGGGCGGTGCGTCCGTGTATTTTAAGTATGAAGGGTGAAAAAGTGTTCGTCAAGACCAAAAATGAAAAAAATTGGAAATTTTGGGGATAGTGGATAAAATATTAACAAATTGAAAAACTTTTTCGTTTCTTCCCGCAAAGCCCAAGAAAAGCGGTGAAAATCGTATGGCTCTTATTGAACCCCAAACATGGGTGGGGTATAATAAAACACATACGCAGAAAATAACAGCGCGGCGCATGAAATGTTTTTGCGGTCATCCGCGTTATAAAGGTATAGAGAAAACACCCCCGGCAGGTATAAGCACAGCGGCCGGGGCAGGGAAAGGGGAAGAATAAGGATGCCTACATACCGGGAATTCAGAGAACAGGTCCGGCGGCGCAAGCGCAAACGGGCAATGCGCCGGGCGCTGCTCTTTGTGGTTGTGGTAGCCGCGGTGATGGCGGCGGCTTACGGTGTGATCCGGCTGACCGGCGGCCTGCCCTGGGCAGGTGAGAGCGGCAGCACGGCCCAGAGCGGCAGCACGGCGCAAAGCACCACCCAGAGCCAGACCACGCCGGAAAGTGAAAGCATACCCCAGAGTGAGAGCACGAGCCAGCCTGCTGCCAGCCTTACCGCACAGGATGGGGCCGCCGCGTGGGACACCATGCAGCCGCTGACCAAAACGCTGGACCAAACGATCAACTCGCCGGACTTCCGGCTGCTGGCGGTGCCGGAGAACGGCCAGGTGGATATGAAATACTTCGACCGCACCGCCATTCTGGGCGACAGTGTGAGCCAGGGCTGGAACGTGTTCGGAACTTCCGATATGAAGGAACACGCCTTTGTGTGCGCCTATAAAAACATTGGCCCCAGCCAGGTGGTGAACAACGAGGTGGCGGACCCGGGCGATGGTTCGGGCCGTGAGCCGGAGGCCATCTTCGATACCATCATCAACAGCAATCCCAAGCGGCTTTATATTCTGCTGGGCACCAACGCTTTGGTGCGCAACGATGATGCGGCCGAGCAGTCGTACCTGGCCTACTACAGCCAGATGCTGGACAAATTCCGGGAGGCGCTGGGCAGTGAGGTGGCCATTTACGTGCAGTCGGTCACACCGGTGCGGCCGGGGGTAAGTCAGCCGGGCCTTTACCGGGAGCGTATCCAGCGGGTGAACAACGAGCTGGCCAAGATGGCGGTGGAGAAGGGCTGCTACTTCATCAACCTGCACGATGTGCTGGCGGATGAAAACGGCGACCTGCGGGCGGACCTGGCCGCGGCGGATGGTGTGCACCTGAATGCATCGGCCTATCCGCTGGTGCGGGATTACCTGACCACCCATACGGTATACAACCCGGAGAACCCCTATCTGGAGGGCAGCCCCTATTATAAGGCTGCCGAATAACCGCCGCTTTCTGAGCAGGGCGGGGAAATAACAGGAGAAAACATGGCAAACAGCTATCGAGAATTCAGCAATCAGGTGCGCAGCCGCCAGCGGCGGCGGGCGCAGCGGCGGGTGCTGAGCATGGCCCTGCTGGCGGTGATGGTGCTGGGCGTTTCCGGCATCATCACGGCGGGCATCCAGGCGGTGACCGGCTGGGACGAGGAGGAGCCTGCCTCCAGCGAGACGGTGCAGCCGGGGCTTTCCGGCAGTGTGCTGGCGCCGCTGCCCATGCAGAACCCGGTGGTGGATACCAACGAGACCGGCTTTGAACGGATGGGCCCGGTGCAGCAGACCGGGGAATATACCATCAAGACGCTGGGCTATGAGGACATTGTGCAGCCGGAGTGCGGCCTGGTGGACAGCACCAAATATCTGCCGGGCGTGGTCTTTCTGGGCGACAGTGTGACCGAGGGCCTGGACCTTTACGAGAACCCGGCCAAGGGCGTGGCCACGGTGCTGGGCTACCGGGGCGCGGTGCCCAGTGACATTGTGAACCGTAAGAGCATGAACCGGTACCAGTCGGAAACGGTGGTGGCCACCGAGGTGGCGCTGGACATCATTGCCCAGAAGCAGCCGAAGGCGGTGTACCTGATGTTCGGTGCAAACGCACTGGCCACCAGCGCGGACGAGGCGGTGGAAAAGGGTTATTTCGGCTACTACGAGCAGATGATCCCTCTGATCCGGGAGGCGGCGGGGCAGGATGTGGAGATCTACATCCAGTCCATGACGCCGGTGACCACCGACTACACCAACACGAATCTGAACAACGAGCGCATCCAGCGCATCAACCAGCAGCTGGCCCAGATGGCGCTGGCGCAGGGCTGCCATTATCTGGATGTTTACAGCGCACTGCTGGACGAGAGCGGCGGGCTGAACCCCAGCTACACCACCGAGGGCCTGCATCTGAACTCGGGGGGCTACGGGGCCTGGATGGACTATCTGCTGCGGCATGTGGCCTACAGCAGCGATCTGGACTACGTGATGGGCAGCACCTATTATCTGGCGGACAACGCCTGAGTAAATTAAAAGGGATAACAAAAAGCAGCCGATGGGAGTATCTCCCACCGGCTGTTTTTTGTCATCGGGAAAAATGGAAGAGGGAAACGGCGCGAAGCGCAAAAAAGCCGGGTGCGGAACGGCAGAGGTTCCGCACCCGGCTGATGATCGGGTTGATGAAAAGGAAAGTCAGCGTACGCCACTGAAGAAAAAAGTTCAGTGTGGGCTTATCAGAAAAAATATTTCCGCACCCCGCTGCCGGTCGGGTCCGTCAAAAGGCAGTTAGAGTATGTCGCT
Organism: Gemmiger sp. An194; assembly: GCF_002160145.1. Taxonomy (GTDB): domain Bacteria; phylum Bacillota; class Clostridia; order Oscillospirales; family Ruminococcaceae; genus Allofournierella. The sequence continues at coordinate 178,121 of NZ_NFKA01000002.1, read as the reverse complement.
GAGGAAAATCCGGTGCGTACCGGTAACCGTCCCGCACCCCGCTGCCGGTCGAGTCCGTTAAAAAAGTCCGGTGATTTTGCCGTTTTCGTCCACGTCGATGTTTTCGGCGGCGGGCTTTTTGGGCAGGCCGGGCATGGTCATGATGCTGCCCATGATAACCACAACGAAGCCCGCACCGGCGGAAAGCCGCACGTCACGCACGGTCATGGTGAAATCGGAGGGCGCAGCCAGCAGCTTTGCGTCATCGCTGAAGGAATACTGGGTCTTGGCAATGCAGACCGGCAGATTGCCGTAGCCCATGGCCTCGATCTCGGCCAGGGTCTTCAAAGCGGGTGCGCTCCAGGTCACGTCCTTGGCCCGGTAGATCTTCTGCGCAACCGCCAGAACCTTCTCTTTCAGAGGCATCTCGTCCGGATAGGTGAAGTTGATGGCGGTGTCGTCCTGCATGATGTCCAGCACGGTCTGGGCCAGCTGGGTACCACCCTGACCGCCCTTGGCAAATACCTCAGCCAGCGCGCAGGGCACGCCCAGCTCGGCGCAGATCTTCTTCACGCAGTCGTGTTCGGCGGCGGTGTCGGTGGGGAATGCGTTGATCGCCACACAAACCGGCAGACCGAAATTGCGCATGTTCTCCACATGACGGCGCAGGTTGTTCGCACCGGCGGTCAGATAATCCAGGTTCTCCACACCCAGCTGATCCTTGGGGCATCCGCCGTGATGCTTCAAGGCACGCACGGTGGCCACAATCACCACCGCGTTGGGGGACAGACCAGCCTTGCGGCACTTGATGTCCAGGAACTTCTCGGCACCCAGATCCGCGCCGAAGCCCGCCTCGGTCACCACGTAATCCGCCAGACTCAGGCTCAGACGGGTGGCCATCACGCTGTTGCAGCCGTGGGCAATGTTCGCGAAGGGACCGCCGTGGATGATCGCCGGGTTGTTCTCCAGAGTCTGGACCAGGTTCGGGTCGAAGGCGTCCTTCAGCAGGGCGGTCATGGCACCCGCCGCGCCGATCTGACCCGCGGTCACCGGCTGGCCGTCGTAGCTGTAGGCCACAACAATGCGGGAAAGCCGCTCTTTCAGATCCTTCAGATCGGTGGCCAGGCAGAAGATCGCCATAACCTCGCTGGCCACGGTGATGTCGAACCCATCCTCACGGGGCACACCGTTCACCTTGCCGCCCAGACCGTCGGTCACAAAGCGCAGCTGGCGGTCGTTCATGTCCACGCAGCGCTTCCAAACGATGCGCCGGGGATCAATGTTGTGAGGATTGCCCTGGTATACGCTGTTGTCCACCATGGCCGCCAGCAGGTTGTTGGCCGCGCCGATGGCGTGCAGGTCACCGGTAAAATGCAGGTTGATGTCCTCCATGGGCACCACCTGAGCGTAGCCGCCGCCGGCCGCGCCGCCCTTGATGCCGAACACGGGTCCCAGGCTGGGCTCGCGCAGGCAGAGCATGGTCTTTTTGCCCAGCGCGTTCAGACCGTCCGCCAGACCGGTGCTGATGGTGGTCTTGCCCTCGCCGGCCGGGGTGGGGCTGATGGCCGTTACAAGAATCAGCTTGCCCTGTTTTGCCTCCCGCTTTGCCAGCTTGTGGTCGATCTTTGCCTTGTATTTGCCGTACAGGCTGATCTCATCCTCGGTGAGACCCAGCTTTTGCGCAACCTGGGCAATGGGCTGCAGGGTGGCTTCCTGTGCGATCTGAATATCCGATTTCATGGCGCTCATCCTTTCCTGTTCCGGGCATACACCCAGCAAACAACATCGGCCTGCCCGCGCCGGGGCGCAGACGGGCCGGGGATCCTTTTCTTTCTTCTATAAGGGTACCAAAATTCGCCCCATCTTACAAGCGTCACACAAGAAGTCGCACTTCTTATGCCCGGCAGATTTCCCCCGGCGGTTTTGGTTGTGAAACCCCGCGCCGGTATGCTATACTATATTCTGTATCCCTATGCGCTTTTTTCTTTGACGAATTTACCGGATTTTTGTAAATTTAAAAGCGTTTAATACTTTTTGTAAAAGGTGAGACCGGAATGCTGCACAACGAAACCCTCCATTATCTGGATAACGCCGCCACCACCATTGTGGACGAAGCGGTGGCGGATGCCGTCCGCAAGGCCATGGTCGAGCACTGGGCCAACCCTTCCAGCCTGTATGGCCCCGGCTGCGAAAGCCGCCGCCTGCTGGAAAAGGCCCGCGCCGGGGTGGCAAAGACTCTGGGCGCCGCCCCCGAGGAGGTGTTCTTCACCGGCTGCGGCTCTGAGAGCAACAACATTGCCATTCTGGGCGCGGCCCTGGCCCGGAAAAACTGGGGCAAACGGGTGGTGGTGAGCGGCTACGAGCATCCCAGCGTGGCCATGCCCATGGAACGGCTGCGGCAGCTGGGCTTCGATGTGGTGACCATTAACCCGGACGAGACCGGCCATCTGGACCTGGATGCCTTCGTGAACGCGGTGGACAAGAACACCATTCTGGTGAGCTGCATGCAGGTGAACAACGAGATCGGCACACAGGTGGATGTGAACCGGCTGGCAAAGCGGGTGAAGGAGAAGAACCCGCGCACCGCCGTGCATGTGGACGGGGTGCAGGCCTGGCTGCGGGTGCCGGTGAAGCTGGATGGCATCGACAGCTTCACGGTGAGCGGTCACAAGATCCACGCGCCCAAGGGCGTGGGCGCGTTGTACCTGCGCCGGGGCTATAACATCGAGCCGCCTTACCTGGGCGGCGGGCAGGAGCGGGGCCACGGCGGCGGCCAGGAAAAGGGCGTGCGCCCCGGCACCGAGAACCTGCCCTACGCGGTGGGCATGGCCAAGGCTGCGCTGATCGGCTACAAAAACATGGCCGAGCGCACCGCCCGCATGGCACAGCTGAACCGGCGGCTGCGCGAAGGGCTGGCCGCAATGCCCGGCCTTGTATTCAACAGCCCCGAGGACGCGGTGGCCGAGGTGGTGAACGTGAGCACCATGTGCATCAAGAGCGAGACCATGCTGCATTTTCTGGAAACGAAAAACGTGTATGTGTCCAGCGGCTCGGCCTGCTCGAAAGGCGCGGCCAGCCATACACTGGCCGCCATGGGGCTGGAGCCGCTGCGGGCGGACACCGCCCTGCGCATCAGCCTTTGCGGCAATAACACCGAGGCGGATGTGGACGCGCTGCTGGCCGGCCTTGCCGAGGGCATGCAGACGCTGGCCCGCATCCGGTAAAATCGTCAGGATCTGACCCAAAATAAAGGAGTTAACCATTACAATGAAAGAAATCATCATGTGCTACCAGGGCGAGATGGCCCTGAAGGGCCTGAACCGGGCCACGTTTGAATCGGTGCTCAGCAAATCCCTGCGCTGGCGGGTGAAGGATCTGGGCAACTTCCAGGTCTACAAGGCCCAGAGCACCATGTACGTGGAGCCCCGGGACGAGATGGCCGAGGCCAACATGGAGGAAGCCTACGACCGGGTGAGCAAGGTGTTCGGTCTGGCCGCGCTGAGCCGCGCCGCTGTCTGCGAAAAGAACATCGACGCCATCAAGGCCACCGCCGAGGAATACCTGGGCCCTATCCTGCGGGGTCTCAAGACCTTCAAGGTGGAGGCCAAGCGGGCCGATAAATCCTTCCCGCTGAAAAGCCCCGAGCTGTGCCGGGAGCTGGGCGGCTTTTTGCTGAGCAAGCACCCCCATCTGCGGGTGGATGTGCACCATCCTGACATCGTGGTCATGGTGGAGGTGCGGGACTACGGCGCCTATGTACACGGGCCCAAGGTGCCCGGTGCGGGCGGTCTGCCGGTGGGCACCAGCGGCCGCGCCATTACCATGCTCAGCGGCGGCATCGACAGCCCGGTGGCTGCCTGGTACATGGCCCGCCGCGGTCTGGCGCTGCATCACATCCACTTTGCAAGCCCGCCCTATACCAGCCAGGCCGCACAGGATAAGGTGCGGGATCTGGCCCGGGAAATTGCCCCCTACACCGGCAACTGCGTGCTGTACGTGGTGCCCTACACCACCCCGCAGGAGTACATCCAGGACAATGCCCCCGATGTGCTGTTCACCGTGCTCATGCGCCGCAGCATGATGCGCATTGCCAACCGGATCGCCAAGGACATCGACGCCAAGGCTCTGGTCACCGGCGAGAGCCTGGCCCAGGTGGCCAGCCAGACCCTGTATGCTCTGGCCTGTACCGACGCGGCCCAGGACCTGCCGGTGCTGCGCCCGCTGATCGGTATGGACAAGAGCGAGATCACGGTGGTGGCCCGCAAGATCGGCACCTTCGAGACCAGCATCCTGCCCTTTGAGGACTGCTGCACCATCTTCACCCCGCCCCACCCCAAGACCAAGCCCACCCTGGCCGAGATCGAGGCGGCGGAGGCCGCCATGCCCGGCCTGGCCGAGCTGGAGGAGCAGGCGGCCGCAAACGTGGAGCGTATCCGCATCGACATGCGGGACCAGAAGCAGGAGGACGACCTGTCCGAGCTGGAGGACTTTTAAACAATAAGGCGCGCCGGAGGTGGAAAACTCACCCGAAGGCTGCGCCATCAGCAAACCGTGGGAAAGAGGGAAACCAAGTTGAAGGCGGAGATCATCTGCGTGGGTACCGAGCTGCTGCTCGGCGATATTCTGAATACCAACGCCCAGTTCCTGGCCAAGGAGCTGGCGGCGCTGGGCATCACGGTCCACCACCAGTGGGTGGTGGGCGACAACGAGGGCCGTCTGGCCCAGCTGGTGGGCGAGGCGCTGGAGCGCAGCGATCTGCTGGTCTTCTCCGGCGGGCTGGGTCCCACGGCGGACGACCTGACCAAGGAGACGGTGGCCCGCTGCTTTGACGATACCCTGCAGCTGGAACCCTCTGTTCTGGAAAATATCCGGGCCTACTTCGCCGCCACCGGCCGGCACATGCCGCCCCACAACGAAAAGCAGGCCATGGTGCCCCAAAAGGGCGGCTGGTTCGAGAACCACAACGGCACCGCCCCGGCGGTCTGGTTCCAAAAGGACGGGAAACGGGCGGTGCTGCTGCCCGGCCCGCCCAGCGAGTTAAAGCCCCTGTGGACCGAGCAGGTGCGGCCCTTCCTGTCGGATGGGACGCAGCGGGTGCTGCACAGCCTGACCCTGCGCATCACCGGCATCGGCGAGAGCCATGTGGAGGAACAGGTAGGCCATCTGTTTGAAAACGAGAACCCCACCGCTGCCATCTACGCCAAGACCGGCGAGGTGCAGATTCGCATTACCGCCCGGGCCGCCAGCCATGAGGAGGGCGAAGTGGCCTGCCGGGCCTATGCGGAACAATTCCGCGCCATTCTGGGGGATGTGATCTACGGCGAGGATACAAACGACCTGGAGCACACCCTGGTGCAGACCCTCGCGGAAAAGGGCCTGACCGTTGCCACTGCCGAGAGCTGCACCGGCGGCCTTGTGAGCCAGCGCATCACCCAGGTGCCCGGCTCCTCGGAGGTGTTCGGCTTCGGCTTCTGTACTTACGCCAACGAAGCCAAGCACAGGCTGCTGGGTGTGAGCGAGGCAACGCTTGCCACCGTGGGGGCGGTGAGCCGGCAGACTGCCGCACAGATGGCGCTGGGCGCGGCCCGGGTCAGCGGGGCGGACATCGCCGTCTCGCTCACCGGCATCGCGGGCCCCGGCGGCGGAACTGCCGAAAAGCCGGTGGGCCTTGTGTATGTGGGTGCAGCCCGGGGCGATGAGGTCTATGTGGCAAAGCTGCTGCTGGGCAACCGGGACCGGCAGAGCATCCGCATCAGTGCCGCCAACCGGGCGCTGGACTATGCCCGGCGGCTGGCGCTGGGGCTGCCCATGCCCGGCGCGGACAAGCTGAGCGCCGAGGAACTGGCGCAGCAGAAACAGGCGATGAGATGAAGAAGTAACAACGACAAGGAAGAAAAGGGAAACGAGGTGGAGAAAATGGCGCAAGCCAACCGCATGCTGGCGCTGCGGCTGTTCGGTGTGCCCCAGGCGAGGGCCCAGGCGGTGCTCAAGGCCGCCGCGGCTCAGGGCTGCCCGGGCCTGCGGCTGCTGAGCCGGGAAGAGGAGCTGGTGGTCTGCGTGAACGTGCAGGCCGACAGCGAGGCCGAAGCCAGCCGAATCTGCAAGCAGTGGAACGAATACTTCCGGGAGCAGTTCGGCCCGGCGGTATTCGGTGAAGGCGATACCGAGCTGGCCAAAGCGGCCCTGACCGGGCTGGCAAAAAAGCACAAGCTGTTCGTGGCGGCGGATGAGGCCACCGGCCATCTGCTGGAGGCGCGCATCCGAAGCGAGAAAGAGGCCGCAGCGGTCTACGATTTCGGCGACCACAGCTACCGGCATCCCACCAAGGCGGACCGACTGGAGCCGCCCCGGGCCCTGCTGGACAAATACCCCGACTGCCCGGTGCAGCCGGCGGCGGGTCGGGCCCATCAGGCGCTGGCACTCTCGGGCGCGGACTGGGCGGTCAGCTACCAGCCCGCCCAGGGCGTGCAGCCCGGCTTTGTGCTGGTGTGCGGGGCAAAGACCGTCTACCTGCATGTGCTGACTCCCAGTGCTCAGCCCGGCATGCTGGCAGCCAACTGGATCTTTGACATGCTGCGCCGCCTGGCTTTGGGCCTGGAGACGGCAGAAGGGGTGCAGAGCTTTGTCTACGGCAAGCCCGCTCCGGTGCTGCCGGTGCTGAAAACCCCCGTTCCTCAAAAAGCCGAGGCACCCCGGCCCCGTCCGGCGGCAGCACCCCAGCAAAGCGCGCAAAACGCCGCCTGGCAGAAATCCGGCGGTGCGGTGCCTCCGGTGAGCCGGGCGGCCAACCTGCGCAGTGCCGGCCGGCAGCTGTTCGATGAATCCGCCCAGCTGCCCGAGCCGCCCGCCAGAAAACGGAATCCGGCCAGCCGTCCGCTGGCCTGCCTGATCCTGGTGCTGCTCATTGCGGCCGTTGCCTTCGGTGTGGTGTGGCGGGCCGAGCGGCCCGCCGCCCAGCAGATGAGCGGCGCGGGCTACGGCACTGCCGACTACGACACCGCCGCCCGGGATTACCTGACCCGGGCCCAGGAGGACAACAGCCAGGTGGCGGCTTACCTGGCCCTGCCCAAGCTGGGCGGCACGCTGGTCTACCAGCCAAACGCGTCCCAGCCCGGCCAGGCGGTGGGCCTTGCGGTGCAGGCGGCCCAGGGCGACGAGCTGGCCCGCTTTGTGAGCAGCGGCCAGCCCGGCCAGGCCCGCACCAACCAGATCGTGGAATGCCCTGAGGGCAGCATCCGGCAGCTGAGCGAGCTGGATGAGGAGGAGTTGCTGCGGGACAACTGCGGCTTCACTCTGTACACCGACGGCAGCACCTATCGTTATAAGGTTGCCGCCGTCTTTTATTGGGACCCGGCCGAAACCGGCGAGACCGCCTTTGATCTGTACGGCCTGCAGGATCTGAGCGACCAGCAGAATTTTCTGAATTTTGTGCTGGGGGTCAAGGCCCGCAGCCTGTATGAGATGCCGGTGGACCTGGAGGACGAGGACAGCTTCGTCACTCTGGTGGCCGATGCATCGGACGGCTCCGGCCGCAAGTTGGCGGTCACCGGCCGGCTGCAGCGGCAGGATGAGGCGGGCTTTTTGCTGGGCCGTCAGATCGTTCAGGCGGACCAGCCCCTGCTGCCGCTGGCCATGTATGCGCAGACCGGTGAGGAGGTTCCCTCGGTGGAGACCTTACATCAGTATTGGATGAACTGGTACGCCACCGGCGGCGCCACCAGCAGCGATGTGCAGCAGGAGAGCGGCATGCCCCAGGAGGATCAGGTGGTGGAGGGCGTGCACCCGCTGGACCCCAACGCCACCCCCATTCCCACCCTGACGCCGCCGCCCACCGACGCGCCGGCTACCCCCAGTCCCAAGCCCAGCGCTACAACGAAGCCGGGCACCACGCCCAAGCCCGGAGCCACGCAGGCGCCGGATGCCACCCAGGCACCCCAGGCGACCCAGGCTCCCGGCGGCAATACGGCACAGCCTACCCCGGCTCCCCAGCCCACCCAGGCGCCTCAGCCCACCGCCACGCCCAGTGCGGGCACCATTACGGTGACCATGAACGGCGTGCGGCAGGAGATGGATCTGGTGGAATGCCTGGCCATGATCGCCCGCAACGAGCTGGGCGCGGGTGCACCCATTGAGGCCTACAAGGCCCAGATGGTGGCCGCGCATTCCTGGATCCTCAGCCAGGGCGGCGCGCCCAGTGTTTCCGGCCGGGAGCCCAACGAGACCATCCGGCAGGCAGCCCGGGAGGTGGCCAACCAGATCGTGACCTACAACGGCCGCGTGGCCTTTACTCCCTACTTTGCCAGCGCCGCCTTCGGCACCTGCCCCAGTGAGGATGTGTGGGGCTCCTCCCGCCCCTATCTGGTGGCAGTGGAAAGCCCCTACGACCAGCAGTATGCCAGCAACTGGAAGAACACCCGGGTGTTCACCGAGCAGGAGGTGGCCGACCGGGCCATGGAAAAGCTGGGCGTGGACCTGTATGCCTACAGCGAGGACCCCAATGACTGGTTCGGCGACATTGTGAAGAATTCCTCCGGCTATGTGACCAGCCTGCGTCTGGGCACCGCCACCATCACCGGCCAGAAGCTGCAGGTGAGCGTGCTGGCAGGCTTTGCCGGGCGGGATATCCGCAGCGCAGCCTTCGACATCGCTTACGCGGACGGCAGCTTCAGCATCACCTGCTACGGCTACGGTCACGGATGCGGCCTGTCCCAGTACGGCGCGTGGGGCTATGCGGCCAACGGCTGGACCTACGACCAGATTCTGGCCCATTACTTCCCCGGTACCACCCTGTCGGCTGTGGGATGATCGGCAGGAAGCTTTAAAATCCGCATGCGGGGCGTTTTCCCAAGAGGAAAGCGCCCCGTTTTTTTGTATCAATGGGGAATTATGTAGGAAAAGCTATGAAAAGTTTGGGGTTTCTGCGGCTGATTGCACAAAATAGGAAAAGAGAATTTGTGCGAAAAGGAAAAAATTTGTGAAAATACTCCCCAATTCGACGGGAATACGGTATAATAACCGTTGTTACTTTTTTGATACTTGTTGGAAAGTAGCCCCCGGGGCCATGGCTCCGGGCCGTTTTGTCAGCCGCCGGTCAAGCCTTTCTGTCTTTCCGGCGGCTGTTCCGTGCAATCAACCAAATGAGCAAAAAAGAAAGGGGAACCTGCGTGGAAAACCCGGCAAAGAAAAATTGGATCAAGATCCTGGTGATCGTTGTTGCAGTGGTACTGCTGGCTGGATGCAGCGCCATGGCCTATCTCTACAGCCAGATCGCCCCGGCCCTGGACGAGGGCGAGGCGGGCACCCTGAACCAGCAGACCGACCCGGACATTGAGGCCGGCGGCGACCGCTTTTACAACCTGCTGATGGTGGGCATCGACTACGATGCCGACGATGACGGCCGTGACTACGCCGAGGGCAAGGGCATGACCGATGTGATCATGTATGTGCAGATCGACCGGGACAGCGGCAAGGTGAACGCCTTCCAGATCCCCCGCGATACCTATGCGGGCGAGGATGTGGGCGACGGCATCAAGACCAGCACCGGCAAGATCAACGAGGTCTACGCCAACGGCCCGGACCAGGAAAACAAGATCAACAACCTGGCCAACAAGATCTACGAGCTGTTCAAGCTGCCGGTGGACGATTATGTGGTCATCGACATGCAGGCCTTCAAGACCATGCTGAACAACATGGGCGGCATCGAGATGTATGTTCCCTGGGACATCGTCACCGTGGATAAGGTGACCGGAATCGAGAATACGGTCTGCACCCAGGGCACCCACCGGATCAGCGGCGACACCGCCGAGCTGATCCTGCGCAACCGGAACTACTCCACCGCCGACTACAAGCGGCTGGAGACCCAGCAGTACTTCTACGCCGCTCTGCTCAAGAGCCTGCTGAACGACTATACCCTGGCCGATTACTACAGCACCTGCAAGGTGGTGGCCCATTACATCGACACCAGTCTGGACATCACCGAAATCTGGGGTCTGTATGCCACCATGCTGAAGGTGGACCCGGCCAATATCTACATCGTGCGCGCACCCGGCGGCGCGGCCAACATCAACGGCCATACCCAGGTCTATTATGTGGACCGGGAGAGCTGCGCTGAGATCCTGAACGAGCACTTCCGCAGCCCGGAGGCTCCGGTGGCTGCCGAGAAGCTGGGCCTCATCACCGGCCAGACCTACCTCTACGGCATGAACATCGACGAGGGCCGCACCATGGGCGACGTGATGACCGATGCCGAGGAGGGCGAGGCCGAGCTGACCGCCTCCTCCGAAGCCGCTTCCTCTGCCTCTGAGGGCTGAACCGCCCCGCAAATCTGAGCAAAACAAAAAGGCTCCCCAACCGGGGAGCCTTTTTTCTATGTATTGCGGTATTGCGGAATTTGGGCCGAAATCAGACCACCGGGGCCATGAGCACCGTGCCGGTGCCCCGGTAAACATTCACCAGTCCTTCGCCGGAAACCGCGGAGCCGATCAGGCTGCGGGTGGATTTTTCCACCGTGAAGTTCAACGTGGAGGACCAGGCAATGGCCATGTTGCCATCGATGCGCAGCTGGTCGTTGTCCAGCTTGAACTCGATCAGCTCGCCGCGGGGCACCGGGCTTTCCAGCGCCGCCACACCCGCGCCCCGCAGGCACAGGTTGAACAGGCCCTCGTTGCCCAGCGCTGCGCTGGACAGGTTCGAGCGGGCCACCACCTTCTGCTGCACCGAGCCGGAGCAGGCCAGAAACAGGCCGTCGTCCAGCACCAGGCCGTCCCACTGGCCCACATCCAGCAGGATGATGTGCTTGTAGGTGGGCTCCAGCATCAGGTGGCCGGTGCCCTTGTATTCCGGCTTCACCGCGCTCTCCTTGGTGGCCTTGGAGGCCAGCGCCTTGCCCAGCAGATCGCCCACGCCCTTGATGCCGGAGGTGGCTTCCACCGCGCCGCTCATCCACTGCATGGCCCCGGCCTGCACCACGTAGCTGTCGCCCTTCAGCTCCAGCAGCAGCTGGCGGCGGCGCACGTTCATCTCGGAAGCGTAGTAGCTGGCGATGGCGTTGTCCGGACGGACGCTCAGGTCCTTCTCGTATTCCAGCACCCGCATGCCGCCCAGTTGGGCTGCGGTGAGAATGTTGGGGTTATTCAGCAGATTATTGAATGTGACCATGGTAGAACCTCCTTGCTGTTGCAACGGCGCAAAAAATGCCGTGTATTTGTGGTCATTATACCACGCAAGGCAGTCAGCGGGAAGAGATTTTGGGAATTTTTTACCAAAACAAAACGGCTGCGGAACTCTTCGCAGCCGTTTTGAGGAAGGTCAGTTGTCTGTTTCAACCTTCAGGATCGCGCCGTCGGTGGCGCTGATCTCGTAGTCATATTCCAGATTTCCGGATTTGAATTCGATAGAATAATGGGGGGTGCTGTCGTCCAGATCGCTGTCCATTTCCAGCTCCCGAATGGCGGACCGGTCCAGCCCGGCGTGGCTCAGGGCCTTGGCCAGCGCGTCATCGGCGCTGATGAAGGAGCCGCCGGAGGTAAGCGCCTTGTTTTCGCCCTTCAGAATACTGCCGGTGGAGCCGTCGATCTCGTACTCATACTGGGTGGTACCGGCAAGGAATTTTACCTCGTATTCCACGCGGCCGTCGTCCCAGTCCCGCTCGATGTACAGGTTCTGGACCTTATCCTCGGTCAGGCCAGCGGCGCCGAGCGCGGCGGCCTTGGCGCCGGACTCACCGATGTCGGTGCCGGTGGTGCTGCTGCCGATGCTGGTACTGGTGCCGGGCTTGGCGGTGATGGCAGTGGGGGCGGCATGTGCCTCGGACTCATACTGGCGCACGGTGCCGTCCGCATTGATCTCATAGTCGTATTCGGTGCTGCCCTGCCAGAACTCCACCTCATACACCCGCTGGCCGTCGTCCCAGTCCAGCTTGGCGGTCAGACCGGTCACCTGATCGGCGGAGAGATCCGCATGCTTCAAGGCGGCGGTTTTGGCGGCCTCCAGACCCACGTCAGTGCTGCTGGAAGCAGCTGAGCCGGAGGAGGAATGCTCCTCCTTCTCGCTCTTCAAAATCTGGCCCGCGCCGTCCACCGCGCAGAAGTATTCGGTGCTGCCGGTCCAGAATTTCACCTTGTACACAAAGCGTCCGTCGTCGTAGCTGGGGATCACCAGAATGCCCTCCGCCTGGTCTTCGCTCAGAGCGAAGGCGTTCAGAGCGGCGGCCTTGGCGGCAGCTTCATCAATGGAAGCGCTCTGGCCCGCGGCGGCGGTGTAGCGCTCGGTGCGGTTCTTCACGATCTCGCCGGTGGTGGCATCCACATCGTACTCATATTCCACGTTCCCGGCCCAGAATTCCACCTCATAGACCATCCGGCCGTCCTCCACATCAAATTCCACCTTGGACACGGTCACCTGGTCGGCGGTCAGGCCCGCGTGGGCCAGAGCGGCGTTCTTGGCCACCTCGGTGCCGATGTAGCCGCCGTCGCTGGCGCGGCCGGTGGAGGTCACGGCGGTGAGGGTGGTTCCCTGGCTGGAGAGCAGCAGGTTCAGATCGTTCACGGTCCGGCCGGCCAGACTCTCAAAGGTGAGGGTGGGGTTCTGGTCCACCAGCTGCTGGATCAGCTGGGCCTTGCCCAGCGAGATGCCGTATTCGTCGGCCTTGGCCTGCAGGTCCTGATCCTGGCTCACCACCTGGCTCAGGATGGCTCCGTTGATGGAGCTGGAGGTCATCACCGCGTTCACCGTCTCGGTGAGCTGGCTTTCCAGCTGAGAAGCGCGGGCGGCGTTGTCGTCCTCCACGGTGATGAGGATGGAATTGGCCAGCTCGTCCACATAGCCGTTTTTCAGCAGCGAGCCCATCAGCGCGTTCACCGCCACATCCAGGGTGGAGCCGGTCAGGTCCATGCCGTCCAGCACAGCGGCGGCATCCTCGTTGAGGGGGGTGGCCCGCAGCACCCGCTCGCGGCGGTTGAGTACCAGCTCGATGCTGGGGTTCACATCCAGCGAGACGATGGACGCGGCGGTCTGAGACTGATTGTAATAGATGGAACCTCCGCCAATGGCCAGCACCAGGCAGGCGGCAGCGGCCAGAGCGGCCAGACGCAGGGGCTTGCGGTTTTTCTTTTCAGGATTCTGATTCGTCATGGGGATCACGTTTCCTTTCCGGTCATCACAGCGAAGGAGAACGCTTTCCACGTCGTTCGGTGCCGCGTGTTCCAAAGCGGTGCGCAGCGCCTGTTCCACATTGCGGTCGGTCATTGCGCGTCATCTCCTTCCAGAATGGTTTTCAGCTTTTTCAGGGACCGGTGATACTTGGAAAGCACGGTGGGCAGCGCCAGATCCAGAAACTGGGCGATCTCCCGGTGCTTGAGCCCGCAGACCGCGTGCAGCACCACGATGTGCCGCTCTTCATCGGAAAGGCGCCCCAGCGCCGCGCCCAGCACGGTGCGGTCGTCGGCGGTGAGGGTGTCGCTCTCGATGGAAAAGGCGGACCACTGGGCCTCGGAAAGATCCTGGATGCGGGCCGCGGTGCGCAGCCGCCCCAGTGCCAGATTCCGGGCGATGGTGAGCAGCCAGGCCATGGGCTTGCCCTGGGGCCGGTAGGAGGGAGCAGCGGCCCACACCTTCACGAAGGTATCCTGGGCCACATCCTCGGCCTCCGCGCCGTTTTTCAGGTAAGAGAGAGCCAGGCCGTACACCGCCGCCCGGGTACGGCGGTAAAGTTCGGCCAGATCCTCCCGGCTGCCCGCGGCAATGCCGCTGAGCAGCGCCTCCAGCTCTTCGCTGGGGTTCGCGGCACGGGCCTCCTGGGCCATTGCGCCAAGCACAAGCATCATATCCGTTGTCTCCTGTCGTTCTAGTAATGCACGGAACAAAACGTTTATTGCATTGCTTTCAAAAAATTTTTAAAAAATGGGAAAAACCATTTCTGTTCTTATTATAGAATGGGCCGCACAGCCTTGGCAAGCGCAAAAAAAGACCCCGCAGGGAATCCCATCCGGGCCGCCCTGCGGGGCAAAACAGAATGAAGAAGGAAACAGCTAAGAAAATAAGGGGAAAAGAGATCAGCGTCGGCCGGACACCTTCAGGCGGGCCATGGCGCGGGCCAGAGCAGCCTTGGAGCGGTAATACTCCTCCACGCTCTTCTTCTGGCGCAGGCGCTCCTCGGCGCGCTCCTTGGCTTCCTCGGCGCGCTTGGCGTCGATCTCCTCGGGCTTTTCGGCGGTGCTCACCAGCACGATGGCACGCTCGGGCATGATCTCCACAAAGCCCTGGCCGATGGCGGCAACGTGCCACTCACCGTCCACCTTATACCGCAGTTCGCCCGGCTCCATGGCGGTCACAGCGGGCTCATGGCCCGGCTGCACACCGTACAGGCCGTCGATGGCGGGGATGACCAGTTCCTGGGCGGGGCCGATGTAGAACTGGCGCTCGGGGGTGATGATCTCCAGAAACAGGTCAGCCATCAGATCGCCCCCTGTGCCCGGGCCTTCTCACGCACGTCGTCCACGGTGCCCACGTTGGAGAACGCGGTCTCGGGGTACTGATCCAGCTCGCCGCCCAGAATGGCCTCGAAGCTGTTGATGGTTTCGGCCAGGGGCACATATTTGCCCTGCAGGCCGGTGAACTGCTCGGCCACGAAGAAGGGCTGGCTGAAGAACTGCTGGATGCGGCGGGCCCGCTCCACGGTCTTCTTGTCGTTTTCGCCCAGCTCTTCCATGCCCAGAATGGCGATGATGTCCTGCAGCTCCTTGTAGCGCTGCAGCAGCTCCTGCACGCCGCGGGCCACGTTGTAATGGCGCTGGCCCACCACGTCGGGCTCCAGAATACGGCTGGTGGACTCCAGGGGGTCCACAGCGGGGTAGATGCCCTGCTCCACGATCTTACGGCTCAGCACGGTGGTGGCGTCCAGATGGGTGAAGGTGGTGGCGGGCGCGGGGTCGGTCAGGTCATCGGCGGGCACGTAAACGGCCTGTACGCTGGTGATGGCGCCGTTCTTGGTGGAGGTGATTCGCTCCTGCAGCGCGCCGACCTCGTTGGCCAGGGTGGGCTGGTAGCCCACGGCGCTGGGCATACGGCCCATCAGGGCGGAAACCTCGCTGCCGGCCTGCACGTAACGGAAGATGTTGTCGATGAACAGCAGCACGTCCCGCTTTTCCTGATCGCGGAAGTACTCGGCCATGGTCAGACCGGTCAGCGCAACGCGCATACGGGCTCCCGGGGGCTCGTTCATCTGGCCGAAGACCAGGGCGGTCTTCTCCAGAACGCCGGACTCGCTCATCTCGCGCCACAGGTCGTTGCCCTCACGGGTACGCTCGCCCACGCCGGTGAAGATGGAGTAGCCGCCGTGCTCGGTGGCGATGTTACGGATCAGCTCCTGGATCAGCACGGTCTTGCCAACGCCCGCGCCGCCGAACAGGCCGATCTTACCGCCGCGGGCGTAGGGGGCCAGCAGGTCGATGACCTTGATGCCGGTCTCCTGGATCTGAACCACGGGGCTCTGATCCACGAACTTGGGGGGCTCGCGGTGGATGGACCACTTCTCGGAGTCGGTCACTTCCTCGCGGCCGTCGATGGCATGGCCCAGAACGTTGAACATGCGGCCCAGGCATTTTTCGCCCACGGGCACTTCGATGGGCGCGCCCTTGGCGGTCACTTCCACGCCGCGGCCCAGGCCCTCGCTGGGGCTGAGCATGATGCAGCGCACGGTGTTGCCGCCCACATGCTGGGCGACCTCCATGACCTGCTCGGCGCCGTTCAGCTGCACGGTCAGGGCATCGTTGATGGCGGGCAGCTTGCCGTCCTTGAACTCAACGTCCACAATGGGGCCCAGAACCTGTGCGATGGTGCCTTTGTTTTGCATATCGGTTCCTCGCTTTCAAATATCGAACAATAGAAGAAAAGGATCAGGAGCGTTTCAGCACGCTGCCGTCGGCGCTCACCAGCAGGGTAAGCGCGGGCTGCATGCGGCGCTCGGGGCGGACCTTGCCGCCCTTTTGCTGGGCGCCGCCCACGATCTCGGTGATCTCCTGGGTAATGGCGGTCTGCCGGGCCCGGTTGTATTCCAGCGAAAGGGTGCGGATCATCTCGCGGGCATTTTTGGTGGAGGAATCCATGGCGGTCATGCGGGCATTCTGCTCGCTGCAGAAGGATTCCACCAGGCAGCCGAAGAGCACGCCCTTCAGGTAACCGGGCACGATCTTATCCATGACCTTGTGCTCGGAGGGAACGTACACCACCTGCCGGTTGTACTGGCCGGCGGTGTACTGGGCTTCCTTGTGGGCGAACTGCTCCCGGGTGAGGGGAAGCAGCTGGTAGGTGGCGGGGCGCATCAGCACGGGGTTCACCATCTCGGTGTAGATCACATGCACCTCGTCCAGCTGGCCGCGCAGGAACAGGTCCACCATGGTGTCGCTGATGTCCCGCGCTCTGGTCACGGTGGGGTCCTGAGCGGTGTAAAGGAACTCGCCGTCCACGTTCACGTTCTTGCCGGAAAAGTAGGCCCGGCCCACCTGACCGATCACAAACAGGACCGGGTTCTCGGTGGCGGCCAGCTTTTCCTCGGCCAGCTTGAGCACGTTGTGGTTGTAAGCGCCCGCCAGGCCCTTGTCACCGGTGATCACAATGTAGCCCACCGTGCGCTTCTTTTTCCCGGGGCGGGTGTCCATGAAGGGATGCCGGAATTCCTCGGAGTGATACAGAATATCCGCAATGGTATCCTGAATCTTCTGGAAGTAAGGCTCCACGCCATTCAGCTGCTGGCGGGCCTTGCGCATCTTGGAGGAGGAGATCAGATACATGGCATTGGTGATCTTCAGGGTCTGATCCACGCTCTTGATGCGGGTACGGATCTCTTTTATGCTTGCCATTGCGCGCTCACCTGTCCCTTGTAGGCATCCAGTTCGGCGCGGATGCTCTCGGCAACAGCGGCGGAAAGCGCGCCGGTGGATTCGATCTCTTCCAGCAGCTGGGGCTGGGTGTTTTCCAAGTAGTCCACAAAGCCCTGAGCCACCTCGCGGGACTTGGCCAGAGGCACGTCCGCCAGCAGGCTGCCGGTGGAGATGTACAGGATGACCGCCTGGCGGCTCACGCTCATGGGATGGTACAGCGGCTGCTTGAGGATCTCCATCAGCTGCTTGCCGTGGTCCAGAGCGGTCTGGGTGGCCTTGTCCAGGTCAGAGCTGAACTGGGTGAACACCTCCAGCTCGCGGAAGCGGGCCAGGTCGATACGCAAAGTACCGGCGGTCTTCTTCACGGCCTTGGTCTGGGCGCTGCCGCCCACACGGCTCACGGAAAGGCCCACGTTCACGGCGGGGCGCTGGCCTGCGAAGAACAGGCTGCTCTCCAGATAGATCTGGCCGTCGGTGATGGAAATCACGTTGGTGGGGATGTAGGCGGAAACGTCACCCGCCTGGGTCTCGATGATGGGCAGAGCGGTCATGGAGCCGCCGCCGTATTCCTTGGTCAAGCGGCAGGAGCGCTCCAGCAGGCGGCTGTGCAGGTAGAACACGTCGCCGGGGTAAGCCTCACGGCCGGGGCTGCGGTGCAGCAGCAGGCTCAGGGCACGGTAGGCCACCGCATGCTTGGACAGATCGTCGTAAACGATCAGCACGTCCTTGCCCTTGGACATGAAATACTCGCCGATGGCAGTGGCGGAGTAGGGAGCGATGTACTGCAGGGGTGCAGGCTCGCTGGCCGGGCTGGACACGATGATGGTGTAGTCCATGGCGCCGTACTTCACAAAGTTGTTGCGCAGCTGGGCCACGGTGGAGGCCTTCTGGCCGATGGCAACATAGATGCAGATCACATCCTTGCCCTTCTGGTTCAGGATGGTATCCACCGCGATGGCGGTCTTGCCGGTCTGGCGGTCGCCGATGATCAGCTCGCGCTGGCCGCGGCCGATGGGCACCATGGAGTCGATGGCCAGAATACCGGTCTGCAGGGGAACATTTACGGGCTCGCGGCTCACAACGCCGGAGGCCTCGCGCTCGATGGGCATGCGGGCGGCAGCCTCGATGGCACCCAGGCCGTCGATGGGCTCGCCCAGGGCATTCAGGGTGCGGCCGATCATGGCCTCACCGGCGGGAACATCCGCCGCACGGCCGGTGCGCTTGACCACGCTGCCCTCGGCCAGACCCTCTTCGCTGCCCAGCAGAACAACGCCCACGCTGTCCCGCTCCAGGTTCAGAACGATGCCCTTGGCACCGGTCTCAAATTCCACCAGCTCGCCGTAAACCGCCTTGTCCAGACCGTACACGGTGGCAATGCCGTCGCCGATCTCGATTACGGTGCCGGTCTCTTCGTGGGTGGCGCGGCTGTCGTATGCTTCAATCTCCTGGCGGAGAATGGAAATGATCTCTTCGGATTGATTCACTGTGGCTTCACCTCTCTTGCAGGCGGCGCGCCAAACGATGCAGCTGCCCGCTCACACTCTTGTTATAGGTCGTCCCGTCGATCTCCAGGACGAAGCCGCCCATCAGGGACGGATCAACGATCACCTGCATCTCCACGCCGTCGCGGCCGTGGCGGCGGCACATGGCCTTGGCGATGTCCACCACCATGGCCTCGTCCGGCATCTGGGCGCAGCGCATCACGCAAACCGTCTGGTTGGCAGCGGCCAGCGTGAGCAGATGATATTCATATACGATATCGGCAAGCAGGGCAAAGCGGCCCTTTTTTGCCAGCAGTTCATAAAAATGCATCAGCCGGTCCGGGCAGCTTGCGAAGGGCAGGCGGCGCAGTACCGCCTGCTTTTCCTCCAAGCGGACCGCCGGGCTGACCAGCGCTTCCAGCAGGGGCTTATTTTCCAGAATGAGCTGCGCGGTGTCGCGCAGCTCGTCCTCGGTGCAGCCGGCCTGATACAAAGCGCTCGCATAACGGGCGGCAGTCAGGCTCATGCGGTTTCCTCCACTTCAGCCAGGAAGGCGTTGACCATATCCCGGTCGGCCTGGCTGTTCATCTTCTGCTGCGACACCTTGGAGGCAGCCAGCAGCGCCAGCATGGCGATCTCCTGGCGGGCGCCCTCCAGCAGGGCGTCACGGTCGGCCTGGGCCTGCTTCTGAGCATCGGCCTGCATGCGGGCGATGTCGTCCCGGGCCTTGGCCAGCTGAGCCTCGTACTCCTGCTGACCGCGCTTTTTGGCCGCGTCCACAATGTCCTGGGCCTCTTTCTTGGCGTTCAGCAGCTGAGCCTCATACTCCTGGCGGCTCTGCTCGGCCTGCTCCATTTTGGCGTTGGCGCCGTCGATGGTGTCGGCAATTTCCTTGGACCGCTCGTCCAGCATTTTGGTGACCGGTCCGAACAAAAAGATCTTCATCAAGACCAGCAGGATCGCCAGGTTGATGAACACATAAACGATCTCTGCATTAAGATTTAAAATCGACACGGCTCATCGCCCCCTCGATTACTGCATGAAGATCAGCAGGATGGCGATCAGGAAGCCGTAGATCGCGGTGGCCTCGGCCAGAGCGCAGCCCAGCAGCAGGTTGCTGCTGATCTTGCTGGCAGCCTCAGGCTGACGGGCGATGGCTTCGTTGGACTTGGCGGTGGCAAAACCAATGCCGATACCGGCACCCAGGCCAACCAGAACGGCGATAGCGGCAGCAAAAGCGGTAGTCATAATAAGTTCCTCCTAAAATTCAATACATTTTTAAAGTAAGATGGTTTTATTCAATGGCTTCACTCAGGAACAGGGTCGTGAGGAACACGAACACCACCGCCTGAATGATACCGTCGAATGCGTCAAAGTAAAGGCTCAGGGGAATGGGCACTGCAATGGGAACCAGCATCTTCACCAGCTCCATGATGATGAAGGCTGCGAACACGTTGCCGAACAGTCGCATACACAGCGACAGCGGCCGGATGCCGATCTCCAGAATGTTCAGCGGCGCCACGATGGGCGAGGGCTCCACAAACTTGTGCAGGCCGCCCTTCAGGCCCTTGATGCGGAAGCTGGAGCCGTAGATCAGCAGAACTGCCAGAAAAGCCAGACCGGCGGTCACGTTCAGGTCCTTGGTGGGCGGCGTGAGGCCGATGAACTCGGACAGGTTCGCCAGCACCAGATAGATGCCCATGGTGCCAATGTAGGGCGCAAAGGTGCGCCAGTGTTCGCCCAGGTTGTCCTTGCAGAAGTTGTTGATGAACCCAACCAGAATTTCCGCCACCATCTGCCGGCGGCCGGGCACCTTTTTCATGCCGTGGGTCAGCCAGATGCAGAAAATGGTGAAGAGCGCGATGAGAATCCAGCTGTTGAGTGCGGATTCCGGCACCGGGATTCCGCCGAACAGCGGGATCTCAAAGGCGGTTTTCGGTTGCAGCGCTTCGATGAGTTCTTCCTTGATATCCAATAAATCTCCCCCCTTTTCGGTACCTGCCTATTCTATGACAAACGCCCCGGAAGTGTAAGGCTTACGAAAGTAAAAAAAGTAAAAAAAGCGTCTTTGAAAAATATGGTTGGCGGTTTGCACAACAGTTGTTTTCATTGTGGAAAACCTGTACGAAAGATGCTCTCTGCTCCGGCGGAGCATTTGGCGCAGGGGGGAAAATGTGCTATCATATTACATATATCGCCTGAAATAGGGGAGGGGGACCGGCCGTGAAACTGCTTGCTCATCTGAAAAAGACCCTGAATGCTCAGCTGGTCACTCTGAGCGTGATGGTGATCGTGCTCACGGTGCTCATTGCCATGGGCAGCAGCCTGTGGCTGAACCTGCGCTCCAGCCACCAGATGATGGACCGGAGCATGATGGATGTGGCCTATCTGCTGGCCCGCACCCAGGATGTGCGGGGCCTGCTGGAGGGCGGCAGCGATCAGTCGGTCACGGCGCTGCTGCAGCAGGTGGTGCGCCGGGTGAACGACCTGGACGTGGCGGTGGTCATCGATACGGAGGGCTCCATGCTGGCTGGGGCAAGCACCCGCAGCGGGCTGCAGGGAGTGGTCCAGCCGGACCCGAGCAGGACCGACCCGGTTTTTCTGCAGGAGGGCGAGACCGAAAACGGTATGGAGCGCTGCGCCTGCGCCAAGGTCTTCGATCAGGAGGGCAACCTGCTGGGCTATGCGGTGGTGGGGGTCTACATGCGGTCGGTATACCGGATGGTGGCCGGGACCGTGCTGCAGTACCTGCTCATTGCGGCGGTGGCGCTGTGCATCGGCGGCTTCTGGGCCCGGCGGCTGGCCCGCTACATCAAAAGCGAGCTGGCGGGCTATGAGCCCGAGGACCTGTACCGGCTGATGGTCCAGCGGGCGGATATCTGGGATGCGCTGGAAGAGGGCGTAATGGCCATTGACGAAAACGAGCGCATCATCTATCTGAATGCGGCGGCCAAGCAGATGCTGGAGCTGTCGGTGGATGAGGCGGTGGGCCAGCCGCTGCATCAGGTCTATTCGGCCAGCACCCTGGACCGGGTGCTGCACAGCGGTAAGGCGGAATACAATGTGCCCCTCAAATCGCTGGTGCATGTGAAGATTCTGGCGGACCGGATGCCCATTGTGAAAAACGGCCGCACCGTGGGCGCGGTGGCCATCTTCCGCAACCGCACCGAGATGGTGCGCCTGGCCGAGGACCTGACCGGCGTGAACCACGTGGTGGAGGCGCTGCGGGCCAACACCCACGAATTTATGAACAAGCTGCATGTGATTCTGGGCCTTCTGCAGCTGGAGGAATACAAGGAGGCCGAGCGCTATGTGCTGGAGCTGACCAAGGTGCGGGCCCAGTCCATGGGCGGCATCACCGGCCGCATCCAGGAGCCCGCGGTGGCGGCGCTGCTCATCGGCAAGCTCAGCCGTGCCCAGGAGCTGCGGGTGGTCTTCCGGCTGGATGCCTCCAGCCATTTCCCTCACGGCAGCCGCTGTTTGCCCACCGACGCCATGATCTCGGTGCTGGGCAACCTGATCGAGAACGCCTTCGATTCCTTCAAGAATGTGGCGGACGGCGCGGTGCGGGAGGTGGAGGTCTGCATCCAGGAGGAGGCACAGGGCCTGCTCATCTGCGTGGAGGATACCGGCTGCGGCATTCCGCCCAAGGTACGGCAGCGGATGTTTGAGCAGGGCTTTTCCACCAAGGGGCAGGGCCGGGGCACCGGTCTTGCGCTGGTGCAGAGCATCGTGCAGGCCTACGGCGGCGATGTGCGGGTGGAATCGGTGGTGGGGCTGGGTACCACCTTCACCATCCACATCCCGCCCCAGGAAGAGAATACAGAGGATAAGCAGGAAAAGGAGGAGAGAGATTGTACCAGGTTGTGATCGTGGAGGATGACCCCATGGTGGCCATGCTCAACCGCCGCTATACCGAAAAGGACCCGCGCTTTCAGGTGTGCCGGGAATGCCCGGATGGCCGGGCCGCGCTGGAATACCTGCGCAGCCACCCGGCGGATCTGGTGATCCTGGATATGTACATGCCCCGGATGGACGGAATGGATGTGCTGCGCCAACTGCGGGCGGCCGGGGTGAGCACCGATGTGATCATGATCACCGCCGCCAGCGACACCGCCACCGTGGAGGCGGCCATGCGGCTGGGTGTGGTGGATTACCTGGTCAAGCCCTTTGAATATGAGCGGTTCTGCCAGGCGCTGGACGCTTTTGACCGGCGCAGGCAGGCCATTCGTGCCCAGAGCGTGAACCAGCAGCAGCTGGACGAGCTGCTGCACCGGGGCGCCGCTGTGGTCCCGGCAGAGGACAAGCCGGAGGAGAAGCCGCTGCCCAAGGGCCTGCAGCCCAAAACGCTGGAGGCTGTGTGCACCTGCCTGCGGGAAAACCCCCAGGGCCTTACCTGCGAGCAGCTGGCCATGAAGACCGGCTTTTCGGCGGTGACTGCCCGGCATTATGTGCATTACCTGGCGGAAAGCGGCCGGGCCGATTCCCGGGTGGACTACTCCACCGGCGGGCGGCCCAGCGTGATCTATACACTGCGGGACTGAGCGCGGGGGCAAACAAATCGGGGAGGGAAGAGAGAGCAATATGATCGGAACCATTGCAAACACAGCCACCATTCTGGCGGGCAGTCTGGTGGGCAGCCGGCTGAAAAGCGGCCTGGGTGAACGCTACAAGGAGGCTCTGATGAACGGCATGGGTCTGGCGGCCACCCTGCTGGGGGTAAACTCGGTGGTGCAGGCCATGCCTGAAAGCCGTTACTCGGTGCTGTTCATCGTGAGTCTGGCCGTGGGCGGCGTGCTGGGCACCGCCATCTCGCTGGACAGTCTGTTCCAGAAAGCGGTGGACAAGCTGCCGCTGGCGGGCGGCAGCGAACTGGGCAAGGGGCTTTCCACCGCTATTCTTTTGTTCTGCGCCGGGACCCTGAGCATTCTGGGCCCCATGCAGAGCGCCTTGCAGGGGGATAATACCTATCTGTTCACCAATGCCGTGCTGGACGGCATCACCTCCACAGTGCTGGCCTCCACCTTCGGCATCGGCATCGCGCTGGCGGCGCTTGTGCTCTTCTGCTGGCAGGGGGCCATCTATCTGCTGTCCGGCGCGATTGCCCCTTATGTGACCACGGAACTGCTCACCGAGCTGAGTCTGGTGGGCGGCGCGCTGATCTTCAGCTCCGGCCTGGGAATCTTGGGCATCAAGCAGATCAAAACCCTGAACTATCTGCCCGCTCTGGCGGTGAGCGCCGCCGCGGTGGTGGTCCTGCAGGCACTGGGCCTGTGAGGACCACCCGGCGGGCCGGGTGTTCATTGACTTTTTTAATAAAAGGCGTTATATTTATTAAAATATAAGGAATCCGCCCGGGAGAGGTCTGCCCGGCGCGGGAAAGGGGAATCGACCCGATGAAGGATCGTTACGGCCGCAGCATTGACTATCTGCGGATCTCACTTACCGACCGGTGCAATCTGCGCTGCCGGTACTGCATGCCGGATGGGGCGGACTTTGTGCCCCATCCGGAGATCCTGCGCTATGAGGAGATCCTGCGGGCGGCGCGGGCGGCCATCAGCCTGGGCATCTGCAACTTCAAGGTCACCGGCGGCGAGCCGCTGGTGCGCCGGGGCGCGGTGGAATTCGTGGAGCAGCTGAAAAACCTGCCGGGCTGCGGCCAGGTGACCCTGACCACCAACGGGGTGCTGCTGGAGGAGCTGGCACTGCCGCTGGCCCGGGCGGGGCTGGACGCGGTGAACGTGAGCATCGACGCGCTGGACCCGGCCCGCTACGCGGCCATCACTGGCTTTGATGTGCTGGACAAGGTGCTGCGGGGCGTGCGTGCTTCCATGGCGGCGGGCATCCGCACCAAGCTGAACTGCGTGCTGCTGGCCAGCGCTGAGCCGGAGGTGGTGCCGCTGGCGGAAATGGCGGAACAATGGCCGCTGGATGTGCGCTTCATCGAGCTGATGCCCATCGGCGAGGGCGGCGCAGGCGGCGGCCTGCCGCCGCAAAGGGCCCGGGCACTGCTGCTGGAGCGCTGGCCGGACCTGAACCCGGTGAACGAGCGGCGGGGCAACGGCCCGGCCCATTACGAGGCCAGCGAGCGCCTGCAGGGCCGCATCGGCTGGATCGACGCAGTGAGCCACCGGTTCTGCGACCAGTGCAACCGGCTGCGGCTCACCAGCACCGGACAGCTCAAGCCCTGCCTGTGCTACGACGCCTCGGTGGATCTGCGGGCGCTGCTGCGCACCGGCGCATCGGATGAGGCGCTGCGGGCGGCCATCGCCCGGGCGGTGGAGCAAAAGCCCGCCCACCACTGCTTTGACAAATACGATGAGATCACAGAACACCGCCGCATGGCGCAGATCGGAGGATAACAAAGAATGGGAACCGTAAAAGCGATTTGTGTGTCCGAAGCCCGGGGCGTGGCCAAGCACCCGGTGGAAAAAGCCGCCTTCACCCCCGAGTGGGGCCTGGTGGGC
Source organism: Gemmiger sp. An194 (assembly GCF_002160145.1). Classification (GTDB taxonomy): domain Bacteria; phylum Bacillota; class Clostridia; order Oscillospirales; family Ruminococcaceae; genus Allofournierella. The sequence continues at coordinate 153,317 of NZ_NFKA01000002.1, read as the reverse complement.
GATGCCCATGGCGGCAATTGGCACCGGCAGGTGAGTCTGCTGGGCGAGGAAAAGATCCGGGCCTTCCGGAAAAAAGGCGCACAGGTGGACTACGGGGCCTTCGGTGAAAATCTGGTGGTGGAGGGCTTTGACTTCCGGGCGCTGCCGGTGGGCACCCTGCTGCGCTGCGGCTCCGTGCTGCTGGAGATCACCCAGATCGGCAAGGAGTGCCACAATCACTGCCAGATCTACAAGGCCATGGGCGACTGCATCATGCCCCGGGAGGGCGTGTTCGCCCGGGTGCTGGAGGGCGGCGAGATCACAGTGGGCGACGAGATGCAGCTGGCCGAGCGCACCGGTGTGCGGCCCTTCCAGGCGGCGGTGATCACCCTGTCCGACAAGGGGGCCCAGGGCCAGCGGAAGGACGAAAGCGGCCCGGCCATTGTGAAGCGGCTGGAGAAAAAGGGCTACCAGGTGGTGGAGGCCCTGCTGCTGGCGGATGAACAGACGGTGCTGGAACGGCAGCTGATCCGCCTGTGCGACCAGCGCCAGCTGGACCTGATCCTCACCACCGGCGGCACCGGTTTTGCCCCCCGGGACGTGACCCCCGAGGCCACCATGGCAGTGGCCCAGCGGAATGCGCCCGGCATTGCCGAGGCCATCCGGGCGGCCAGCATGCAGATTACCCCCCGGGCCATGCTCAGCCGGGGTGTGTCGGTGATCCGGGGCAAGACCCTGATCGTCAACCTGCCCGGCAGCCCCAAGGCGGTGCAGGAGAGCATGGATGTGTTCCTGGATGTGATTCCTCACGCATTGACCCTGATGCGGGGTGAGGGCGGCGAGTGCGCCCGCAAATAAAACGAAAAAGGCCGCGGTTCCGATGCTTTGCCGGAACCGCGGCTTTTCTTTTATCAAAAACGATCAAAAACAAATCGCCCGCCGGACTCAAGCGAAAGAGTCCGGCGGGCGGTTATTTTACTGGCTTACAGGTCGGGATGGTACTCCTTGCAGGTGCACTTCTTCCACTTCAGACCACTGCCGCAGGGGCAGGGATCGTTGCGGCCGATCTTATCCACCTTGATGGGGCCGGAAGAGCTGGTGGCCTTCACGTTCTTGCCCGGGGTGGCAGCGTCGCCGGTGGGCTTGGCAACCTGGGTGCGCTCCACTACGGGAGCCTGCTGCTGGGGCTGGATCTTCAGCTCGATGGTCAGCAGCATGCGCACGGTGTCTTCCTTGATGTTATCGATCATGGCATCGAACATCTCGAAGCCTTCCAGACGGTATTCCACAACGGGGTCGCGCTGGCCGTAGCTGCGCAGATAGATGCCCTGACGCAGCTGGTCCATGGCATCGATGTGGTCCATCCACTTGGTGTCCACGTTGCGCAGCAGGCACATACGCTCCAGCTCACGCATGATATTGGAGCCGTACTTCTTCTCCTTGCCGTCCAGGATCAGGGTGCCGCGATCCAGCAGGAACTTGCTCACGTCCTCACGCTTCAGGCTCTTGAGCTGGTCCTCCTCGTAGTGCAGGTCGCTGTCCATGGTCAGCCAGCCCAGGTAGTGGCGGCGCAGAGCGGCCAGATCCCAGGCGGAGGAATCATCACCGGCGCAGAAGGTGGCCACGCTGCCCTCGATGTTGTCCTTCATCATGGTGCGCAGGGTTTCCTTCAGGTCCTCGCCGTTCAGCACCTGGCGGCGCTGGCCGTAGATGATCTCACGCTGCTTGTTCATCACATCGTCAAACTGCAGCACGTTCTTACGGGTGCTGAAGTTCTGGGCCTCCAGCTTCTTCTGGGCGCCCTCGATGGTGTTGGTGATCATCTTGTTCTCGATGGGGGTCTCGTCGTCCAGGCCCAGGGTGTCCATCAGGCTCTGTACCCGCTCGCCGCCGAACAGACGCATCAGGTCGTCCTCCAGGCTCAGGAAGAAGCGGGAAGCGCCCGGGTCGCCCTGACGGCCGGAACGGCCGCGCAGCTGGTTGTCGATGCGGCGGCTCTCGTGCCGCTCGGTGCCGATGATGTACAGACCGCCGGCGGCGCGTACCTCCTCGGCCTCCTTGGCGATCTCGGCCTTGTGGGCAGCCAGCAGCTCGTTGAAGCGGGCGCGGGCGGCCAGAATGTCCTCGTTGTCGGTCTCGCCGTGGCCGTCGGCCTCCACGATCAGCTCCTCGGCAAAGCCTTCCTTGCGCAGCTGGGCCTTGGCCATGTATTCGGCGTTGCCGCCCAGCATAATGTCGGTACCACGGCCGGCCATGTTGGTGGCGATGGTCACGGCGCCCTTCTTACCGGCCTGGGCCACGATCTCGGCTTCCTTCTCGTGGTTCTTGGCGTTCAGCACGTTGTGCTTGATGCCCTGGCGGCTGAGCAGCTTGCTCAGGGTCTCGCTCTTTTCAATGCTCACGGTACCCACCAGAACGGGCTGGCCCTTGGCGTGGCACTCGGCAACCTGCTTGACCACCGCGTCGTACTTGCCCTTTACGGTCTTGTACACGCTGTCCGGCTCGTCCTTGCGCAGCTGGGGCTTGTTGGTGGGCACGGTCACGATCTGCAGGCCGTAGATCTCGATGAACTCGTCCGCCTCGGTCTTGGCGGTACCGGTCATGCCGGCCAGCTTCTCGTACATGCGGAAGTAGTTCTGGAAGGTGATGGTGGCCAGAGTCTTGCTCTCGGCGGCAACCTTCACGCCCTCCTTAGCCTCGATGGCCTGATGCAGGCCTTCGTTGTAGCGGCGGCCGATCATCAGTCGGCCGGTGAACTCGTCCACAATGATGACCTCGCCGTCACGCACCACGTAGTCGATGTCCCGCTGCATCACGCCGCGGGCCTTGATGGCCTGGTTGATGTGGTGGGCCAGGGTCATGTTGGCGGCATCGGCCAGGTTCTCCACATGGAAGTAGGCCTCGGCCTTCTTCACGCCGGACTGGGTCAGGGTGGCGGTCTTGTGCTTTTCGTCCACCACGTAGTCGCCGTCCACCTGGGCGTCCTGGTCCTCCTTGTCGTCCAGCTCCACGATCTTGCTCATCTTCAGGGTCTTGGCGAAGGCGTCGGCCTGCTGGTACAGGTCGCTGGAATCGTCGCCCTTGCCGCTGATGATCAGGGGAGTACGGGCCTCGTCGATCAGGATGGAGTCCACCTCGTCCACGATGGCGAAGAAGTGGCCGCGCTGCACCATGTTCTCCTTGTAGACCACCATGTTGTCGCGCAGGTAGTCGAAGCCGAACTCGTTGTTGGTGCCGTAGGTGATGTCCGCGTTATAGGCGGCGTGGCGCTGCTCGTTGGTGATGCCCTGCACGATCAGGCCCACCTTCAGGCCCAGCCAGCGGTACAGCTTGCCCATCCACTCGGAGTCGCGGCGGGCCAGGTAATCGTTCACGGTCACCACGTGCACGCCCTTGCCGGCCAGTGCATTCAGGTAAACGGGCAGGGTGGCCACCAGGGTCTTGCCTTCACCGGTCTGCATCTCGGCGATGCAGGCGCGATGCAGCACGATACCACCGATGATCTGCACGGGGAAGTGCTTCATGCCCAGCACACGCCAGCTGGCCTCACGGCAGACGGCAAAGGCCTCGGGCAGGATATCGTCCAGCGTTTCGCCGTTTGCCAGCCGCTCCTTCAGCGCGGGGGTCATGGCCTGCAGCTCCGCGTCGGTCTTGGCGGCCATCTCGCTCTCCAGCGCGATCACCTTATCGGCGATGGGGCGGATCTTTTTCAGCTCCTTGTCGGAAAAGGAACCGAAGAGCTTGTCTAAAAATGCCAAATCGATCACTCACATTCTTCTCTATATCGTTGATACACAAAAGCGGCCGCACAAAGGGGCGGCGCCGTGCGTGTATAGAAAGCCCATACTACGCTATTCTAATATCATACATCATCCATGGCCCCCTGTCAAAGCGAGGGGGTGGAATATTTGTTAATTTTTTTGTCAGACATTGATTTTATTGCATAAAGTGGTTATACTAACAATAGAACATAGTTTTTAAAACGAGATGAACTCGGGGAGGGGATTGAATGAGCCGGTATTTTGCAAAGGGCCGTGAGCCCATGAGCAGCTACACCCATTTCTGGGGTGCTGTGGGCGGTGTGATCGCCACCTTTCTGCTGGTGGGCCGCAGCCTGTGGCAGGGCTCCAGCGCGCTGGTGCTGGCGGGGGTAGCCCTGTTCGGCCTTTCGCTGGTGGCGCTGTACTCCGCCAGCAGCATCTATCACTACGCACTGTGCGCGGCGGCGCCGCTGCGGCGGCTGCGCAAGCTGGACCACGCCATGATCTATGTGCTCATCGCGGGCAGCTATACGCCCTTCTGTGTGGCCTATATGCCCGCCGGAGAGCGGGAAATTTTCCTGGGCTGTTTATGGGCGGCGGCCTTTCTGGGCATTCTGTTCAAGCTGGTCTGGCTGGACGCACCCCGCTGGATCGGCACCCTGATTTATCTGGCCATGGGCTGGTCCATTCTGGTGGATCTGCCCGCCTTTGCCTCCATGCCCACCGCCTGCCTGGCACTGGTGGCGGCAGGCGGCATCAGCTACTCGGTGGGTGCGGTGATCTACATCGCCAAGCGCCCCAACCTGGGCCCCAACTGGGGGTTCCACGAGCTGTTCCATCTGTTCATTCTGGCAGGAAGCCTGCTCCATTTTCTGGCGGTGTTCCTGTTCGTGGCCTGAAGCTTATCTTGTAATAAAAATGCCCTCCCGGCCGGGAGGGCATTTTTGTTCTGTTGATCAAAGCTGTTCCAGGCAGGCGGGCAGCTCGTTCAGAGTGCCGATCACCGGCACCCCGGCGGCCTCCAGCCGCGCCCGGCTCTGGTGTCCGGCGGCGCAGAGCACGCAGCCGGTGCCCATGGCCCGGGCCACCTCGAAGTCGTGCAGGGTGTCACCCACCAGCATGGCGCTGGCCGGGTCGATGCCGCTTTCCTTTAAATAGGAAAGGCCCGTCTCTTTTTTGCCCCGGGCGTAGATGTCGCTCTGGCCGAGCAACTCATCAAAGAAGCCAGAGAGCGAACGCTCCTCCACCTGGCGGCGGAGGATGGGCAGCTGGGAGGCGGAAAGGATCACCTGGCGGATGCCGGACTCCTTCGCCCACTCCAGCGCCTCGCGGGCACCGGGGCAGAGCCCGCAGCCCTCGGCGGCGGGCAGGTATTGGGCCATGTAAATTTCGGCCAGCTCCTCGTAGGGGTGGCGGCTGAAATCAAAGCCCGCCCGGACATAATAGTCCTGGATGGGAAATCCGAAAATTTCCTTGTAGGCGGCCGCGTCGTATCGCTGGGCGTAGCCGTGCCCGGCCAGCAGATCGTTCAGGCACTGGTTGCACAGGGCCACATCGTCCAGCAGGGTCCCGTTCCAGTCCCAGATCAAAAGACTCGGTTTCATGGCGGCCTCCTTTTTTCGTTTTAAAAGAAACGGCTCATTCGCAGAACAGGCGGCGCAGGCCGGCGTTGCTCTCCATCAGCTTCACCAGGGCCACGCCCAGAATGCCGCAGCTGATTACCTCGCCGATGCCCACGGTCAGGGCATTCCAGGCCGCCAGCGCAGCGGTGCCGGTGACGCCGGGCAGAAAGAAGGTGAGCTCCAGCGCGCCCACGATCACCGCATTGCTCACAATGGGAGGGATCGCGGAGGGAATGGCCAGACCACCCACGCGCATCTTGCGCACCGCGTAGGTTACCAGGCAGGCCACCAGAGTGGCAGCGGTGCCGAACACCACATCCACCAGGGTGGAGCCCAACAGGTTGGCCAAAAAGCAGCCCAGGGTCACAGCCACAATGTACTCCGCACCGAACACCGGCAACAGGCACAGCATCTCGGCCAGGCGAACCTGCACGGCGCCGTAGCTGAGGGGGGCCAGCACCAGGCAGAGCACCACGTAAATTGCGGCCACCATGGCCGCGCGGACAAGACGTTTCGTATTCATGATTACACTCCGGCAGAAAGATTTTATCCGTTTGGCACTGCCAGGTCCAAACGGGTGGGCCCGGGCAAAACCCGGGCGAGCCTAAAATCCTAAGTTGCTCTTGCGCCTTGCGGCGCATACCGGTATTATATCAAATAGTATCGTCAAAGTGCAATAAAAAGCTCCTGAAAATTTTACAGGGATGCGCCGCGTTTTATTTGACGGCGGCATGCAGTGGATTTATAATGAGGGAAGAGAGATACACTCGTGTTTAGATGAAGGAGGTCGCAGCATGGAATCAAAATTCAAGCAGGTCACCCGCAAGGATGTGGCGCGTCTGGCCGGAGTCAGCGAGACGGTGGTCTCTTATGTGATCAACAACAATCGATATGTGGACAAGGAGAAGCGCCGCCGGGTGGAGGAGGCTGTGCGCCAGCTGAACTACCGGCCCAACAGCATCGCCCGGGCCCTGAAGGGCAAGAGCAGCAACCAGATCATCTTCATCGCGGACCAGATCGTCACCGAGCACTTCAGCCTGCTGGTGAACGAGCTGGACCAGTGCGCCTACGGGCTGGGCTACATGGTGTCGCTGTGCTCCAACCGGAACACCGAGCAGTTTGTGAACGAGATCATCGGCCGCCGGCCGGACGGTCTGATCATCAGCTCGGTCAGCTTCCCCCAGGCGTTTATCCAGCGGTTCGTGGATGCCAATATCCCGGTGGTTCTGCTGGAAAACCGGGATTATTCCCAGGTGAAGGGCGCGGGCCGGATCGACAACGGCCTGTACGAGGGCGCGCGGGAGTGCGTGCAGTATCTGGGGGGCTTGGGCCGCAGAGATATCCTGTACATCGACCGCTACAGCGCCCGGGGCAATTTCAGCAATATGGACGATCTGCGCTACCGGGGCTTTGTGCACCAGATGCAGGAGAGCGGTTACTGCGCGGACCCGGTAAGCCGGATCATCACCGGATGCGGCAGCCCGGAGCAGCTGGCTGAGCGGGTGCGGGCGTATCTGCGCAGCGGTCGGCCGGTGAACGCCATCTTCGGCCGAAACGACAAGGTGGCCTGCATTGCCATGCAGGCGGCTCAGGCGGAGGGGAAACGCATCCCGCAGGATATCGCGGTCATCGGCTTTGATAACTCCAGCCTGGGCCAGTATGTGGCGCCCCCGCTCACCAGTATGGAGATCCCCCGGGCCGAGATCGCCCGCATCGCGGTGGATATGCTCAAGACCATGATCGAACAGGGCCAGGTGCCCGAACCGGTGCGGGTGTACACCCGTTTGATCTGCCGGGCCAGCACGGCGGTGGAATAAGTAGGTTCTGGCGGCCCCCGGCGGGCCTGCCATTGCATATAGGAAAACGTTCAACGCAAGAACACATAAGACAAGGAGAAAAGCGATGAAAGGAAATCTGCTGATCGTACACGGCGGCGCACCCACCGCCGTGATCAATTCCTCGCTGTACGGCGCGGTGACCGAAGCCAAAAAGCACCCGGATCAGGTGGACAAGGTGTATGGTGCCATCGGCGGCAGCGGCGGTATGCTGCGGGAGCAGTTCTGTGAGCTGAGCGCCGTGCCCGAGGAGGAGCTGCGCCTGCTGCTGCAGACCCCGGCTTCGGCCATCGGTACCAGCCGGGACCCGCTGGAGGCCGAGGACTACGCCAACATGGCCCGCATCTGCAAAAAGCACAACATCAAATATGTGCTGTTCAACGGCGGCAACGGCAGCATGGATGCCTGCGGCAAGCTCTATAAGGCCTGCGTGGCCGAGGGCGTGGACGTGCGGGTGGTGGGCATTCCCAAAACCATCGACAACGACATCGCCGTCACCGATCATGCCCCGGGCTTCGGCTCCGCTGCCCGTTACATCGCGGCCATCACCAGCGAGGTGAGCCAGGATGTGCGCAGCCTGCCCATCCATGTGTGCGTGATCGAGGCCATGGGCCGCAACGCGGGCTGGATCGCCGCGGCCAGCGCCCTTGCCCGCAGCGGCAACGGCGACGGCCCGGACATGATCTACCTGCCCGAGCGCCCCTTCATTGAGGAGGAATTCCTGGAGCGGGTGCAGCAGCTGCACAGCAAAAAGGGCGGCGTGGTCATCGTGACCAGCGAGGGCCTGTGCAATCCGGACGGCTCCTCCATCGTGCCGCCCATCTTCCAGGTGGGCCGCTCGGTCTATTACGGCGACGTGAGCGCCCATCTGGCCAATCTGGTGATCCAGAAGCTGGGCATCAAGGCCCGCAGCGAAAAGCCGGGCATCTGCAACCGGTCCTCCATTGCCTTCCAGTCCAGCGTGGACCGGGAGGAGGCGGTGATCGCCGGTGCCGAGGCCTGCCGTGCCGCCCTGAACGGGGAGAACGGCGTGATGGTGGGCTTCCGCCGTGTGCCCGGCCCGGTCTATAAGTCCGAGACCTTCCTGATCCCGGTGGAGCAGGTGATGCTGCACGAGCGCAAGCTGCCGGATGAGTTCATCAGCGCAGACGGCCGGGATGTGACCCCCGCCTTTGTGGACTGGTGCCGCCCGCTGATCGGCGAGGAGCTGCGCCGTTTCGTCACCTTCAAGCCTCAGCTGTAAGCAAAAGAATTCTGTTTCACGGCGGCCCTGCCCCGGCAATGGGGCAGCGGCCGCCGTGTCGTCGTGTCGTTTGGAAAGGAGAGAGCAGGCCATGCTGACCAACAATCTGGACCAGCTGCGCAAAGCCGCCCGGGAGGGCTATGCCATTCCCGCCATCAACACCCAGGGCGGCAACTATGATATCATCCGGGCCTGCTGCAAGGCGGCTCAGGAGCTGGGCAGCCCCATGATCCTGGCCCATTACCCGGGCACCGGGGCCTACTCCGGCCACGACTGGTTCGTGCATACCGCCCAATGGTGCGCCGGGCAGGTGGATGTGCCGGTGTCCATCCATCTGGACCACGGCGACAGCGCGGAGCTCTGTGCCCAGGCGCTGGAGCTGTGCTTCACCAGCCTGATGATCGACGGCTCCCGCCTGCCGGTGGAGGAAAATGCCGCCCTCACCAACCGGGTGCTGGCCATGGCCCGGGATCGGGCGGTGCCGGTGGAGGCGGAGGTGGGCGAGCTGCTCCGGCTGGAAAACGGCGTGGCGTTGGAGAACAGGAACATCGCCCGTCCCGAGCAGGTGCGCCGGTTTCTGCAGCTGTGCCAGCCGGATACTCTGGCCATCGGCATCGGCAATGCCCACGGCTATTACAAGGGCAAGCCGGACATCCATCTGGAGGTTCTGGAGCAGGTGCGCGCCTTTACCGATCTTCCGCTGGTGCTGCATGGCTGCACCGGTATGGAGGAGGAGCTGGTCAAAGCGGCTATCCGGCTGGGCGTGGCCAAGATCAACTTCGGCACCGAGATCCGCTGGCGGTATCTGGAGCACTACCGGCGGGCAATGGATGAGCTGGACCACCAGGGCCATTCCTGGAAGGTGAGTCAGTACGCCAGCGACGCCCTGTGCGAGGATGTGAAGCGGATCATCCGGCTGGCAGGCTCGGAGGGAAGGGCCTGAACAACAAGCAAACAAAAAATGCCCCGGCGGCTGCCGGGGCATTTTTGTTGCAATGGAAAAATCAGCGGCGGGGACGGCCCAGGTAGGTGATGGCGATGGTGTCCGGGCCGGTGTTGCTGGCCACCGCGGCGCCCAGCTTGAACACATGCAGGGGGCCGTGGCCGAACTCCTTCTTGCACTGCTTGATCAGGTCATCCACCGCGGGAATGTCGGTGCAGGCGATCATGTACTCGAAGTCCTCGTCGATGTTGTCCACGCGGCTGCGCACGTACTTGATCAGCGCGCCGGGCACGGCGGCATCGCCGCGCACCTTGGCCTCCACCTTGCTCTTGCCGTCGATCAGGCTGATGATGGGGCGCAGGCCCAGCAGCTCGCCCGCGAAGGCGGCGGCAGCCGAAACACGGCCGCTCTTCTTCATCACCTTCAGGCTGAAGGCGGAAAGCACCACCTCGGCCCGGGCAAAGCGCTCGTTCAGCATGTTCATCACATACTCCAGCTCAGCGCCGTTGCGCAGAAGGCGGGCGGCCTCGCAGACCGGCCAGCCGTAGATGAAGGAATAGGTGTGGCTGTCCACGATATGCACCCGCAGCTCGTGGCCGGGGCGCTCCTCGTTCAGCAGGTCCACGCCCATCATGGCGGCGTCGTGGGTGGCGCTGCCGGTGGAGTTGATGCTCACATACAGCACATCGGTGTAGCCCTCATCCAGATATTTGCAGAACTGGTCGCAGAACTGCATGGCGGTGATGTGGGCGGTGCTGGGGGTGCCCTTGGCGTCCCGCAGCATCTGGTAGTACTGGTCGAAGGTGAAATCCTTGCGCTCCACATAGCTCACGCCGTCCAGCGTGATGGTGAAGGGCAGGATGTCGATGCCGTACTTTTCCTGAAGTTCCACAGGAATGTCACAGGCAGAGTCGGTCAAAACGGCGATCTTACGCATGGTACTCCTCACTTCCATTCGTATTTGGTCAGTTGGCCCTGGCTCTCCAGGTCCGCAAAATCCCATTGGCGAAGCGCTTCGTATACCCCGACGGCCACCGAGTTGGAAAGATTCAGGCAGCGAACACCCTTGCGCATGGGCATCCGCACACAGTGGTCCGGGTTTTCAAACAGCAGCCGCTCCGGCAGGCCGGCATCCTCCCGCCCGAATACCAGATAGCTGCCGTCCGGGTAGGTCACATCGGTATGACGGTGGCGGCCCTTGCTGGTGAAATAAAAGAAGGGGCCGCTGTTCTTTGCGAAAAAGTCATCCAGATTGTCGTAATAGGTGATGTCCAGCAGGTGCCAGTAATCCAGCCCCGCCCGTTTCAGGTGCTTGTCCGTTACCTCAAAGCCCAGAGGCCGCACCAGATGCAGCCGGGCGCCGGTCACCGCGCAGGTACGGGCGATGTTGCCGGTGTTCTCCGGAATCTGGGGCTCCACCAGAACAATGTTCAAAACAGGCATGTTCAGTTTCCTCCGCTCAGGCGGCCCAGCAGCGGCTCGAACCATACGCCGAAGGCAGGGTCCGCGGTGGGGGCCGTGTTGTTGATGGCCTCGGCCACAAAGCCGGCGGCAGCATCCGCCGCGGCGGAAAGGGCGTTGCCGCGCAAAAGGCAGCCCACCAGAACGGCGGCGAACAGATCGCCGGTGCCGGGGTAGCTGCGGTCGATGCGCAGGCGCTTGACCACAAAGCGGTCCCGCCCGCTGGAGCCGGCGCAGGCCAGGTGCTTTGCCAGAGGCAGGCCGGTCACCACCGCCCGCTGCACGCCCGCGCTCACCTCATCGGCCAGAGCCTGGGCCTGCTCGGGGGTGAACTCCTCGGCGCTGTATTCCCGGCCCAGCAAAAAGCAGGCTTCGGTCAGGTTGGGCAGAATCAGGTCCGCCTGGCGGCACAGCTCACGCATGCCGGGCAGCAGGTCCTGCATGCCGGTGTAAAAGCGTCCGTGATCGGCCAGTACCGGGTCCACCACTTTCAGTGCGCCGGGCCAGTAGGAAAAGGCCTTGAGCACCAGCTGCTGCTCAGCCTCGCTGGCCAGGTAACCGGAATAGATGCAGTCGAACTCCACGCCCAGCTTGCGGTAGTGGTTCAGCGCGGCATCGGCGTAGGAGGCCAGCGGCTGCACCACCGGCTTGCCCAGGCCGCCGGTGTGGGTGGAAAGCAGGGTCGTGGGCAGAAGAACGGGCTGGTGGCCCATCGTGGCCAGTACCGGTGCGGCAACGCTCAGGCTGCACCGCCCCATGCCGGACAGATCATGAATGCACAAAATGGTTTTGGGTGCGTTATGCTTCAAAAAAAGGTCACTCCTTCTGAATAAGAGGGGCCTGCTCCCAGCAGGGCAGGCGACTCTTAACTTATATAGTCTATCACAATTCCCGCCGCAAAGAAAGAGAGAATCCGTAAGAAAACCGTATAGGTCAGGAAAAGCAGGGCAGACTAAACCCTGTAACGCAGGCGCAGGCGCTTGCGGATTTTACCCAGGGAGGAGAACACAAAATGGAAAAGAAAACCATGATGGCAGCCGCGGGCCTGACCGCCGCGACCATGGCAGTAGCGGCCGGGGTGGCCGCGGGGACCAAGGGCAAGAACACCCGCAAGATGAAAAAGATGGCCAAAAAGGTGGCCCGCGGTGCGGAGCGTGCGGTGCTGGACCTGGACAAGATGGTCGGCCGGTATTATCATTGAGGCAATCATGCCCCGCCTGTTTTTTTCACGGCAGGGCATGATTTTTTTATAATTTTGTACTATACTAAACAGTATATTTCTTTTTTGAACCAGCAAACGGGCGGCGGCGTTTTTGCCCTGCCCGGAGGAAGTGAGGGAAAGACCATGAACCAGAACGATACATTGATTTTGGAGGGCGGCGCTCTGCGGGGCGTTTACACCTCCGGTGTGCTGGACGCGCTGATGGAGCTTGGCGTGCGCATCCCCAATGTGGTGGGCGTGAGTGCGGGCTCGCTGAACGCGCTGAGCTATCTGTCCCGCCAGCCGGGCCGCAGCCGGGACATCAACCTGAACTACGTGAACGACCCCCGTTACATGGGACCGTCCCACCTGCTGAAGACCTTCAGCTTCTTCAACTTCGACTTCGTGTTCGGTCAGCTCAGCCATGAGCTGGTGCCCTTTGACTACGAGACCTTCTATCATTCCGATCAGAGCATGTGGGCGGTGGCCACCGACTGCCGCACCGGCAAGGCTATCTTCTACCACGACAAGGAGATGGGCGAGGAGTTCTTCACCGCCTGCCGGGCCAGCTGCAGCATGCCGCTGCTGTGCAGTATGGTGAAGGTGGGCGAGGACGTCTGCCTGGACGGCGGCATCGCCAGCTGCATCCCCCTGCCGGAGGAGCTGCCCTTCCCGGCGGGCAAGCTGGTGGTGGTGCTCACCCGGCAGAAGGGTTTCCGCAAAAAGGGCCAGGGCCCGGCCATCGACCAGATGTACCGCCGCCGCTACAAGACCCATCCCCAGCTGATGGAGGCCTGTCTGCATCAGGCGGAGGACTATAACCGCCGGGTGCGCCGCATCGAGGAGCTGGAGCAGGAGGGCAAGGTGTTTGTGATCCGGCCCCAGACCCCGGTCACCGTGACCCGCACCGAGCGGGATGTGAACAAGCTGCGGGCGCTGTACCAGCAGGGCTTCGATGAGACCATGGCCCAGGCCGGGGCGCTGCTGGAGTTTTTAGGCATTGAGGCTCCCTCCATGCCGCCGCTGGCTCTGCGCACGCTGGATGCCTCCGGCAGCAGCAACCCGCTGGGTATGCCCCCGGTGGCGGCCCAGGCCGCTGCTGCCGCTCTGACCGCTGCCGATACATATCCGGACCCGGACTGCACCGCCCTGCGGGCAGCTCTGGCGGACCGGTATGAGGTGCTGACCAAGAGCGTGTTCGTGGCCTCCGGTGCGGACGAGGTGATCTGGCGGCTGGCCCGGGCGGTGCAGCCGAAGAAGGCAGTGATCCTGGAGCCCGCCTATGAGGAATACGGCCGGGCGCTGGAGCAGACCGGCTGCGAGCTGGTGCACCTGATGGCAGGCCCCGAGCAGGATTTTGTGCCTGAGGCCGGCGCGGTGGAGCAGGCTCTGGAGGGGGCGCAGATGCTGGTGCTGTGCAACCCGGGCAACCCCACCGGTGCGCTTTTGCCCCGCAGCCGCCTGATGAATCTGGTGAAGCTGTGCGCTGAGCGGGATGTGCTGTGTGTAGTGGACGAAAGCTTCATTGAGCTTGCCCGGGACGGGCAGGAGCACTCCCTCAAGCAGGACGCGGTGTACTGCCCGGGCCTTGTGGTGGTGGACAGCTTCTCCAAGGCCTGGGGCATGCCCGGCCTGCGGGTGGGCTATGCCATCTCCTCCCACGAGGAGCTGGTGCGGCAGATGACCGCCGCCGGTCCCCGTTTTGGGGTGAACGGCCCGGCCCAGGCCGCGGCACTGGCCGCGCTGCGCCAGCCGGAGCATCTGGAAAAGACCCGGGCTTTGCTGGAAACCGAGCGCCCCTGGCTCACCGAACAGCTGCGGCAGCTGGGCCTCACCGTGCTGGACAGCCGGGTAAATTTTGTGCTGGTGCAGGGCCCGGCGGGCTTTGCGGATACCCTGATCTCCGCGGGCCTGATGGTGCGCAGCTGCGCTGCCTTCCACGGGCTGGACAGCAGCTGGTGCCGCCTGGCGGTGGGTACTAGGGCGGACAACGAGCGCCTGGTGGAAAAGCTGCGGCAGATCTGTACCCGTCAGCCGGAGCCGGTGCCCGCACCGTAAAACGGGAAAAAACTGCCAGCCGGTTTTGGGCAAAAAACGCATTGATTCCCCAGGGGCAGCTGTGCTATACTGAGCAATGCAACAGATGAGTGAAGAAAGCAGCCCCCGGCGGAAAGGAGCGCACCATGCTGACCCAGGAAGATATGCAGGCCCTTGCGGGTTTGATCAATACAGCCGTCACCGCCAGTGAAGAGCGGATGAAGAGCTATATGGAAGATTCCATCAATACAGCCATCGCTGCCAGCGAAGAGCGGATGAAGGGCTATATGGAGGATTCCATCAACACAGCCATCGCTGCCAGTGAAGAGCGGATGAAGAGCTATGTGGATCACTCTATAAACACGGCCGTCACCGCCAGCGAGGAGCGGATGAAGAACCACATGAACGTGGTGGTGGAAAGCCAGGTCATGCCCATGATCCGCCAGGTAGCGGACGGTGTGGTGCAGGCCAACGAGCGGCTGGACCGCCTGGAGAAAAAGGTGGACGATCTGGAGGCCACCGTGGCGGCCCACGAGGTGTGGATCGTGCACAAGGCACAGAACGACTGAACAGAAGCAAAGGGAGCGCGGCGAAGGCTGCGCTCCCTTTTTGCATAAAAAGGCAAGTGCCCCGGGTATTCCAAGATACCCGGGGCACTTTTTCTGGTTTAAAAACGGAGGGACAGGCAGCTCAGGCCGCCGTCGATCTTGCGGTATTCGGAGGTGTCGCACACGATGGTCTTGTAGCCCAGCTCCTGCACCGCCTTCAGTACGGTGGGGTAGCCTTCGGGTACCAGCACGGTGCCGTTCACCCAGATGCAGTTGGCCGCGTAGGCCTCCTCGGCGGGAATGCTCACCTTGTTGTAGCCGGCAAAGGCGGGCTTTTGGCAGAACTCACCGGCGGTGAGCATGTTGTTGTTTTCCAGGTAGACCACGCCGGTTTTCAGGTGAAGCACCTCGGTGAGGGGGACCTCCACCACCTGGCAGCCGAACTGACCCAGAATCTCGGCCAGCTGCTGGATGCCCGCCTCGTTGGTGCGGGCGGAGCGGCCAACGTAGAAGGTGTCGCCGCACATCATCACGTCGCCGCCCTCCAGGGTACCCGGGTCGGTGATGTGGAAGATCTTCTCCTTGGGATAGAATTGTTCCAGCACCGGCTCGATGGCAGCGGTCTCGCCCTTGCGGCTGGCCGCGCCCGGGTTGGTCACGATGGCGCAGTATTTGGTCACAATGGCTGGGTCCTCCACGAAGCAGCTGTCCGGGTAGGCCTCGTCCGGCGGCAGCACGGTCACATCCACACCGCACTGCTTCAGCGCCTCAATGTAGGCCGCGTGCTGGGCCAGTGCCTTTTCATAGTCGGGGGTCCCCAGCTCGGGGTGATCGGTAATGCCGTTCACCATGGCCTTGCAGGGGGTCTTTACGATCACATGCTGAAACATTGCTTCTCACTCCTTGGGCCAGTTTTTCTTGCACTTTGCCTGCACGGTGACGGGCAGGCCGAACAGGTTGATGAATCCGGCGGAATCCTTCTGGTCGTAGATGCCGTCCTCGCCGAAGGTGGCCAGCTCCTCGCTGTACAGGCTGTACGGAGAGGTGGTGCCTGCGGGGATGATGTTGCCCTTGTAGAGCTTCAGCTTCACATCGCCGGTCACGGTCTTCTGAGTCTCGGTGACAAAGGCGCTCAGGGCCTCGCGCAGCGGGGTGTACCACTGGCCGTCGTATACGATGTCGGCAAACTTCTGGGCCACCAGAGCCTTGTAGTGGGAGGTCGCCTTGTCCAGGCAGAGCATCTCCAGCTGAGCGTGGGCGAAGTAGAGGATCTCGCCGCCGGGAGTTTCGTATACGCCGCGGCTCTTCATGCCCACCAGACGGTTCTCCACGATGTCGATGATACCGATGCCGTTTTCGCCGCCCAGCTTGTTCAGGGTGCGCACGATGTCGCTACCCTTCATGGCCACGCCGTCCACCGCGGTGGGAATGCCCTTCTCAAAGTGGATGGTCACATAGGTGGGGGTGTCCGGGGCCTGCTCCGGGCTCACACCCAGCTCCAGAAAGCCGGGCTTCTGGTACTGGGGCTCCAGGCTGGGGTCCTCCAGATCCAGGCCCTCGTGGCTCAGGTGCCAGAGGTTCTTGTCCTTGGAGTAGTTGGTTTCCCGGTTGATCTTCAGGGGAACATTGTGGGCCTCGGCGTAGTCGATCTCCTCCTCGCGGCTCTTGATGTCCCACTCTCTCCAGGGGGCGATGATGGGCATGTCGGGCGCAAAGGCCTTGATGCTCAGCTCAAAGCGGACCTGGTCGTTGCCCTTGCCGGTGCAGCCGTGGCAGATGGCGTCGCAGCCTTCCTTCTCGGCGATCTCCACCAGATGCTTTGCGATGGGCGGGCGGGCGAAGCTGGTGCCCAGCAGATAGGTGCCCTCGTACTTGGCGCCGGCCTGCAGGGTGGGGAAGACGTAGTCGTCGATGAACTCGTCGGTCAGATCCAGCACATACAGCTTGGAAGCGCCGGTCTTGATGGCCTTTTCCTCCAGGCCGTCCAGCTCGGTGCCCTGGCCCACGTCGGCGGAGACGGCGATGACCTCGCAGCCGTAGTTTTCCTTCAGCCAGGGAATGATGATGGAGGTGTCCAGACCGCCGGAGTAGGCCAGCAGAACCTTGTTGTACTGAGTTTTCATAATGATACGCATCCTTTCAGACGACCCGCAGCGGGGCCGGTTGTTTTTTGATTTTGTTTGAATTTGTTTGTATGAAATTCAAAGCACCTTGGACAGGAACGAACAAAGGCGTTCGTTTTTCGGGTGTTCAAAAAATTCGGCGGGTGGGTTTTGCTCCAGTACCTGGCCGCCGTCCATAAAGAGGACCCGGGTGGCCACTTCGCGGGCAAAGCCCATCTCGTGGGTCACGATCACCATGGTCATGCCCTGATCGGCCAGGTCCTTCATCACGCCCAGAACCTCGCCCACCATTTCCGGGTCCAGCGCACTGGTGGGTTCGTCGAAGAGCAGCACCTCCGGGTCCATGGCCAGCGCCCGCACAATGGCGATGCGCTGCTTCTGCCCGCCGGAAAGCTTGCTGGGGTAGGTGTCGATCTTGTCGTACAAGCCGATGCGCTTCAAAAGCTCCTCGGCCTTGGCGTTGGCCTCGTCCTTGGTCTGCAGTTTCAGCTGCACCGGTGCCAGGGTGATGTTCTCCCGCACGGTCAGGTGGGGGAACAGGTTGAAATGCTGGAACACCATGCCCATGTGCTGGCGCACCTGGTTGATGTCGGTGCCGGGGGCGGTGATGTCCTGCCCCTTGAAGAGGATCTGCCCGCTTGTGGGGGTCTCCAGCAGGTTCAAACAGCGCAGAAAGGTGGATTTGCCCGAGCCGGAGGGCCCGATGATGGCGATCTTTTCGCCGGGGGAGATGGTCTCGGTGATGCCCTTGAGCACCTGGACCCCGCCGAAGTCTTTGGTCAGGTTGTTAACTGCGATCACTTTGGGCCAGCCTCCTTTCCACCTGCTTCTGAATCTGGGTGATGCCGATGACGAACAGCAGATAAATGATGGCCGCCAGATACAGCGGAACGCTGTTGAAGGTGATGCCGCGGATGCCGTCCGAGGCTTTGGTCAGGTCGCGCACCGCAATGTAACCGGCCACGCTGGTCTCCTTCAGCAGAGCGATGAACTCGTTGAACAGGGCGGGCAGAATGTTCTTCACGGCCTGGGGCAGCACGATCTTGCGCATGGTCACCCCGTAGCCGAGGCCCAGGCTGCGCCCAGCCTCCATCTGACCCGGGTCCACCGAGGCGATGCCGCTTCGGGCCACCTCGGCCAGATAAGCGCCGGAATTGATGCCGAAGCCCACGATACAAACCACAATGCCCTCGCTGCTGGCCAGGATCACGGTGTAGAGGATCAGCAGCTGCACGATGACGGGCGTGCCGCGGATCACGGTGGTGTACAGCCCGCATACCCAGCTGCCCAGCTTTTGCAGGAAGTTTTTCCGAGGTGCGCAGGTGATGCGCACCAGCGCCACCACAAGACCGATCAGGATGCCGATGAGCAGAGCGCAGGCGGTGATGAGCAGGGTGTTGCCCAGGCCCTCCAGATACACCTGCCACCGGTTTTGATAGATAACGGCCATGTAAAGGTCGTTCAAAAGCTTTTCCATACGAAAACCTCACTGTGGAACGCGGGGCCCGTTTTTGGGCCCCGCCGCTCCGGTTTTATCAGCCCTCGCTGGAAAGAGCGGTGTGCTCCTCCAGCAGCTTGTCGATGGTGCCGTTCTCGATGTTCTTTTCGATGACCTGGTTCACGAACTCCACCAGATCCTCCTGGCCCTTGGCGATGGCCAGCGCGTAGTTCTCTTCGGTGACCATCTCTTCCAGAACCTTCAGCTCGCCCTCGTAGTTCTTCACGATGGTGTTGGCGGCCACGCTGTCGATCACAGCGGCGTCAGCCTTGCCGGCGGCCAGAGCAGCGGCACATTCCACCGCGTTCTTGAACTGCAGGGGAGAAGAGATGCCCAGGGTGTCCTGTACGTAGATGTCGCCGGTGGTGTTGGCCTGTACGGTCACGGTGTAGTCACCGCTCTTCAGCTCCTCGGCGCTGGTGATGGTGCTGTCCGCGGGCAGCAGCAGCACCTGACCGGCGGTGGCGTAGGTAACGGTGAAGTCCACCTGCTGGGCACGCTCGTCAGTCACGGTCATGCCCGCGCCGATCATGTCGCCCTTGCCGCTCTTCAGCGCCTCGATCAGCAGGCCGAAGTCCATGTCCAGAACCTCGTATTCCACGCCCAGCTCATCGGCCACCAGCTTGCCCACGTCGATGTCCACACCGGCGGGCTGACCGTCCGCGCCCAGATACTCAAAAGGCGGGAAGCCGGTGGCGGTCATCAGGGTGAAGGTGCCCTTCTCCTTGATGGCGTCCAGGGTGGGCGTTGCACCGTCGGTGCTGGTGGAAGAACTGGTGCTTTCTGCCGCGGAAGAAGCGGTGGAAGCGGAAGCGGCGGTGGATGCCGCAGCTGCAGAAGAAGCAGTGGACGAAGCGCCGCCGCAGGCGGTCAGGCTCAGAGTAAGAATGGATGCCAGTGCGAATGCGATCAACTTTTTCATACTGTGTTTCCTCCTTGATGAAGCGGCCCCCTCAAAGCCGCTGTCCTGTGTTCGATGGACTCATTATAGCTGAATAAATATTCAATGTCAATGAATTTTTATAAGACTGTATACTTTGACAAAGCAGCGTGGCAAAAGAGGAAAACGCTGTGCGATTTGATGAATAAAATGCATATAATCTAAAAAATAACGGGATAAACGGCATATTTATTCTTAATTTGTGGGAATTTATTAATATCGTGTGAATATAAAATGAAGGTTTTTTGCATGAGTAAAAGCGGAGAAAAAACTGGAAAAAGAATAATATGCATGTGTTCTTGCAAAATATGCATAAATATCTGCCGGGCGGCGGGTATCCGGTATGCTCAGCCCGAATCCAAACAAAAAGAGCGGGCGGGAGCAAAAGCTCCCGCCCGCCCTTTGGGGTGAACGGAGAAAAATGTTCAGTGCTTGCCGTCTTCCTTGTTCTGCCTGGCTGCTTCGCAGCGGGCGGCGCAGCTGGAGCAGTCGCCGCTGCACTCGCCGCCGAAGCCGCCGTTTTTGCAGATGAACACAAGAGCCGCCACAAAGCAGACCACAACGATCGCAAGCACCAGAAGAGTGGGCAGATTCATGAGTAAAACCTCCGGATCAGGGCCGGGCAGGATACCCGGCTGGGATAGCTTGGATTACAGCCCGAACAGCAGACCCACACAGCGAACGGCAAAAGCAACCAGCCATGCGATCACGCACTGGGCCACCACAACGGTGAGGGCGCCCTTGGCGCCGCCCATCTCCCGCTTTACGGCGGCGATGGCTGCCACACAGGGGGTGTAAAGCAGGGTGAAGATCAGGAACACAAAAGCGGTGAAGGGGGTGAACAGGCTGCCCAGCGCCTGGGGCAGGGTGTTCAGGCTGGAGCCGGTGAGCACCGCCAGCGTGGAGACCACCGCCTCCTTGGCGGTAAAGCCGGTGATGAGGGCGGTGGAGACCCGCCAGTCGCCGAAACCCAGAGGCGCGAACAGGGGAGCGAGCAGACCGCCCAGCATGGCCAGCAGGCTGGTGGAGGAATCGGTCACCACGTTCAGGCGGGCATCGAAGGTCTGCAGGAACCAGATGATGATGGAGGCCACAAAGATCACCGTGAAGGCACGGGTCAAAAAGTCCTTGGCCTTTTCCCACATCAGCCGCAGCACGCTGGCGGCGCTGGGCAGGCGGTAGTTGGGCAGCTCCATCACGAAGGGAACGGGCTCGCCCTTGAAGGCGGTGCCCTTAAGCAGCAGGCCGAACAGAATGCCCACCAGAATGCCGGTCACATAAAGGCCGATCATCACCAGCGCCTGATACTTGGGGAAGAAGGCGGCGGTGAACATGGCGTAGATGGGCAGCTTGGCCGAGCAGCTCATGAAGGGGGTGAGCAGAATGGTCATCTTCCGGTCCCGCTCACTGGACAGGGTGCGGGTGGCCATGATGGCGGGCACGCTGCAGCCGAAGCCGATGAGCATGGGCACGAAGCTTCGGCCGGAAAGACCGATCTTGCGCAGCAGCTTGTCCATCACGAAGGCCACGCGGGCCATGTAGCCCGAGTCCTCCAGAATGGAGAGGAAGAAGAACAGCACCACGATGATGGGCAGGAAGGTGAGCACGCTGCCCACACCAGCGAAGATGCCGTCGATCACCAGGCTGTGTACCACCGGATTGATGCCGTAGGCGGTGAGCGCATTGTCCACCACGCCGGTCAGGGCGTCCAGCCCCAGGGCCAGCAGGTCGCTCAGGCCCTGGCCGATCAGGCCGAAGGTGAGCCAGAACACCAGGCCCATGATGCCCAGGAAGATGGGGATGGCCAGAAAACGGTGGGTGAGCAGGCTGTCGATCTTCACGCTGCGGGCGTGCTCCCTGCTTTCGCCCTTCTTGATCACGGTGTGCTCGCACAGCGCGCCGATGAAGGCGTAGCGCATGTCCGCCAGGGCAGCCTCCCGGTCGGTGGAAAGATCGGCCTCCATCTCGGTGATGGCATGCTCCAGAAGATCCTTCTCGTTGTCGGAAAGGTGCAGCCGCTCCAGCATGGGCACGTCGCCCTCCACCAGTTTGGTGGCAGCGAAGCGCAGGGGCACCCGGGCCCGCTGGGCATGGTCCTCAATCAGGTGGCAGATGGCGTGGATGCAGCGGTGCATGGCGCCGGCGCAGAAATCCACCCGGGCGGGCTTTTCCTGGTTTACCGCCACCTGCATGGCGTGCTCGATCAGCTCGTCGATGCCCTCGTTCTTGGCGGCACTGATGGGCACCACCGGGATGCCCAGCTCTTCCTCCAGCTGGTTCACCAGTACGGTGTTGCCGTTGGCCCGCATCTCGTCCATCATGTTGAGGGCCAGCACCATGGGGATGCCCAGCTCGATCAGCTGCATGGTCAGATACAGGTTGCGCTCGATGTTGGTGGCGTCCACGATGTTGATGATGCCCTGGGGCCGCTCGTTGATGAGAAAGTCCCGGGTCACGATCTCTTCATTGGAATAGGGCGACAGGGAATAGATGCCCGGCAGGTCCACCACGGTGGCCTCCGGATGCTTGCGGATCTGGCCGTCCTTCCGGTCCACGGTCACGCCGGGGAAGTTGCCCACGTGCTGGTTGGAGCCGGTGAGCTGGTTGAACAGGGTGGTCTTGCCGCAGTTCTGGTTGCCCGCCAGCGCAAAGGTGATGGGCGTGCCTGCGGGCAGAGCGTTCGCGCTCCGGTTCCGCTTGGCGGCGGCTTCGCCCAGACCCGGGTGAGCGATGGGCTCCACGGCGCGCAGGTCGTGCTGGTGATGGTGCTCGGCCTCCACCTCTTCGGGGGTGCGAGTGTGCACGCCCTCAATGTTGATGCTCTTGGCATCCTCCAGACGCAGGGTCAGCTCGTAGCCCCGCAGCTCCAGCTCGATGGGGTCGCCCATGGGAGCGACCTTGCGCAGCGTTACCTGGGTGCGCGGGGTGAGGCCCATGTCCAGAAAATGGCGGCGCAGCGCGCCGGAGCCGTTTACCGCCGTGATGGTGGCGGTTTTGCCAATCGGCAGTTGATCAAGTGTCATTGCGTAAAACCCCTCTTTTGGAAAAACGCAGCCATTGCTCCGTCTTTGGTTTGGTATCAATACTTTATTATAATGCCTATACGCTGCATCAGTGTAGCACCTGTGGATT
The DNA here is from genome assembly GCF_002160145.1 of Gemmiger sp. An194. Lineage (GTDB taxonomy): Bacteria > Bacillota > Clostridia > Oscillospirales > Ruminococcaceae > Allofournierella. The sequence continues at coordinate 130,994 of NZ_NFKA01000002.1, read as the reverse complement.
CAAATGTCAATACAAGGGGCGGTATGGGCAGCGCGGGGGATTTTTGGGCAAAACAAAAGGCCCCGGCACAGCCGGAGCCAACATGCAACGAGAAAAATTCGGTCAGCAGCGGGGCGGGGCCCACAGCTCGCTGGAGGGCTGCCGGTCCCGGATGCGGCGGGCCACCTCCTGGTGGTGCATCCGGCTGCAGGGAATCTGGCAGCCGTTGGCCAGGGTGAGCACGTCCCGGAACAGGTTTTCCACGTGCAGCAGATTTACAACATAGCTCTTGTGAGTGCGGGCGAAGCCGAAGGGCTCCATCTGCTGGGCAATCTGACTGATCTGGCCGCTGAACTGGTAGCTGGCGCTTTCCCCCACCAGGGTGATGCGCCGCACGTCCGATTCAAAATAATAGATCTCGCTGTGCTTGATCTGCACCGTGCCCTCCTCGCTGGAGAAGCTGTAGTAAAAATCCGGTGTTTCACAGTGAGTCAGCGCCAGCCAGACCTCCTCCTGCAGCGCCACCCCGGAGAAGGGCCGCACCAGATAGCCGCAGGCCCGGGTGCGATAGCCGGGAATGGCCCACTGCTCGCTGCTGGCCAGCAGGATCAGACTCATGGCCGGATGCAGCCGGTGCAGCTGGATGGCCGCTGAAAGACCGGACCCGTCCTCGCCCACATCCAGCAGGATCAGATCGAACCGGCGGCCACGGTTGTATTCATCCAAAAGGGTACGGCTGGAGTCGAAAAATACGAACTCCAGGCCCACCCGTTTGTTCAGCGGAGCCAGGCTGTGGAGCAGCTCGGAATTTTCCTGCCGGTCGCGGCCGCACAGTGCAATGTAACGGATCATATAACCAGAAAAACCTCCTGTTTTAGGCGCGAAACGGGGAAAATACCCGGATTTTGATGTAGAAAAAAACGCCTTGGATTTGTTCACTTTGTATATATTATATGGGCTTTAGTCGATAAAATCAACCGCTTTTGCTGATTTTGACGACAAAAGTGCAGATTGTGCGCGAGCTGTACACACTTTGCCAAAAACTTGGTATAGTGTTGCCGTGCCTGCCGGAAACGTTTTTTCCAGTGGGAGAGAGAGAAGAAAAAACAGGGCTGAAATCTGTCTTTGGCCAATGGGCAGACAGACCCAAATGCCCTGTAACAAGGAGGAACTCTTCATGGCAAATGCTCCCCAAACAGCGGCGCCCGAACAGGGCGGAATGAAAAAGACACTGTCGCTGTGGAACTTCTTTACCATCGGCTTCGGCGCCATCATCGGCACCGGCTGGGTGCTGCAGGTGGGCGACTGGATGGTCACCGGCGGCGGCCCCATCGCCGCAATGATCGCCTTCGGCATCGGCGCGTTGTTCCTGGTGCCCATCGGCGCGGTGTTCGGTGAACTCACCGCCGCCATTCCCATCTCCGGCGGCATCGTGGAATATGTGGACCGCACCTTCGGCCACACCTTGAGCTACATCACCGGCTGGTTCCTGGTTCTGGGCAACGGTATCCTGTGCCCCTGGGAGGCCATCGCCATCTCCACTCTGGTGAGCCAGATGTTCGGCGACCTGTTCCCGATTCTGCGGTCGGTGAAGCTGTACAGCATCCTGGGCGCGGACGTTTATCTGTTCCCCACCATCATCGCGCTGGGCTTCGCCTTCTACGTGATCTGGCTGAACTTCAAGGGCGCTTCCAGCGCCGCCAAGCTGCAGGCCTTTTTGACCAAGGCTCTGCTGGCCGGTATGCTGCTGGCCATGGGCATCTCCTTCTTCAAGGGCGGCCCCGCCAACATTCTGCCCTCCTTCCAGCAGGTGCAGAGCAGCACCACCCAGACCGCCGGTACCAACATGTTCGCCGGTATCGTGTCCGTTCTGGTTATGACCCCGTTCTTCTATGCCGGTTTCGACACCATTCCCCAGCAGGCTGAGGAGGCCGCCGAGGGTCTGGACTGGAACAAATTCGGCAAGATCATCAGCCTGGCCCTGCTGGCCGCGGGCGGCTTCTACATCATCTGCATCTACTCCTTCGGCACCATCGTTCCCTGGACCGAGTTCATCACCAAGGACGTGCCCGCTCTGGCCTGCCTGAAGGACATCAGCATGATCTTCTATGTGGTGATGCTCATCATCGCCACCCTGGGACCCATGGGCCCCATGAACTCCTTCTTCGGCGCCACCAGCCGCATCATGCTGGCCATGGGCCGAAAGGGCCAGCTGCCCGAATCCTTCGCGGTGCTGGATTCCAAGTCCGGCTGCCCCAAGCTGGCTTGCACCATCCTGGCGGTCATCACCGTGATCGGACCCTTCCTGGGCAAGAACATGCTGCTGAGCCTGACCAACGTTTCCGCACTGGCCTTCATCTTCAGCTGCACCATGGTGAGCCTGGCCTGCCTGCGCATGCGCTACACCGAGCCCGATCTGTCCCGTCCCTATAAGGTCCCCGGCGGCAAGCTGGGCATCTGCGCCGCCATCGCCGCCGGTTCCATCGTGATCCTGCTGATGGTGGTACCCTTCAGCCCCGCCGCTCTGAACGGTGTGGAATGGGGCATCGTTCTGGGCTGGCTGGTCATCGGCCTGATTCTGATGGCCGTTACCAAGGCAGCCAAGAAAAAGTAATTTTCCAAATGAACCTATAAGCGCTCAAACTACGCTTCGGTACATACACAAACAAAGAAACAGGAGGTTTGTTTCATTATGAGTAAGGTAGCATTCGTTGGCGGTCTGCTGATCGACGGCACTGGCGCCGAGCCGGTCAAGGACTCTCTGGTCCTGGTGGAAGACAAGAAGATCGTATACGCCGGTCCCAAGAAGGAATACGGCCCCGATTACGAGACCCACGACATCACCGGCAAGACCATCATGCCCGGCCTGATCGATACCCATCTGCACTTCTCCGGCAACCTGACCGACGACGATACCGATTGGGTACTGGAAGATCCCATCCAGAAGACCGTTGTTGCCGTTCAGCAGGCTCACGAGTGCCTGGAGCACGGCCTGACCACCGTTGGTGAGATCAGCCGCAGCGGCCTGCAGATCCGCGATATGATCGAGCGCGGCGTTATGACCGGCCCCCGCGTGGTGGGCACCGGCCTGGGCTTCGCCCGCACCTGCGGCCACGGCGACAGCCACAAGCTGCCCAGCTGGTACAACGACGAGAGCCATCCCTGGGCGGAGCGTGTAGACGGTCCCTGGGAGCTGCGCAAGGCAGTTCGCCGCCGTCTGCGTCAGAGCCCTGACGCCATCAAGATCTGGTCCACCGGCGGCGGCATCTGGCGCTGGGACAAGAAGACCGATCAGCACTACACCTACGAAGAGATCAAGGCCGTTGTGGACGAGTGCAACATGGTCGGCATCCCCGTATGGAGCCATGCCGAGGGCTTCGGCGGCGCTCTGGACTCCGCCAAGGCCGGCGTGCATCTGATCATCCACGGCCAGGCTCTGAACGACGAATGCCTGGACATCATGGCTGAGAAGGGCATCTACTTCTGCCCCACCATCCAGTTCCTGCATGAGTGGTTCAAGACCTATCCCCCTGTGTACATCCCCGAGATGCACGACTCTCAGCCCGGTGAGACCGTGGTCGAGAAGGAGCTGAACCGCATCTACGCCAACCTGCGCAAGGCCAAGGCCAAGGGCATCGGCCTGACCATCGGTTCCGACTCCTTCTGCAGCAGCCTGACTCCCTATGGCACCACCGCCATCGGCGAGATGTACTCCTTCGTAGAGTGCGCCGGTATCTCCGAGATGGATACCATCGTGGCCGCCACCAAGGTGGGCGCCGAGATGCTGAAGGTAGACGACGTGACCGGTACTCTGGAAGCCGGCAAGTCCGCTGACCTGCTGGTCATCGAGGGCAACCCCCTGGAGAACATCCGCGCCATCGCCGTGGACAACATGAAGGTCATCATGAAGGAAGGCGCCTTCGTCAAGGGCTGATCTCCGTCACTCCTTCCATAACAAAAAGCCCCTGGCCCGAACCTCTCCCCGGGCCGGGGGTTTTCCTGTTCTTATATAATGTAAGAAAGAAAAAAAGAGGCCTCCCGGCGGGAGACCTCTTTTTTGTTTTGTCTGCATAAAGATGAGAGGAAAACCTCAGTTTTTCAGCGCCTGCAGGGGAGCGGGGATGCGGCCGCCCCGGTTGATGAACACGCTGGGGCTGTAGGTGCTGATGGGCATGATGGGCGCGTAGCCCAGCAGGCCGCCGAAGTCCAGCTCCTCGCCGGCCTTGCGGCCGATGGCGGGGATCACGCGCACGGCGGTGGTCTTGGTGTTTACCATGCCAATGGCCGCCTCGTCGGCGATCAGAGCGCTGATCACCTCGGCGGGGGTGTCGCCGGGCAGAACCACCATATCGATGCCCACGCTGCACACGGCGGTCATGGCTTCCAGCTTCTCCAGGCACAGGCTGCCGCAGCGAGCCGCCTGGATCATGCCGTCGTCCTCACTCACGGGGATGAAAGCGCCGGACAGGCCGCCCACGTGGTTGGAGGCCATTACGCCGCCCTTCTTCACCGCGTCGTTCAGAAGGGCCAGGGCAGCGGTGGTGCCGCAGCAGCCGCAGCTCTCCAGACCCATCTCCTCCAGAATGTTGGCTACGCTGTCGCCGATGGCAGGGGTGGGAGCCAGCGACAGGTCCACAATGCCGAAGGGCACGCCCAGCTCATTGGCGGCCAGGTTGCCCACCAGCTGACCCATGCGGGTGATCTTGAAGGCGGTGCGCTTCACCAGCTCGGCCACCTCGTCCAGCGGGGCGTCCTTGGGCAGCTTTGCCAGGGCGGCGCGCACCGCGCCGGGGCCGGAAACGCCCACGTGTACCACACAGTCCGGCTCGCCCACACCGTGGAAGGCGCCCGCCATGAAGGGGTTGTCCTCGGGGGCGTTGCAGAACACCACCAGCTTGGCAGCGCCCATGCACTGGTTGTCGGCGGTGACCTCAGCGGCCTTGCGTACCACGCCGCCCATCAGCTTCACCGCGTCCATGTTGATGCCGGTCTTGGTGGAGCCGATGTTCACGCTGCTGCACACGATGTCGGTTTCAGCCAGCGCCTGGGGAATGGAGGCGATCAGCCGCTCGTCCCCGGCGGAGAAGCCCTTGTGCACCAGTGCGCCGAAGCCGCCGATGAAGTTCACGCCCACAGCCTTGGCCGCACGGTCCAGAGTCTTGGCGTAGTCCACCGGGTCGGCGGTGGGGGCGCTGGCCAGCAGCATGGCGATGGGGGTCACGCTGATGCGCTTGTTGATGATGGGAATGCCGTAATCGGTGGAGATCTTCTCCACCACCGGCACCAGGCGGGCGGCCTTTTCGGTGATCTTGTTATAAATCTTCTCGCAGGCCTTCTTGGGGTCCGGGTCGGCGCAGTCCAGCAGGCTGATGCCCATGGTCACGGTGCGCACATCCAGATTTTCCGAGGTGATCATCCCGATGGTTTCCAGGATGTCGCTGGTGTTGATCATGCTCAATGGAACGGCCCCCTTCTCAAATGTGATGCATCGCGTCGAACACTTCTTCGCGGGTGATGTGCAGCTCCATGCCCACCTCTTCGGCAATGGCGGCAAAGCGGGCGCGCACAGCGTCCATATCCTGGGTGCAGCGGCTCAGGTTCACCAGCATGATCATGCAGAACATTTCCTGCATGATGCTCTGGGTCACGTCCTCCACATTGATGTTCAGCTCGGCGCACACGGCGCTGACCTTGGCGATCACGCCCACGGTGTCCTTTCCGACAACGGTGATAACAGCTTTCATAAACCAAAATCCTCCCTCTGCGACGGCACAGCGCACGGCGCGGTGCCCGGTTTGCGGCGGTTTGCAGCCGCTGGCGGCTGCAAGACGTTATTGCCATTATAGCAGATTTTGCGGTCCCGTGGTTTACTTTAACAGTATTTTTTTTTATAATAAGGGCAACACCGCACAATTCACGCCCAAAAGCTCAGGCGGCGTATCGCACCAAAATTTTCCGTGGAATTTTCCAAAAATGCTCGCGGGGCCTCCAAGGCTTGGCTGTGCTTTTTGCTTCATTCCGCAAAAAATTTTCTGGTGCGCTCCACCACCTGGAATTATGCAGTATTGCCCAAGTTAAATTGCCGAATTTGCCCCCAAAGAGGGCCAATCAACAAAGAAAGAAGTGATCCATTGTATGGAACGTTTGCTGAAATTGCTGGAGGAAAACGCCCGCCTGAGCGTGGAAGAGCTGGCTGCCATGCTGAGCATCAGCCCGGAAGAGGTGGCCGCCCAGATGGATGATTATGCCAACAAAGGCGTGATCCGTGGCTACCGGGCCATGGTGGACTGGGAAAAGGTGAGCACCGATAAGGTGCAGGCCGTGATCGAGCTGCGGGTTCGCCCCAAAAAGAGCCACGGCTTTGACGAGATCGCCATGGCCATCAGCCAGTTCGAAGAGGTGCAGAGCGTTCTGCTTATGAGCGGCGGTTACGATCTGCAGCTGGTGATCGCGGGCCACAGCTTCCAGGAGATCGCCCTCTTTGTGGCCAAGCGCCTTTCCCCCATGGACGATGTGCTGTCCACCGCAACCCACTTTGTGCTGCGCACCTATAAAAAGGATGGCGTGATGTACGCCGAGGAAGAGCCGGACGAAAGGGAGTGGGCTACGCTGTGATGGATTACAGCCGTTTGATCGCCCCGGCCGCTGCTGCCATGCGGCCCTCGGGCATCCGTAAATTCTTCGACATCGCCGCCGAAATGGACGATTGCATCAGCCTGGGCGTGGGCGAGCCGGATTTCAAGACCCCCTGGCGCATCCGGGACGCGGGCATCAAGAGCCTGCAGAAGGGCAAGACCAGCTACACCGCCAACGCCGGCATGAAGGAGCTGCGGCAGGAGATCGCCGCCTATATGGACCGTCGGTTCGGCCTTTCCTATGACCCGCTGGGCCAGATTCTGGTCACGGTGGGCGGCAGCGAGGCCATCGACATGTGCATCCGCAGCCTGGTGGCCCCGGGCGACGAGGTCATCATCCCCGAGCCCTGCTTTGTGTGCTATCAGCCCATCACCACCCTCACCGGCGGCGTGCCGGTGCCGGTGCCTCTGAAGGCGGAAAATGAGTTCCGGCTCACCGCCGCCGAGCTGAAAGCGGCTATCACCCCCAAGACCAAGCTGCTTATCATGCCCTTCCCCTGCAACCCCACCGGTGCGGTGATGGAGCGGGAGGACCTGGAGGCCATTGCCGAGGTGCTGCGGGATACCGACATCATGGTCCTGTCGGATGAGATCTACGCCGAGCTGAACTACGGCGACCATCCCCATGTGAGCATTGCCAGCCTGCCCGGCATGGCCGAGCGCACCGTGGTGGTGAACGGCTTCTCCAAGGCCTTCGCCATGACCGGCTGGCGCATGGGCTTTGCCTGCGGCCCCCGCGAGATCATTGCCGTGATGACCAAGCTGCACCAGAACTGCATCATGTGTGCGCCCACCACCAGCCAGTATGCGGCGGTGGTGGCCATGCGGGAATGCGACGACGAGATCGAGCGCATGCGTCAGGAATACGACATGCGCCGCCGTTTTCTGGTCAGCCGCCTGAACGAGATGGGCCTTTCCTGCTTTGAGCCCAAGGGAGCCTTCTATGTGTTCCCCAGCATCCAGTCCACCGGCCTGTCCAGCGAGGAATTCTGTGAAAAGCTGCTGTATGCCAAGCGGGTGGCAGTGGTGCCCGGCACCGCCTTCGGCGACTGCGGCGAGGGCTTTGTGCGCATCAGCTACGCCTATTCCGTGAGCCATCTGAAGCAGGCGCTGGACCGGATCGAGGCCTTTCTGCAGCAGCTGCGGGACGAGGGCGTGAATGGATAACAACGTGTATTTTGCCGCGGCGGCAAACTATGACCAGCAGACGGTGGATGCTGCGGTGGAGCGGCTGTTCAGCCAGCTGCCCGCCGCCGAAGCACTGGCGGGCAAGAAGGTGCTGTTAAAGCCCAATTTGCTGGCAAAGCACGCGCCGGAAAAGGCGGTAACCACCCACCCGGCCCTGGTGCGGGCGGTGATCCGGGCGGTGCGCCGCCGGGGCGCTGCCTCCATCATGGTGACGGATTCCCCCGGCGGGGTCTACAACCCGGCCATCCTGCGCAGCATCTATAAGGTGAGCGGCCTGGCCGATGTGTGCCGGGAGGAGGGCGCGGCCCTCTATACCGACTGCAGAAGCCGGGAAACCGCATCCGGCGGCAGACTGGTCCGGGCCTTTACCCTGATCGAGCCGGTGCTGGACTGCGATGTGCTCATCAACCTGCCCAAGCTCAAGACCCACATGATGACCGGCCTTTCCGCCGCCACCAAGAATCTGTTCGGCTGCATCCCCGGACTGCAGAAGGCCGAGTGGCACATGCGCTTCCCGGATAAGGAGCGCTTCGGCGAGATGCTCATCGACCTGCTGGGCTGCGTGAAGCCCGGCTTTGCCATTCTGGACGGCATCCTGGCCCAGGAGGGCGACGGCCCGGCGGGCGGTACGCCCCGCATGGTGGGCCTTGTGGCAGCGGCGGAGAACCATCTGCAGATGGACCTTGCCCTCTGCCATATGCTGAACATCCGCCCCAAGGACGTGCCCTACTTAAACGCGGCCATCGGCCGGGGCCTGTGCCCGGAGCGATTCGACCTGGCCTGCGCCAGGGGGGAAGGGGAGCTGTGCCGCCCCATTCCCGGCTACCGGCTGCCCTCCAGCTGGGGCAGTGTGGACTTTGCCGACAAGGCCCCCCGGGCGGTGCGCTGGGCGGTGCCCGCGGTGGAGCGGCTGCTGGCCCCCCGCCCGGTGATCAACAAACGCCTGTGCATCGGCTGCGGCAAGTGCGCCGAGATCTGCCCTCAGCACACCATCACGGTGCAGGGCAAGGCGCACATCCATCCGGCCAGGTGCATCCGGTGCTTCTGCTGCCACGAGATGTGCCCTGTGAAGGCCATCGACACCCGGCGGTCCTTTCTTTTAAAAAAATTATAACGAGGTGTGAGCCATGAAACAGGTAACCGTGCTGGCCCCGGCCAAGCTGAACCTGACGCTGGACGTGACCGGCCTTTTGCCCGGCGGCTACCACGCGCTGGATATGATCATGCAGACCATCACCCTGCACGAGCGGGTGGTGCTGAAAAAAAGCCGGGATCTGATTCTGCGCCTGCCCGGCAGCCGCATCCCGGCCAATGAAAAGAACACCGCCTACAAGGCGGCGCTGGCCTTCTTCCACTACACCGGCCTGCTGGCCGGGGTGGAGATCGAGATCCACAAGGCCACTCCCGTGCGGGCGGGTATGGCGGGCGGCAGCGCCGACGCCGCCGCCGTGCTGGTGGGCATGAACGAGCTGTACGGGGCCAAATTGTCCATCACCGAGCTGTGCGCCATCGGCGCCACCATCGGCGCGGATGTGCCCTTTGCCATTCTGGGCGGCACCTGCCGGGTGCAGGGCATCGGTGATATCCTCAAGCCCCTGCCCCCCTGCCCGGACTGCTGGTTCGTGGTGGTCATGCCCAGCGTGGGCGTGAGCACCCCCGAGGCCTTCGCCCGTTACGATGAGGTGGGCAGCAGCGTCCACCCGGATTCCGCCGCCGCTGAGGCAGCGGTGAAGGCGGGAGACCTGAACGCCCTGTGCGCCGCCAGCGGCAACGCGCTGGAGGAATGCAGCGGTGCCAAGGAGACCCCGGCCATCAAGCAGCTGCTGAACGAGAACGGCGCGCTGGCCAGCCTGATGACCGGCAGCGGCGCGGCAGTGTTCGGCGTGTTTGACGACGAAGCCGCCGCAAAGCGGGCCGCCGATGCACTGCGCAGGCAGTACAGCCAGGTCTATCTGGCTCAGCCGGACCGCTGGGGTGCCCGTGTGGTTCCCGGCCGCCGCCCGACTCCGATCCGAAACAAGGGCGGGAAAAATCCCGAGCAGAAATCCCAGCCCGCGGAATAAAAATCAGAACGCACGCCCATTCTATTGGCAGAAGCTGCCAAGGAAAGGATGTGCGTTTTATGTTTTCTGCTGTACTTAAAAAGAATGAATCAAGCTGGATGGCCCACGCGGCCCTGGCTGCCGGGCTGGTGCTGGCCATTGCCGTGAGCGGCTGGCTGGGCCCCTTCTCGGCGGCCTGCGCCTCCCTGCGGCAGGACACCCTGCGCCTGCACGTGCAGGCCAACTCCAACAGTGAGGCGGACCAGGCCCTCAAGCTGCTGGTGCGGGACGCGGTGCTGGAAACCGCCCAGACCCTGTTCGCCGGTCTGCCGGACCAGCAGGCCGCCCTGGAAACCGCCCGGGCCCATCTGGAAGATTTCCAGCGCGCGGCCGAGCGGGTGGTGCGCGAAGAGGGCAGCGACCAGGCGGTGCGGGTCTATGTGACCAACATGTATTTCCCCACCACCGCCTACGAGGACTTCACTCTGCCCGCCGGCCGATACGACGCACTGCGGGTGGAGCTGGGGGACCACGCGGGCCGCAACTGGTTCTGTGTGCTTTACCCGGCGCTCTGCCTTTCCGCCGCCCAGCCCGCCGAATACCCTGAGGCGGCCCAGCAGGAGATTCTGGAAAACAGCCGGGGCTACGAGGTCCGCTTTGCCGCCCTGGAGGCAGTGGAACGGCTGGAGGAATGGCTGCACGAAAATTGAGAGGAACATCCCGGAACCCCTGTGCATACAATGGCGCAAGGAGGGATGCAGATATGGCAACAATCACAGCAGTGCCCCCGTACTTCAGAACGGTGCTGCAAAACGGAAGCAGAGGGCCGGACTCGGCCCAGGTACAGACCTGGCTGAACGGCATCCGCAAGCAATGGCCTCAGATCCAGAGCGTCAAGGTGGACGGCCAGTACGGCGGGGCCACGGCGCAGGCGGTGAAGCAGTTCCAGACCATGGCCGGGCTGACCGTGGACGGCATGACCGGCCAGAACACCTGGAACGCTTTGTACACCCAGTACGCGGGCATCTACGGCGCGGGCGAGATCTACCCGGGCATCGTGGCGGCTCCCGGTGCGCGGGGTGCGGTGGTGAAAAGCATGCAGCAGAAGCTGGCGGCTCTGAGCAAGGTGTACACCGGCATCCAGAGCATCTCGGCGGACGGTGTGTTCGGCAGCGGCACCTCGGCGGCGCTGCGCCGGTTCCAGCCCCAGTTCGGCCTCACCGCCGACGCGCTGCTGGGCAAAAATACCTTTGCCGGGCTGGCCAAGGTGTATGAGGCTGTGCGGGCCGGGAATCCGCCCAAGGTGGTCACCCGGTATGTGGGCTACGTGATGCAGCAGGGCAGCCGCGGCGACTGGGTACGCTTTTTGCAGAGCTACCTGAACGGTGTTTCGGGCCTTCCCCAGCTGACGGTGGACGGCAACTTCGGTTCCGGCACCAAAAAGTCGGTGGTGGCTTTCCAGGGCCAGCAGGGCCTGACGGCGGACGGCAAGGTGGGCACCGCCACCTGGAGCCGCCTGATTACGGTGTTCAACCAGCAGTTGGGCTGACCCAGAAGCGGTAAATACCGGATAAAAAGTAGGACTTTCCTCAATCTGTACAGGGGAAGGTCCTGCTTTTTTGTGGTTTTGACGGTTTTATTCATTTTGTATTAATAGGTTAATGATGTGGTGATAGAATCTGTTGGATAGAAGGAAAAATTACTGTTTAGCGCTTACCAAAGCAAAGGGAGGTTGATCATTCCATGAAAATGAATGACTTGCGCCGGGGTCTGTGCCTGCTGGCCGCGTTGATGATGCTGGCAGCATCGGTGCCGGTTTCCGCCTTCGCACAGGAGCTTCCGGCCACGGTCCATGCGGATGCTGCCGAGCCGCAGGCTGTGACCGTCATGGATGTGAGCAATCAGGGCATTGCCAGCCTGCAGGGCATCGGGTATTTCACCCAGCTGGAGAGCCTGAACTGCCGGGGAAACCAGCTCACCGAGCTGGATGTGAACGCAAATCAGACGCTGAAAAGCCTGAATGCCTCCGACAACCGACTGACCAGCCTGACGGTGCGCCTGCCGCTGCTGATTGCAGCAGGTGCAGCTGCCTCCGCCGGCGTTCTGGCGCTGGCCTGGACGCTGATCCGCAAACCCAAATAACCAAAGCAAAGGGCCGGTATCCCAGCGGGATACCGGCCCTTTCTCTGCCGTTGCAATTTGAAAAAAGCGGGCTGGCTCAGCCCTCCTTGGGGCCAAGGCCCAGCGCGTCCATCTGCTCGCGCATGCCCTGGATGCACAGCTCGATCACATCGCCCAGTTCCATGCCCAGCATCTCGCAGCCCTGCTTGATCACCGCCCGGTCGATCTTGGCGGCGAACTTTTTGTCCTTGAATTTCTTCTTCACGCTGGAGGCCTCCAGATCGGAAAGTCCGCCCGGCCGCATGCGTGCGGTGGCACCGATCAGGCCGGTGAGCTCGTCCACCGTGAACAGGCTCTTCTCCATGGAGGTGTGCGGCTCCACATCGCTGCAAAGGCCGTAGCCGTGGGCCAGAATCGCCCGGATGCTCTCCTCGTCCACCCCGGCGGTGCGCAGTGGCTCCTCGGTGTGCTTCAGGTGCTCTTCGGGGTATTGCTCGTAATCGTAGTCGTGCAGATAGCCCACCGCCTGCCAGTAGGCCGCGTCCTCGCCGAAGTGGCGGGCCATGGCTCCCATGGCGGCACTCACGCCGATGGCGTGCTCAAACAGGTGCGCCTCGGTGGTGGTGCTGTGCAGCAGCTCTTTGGCGCGTTCCATCGCCAAACCTGCCATTTGAATCAACCTCATTTCTCGATGCCGTGCACAGGGCGCAAAGTCCCGGGCACGGTGTTTTTTTGTTATTGTAGCAGAAAAAAGTCCGGCTGCAAAGTACGGGATGCACGAATAAATTCAAACAAATCGGCGTGAATTTATTCAAAATAATCAGACAAAAACCGCTTGACAACCGCGCAAACGGTGCTATAATGGTCACAACGACAATTCAACACGCAAAAGCAATGAAGAGGAAAAGTACCCTGTGCACTGCGCCCAGAGAACTGCCGGTTGGTGCGAGGCAGCGCGATCAAGGCCGGGGGAACAATCACCTCTGAGCTGCCGCCTGAAAGGCCCTTCGGGGCGCGAGTAAACGCGGACGGAAGGCAACCGTTATCCCGCCGTCTGGTTAGAACCGGTTTGGAAAAATCGGGGAGTCCGGGCATGAGGTGGCTTCGCCATTTGGCGGGGCAACAAGAGTGGTACCGCAGAGCGCTTTCAAAAGCCTTTGTCTCTTGCATTCGAGCAAAATTCGAGTGCGAAAGACAAAGGCTTTTTTATTTTGATTTTACGATAAAGGGGATTTGGAACCATGAGAAGTGACAACGTGAAAAAGGGTGCCGAGCGCACCCCCAACCGCAGCCTGTTCTACGCATTGGGCTACACCGACGAGGAACTGGACCGGCCGCTCATCGGCGTGGTGAGCGCCTTCAGCGAGATCGTGCCCGGCCACTCCCACCTGGACAAGCTGGCCCAGGCGGTGAAGGACGGCGTGCGCATGGCGGGCGGCACCCCGGTGCTGGTACCGGCCATCGGCGTGTGCGACGGCATCGCCATGGGGCACACCGGCATGAAGTACTCGCTGCCCAGCCGCGAGCTGATTGCCGACTCGGTGGAGACCATGACCCTGGCCCATTGCTTCGACGGCCTGGTGCTGGTGCCCAACTGCGACAAGATCGTCCCCGGCATGCTGATGGCCGCGGCCCGGCTGAACATTCCCTCCATTCTGGTGAGCGGCGGCCCCATGCTGGCGGGCCGTCAGGGCCAGCGGAAGGTGAGCCTGTCCCAGATGTTCGAGGCGGTGGGCAGCTACAAGGCGGGCATGATCGACGATGCCACCCTGGACGACTTCACCAAGAACACCTGCCCCGGCTGCGGCAGCTGCGCGGGTATGTACACCGCCAACAGCATGAACTGCCTGAGCGAGGCCATCGGCATGGCGCTGCCCGGCAACGGAACGATTCCGGCGGTCTACTCCGCCCGCACCCAGCTGGCAAAGCACGCGGGCATGCAGGTGATGAAGCTGGTGGAGCAGAATCTCTGCCCCCGGGACATCCTCACCCCCGCCGCCTTTGAAAACGCCCTGGCCACCGATATGGCCCTGGGCTGCAGCACCAACAGCGTGCTGCACCTGCTGGCTATTGCCAACGAGGCGGGCGTTCCCATGGACCTGGCCACCATCAACGCGGTCAGCGCCAAGGTGCCCAACCTCTGCCACCTGGCTCCGGCAGGCCCCACCCACATTGAGGACCTGTACGCCGCGGGCGGCGTGCAGGCGGTGATGAAGCAGCTGGCGGACGCGGGCCTGCTCCATACCGAACTGCCCACCGTCACCGGCAAGACCCTGGGCGAGAATTTGGCCGGGGCCGAAAACCGGGACCCCTCCGCCATCCGCCCCATGGACAACCCCTACAGCACCACCGGCGGCATCGCGGTGCTCTGGGGCAACATCGCAAAGGACGGCTGCGTGGTCAAGCGCAGCGCCGTTGCCCCCGAGATGCTGGCGCATGAAGGTCCGGCCCGGGTGTTCGACAGTGAGGACGAGGCCATTGCCGCCATCTATGCGGGCCAGATCCACCCCGGCGATGTGGTGGTCATCCGGTACGAGGGCCCCAAGGGTGGCCCCGGCATGCGGGAGATGCTCAACCCCACCAGCGCACTGGCGGGCATGAAGCTGGACAAGACCGTGGCCCTGATCACCGACGGCCGTTTCTCCGGCGCATCCCGCGGTGCATCCATCGGCCATGTGAGCCCGGAGGCCGCCCAGGGCGGCGAGATCGCCCTGATCGAGGAGGGCGACACCATTTCCATCGACATCCCCGCCGGTAAGGTGGAGCTGAAGGTGAGCGATGAGGAGCTGGAGCGCCGCCGTGCAAACTGGAAGGCCCCCGCCCCCCGCATCACCACCGGCTGGCTGGGCCGTTACGCCCGTCTGGTGAGCAGCGCAAACACCGGCGCGGTGCTCAAATAATTCGTTGAGACAATAATTTCTTGCGGAAATTTTGCAAAATTGTGTGTGAAACAACAGGGAGGAACGAAACAATGAACGCGTTGAAAAAGCTGAGCAAATTTGTGGGCCGGTACATGGCCTTCATCGTGGTGGCGGTGGCCGCCCTAGCCTTCTTTGTACCCGAAAGCTTTTTGTGGGTGGGCAAGGACTGGAACGTGGCAACCCGTCTGGTCACCGTGAACAACCTGCTGATGGTGGTCATGTTCGGCATGGGCCTGACCCTCAAGCTGGAGGACTTCAAGGTGGTATTCACCCGCCCGAAGGATGTTCTGGTGGGCTGCGCGGCTCAGTTCGTTATCATGCCGTTCCTGGCCTTCCTGCTCATCAAGCTGTTCAACCTGCCTCCCGAGCTGGCCGTGGGCGTGATGCTGGTGGGCACCTGCCCCGGCGGCACCTCCTCCAATGTGATGACCTTCCTGGCCAAGGGCGACGTTGCCCTGAGCGTTGGCATGACCGCCTGCTCCACCATCCTGGCTCCTTTCCTGACCCCGGCGCTGAGCTACCTGTACCTGCGTGAGACCGTTTCCGTGGATGCTGTGAGCATGTTCGTGAGCATCGTGCAGGTGGTGGTGATCCCCATCGCCCTGGGCTTTGTGGTCAACAAGTTCTTCGGCAAGTTCACCCAGGCCGCCGTGGAGGTTCTGCCTCTGGTGAGCGTGGCCGCCATCGTTACCATCGTGGGCGCGGTGGTTTCCGGCAACCAGGCCAAGCTTTTCGCCAATGGCCTGCTGATCCTGGGCGTGGTCATGCTGCACAACGTTCTGGGCTACGCCTGCGGCTACGGCGTGGGCAAGCTGCTGGGCCTGTCCGATCCCAAGTGCAACGCGCTGTCCATCGAGGTGGGCATGCAGAACAGCGGCCTGGCCACCAGCCTGGCGGGCACCGTCTTCCCCGATCTGGCCCTGGCCACAGTTCCCGGCGCGCTGTTCAGCGTATGGCACAACATCTCCGGCTCCATCGTGGCCAACCTGATGGCCGCTGCCGCCGAGAAGAAGGCCCAGAAAGCTCAGCAGGCCGCCGCCCCCGCACAGGAGGCTGCCACTGCTACCGCCTGACCTTACCTTATCAATATGTTCAGCGGGCGCTCCCGGCATGGAGCGCCCGCTTTTTGTTTTGCGGGGGCGGGGCGCTGTGTTATAATCAAGGGAACAGACCACAAAAGGGAGGGATCGCCATGCTGCATCTGGTGCTGGGAGTGTCCGGCAGCGGCAAGTCGAGCCATTTGTTACAAACCATCCGCACCCGGGCGCTGGCGGGGGAAAAGAGCGTGCTCATCGTGCCCGAGCAGTTCACCTCCTCCACCGAGGGGCGGCTGTATCAGCTGCTGGGAGACGAGCTGTCCGGCTATGTGACCAGCTACAGCTTCACCAGCCTGGCCGAGGATATTCTGCAGGCCTACGGCGGCGCGGCGGTGCGCACCCTCACCGACGCGGGCCGGGCGGTGCTGGTGCGCCGGGCGCTGCAGTCCATGGGGCCGAATCTGGTGTACTACAGCCGCCACCGGCGCAGCGCGGCCTTCTGCGAAAAGTGCGCCGAGACGCTGGACGAATTCAAGAGCGCCGGTCTCAGCCCCCGGCAGCTGGAGGAGCTGGCCCAAAATACCGGTCACAGCAGCCGCAAGCTGGGTGAACTGGCGGGAATCTTCGCCGCCTACGAGGCCCTGCTGGAGGGCTCGGCCATGGACCCGGGGGACCGGGTGCTGGCAGCGGCCAAAGCGCTGCAGCCGGATTTCTTCGCCGGGCGCGCGGTGTTCATCGACGAGTTCGACACCTTCAACGCCCCCAAGCGCCGCCTGCTGGAGGCCATGCTCACCATGGCCGAGGATGTGACGGTGGCTCTTTGCTGCGACGGGCTGGAGGACTACGAGGGAGGCCTCGGCCTGTTCAGCGGAGCCAAGCAGATGGCCGCGGCGCTGCGCCAGCTGGCCCGCAAAAACAGCGTGCCGGTGGCCGCGCCCCTGGTGCTGGATAACGACTTCCGCCACAGCGAAGCGCCGGACCTTGCCCGGCTGAACCGGCTTTTGTCCGGCCAGCTGGAGGACCCGGCCCCCGCCAGTGAAACCCAGCTCACCCTCTGGCAGGCCCCTACCCGGGCGGACGAGGCAAAGCAGGTGGCGGCGGCCATCCAGGCCTTGGCCCGGCAGGGGGTGCCCTATGGTAAGATGGCGGTCATCTGCCGGGACAGCGAGAACTACCTGGCCCCCATCCGGTACGAGTTCCGGCTGGCGGGCATCCCGCTCTTCTGCGACGAGGCCACCACCGCCGAGCACGCCGCCCCGGTGCGGCTGGTGCGGGCGCTGCTGGCTCTTTTACGCCGGGGCCTTTGCACCGACAATCTGCTGGCCGTGGCCAAAACCGGCCTGACCAGTCTCACCGAGCCCCAGCTCTGCGCGCTGGAAAACTACGCCTATACCTGGCAGCTCTCCGCTGCCCAGTGGCGGCAGCCCTTCACCCTGTCGCCCGCAGGCTTCGGGGCCAATACTCTTTCGGAAAAGGCGAAGAAGGAACAGGAGGAACAGCTGGCTCTGGCCGAGGAGGCCCGGGCCTTCCTGGTGGACGAGCTGGACGGCTTTGCCGCCCGCTGCAAGGACCTGCCTGCTTCGCAGGTCTGCGCCGCGCTGTATAAACGGATGCAGGCGCTGGGCGGCGAGGAGGCCATGGGCCGGATGTGCGCCGAGCTCAAAGAAAGCGAGGGCATCCCCGCCGCCAGCGAGGCGGTGCGGGTGTGGAACCTGACGGCGGACCTTTTGAACCAGATGGCCCTTTTGCTGGGCGAGGAGGTGCTGCCCGCCGCCGAGCTGGCGGACCTGTTCGAGCTGCTGGTGCGCAGCACAGATCTGGGCCACATTCCCCAGACGCTGGATCAGGTGATCTTCACCACCGCGGGCCGGATGCGGCTGGATAACCCGGACTGGTGCTTTGTGCTGGGCCTGGCCGAGGGCGAGTTCCCCAAGGCCCCCGGCGACAAGGGCCTTTTGACTCACGCCGAGCGGGAAAGCCTGATGCGCCAGGGCGTGGAAATGCCGGACTGCTTCGAGAACCGGGCCATCCGGGAACAGGTGTGCTTTTATAAGGCGCTCACCGCCCCGGCGAAAGGCCTGTGGCTCAGCTGGGCGGCGGGCAGCGCCGCCATGCCGGTGACCAGTGCCCTTGCGCCGGTGATCGAGTGCTTCAGCCCCAAGGAACCGGCGCTGGAGCGGGCGGATCTGGCCGCTACCCCGGCCATGGCGCTGGACCTGCTGGGCCAGAGCTGGGACGCGGAAAGCGGCGAGACCGCGGCCCTTTTCCAGAGCCTTGCGGAATACCGGGACGAGGCCGAGCAGGGCAAGCTGCTGAACCCGGTGAAGCAGGCGGCGGGGGCCGAGCCCTTCGCGGTGCACAACACCGCCGCCATGAAACAGCTGCTGGGCCGGGAGCTGTGGCTCACCCCCAGCCGGATGGAGCGGTATTATTCCTGCCCCTTTGCCTATTTTCTGGAATATGTGCTGGGTGCAAAGCCCCGCAAGCAGGCGGCCCTTACCGCCGACCAGAGCGGCAATCTGGTCCACTATATCCTGGAGCAGGCCCTGCGCCGGGCGGGCGAGGGCTTTGTGGACCTGAGCGAGGAGCAGGTGAAGGCCCTGGCCGCCGCCATCGCGGAGGAATATGTGCAGGAGAACATGCCCGGCCAGGCCCGGCGGTTTGGCTATCTGGTGGAGCGGCTGAAAAAGAGCGCCGCCAATCTTCTTTTATACATTCAGGCGGAGCAGCGGCAGGGCAGCTTTGTGCCGGTGGCCTTTGAAAAGGGCATCGGCACAAGCCCGGAGGATGTGCCCCCGGTGGTGCTCACCACCTCCACCGGTGAGACGGTGCGCATGGTGGGCAAGATCGACCGGGTGGACGCCTTCGAGAAAAACGGCAATACCTGGCTGCGGGTGGTGGACTACAAGACCGGCAGCAAGGAGTTTTTGCTGGAGGACGTGAAAAACGGCCTCAACTGCCAGATGCTGGTGTATCTGTTCACCCTCACCCGCAACGGCGGGCAGCAGTTTGCCGACCCGGCCCCGGCGGGCGTGCTCTACCTGATGGCCGACCCGGCCCCCACCCGGGGCAGCCGCCAGCAGGCGGCCAAGGGCCTGGAATACAAGGTGGAGGGTCTGGTGGCGGACGAATACGCCGTCATCGACGCCATGGACCGGGAGCGCAAGGGCCTGTTCGTGCCCTTCAAGTTCGACAAGGACGGCACCCCGAAGCCCGGCCCGGCTCTGGCCAGTCTGGAGACTCTGGACGGGCTTCGGCAGGAGCTGGACGGCCTGGTGGTCCAGATGGCCGAGCGGCTCTATGCCGGGCAGGTGGCCGCCGAGCCCATCGGCCACGGCAAACGGAAAGAGACAAACTGCAAATACTGCGACTACCGCAGCGTCTGCGGCCACGAGGACGATTAAAAGGAGGACCGGCAATCTATGGCAACCATCAAATTTACCCCCCAGCAGAGCCGGGCCATCGACCACACCGGCAGCGCCCTGCTGGTCAGCGCCGCCGCGGGCAGCGGCAAGACCGCCGTACTGGTGGAGCGGGCGGTGCGCATCCTCTGCCGGGAGGAAGACCCGGTGGACGCGGACCGGCTGCTCATCGTCACCTTTACCCGGGCGGCGGCGGCCAGCCTGCGGGCAAAGCTGGCCCAGCGCCTGAGCGCCGAGCTGGCAAAGCGCCCTGGCTCGGGCCACCTGCGCCGCCAGCGGATGTTGCTGCAGCGCGCGCCCATCTGCACCATCGACTCCTACTGCCTGCAGCTGCTCAAGACCCATTTCAGCGCGCTGGACATCCCGGCGGACTTCACCACCGCCGACGGTCCCCAGCTGGCCCAGCTGCGCCGTCAGGCACTGGCGGACGCGCTGGAAAACGCATACAATGACCCGGACTTCTGCGCCTTCGCGGACCTGTACGGCAAGGGCCGCAGCGATGCCATGGCCAGCCGGGTGGTGGAGCAGCTGCACGACTTTCTGAGCAGCATGCCCCGGCCGGAAAAGGTGCTGGAGGCCTTCTGCGCCCAGTGGGAGGAGGACGCGCCCCTGGACGACACCCGCTGGGGCCAGACCTTGCGCACCGAGGCCCGGCGGGCGGCCCTCTGCGCCCGGGAGCTGGCGGCCCAGAACCTGGAGGACTTGGAAAACGACCCGGCCCTCGACGAGGCCTACCGCCCGGCGCTGGAATCGGACGAGGCGGCGGTGGATGCGCTGCTGGATGCCATCGACTCCCAGCCCTGGGACGCCATGTGCGAGGCCAGCCGCTCGTTGAGCTATGCCAGATTAAAGGCGGTGCGGGGCCATTCCAGCGAGGCCATGACCCGTATCAAGGACCGGCGGGATTTGCTGAAGGATACCCTCAAGCGATTGCAGGAAACGGTTTTTCTGTGCAGCGAGGAGGAGTTTTTGCAGGACCGGCGCACCGCCGCCCCGCTGGTGCGGGCGCTGGCCCGGGCCGAGCGGGAATTTAACCAGCGGTTTTACCAGGCCAAGCTGGAGGAAAAGATGCTGGAATTCAGCGACGTGGAGCAGCTGGCCTTGCAGCTTTTGCAGAACGAGGACAGCACCCCCACCCCGCTGGCGGCCCAGCTGAGCGAGCAGTTCGAGCAGGTGATGGTGGACGAATACCAGGACACCAACGCCTTGCAGGACACCCTCTATCACTGCCTGGCCCGGCCGGACGGCTCCAATTTGTTCTTTGTGGGCGATCTGAAACAGAGCATCTACCGCTTTCGCCAGGCGGACCCCACCATCTTTCAACAGAAGCTGGACCGGTTTGTGGAATACGGCCAGCCCGGCCCCCAGAAGCTGTTTCTGGATGCCAACTTCCGCAGTGCGCCGGGAGTGATCGGCGGGGTGAACGCCCTGTTCACCCCCCTGATGAGCCGCAAGCTGGGCGGTGTGGACTACGGCCCCGGCGAGCGGCTGGTGCCGGGCCTCGGCGAATTGGAAAACTACGGCGGTTATGCAGGTGACTGCGAGTTCCGGCTGGTGCAGAGCGAGCGCCCGGCGGGGGACGCGGAGTACATTGCCCGCCGCATCCGCCAGCTGATGGACCCGGCAAGCGGCTTCACCGTGCGGGGCGAGACCGGACCCCGGCCGCCCCGGTACGAGGACTTCTGCATCCTGCTGCGCAGCCGGGGCGCCTTCGGGGACTACGCCGCCCAGCTGGAGGCCGAGGGAATCCCGGTGTATGTGGACCGGGCCGAGAACCTGCTGGACGCGCCGGAGATCCGCCCGGTGGCAAGCCTTTTGCGGGTGCTGGACAACCCCGCCCAGGACGTGCATCTGGCGGCGGTGATGCTCAGCGGCATGGGCGGCTTCACCCCGGACGATTTGGTGAACCTGCGCCTTGGCCGCAAAAACGGCAGTTTTTACGGCGCGGTGATGGCCAGCGAGGACGAAAAGGTGAAGGCCTTCGGCCAGTGGCTGCACACCCTGCGCCAGCTCAGCCAGACCATGCCGGTGGACCGGTTGATGGAGGAGATCTTTGCCCGCACCGGCTGCCTTGCCGCGGCGGGTGCCATGCCGGACGGCAGCGCCCGGCGGGAGAACCTGCGCCAGTTCGCCGCCTTTGCCTCCGGCTGCGGCGGCCATGGTCTGGCGGGTGTGGTGCGCGCCATGGACGCGGCCCTGGCGGGGGACGGTGTGCCCGGTCCGGAGCAGGGCCAGAGCCGTCCCGGCTGCGTGACCATCATGACGGTGCATCGGTCCAAAGGCCTGGAGTTCCCGGTGGTGTTCGCCGCCGATCTGGGCCGGGAGTTCAATAAAGAGGACCTGCGGGCCGCGGCGGTGTTCCACCCGCAGCTGGGCATCGGCCTGACCCTGCGGGCAGGGCAGGGCGGCACCTACGTGACCGCCCCCTACCGGGCGGTGCAGTCCGTCCTGGCCCAGGAGGGCCTGAGCGAGGAGATGCGGGTACTGTATGTGGCCTTCACCCGTGCGCGGGACAAGCTGGTCATGACCATGGCCACCAAGAACGCGCTGAAACTGGCCCAGAAGCTGGCCCTGCGCATCTTCTCCGGCGCGCCGGAGCCATATCTGCTGGAGCACTGCGCCAGCCGGGGCGAGTGGGTGATGCAGGCCGCCATGGCCCACCCCCAGGCCCAGAGCTTCTGCCGCCAGCTGGAGGTGGAGGTCATGCCCCAGCCCCCGGTGAGCGAAAAGGAGCTGGCGGACCGGTTCACCGTGAGCCTGGAGGCGGACGAATTCACCGAGCCCGCCCCCGCCTGCCCAGTGCGGCTGCCGGAGGGCGCGCCGGACGAAACGCTGCTGGAGGCGGTGCGCAGCCGCTTTGCCTGGCAGTACCCGGCCGCAGCGCTGACCCAGGTGCCCGCCAAGGTCAGTGTGACCGCCCTCACCCACGAGGCACAGGACCCGATTCTGGAGCGGCCCGGATTCCTATATAAGGAGGGACTGACCGCCGCCGAAAAGGGCACCGCCCTCCACGCCTTTTTGCAGCATGCGGACCTGGACGCCGCAGCCGTCGACCCGGAAGGGGAGGCAAAGCGGCAGGTGGAGGCAAAGCTGCTGGACGAGGCCCTCTACGACAAGATGGACTTTGCCAAGCTGCGGCAGTTCTTCGCCGGGTCGCTGTTCGCCCGGATGCAGTCCGCACAGCGGATTCTGCGGGAATACGAGTTCATCACCGCCCAGCCCGCCGCCCGGGCCGCCGTGGACAAGGCGGCGGATTACGGCACGGCTCAGGTGCTGGTGCAGGGCGTGGCGGACGTGATCCTGGAATTTGAGGACCATCTGGAGCTAGTGGACTACAAGACCGACCGGCACAAAACGCCGGAGCAGTTTGTCGCCGCCTACCGGCCCCAGCTGCTGCTTTACGCGGCGGCCATCCGCCGCCGGTTTGCAAAGCCGCTGACCAAAATGACCCTCTACAGCTTCTCGCTGGGCAGGGAGATCAACGTGCTGCCGGAAGCGGAATAAAACGAAACCCGCCCCCGGGCCTGCAACGAGCAGCGCCGGGGGCGGGTTTCGTTTGAATGATTGGGTATGAACGGGCAGTGCGCCCTTCAAATATGGCTCACAGCAGCAGCGCCAGCAGCACCGCCGCACCGGCGCAGCACAGGCAGGCGTAGGCCCGCTGGTCGGAAAGGGTCTCGTCGTCCTTCGCGCGGATCGCACCGATGGTGAAATAAGGCACCATTCCCGCCAGCAATGCCAGCAGACCGAGCAGGATGAGTTCCGCCATAAGACCATCATCCCTTCTTTCATAACAGGTTCTCTGCTTTCAGTGTAAAAAACAGGGAAGCATTTGTCAATAAAAAGAGCGAAACCTCCGGGGAATGAATGGCGTTTTTTGTGGAAAGGGCCAATTCCAAAAATACTTGGCGAAAACGGGAAAAAAGCCTTGACGGCGCCAGTCCGGCGTGCTATACTAAACCAGTAAAGAAAGCAGCAACCGGTTTAGCCGCCGTGCTCACCTTGCGGCCCAAAGGGGTCCGGGTCATATGTGCGACGATCTGTTTTGAAGCAAAACGGGTCCATTGCGTGTGTACTGCGCGGCTGCCGATTCGGCGGCCGCGTTTCATTTTATCACAGTTTTGAAATCAAATTGGAGGTGTATCCACATCGCTACGAACGGCAAAAAAGAGCTTGAGATCAACGAGGGCATTCGTGACAAAGAGATCCGTCTGATCGGCGCGGATGGCAGCCAGCTGGGTGTAATGTCCAGCCGCGAGGCGCTGCGCATGGCCGAAGAGCAGAATCTGGACCTGGTAAAGATCGCCCCCCAGGCGGTCCCCCCCGTGTGCAAGATCCTGGACTACGGCAAATACCGCTTCGAGCAGCAAAAGCGTGAGAAAGAGGCCAAGAAGAACCAGAAGGTCGTCGAGATCAAGGAGATCCGCCTCTCGCTCAACATCGACACGAACGACTTCAACACCAAGGTCAACCAGGCCGCCAAGTTCATCAAGGCCGGCCACAAGATCAAGGTGTCCATCCGGTTCCGCGGCCGTGAGATGGCGCACACCAACCTCGGTCTGGAAGTGGAAAAGCGCTTCGCCGAGGCCCTGCCCGACGCGGTGGTGGATAAGCAGCCGAAGCTCGAGGGCCGCAGCATGCAAATGTTCATGAGCCCCAAGCCCAACAAGTAATTCAAACAACTAGGAGGAAATTACAATGCCTAAGATCAAAACTCACTCCGGTGCGAAAAAGCGTTTCAAGCTGACCAAGAACGGTAAAGTAAAGCGCGGCCCCGCCTACCACAGCCACATCCTGACCAAGAAGAGCACCAAGCTCAAGCGCGGCATGCGTAAGAACGCCTACGCCGACAAGACCAACGCAGCTGCCGTAAAGGCCATGCTGCCCTACGCCTAAGCCTTACTTCGCTTAGACGAACGGACTTTTTAACTTTTTAGATTGTGACTGTAAAGGAGATATAAACAATGGCACGTATCAAAGGCGCTATGATGACCCGCAAACGCAGAAAGAAGACTCTGAAGCTGGCCAAGGGCTACTTCGGCAGCAAGTCCAAGCACTTCAAGATGGCCAAGCAGCAGGTCATGAAGAGCGGCAACTACGCTTTCGTTGGCCGTAAGCTGAAGAAGCGTCAGTTCCGCAACCTGTGGATCACCCGCATCAACAACGCTGTTCGCGCTCAGGGCATGAACTACTCCAGCTTCATGAACGGCCTGAAGAAGTCCGGCATCGAGCTGAACCGCAAGATGCTGAGCGAGATGGCCATCAACGATCCCGCTTCCTTCACCGCTCTGGTGGAGACCGCCAAGAAGGCTCTGTAAGTTGATAACCAAAAGCAACGCCCGCGCACGCGCACGGGCGTCGCTTTGTATATGGGCGGCTGCCGCGCCTTTTGCGCAGAACGCGCGGCGCCGCTTTCTCCACACAAGCAGACCAAATAAGGAACTGAACACATGCCAGAACGCATTACCAGCCGTGAAAACGGCAAAATAAAATATGCCTGCAAACTGGCCCAGAGCGCAGCCTTCCGCCTTGAAGAAAAAGCTTTCTTCGCGGAGGGCTTAAAGCTCTGCCTGGAGCTTGCAAAATCCTGCCCTATAAAGGTAATATATTATACGGAGAAGGCTCTGGCCAAATCGCCGGAGCTGAAAGGCTTTGCCTGCGAGCAGTATCTGGTGCAGGACCATGTGGCCGAAAAGCTGGCGGGCACCCAGTCCAACCAGGGCGTGTTCGCGGTGTTCGGCCAGCCCGCCGCCAATTTTCTGGACCTGCCCCACAATGGCCGCTTCCTGGCGCTGGAGCGGGTGCAGGACCCGGGCAACGTGGGCGCGCTGATCCGCAGCGCCGCCGCCTTCGGGTTTGACGGTGTGATCTTGAGCCCCGGCTGTGCCGATCCCTTCGGCCCCAAGGTGCTGCGCGCCAGCATGGGCGCGGCGGGCCGGATGCCGGTGGTCACCTGCCCGAACCTGGCCGACGCACTGGCCCAGCTGCGGGCCTGGGGCAGCACCTGCCTTGCCGCCGCGCTGTACAACAGCCGCCCGCTGAACGAGGTGGACGGCGCGTACCCCAACGGGGTGTGCGTGGTCATCGGCAGCGAGGGGCAGGGCCTTTCCGATGGGGTGATCGCCGCCTGCGACGCAGCGGTACGCATCCCCATCACCGGCAAGGTGGAGAGTCTGAACGCCAGCGTGGCGGGCAGCGTACTTCTGTGGCATTTTCGGGGGGAGATTCAGTGACGGATCGGCGGCAGCTGGAATGGCTTTGGCTTTCGGCGGTGCTGGGACCGGGCGCGGCCCATTGCGGCCGGGTGCTGGCCCTTTACGGCACCCCGGGAGAGCTTTATGAAGCAGTGGGCAAAGAGGACATGTCCGGCCTGCTCACTCCGGCCCAGCTGCGCCGCGCCGAACAGCTGACCCCGGAGCAGTTTGCGCCGCTTCTGGCCCGCTGCCATCACATGGGCGTGCGGGTGCTCTGCCAGGATGAGGAGGACTATCCCGCCCGGCTGACCGCCCTTTCCGACGCGCCCCCGGTGCTCTACTGCACCGGCGATGTGTCCGCCCTTTCCCAACCTGCAGCCGTGGCCATGATCGGCAGCCGCCGCCCCAGCAGCTACGGGGTGGAGGCCGCCGCCCTCATCGGCGGCCAGCTGGCCCAGGCGGGTATCTGCCTTGTGAGCGGTCTGGCCGACGGGCTGGACAGTGAGGCTCACAAGGCCGCCGTGGCCGCCGGTGCCCCCACCGTTGGGGTGCTGGGGACCGCCATCGACAAAACCTACCCGGTGACCAACCGCCGCCTGCGCTCCGAGATGGAGCAGGGCTGCGGCGCGGTCATCAGCGAGTTTGCCCCGGGGGAAGCCACCGGGGCCGGGGGCTTTTTGCAGCGCAACCGGATCATTGCCGCCCTGGCGGATGCGGTTTGCGTGGTGGAGGCCCGCCAGAAAAGCGGCACCATGAACACCGTGGGCCATGCAAAGCGCTACGGCCGCACTGTATTTGCGGTGCCGGGCGCGATCTTCAGCCCCCTGTGCGGGGGCACCAACCAGCTGCTGGAGGAGGGCCAGGCCTACGCCGCCCCCAGCGCAGCACCGATCCTGCGGCATCTGGGCATCGAGCCCGCGCCGCAAAAACCCGCATCCCGCCGGGCACGCCCGGCGGCCCCGAATCTGAATCTGAGCGCCGAGGCGAAAGCCATGCAGAAGGCGCTCACCAGCCAGGCCCAGGGCCTGGAACCACTGGCAAAAGCGGCCGGCCTTTCCGCCGGTCAGGCGCTGGCCGCCCTGATGGAGCTGGAGGTCAGCGGCATTGCCGTTTCCGGCGCCGGAGGGCAATACCGGCGCGCATAAACAGCTGCCCGCCCCTTTTGCGGCAGGGCGCTCTGTGCAAGGGAGAGTACTATGTCTAAGCTAGTTATCGTGGAGTCGCCTGCCAAGGCGAAGACCATTCGGAAATATCTGGGCGATGGCTACGAAGTCACCGCCAGCATGGGCCACATCCGCGATCTGCCCGCCAGCCAGCTGGGCATCGATGTGGACCACGACTACACCCCGCAGTATATCAACATCAAGGGCAAGGAAAAGCTCATCAAGGAATTGAAGAGCGAGGCCAAAAAGGCCGACCAGGTCTTCCTTGCCACTGACCCGGACCGTGAGGGCGAGGCCATCAGCTGGCATCTGGCCCATCTCTTGGGTCTGAACATCGAGGACGCCAACCGGGTCACCTTCGGTGAGATCACCAAGAAGGGCGTCACCGAGGGCATGTCCCATCCCCGGGCCATCGACATCGACCTGTTCAACGCCCAGCAGGCCCGCCGCATTCTGGACCGTCTGGTGGGCTACAAGCTCAGCCCGTTTCTGTGGCGCAAGGTGCGCCGGGGCCTGTCCGCCGGACGGGTGCAGAGCGTGGCCGTGCGGCTGATCGTGGACCGGGAAAAGGAGATCGAGAACTTCAAGCCCGAGGAATACTGGAACCTGGACGCCACCCTGTCGCCGCCGTCCAGCCAGAAAAAGTTCACCGCCCGCTTCTACGGCACCGCCGCGGGCAAAAAGATGGAGGTCACCAACGAGGCCCAGGCCATGGGCATCGTGAAGGATCTGGAGGGCGCGGACTACACCGTGACCGAATTGAAGCGCGGCCACCGCAAGAAGGTTCCCGCGCCGCCCTTCATCACCTCCACCCTGCAGCAGGAGGCCAGCCGCCGCCTGGGCTTCACCGCCACCCGCACCATGCGGGCCGCCCAGACCCTGTACGAAGGCGTGGACATCGCCGGCCGGGGCACCATGGGTCTGATCACCTACATGCGTACCGACAGCCTGCGCGTTTCCGACGAAGCAGTGGCCGGTGCCAAGGAATATATCACCGGCGCTTACGGTGAGCGGTACGTCTGCCCCACCAAGCGCACCTACAAGAGCCGCAGCGCCACCGCCGC
The DNA here is from genome assembly GCF_002160145.1 of Gemmiger sp. An194. Taxonomy (GTDB): domain Bacteria; phylum Bacillota; class Clostridia; order Oscillospirales; family Ruminococcaceae; genus Allofournierella. The sequence continues at coordinate 103,228 of NZ_NFKA01000002.1, read as the reverse complement.
TCAGGACGCCCACGAGGCCATCCGGCCCAGCGTGCCCGGCCTGACCCCGGACGAGGCGGAAAAGAGCATCTCCGGCGACATCGCCAAGCTTTACCGGCTGATCTGGAGCCGGTTCATCGCCAGCCAGATGAGCGACTGCGAGCAGGACACCGTCTCCGCCCACATCACCGCGGCGGACTACCAGTTCCGGGCCAGCGGCTACGTGGTCACCTTCGAGGGGTTCACCGCCCTGTACGAGGAGGTCACCGACGAGAAGGAGAAGAAGGAGACCGCCCTGCCTCCGCTGGAACAGGGCCAGACCCTGAAGCTGCGGGCCCTGACCCCGGAGCAGAAGTTCACCCAGCCCCCCGCCCGCTACACCGAAGCCACCCTGATCCGCAGTCTGGAGGAAAACGGCATCGGCCGCCCCTCCACCTACGCGCCCATCATCACCACCATCATCGACCGCGGCTATGTGGAACGGGAGCAGAAGAAGCTCAAGCCCACCCTGCTGGGCCGTACCATCAACGATTTGATGATGCAGGAATTCCCGGACATCGTGGACGTGACCTTCTCTGCCGGCATGGAAAAGAACCTGGATAAGGTGGAAAATGGCAGTGCCGACTGGCGCACCACCATCGATTCCTTCTACAAGGGCTTCGCCGCCGCGCTGGAAAAGGCCGAGAAGGACATGGAGGGGAAGAAGATCAAGGTGCCCGACGAGGAGACCGACGAGATCTGCGAAAAGTGCGGCCGCAAGATGGTCATCAAGACCGGCCGCTACGGCAAGTTCCTGGCCTGCCCGGGCTTCCCGGAATGCACCAACACCAAGCGCCTGGTGAAGGACACCGGCGGCAAGTGCCCCAAGTGCGGCGGCCGCATGCTGCTGCGCAAGAGCGCCAAGGGCCGTGTGTACTACGGCTGCGAGAATTACCCCAATTGCGACTTTATGACCTGGGATGAGCCGGTGGCCCAGACCTGCGAGAAGTGCGGCGCGACCCTGTTCAAAAAGGGCAGCCGCCTGTACTGCGCAAAGGAAGGCTGCGGTTTTGAGACTCAGGTGAACAAACAGTAACGGAGAGCTATGGAAAAACAAGTAACGATCTTAGGGGCGGGCCTTGCGGGCTGCGAGGCCGCCCTCTGGCTGGCCGAGCAGGGCGTACAGGTGGATCTGTACGAGCAGAAGCCGGTCAAATTCAGCCCCGCCCACAAAAGTGAGGGCTTTGCCGAGCTGGTCTGCTCCAACAGCCTGAAGGCCGACCGGCTGGACTCCGCGTCCGGCCTGCTGAAAGCCGAAATGAAGCTGCTGGGCAGCCATCTGCTCAAGGCCGCCGAGGCCACCCGCGTGGCAGCGGGCGGCGCGCTGGCCGTGGACCGGGACGCCTTCAGCGCCGCGGTCACCAAAATGGTGAAGAGCCAGCCGAACATCACCCTGCACACCGGCGAGGTCACCGCCATTGACGAGAACCGGCTCACGCTGGTGGCCACCGGCCCCCTCACCGAAGGGGCTCTGGCCGACGAGATCACCCGGCTGACCGGGGGCGACAAGCTGAGCTTTTACGACGCGGCGGCCCCCATCGTCACCGCCGAAAGCCTGGACATGAACAAGGTCTTCGCCGCCAGCCGTTACGGCCGGGGCGACGCGGACTACCTGAACTGCCCCTTTAATAAGGAAGAGTACGAGGCCTTCCACGCCGCTCTGGTGAGCGCGGAAAAAGCCCCTCTGCATGAGTTCGACGGCAAGCTCACCGTCTACGAGGGCTGCATGCCCATCGAGGTGATGGCTTCCCGCGGGGCCGACACCATGCGCTTCGGCCCCCTGCGCCCGGTGGGCCTCACCGACCCCCGCACCGGCCACCGGCCCTGGGCCAACGTGCAGCTGCGGCGGGAGAACACGGGCGGAACCCTCTACAACATCGTGGGCTTCCAGACCAACCTGAAATTCGGCGAGCAGAAGCGGGTGTTCTCCATGATCCCCGGTCTGGAAAACGCCGAGTTCGTGCGCTACGGTGTGATGCACCGGAACACCTTCCTGAACAGCCCCCACCTGCTGAGCGCGGGCCTGAACCTGAAAAAGCACCCCAAGGTGTATTTCGCGGGCCAGATCACCGGTTTCGAGGGCTATATGGAAAGCGCCGCCTGCGGCCTGCTGGCGGCCCGCAGCATCCTGGCCGCACTGGAGGAACGTCAGCTGCCCGAGCTGCCCGCCGAGACCATGCTGGGCCAGCTGGTGCGCTACATCACCACCGAGAACAAGAACTTCCAGCCCATGGGCGCGAACATGGGCATCCTGCCCCCGCTGGCCGAGCATATCCGGGACAAGCGGGAGCGGTACCTGGCCATTGCCAACCGGGCGGTTGCCGCCATGGAGCAGTGGACCGAAAACGCGCAGTAAAAACGAAGCGAAACACAGCAGCATAGAAAGGGTGTGCAAACCATGAAAATCATTCTGGACGCAATGGGCGGCGATAACGCCCCCGCCGAGATCCTGAAGGGCGCGGCCGACGCAGTGGTTACCTTTGCGCCGGATCTGGAGATCATCGCCGTGGGCGATGCCGAGAAGATCGCCGCCTGTGCCAGGGAGAACAACCTGAAGCTGGATCACATCGAGATCGTGAACGCCACCGAGACCATTGAAATGTGCGACGAGCCCGCCAAGGCCGTGCGCACCAAAAAGGATTCCAGCATGGTGGTGGGCCTGAAGCTGCTGGCCGAGGGCAAGGGCGACGCCTTTGTGTCCGCCGGCTCCACCGGCGCGCTGCACGTGGGCACCAGCCTGATCGTGCGCACCGTGAAGGGCATCAAGCGCCCGGCGCTGGCCACCATCATCCCCGGCAAGACCCCCTTCATGCTGCTGGATTCCGGCGCCAACGTGGAATGCCGCCCCTCCATGCTGGAGGCCTTCGGCGTAATGGGCAGCGTCTACATGGAAAAGGTCATGGGCGTAAAGAACCCCCGCGTGGCGCTGGTGAACAACGGCGCCGAGGAGTCCAAGGGCACCCCCACCTATGTGGAGGCCCACGCCCTGCTGAAAGCCAATAACCGCATTAACTTTGTGGGCAACGTGGAGCCTCGGGACATCCCCGCCGGCGTGGCCGACGTGGTGGTGGCCGACGGCTTCACCGGCAACGTGATCCTAAAGCTCACCGAGGGCCTGGCCAAGTTCTTCGGCGCAAAGCTGAAGGGGCTGTTCAAGAGCGGCGTCAAGGGCGCACTGGCCTACCTGCTGCTCAAGGACGGCGTGGCCGACTTCAAAAAGGGCATGGATGCCGACGAATACGGCGGCGCGCCCTTCCTGGGAGCGGCCAAGCCGGTCATCAAGGCCCACGGCTCCTCCAATGCCCGGGCCATCCATCAGGCCATCCGCCAGGCGAAGCTCTGCGTGGAGAACGATCTGTGCGGCGTGATGGCCCGCAACCTGACCAGCGAAGAGAAAGAAGCGTAACACATGCATCAGTTGGAAACCATCATCGGTTATACATTCAAAGATTCCACCCTGCTGGAAACGGCTCTTACCCACACCAGCTTTGCCAACGAGAGCAAGACCCCCATCCACCACAACGAGCGGCTGGAGTTTCTGGGCGACAGCGTCTTGTCCATCGTGGTGGCAGATCACCTGTTCCATCAGTGGAAGGACCGGCCGGAGGGTGAATTGACCCGGGCCCGGGCCAGCCTTGTGTGCGAGAGCGCCCTGTACGAGTTCGCCAAGGAGATCGACCTGGGCAGCTTTCTGCGCCTGGGCAAGGGCGAGGAGCGGGGCGGCGGCCGTCACCGCCCCAGCGTGGTGAGCGACGCCTTTGAGGCCCTCATCGCCGCTCTGTATCTGGACGGCGGCATCGAGGTGGCCCGCGCCTTCATCCTGCCCTTCATCACTGAGGGCAAGACCGCCGAGGCGGACTACAAGACCCAGCTGCAGGAGGTCATCCAGCAGAACCCGGAGGAGCGGCTGCGCTACGAGCTGGAGGGCGAGGACGGCCCGGACCACGACAAGCGGTTCTCCATGGCCGTGTACCTGAACTCCAACCTGATCGGCCGGGGCGTGGGTCACAGCAAAAAGGCCGCCGAGCAGGCGGCCGCCAAGGAGGCCCTGCGCCTGATGGGCCTGGTGGACTGAATCGGGCCGGTGTGGCGCGGGAAATCTCCTGTGCCGCACCGTTTTTGCCCGGCGCGAGAAAACAGCGCAGCCAAAAGCGGGCTGCGCGGCTTTCTCCTGCCGGAGCGAAGCAATCGCATTCGCATCCAAATGATCCCAGGGAGGATTTATGGTATTAAAGGAACTAGAGATACAGGGCTTCAAAAGCTTCCCGGACCGCATCAAGATCCCCATTGACCGGGGCATCACCGCGGTGGTGGGGCCGAACGGTTCCGGCAAAAGCAACATCTCCGACGCCATCCGCTGGGTGCTGGGCGAGACCAGCAGCCGCCAGCTGCGCGGTGCGGGCAAGATGGAGGACGTGATCTTCGGCGGCACCCAGAGCCGCGGGGCCATGGGCTTTGCCAGCGTGAACCTGACGGTGGACAACTCCGACCGGCGCATCGACGTGAACGCCGACGAGGTGGTCATCGGCCGCAAGTACTACCGCAGCGGCGAGAGCGAGTATTCCATCAACGGCCAGAACGTGCGCCTGAAGGACATCTACGAGCTTTTCCTGGACACCGGCCTTGGCCGGGACGGCTACTCCATCATCGGGCAGGGCCGTATTGCCGAGATCGTGGCTGCCAAAAGTGCCGAGCGCCGGGAGATTTTTGAGGAAGCCAGCGGCATTGCCCGCTACCGCTACCGCAAAAACGAGGCCGAGCGCCGCCTTGCCAGCGCCGAGGACAATCTGGAGCGCCTGCACGATATTCTGGACGAGCTGGAAAGCCGGGTGGGTCCCCTGGAAAAGGAGAGCGCCAAGGCCCAGCAATTCCTGGAGCTTTCCGCCCGCCGCAAGGAGCTGGAGGTCACCCTCTGGGTGGACAGCGTAAAGACCGCCAAAGAGACGGTGCGCGGCCAGCAGCGCCGTTACGAGACCGCCCAGGCGGACTACGACCGGATGACCGCCGAGATCGAGGCCATCGACGCCTCCACCGAGGGCATCCGGGCCGAGATGAACCGCCTCACCATGGAGGTGGACCGGCTGAACGGCGAGATCCGCACCATCACCGAAGAGGTGGCGGGCAGCGACAGCCGAATCGCCGTGCTGCACAACGACATCCGCCACAACACCGAGACCATGGCGGACCTTTCCCGTCAGCTGGAAGAAAGCGGGGCCGGGCGCGAGAGCTTTGCCGCCCAGATGCAGCAGCACCGGGAAGGCATTGAGGCCATCCGGAAAACCATTGAACAGCTGGACGGACAGATTCGGGAAAAGGAAGAGATGCTCCGGCGCATCCAGGCGGAAAACGCCGCCACCGGTGAGCGCCGGGGTCAGGTGACCGGGGTGCTGGCCGAGCTGACCGAGCGCCAGACCGCCGAAAAGGTGCGGGCCGCGGGCTGCGAAAGCACTGCCGCTACCGCTGCCCAGCGTCTGGAAACGTTGCAGAACGAACCCGCTTCCGGCCAGGGGCTGGAGGAGCTGGAAGGCGAGTTGGCCGACACCAGGACCTACTTAAACACCCTGGAGGAAAGCCTGACCCGGCTGGAAAATGTGAAAAATGGTCTGAACCTGAAGCTGTCCAGCCGGCAAAAGCAGCTGGAGGAGGCGGACGGCACCGCCGCCCAGCTGAACCGTCAGCTGGAGGCCTCCACCCAGCGGCTGCAGCTGCTGACCGATCTGGAACGGAACATGAATGGCTACCAGCACAGCGTCAAGACCGTGATGAAGGCCGCTCAGAACCACCGCCTGCGGGGCATCATCGGCCCGGTGAGCAGCATCCTCACGGTGCAGCCGGGCTATGAGGTGGCCATCGAGACCGCTCTGGGCTTCGCGCTGCAGAACATCGTGGTGGACGGTGAAACCGCCGCCAAGGCCGCCATGGCCTTCCTGCGCAACGAGCGTGCGGGCCGGGCCACCTTCCTGCCGCTGGATACCGTGAAGGGCAGTCACTTCGATGCCTCCCGCTTGACCGGCAGCGCCCGGGTGGCGTCCAGTCTAGTGGACTATGACCCCAAATACAACAACATCGTGGCGAACCTCCTGGGCCGCATCATCGTGGTGGACGAGATCGAGGAGGCCAGCCGGGTCGCCCGTGCGCTGGACTATCGCAACCGGATCGTCACCGCCGATGGTCAGGTCATCAACGCGGGCGGTTCCTTCACCGGTGGTAGCGTGAGCCAGTCCGCCGGCCTGTTCAGCCGCCGCCAGGAAATTGAGGATCTGCGCAAGAAGATCGGTTCCCTGCAGAATAAGCAGGGCCAGGCTCAGGCCGCGGCGGACAAGCTGAAGGCCGAGGTGGAAGCCCTGAATGCCCAGCTGACCGCCGCCTCCAGCGAGGCCATCACTGCGGGCGGCGATAAGATCCGGGCCGAGGGCGAACTGCGCCGCATCGAAGCGGCCATCAGCCAGGCCCAGGCCGCCGCCCAGCTGCGCGCCGCCGAGTGCGAGCAGCTGAACGAGACCATCCGCGGCAGCCGCAGGGAGCTGGAGGAGGCCAAGGCCGAGGAGACTCGTCTGGGCCAGCAGATCGCCGCTCTGGAGGCGGAGCTGGCCGAGCTGGCCGGAAGCGACGACAGCTTCCTGGCCACCCGGGCCCGCCTGTCCGATGAGCTGAGCGAGACCCGCCTGGCCCGTCTGGCCGCCGAGAAGGACGTGAGCCTGCACGAGGCCTCCATCCGGGATCTGGAAAGCCGTCACGGCGAGAGCGGTCAGCGGGAGCTGGCTCTGCGGGAGAACATCGAGCGGCTGAAAAAAGCCAACGAGGAGCACGAGCAGAGCATCCGCACCATCCAGGAGGAAAAGGAAAAGAGCGCCGGGCGCATCCGCGAGGCCGAGGAGGCCATCCGCAAGGCCGCCGAGGAGCGGATGCAGAAGGAAGGCAGCATCAGCCGCGAGAGCCAGCGCCAGCGGGCGGTGAGCGACGAGCGTGAAAAGATGAGCCAGGAGATGGCCCGCCTGAACGAGCGCAAGGCCGCCGCCGAAAAGGAGTACGACGAGCTGATCGCCAAGCTGTGGGAGGAATACCAGCTGACCATGAGCGATGCACAGTCCTTCTGCGTGCCCTTTGAAAGCGCCGCCGACCTGCGCCGCCAGGTGGCCGAGACCCGGGGCCGTATCCGCGCTCTGGGCAACGTGAACGTGGGTGCCATCGAGGAATACAAAGAGGTGAGCGAGCGCTACACCTTCTTAAAGAACCAGGTGCAGGATGTGGAGAAGAGCCGCACCGAGCTGGCGAGAATGATCGCCGAGCTCTCCACCGAAATGCAGGACATCTTTACCCGCAGCTTTGCCGAGATCAACCGGAACTTCGGCCGCATCTTCACCGAGCTGTTCGGCGGCGGTACCGCCTGCCTCAAGCTGGACGATGAGCTGAACGTGCTGGAATGCGGCATCGAAATTCAGGTGTCGCCCCCGGGCAAGGTCATCAAGAACCTGGCCGCCCTGTCCGGTGGTGAGCAGGCGCTGGTGGCCATCAGCATCTACTTTGCCATTCTGGCGGTGAACCCGGCGCCCTTCTGCATCCTGGACGAGATCGAGGCCGCGCTGGACGATGTGAACGTGGCCCGCTACGCCCAGTACCTGCGCCGCATCACCGACCACACCCAGTTCATTGTCATCACCCACCGCCGCGGCACCATGGAGGCCGCCGATGTGCTTTACGGTGTGACCATGCAGGAGGACGGCGTGTCCAAGCTGCTGCGTCTGGACCTGGAACAGGTGGACGCGACGCTGGTTTCGTGATATAAAAGAAGAGTACTGTCCGCCAAAAAGCGGACGCAATCGAACCACAGGCCCGCCTTAACCGGTGTGGCATAAGGAAACGAGGGGAGACATTATGGGACTTTTCAGCCGGAAGAAAAAGCTGGATGAAGGCCTGGCCAAAACCCGCAAGGGCTTCTTTGCCGGCATTCTGGACATGCTCAACGCGGGCGAGATCGACGACCATATGTACGAGGACCTGGAGGAGCAGCTGATCCTGGCCGACACCGGTGCCGATGAGGCGGTGCGGCTGGTGGAGGAGCTGCGCACCCGGGTGCGCAAGAACCACATCAAGACCGCGTCCGACGCGCTGGCCGCCCTGAAGGACATCATCACCGATGAGCTGGTGGCGGACGCCCCCATGGACATGAGCGGCAAGCCCGCCGTGATCCTGATGATCGGTGTGAACGGCGTGGGCAAGACCACCAGCATCGCCAAGCTGGCCAAGCTCTATAAGGACCAGGGCAAGCGGGTGATGCTGGCCGCGGGCGATACCTTCCGCGCCGCCGCCGCCGAGCAGCTGTGCATCTGGGCTGACCGGGTGGACGTGCCGGTGGTGCGCCACAACGAGGGCGCCGACCCGGCCGCCGTGGTCTTCGACGCGGTGCAGTCCGCCGCCGCCCGTGGCTACGACATCGTGATCTGCGACACCGCCGGCCGTCTGCACAACAAGCAGAACCTGATGAACGAGCTGAGCAAGATCAGCCGCAGCGTGCACAAGGCCTGCGAGACTGCCAGCGTGGAGACCCTGCTGGTGCTGGACGCCATCACCGGCCAGAACGCCATCAATCAGGCCTCCCAGTTCATCAGCGCCGCCGGTGCCACCGGCATTGTGCTCACCAAGCTGGACGGCACCGCCAAGGGCGGCGCGGTCATCAGCGTGAAGCAGAAGCTGGGCCTGCCTGTGCGTTTTGTGGGCGTGGGCGAGGGCGTGGACGACCTGATGGAGTTCTCTCCCCACGATTTTGCCGACGCTCTGTTCGCTGAAAACTGATCCGAAGGAGACAGATTCCAATGCTCATCTGTGCAGCCACCGGCAACGCCGGTAAATTAAAAGAAATCCGCCGCATTCTGGAGGCCCAGGGCCATGAGGTGAAAAGCCAGAAGGAGCTGGGCATCACCCTGGAGCCGGAGGAGACCGGCACCACCTTTGCGGAAAATGCCCTCATCAAGGCAAAGGCCATCTGTGAAGCCAGCGGCCTGCCCACCCTGGCCGACGATTCCGGCCTGATGGTGGAGGTGCTGGGCGGTGCGCCCGGCGTTTACAGCGCCCGCTACTGCGGCCGTCACGGCGACGACGAGGCCAACAACGACAAGCTGCTGGCCGAGCTGGCTGGGGTGGAGGAGGGCAAACGGGCGGCAAAGTTCGTGTCCGCCGTCTGCTTCTACCTGCCCGAGGGCCGCTTCGTCACCTATCTGGGCGAGTGCCCGGGCCGGGTGATCTTCGAGCGCCGGGGCACCAACGGCTTCGGCTACGATCCCCTGTTCGTGCCCGATGAAGTGGGCCTGGCAGAGGGCGGCGTGCGCCCCAACACCGAGGACCGCACCTATGCCGAGCTGGAGGCCATTGAAAAGGACGCCATCAGCCACCGGGGCAAGGCCATGGCCCTGCTGGACAAAAACCTGGCCGCCTTCCTGAACGAGGGCTGAGCCAAAAACAATTGATTCTATAGAAAATAAGGAGAACACTATGCTCACCAGTAAACAACGCGCCGCGCTGCGCGCCGCCGCCAACACCCTCGATCCGGTCTTCCAGGTCGGCAAGGGCGAGATCGACGAGATGCTCATCAAGTCCACCGCCGATTGCCTGGCAGCCCGGGAGCTGATCAAGATGAAGGTGCTGGAGACCAGCATGTACAACGCCAAGGAGGCCGCCGCCATTCTGGCCGAGGCCACCGGCGCCGACGTGGTGCAGGTCATCGGCTCCAAGTTCGTGCTGTTCTTGAAGAAAAAGAAGGAGTCCAAGTTTGAGGATATCCTGAAGGCCGCCCGCTGAGCAGCCGAAAAACGGCCCGAAAAACAGATTGTTTACAATTTGTTTGTAACTTTTTTGAAATATCTGCCCGGCAAGCCTCGTTGTTTGAATGCATGGCCGGGCAGGATGGGGGAATGGTGCAATGAAACTGCTGTTGTTCGGGGGCACCTTTGACCCGCCCCACAACGGCCATATGCGACTTTTGCAGAGCGCCATCGACGCGGTGCAGCCGGATAAGGTGGTGGTCATGCCAGCGGGCATCCCGCCTCACAAGGCGGCCAGCGCCACCCCGGCCAGCCTGCGGCTGACCATGTGCCAGTGCTTTGCGCCGCTGCACCCGGATCTCACCGTCTCGGACTGGGAGATCGGCCGCGGCGGCAAGAACTATACCATCGACACGGTGCGCATGCTGGAAAGCCGCTACCCCGGCGCCGAGATCTTTCTCAGCGTGGGCAGCGATATGCTCACCACCTTCACCCAGTGGAGGGAGTGGCAGAGCCTGCTGGAGAAAACCACCCTGGTGGTGCAGAGCCGCTACAGCGGCGATGCGGCATCCCTTGCGGCAGCGGCCCGGGATCTGGAAGCAGCGGGCGGCCGGGTGGTCTTCGCCCATGCCCCGGTGCTGCAGGCAGCCTCCAGCGACGTGCGCGCCGGGAAGCTGGGCATGGATGCACTGCCGCCTCTGGTGCAGCACATCTGCAAACAGTATCATTTATACGAAAAGAGCTGAGGACCCATGAACGCAAAAGAAGCGCAGAAGATGGTAAAGGCGTGCCTTTCCCCAAAGCGCTACACTCACACCATCAACGTGCGGGACGCGGCGGTGCATCTGGCCGAAAAGTACGGGGCAGACCCGGCCAAGGCCGAGCTGGCCGCTCTGCTGCACGACGCGGTGAAGGAGCGCAGCCGGGAGGAATTGTTGCAGATATTGCAAAACAATGCTATAATGGCACAAAATGCCGAAAAAAGCCCCCCGCCGGTCTGGCACGGCATCTGTGCCGCCATCCTGGCCCAGACCGAATGGGGCGTCACCGACCCGGAGATCGTCAGCGCCATCCGCTGCCATACCACCGGCAAGGCCGGCATGTCCAAGCTGGATAAGATCATTTATCTGAGCGATATGATCAGCGCCGAGCGGGACTACCCGGAGGTGTACGAGCTGCGCAGGCTCGCCGAGGAGGATCTGGACAAGGCCGTCTGCACGGCCGTGGAGAAGAACATTGGATGGATGAGAGAATGCGGCAAATCCATCGACCCCTTGTCGCTCGAGGCCCTGGAGGACCTGAAGCGCGGCATGCAAACCAGGGAGGATACCCATGAATGAACCCAAACAGCCCCGTAAACTGAACACCGGCTCCGCTTCGGGCCGTTCGTCCGTGCCCAGCGGCTCCACCGGCCGCCGCATCAACCGCAGCGGTTCGCCCGCTTCCGGTTCATGCCAGCAGCGCACGGTCTACCATGCCAGCGAGCAGCCCCGCCGTCAGGCTCAGCCTCAGCGGCAGGATCAGCCCCAGCGGCAGGATCAGCCCCGGCGGCAGGCCCAGCCGGCAGCGCACCGGGGCCAGCCCCGCCGCCGTCCGAAGAAGAAAAAGAGTCCGCTGAAAATTGCTCTGATCAGCCTGCTGACCCTGGTGGCCGTGGTCTGTGTGGGCCTGTTCGGCCTGTATCAGTGGGTGGTGCACAGCATCAGCCCCGAGGGCGGCGCCCCCACCATCAGCGAGCTGATCAACACCCCCAGCGAGTATAAGGGCGATGTGGTGAACATTCTGGTCTGCGGCATCGACAAGGATGAGACCCGCAACTACGGCGGTGATTCCAGCTCCAACGACGGCATGACCGATATGATCATGTATGTGAACTTCAACGTGAAGGAAAAGAAGATCAACATGCTGCAGATCCCCCGTGATACCTATCCGGGTGAGGAGTACAGCACCGGCAAAACCGGTAAAATCAACGCGGTGGCCCTGCACAACGAGGGTGGCATCACCGATCTGGCCAAGCTGATCACCGAGCAGTATAAGCTGCCCATTGACTACTACGTGACCATCGACATGCAGTCTCTGCGTGAGATTGTGGATCTGTTCGGCGGCATCGAGGTCTATGTGCCGGAATATATGGAGTTCGATGGCAGCATCCTGTATCCGGGCCTGCAGACCATGGATGGCAACGCGGTGGAATTCTTTGTGCGTAACCGTAAGACCTACGCCCAGGGCGATATCAAGCGTCTGGACATGCAGCGTTATTTCTATCAGGGTCTGTTTGCCCGCATCCGTACTGCCACGGTGTGGGACATCGCCAAGCTGACCCCGGTAGCCCTGAAATATGTGACCACCGATATGCCCGGCGACGTGCTGGTGAGCCTGGGCGTGAGCTTCCTGCAGGTGGACAGCGCCAACATTATGATGTGCAAGGTGCCCACCTACAGTGCAGCTGAGCGATACAATGGACTGTCTGTGCAGGTGTGCGACACTGAGAAGACTCTGGAGCTGGTCAACACCTACTTCCGCAGCTACACTACTCCGGTGGACAGCCTGGATGTGCCCACCCTGCCTACCACTGGCTCCTCCACTGACCCCAATGTGCAGTACATGGGTCAGTTGGACACGACGGCTGGTGATACCGGCGAGAGCGGTACTGAGGATACCAGTACTGCCGAGGGCGGAGAATAAAACGAAAAACCACTTTGACTTTCCCGAAGAGGGAAAGCGAAAGGAGAAACAATAAATGGAAAGCTTGCAGCTTGCGACCAGCATCGCGAAAGTGCTGGACACCAAAAAAGCCGCGAATGTGAAGGTACTGAAGGTGCGGGATCTGACCGTGCTCACCGATTACTTTGTGATCGCCAACGGTACCTCTACCACCCACGTGAAGAGCCTGGCCGAGGAAGTGGAATTCCAGCTGGAGCAGCAGGGTGTGAAGACCCTGCGCACCGAGGGCTATGACGCTAAGAACTGGATTCTCCTGGACTACGGCACCGTGATCGTTCACGTGTTCTACCCCCAGGCCCGGGAGTTCTATGACCTGGAGCACCTGTGGGCGGATGCTGAGGAGTGCGACATTCGGTTCGACGCACCCGAAAGCGGCGCAGAGGAATAAATCAAACGGAACGCCGTCCTGTGCTTTTTGCGCGGGGCGGCCATGAGCCAGTTTTCCACAGCGGGAGAAGCCTGCGGTGGGAAACTGGCTGTCGCCGTTTTATTTTAAAGGGGCAAATCGCTCAAATTTTGGTTGGAGTTGATAAAGGTGAAATACGATTTCAAAGCCATTGAAAAAAAATGGCAGAAAGTCTGGGCGGACGAAAAGACCTTCGCCGCCAAGATCGACCACACGAAACCCAAGTTCTACGCTCTGGTAGAGTTCCCGTACCCCAGCGGCCAGGGTCTGCATGTGGGCCATCCCCGCAGCTACACCGCGCTGGACATCGTAGCCCGTAAAAAGCGGCTGGCTGGCTACAATGTGCTGTACCCCATGGGCTGGGATGCCTTCGGCCTGCCCACAGAGAACTTCGCCATGAAGAACCACATCCATCCCGAGATCGTGACCAAGAACAACGTGGCCCGCTTCAAGAGCCAGCTGCAGGCGCTGGGCCTGTCCTTCGACTGGGACCGTGAGATCAACACCACCGATCCCAGCTACTACAAGTGGACCCAGTGGATCTTCCTGCAGCTGTACAAGCACGGTCTGGCCTACAAGAAGGAAATGAGCGTGAACTGGTGCACCAGCTGCAAGGTGGTGCTGGCCAACGAAGAAGTGGTGAACGGCTGCTGCGAGCGCTGCGGAGGCGAGGTGGTCCACAAGGTCAAGAGCCAGTGGATGCTGAAGATCACCGCCTATGCCGACCGTCTGATCGACGATCTGGACGGCCTGGATTTCATCGAGCGCGTTGCCACCCAGCAGAAAAACTGGATCGGCCGCTCCACCGGTGCCGAGGTGAACTTCACCACCACCACCGGCGACACACTGACCGTGTACACCACCCGCTGCGACACCCTGTTCGGCGCCACCTACATGGTGGTCAGCCCCGAGCATGCCCTGGTGAACCAGTGGCTGGACAACGGCACCATCCAGAATGCCGAGGCCGTGCGCGCCTACCAGGCGGAGGCCGCCCGCAAGAGCGACTTCGAGCGTACCGAGCTGAACAAGGAAAAGACCGGCGTGAAGCTGGAGGGCGTGATGGGCATCAACCCGGTGAACGGCAAGGAGATCCCCATCTTCATCTCCGACTACGTGCTGGCCACCTACGGCACCGGCGCCATCATGGCCGTGCCCGCCCACGACACCCGCGACTACGAGTTCGCCAAGGTGTTCGGCCTGCCCATCGTTGAGGTGGTCAAGGGCCAGGGCGAGAGCCATCTGGACAAGGAGGCCTTCACCGATGTTGCCACCGGCACCCTGGTGAACAGCGGCTTCCTGGACGGCCTGAGCGTGGAAGACGCCAAGAAAAAGATGATCGAGTGGCTGGAGAGCGAGGGCAAGGGCCACGCCAAGGTGAACTTCAAGCTGCGTGACTGGGTGTTCAGCCGCCAGCGCTACTGGGGCGAGCCCATCCCCATGGTTCACTGTGAGAAGTGCGGCTGGCAGCCCATCCCCGAGAGCGAGCTGCCCCTGAAGCTGCCCGAGATCAGCGACTTCGAGCCCGGCGAGGGCGGCGAGAGCCCGCTGGCCCGTCACACTGAATGGGTCAACACCACCTGCCCCTGCTGCGGCGGCCCCGCCAAGCGCGAGACCGACACCATGCCTCAGTGGGCCGGTTCCTCCTGGTACTTCCTGCGTTATATGGACCCCCACTGCGACACCGCTCCCGTGAGCAAGGAGGCCGTGGAATACTGGGGTCCTGTGGACTGGTACAACGGCGGCATGGAGCACACCACCCTGCACCTGCTGTACAGCCGCTTCTGGCATAAGTTCCTCTACGACATCGGTGTGGTTCCCACCAAGGAGCCCTACGCCAAGCGCACCAGCCACGGCATGATCCTGGGCGAGAACGGCGAGAAGATGTCCAAGAGCCGCGGCAACGTGATCAACCCGGATGACGTGGTGGCCGAGTACGGCGCCGACACCCTGCGTCTGTACGAGATGTTCATCGGCGACTTCGAGAAGGCCGCTCCCTGGTCCACCAAGGGCATCAAAGGCTGCAAGCGCTTCCTGGATCGTCTGTGGGGCCTGGGCGAGATGATCGTTCCCGGCGAGGGCTACCGTCCCGAGCTGGAGACCGCCTTCCACAAGACCATCAAGAAGGTGGGCGAGGACATCGAGGTGCTCAAGCACAACACCGCCATTGCCTCCATGATGAGCCTGCTGAACGACCTGTACGCCGCCGGCGGCGTTACCAAGGACGAACTGCGCAGCCTGCTGATCCTGGTCAACCCCTTCGCTCCCCACATCACCGAGGAGATGTGGCAGCAGCAGGGCTTTGAGGGCCAGATCGCTCACGCTCAGTGGCCTGCCTACGATGAGGCCAAGTGCGTGGAAAGCACCGTGGAGGTGCTGGTGCAGCTGAACGGCAAGCCCAAGGCCCGCCTGAACCTGGCCTCCGGCCTGGATAAGGACGCCACCCTGGCTGCCGTGAAGGCGGACGCCTCCGTGGCCGCTCTGCTGGAGGGCAAGACCATCGTGAAGGAGATTGCCGTGCCCGGCAAGCTGGTCAACCTGGTGGTCAAATAAGCAAAGCTGTTGACGATTTGCAACCCGAGGACCAAAACCTGGTCCTCAATTGCAGAAAGTTTTGAATTTGCACAAGATTTTAGTTGACAGAACTAACTGTGGCATAGTATAATCGATATGTTGAATACCCTCATTTGGGGCTATACAACGAAACTCCTGCCTCAGGTCCAAGGGAGGGAAAAATAGATGTCGGAAATTCGTGTCAAGGACAACGAGTCGCTGGAGAGCGCGCTGCGTCGTTTTAAGCGTTCTTGCGCCCGCAGCGGTGTGCTTGCCGAGGTTCGCAAGCGTGAAGCTTACGAGAAGCCCTCTGTGCGCCGCAAGAAGAAGTCCGAAGCTGCCCGCAAGCGCAAGTTTAAGTAATTGCGGTTAGCCGGAACAAAGGCTGAAATGCGTGCAAACGCCCGAGCGGGTCCCCTGGGGGCCCGCTCATTTTTTTGTTGATTTTTCCGGGGCATCGGCCCCGCTTTTATGGGAGAAGCGCTATGTTCATCACACCGGAGTATCTTTTTTCCGGCGCGGCGGCCATCACGCCGGAATTCTTACAGGAGAAGGGAATCACCGCCCTGGTGCTGGATGTGGACAACACCCTCACCGGCCACGACAGCCAGCAGCTGCCCCCCGCAATCCGCGACTGGCTGGATCGGATGCGGGCGGCGGGCATCCAGCTGGCCATCGCCAGCAACAACAACGAGGAGCGGGTGCGCCCCTTCGCCCAGTCCATCGGGCTGGATTATGTGGCCATGAGCTGCAAGCCCCTCACCTTCGGTCTGGCCCGGGCCCGCAAGAAGTTCGAGGTGCCCCGGCGGCAGATGGCCATCGTGGGCGACCAGCTGTTCACCGACCGGCTGGCCGGAACGCTGTACGGTATCCCGGCTTTGGTGGTGCAGCCCATGTATGAGGATTTCAAAAAGGGCATTCGCTTCAAGCGCAGGCTGGAAAAGCCCTTTCTGGCCCGCTATTTCAAAAAGGGAGGGAAGCTTCTGTGAGCATTTTATTCGGAACCGCCGGCACAAGCCAGAGCTTTGCCGAGCAGGGCTATAAAAACAGCGTGCAGGTGCCGGAATATACCGCCAAAATGGGCCTGGACGCCTTTGAGTATCAGTGCGGCCGGGGCGTGCGCATCAAGGAGGAGCTTGCCTCCAAGATCCGCGCCCAGGCGGCGGTGCACGGCATCTACTTCAGCCTGCACGCGCCCTATTACATCTCCATGAGCAGTCTGGAGGAGGAAAAGCGCCTGAACAGCGTGGACTACATCCTGCAAAGCGCGGCGGCCATCCGTGCGCTGGGCGGTCAGCGGGTGATCTTCCACTCCGGCAGCTGCGGCAAGCAGAGCCGGGAAGCCGCCCTGGAAAAGGCGCTGGACACCATGCACCGCATCGTGGCAGCAGTGGACGAAGCCGGTTTCTCCGACATCGTGCTCTGCCCCGAGACCATGGGCAAGGTGGGCCAGCTGGGCACGCTGGATGAGGTGCTGGCCCTGTGCGGGGTGGACAAACGCATCACCCCCTGCATCGACTTCGGCCACCTGAACGCCCGGGACCAGGGCTCCATCAAGACCAAGGCGGACTATGCCGCCATTCTGGACCGGATGGGCGAGGTGCTGGGCGACGAGCGGGCCAGCAAATTCCATGTGCACTTCAGCAAGATCGAATACACCACCGGCGGCGAAAAGCAGCACCTGACCTTCGCCGATACCGTTTACGGGCCGGAGTTCGAGCCGCTGCTGGAGCTGTGCTATGAGCGGGGGCTCTCGCCGGTGATCATCTGCGAGTCCGCCGGCACGCAGGCGGAGGACGCTGCCGCCATGAAGCGGTATTACCAGAGCCTGGTCCGGTAACCGCCGGACCCCTGAAAAGGGCAAGAAAGGGCTTGAAAAATAGCCGTTTCTGGGGTAGAATAATAACAGATATGTCAGTGAATGCCCGCGCCGCATCGCTGCCGCCCAACAGCAGCAGCAAGGCCGCGGCGCTGGCAGTGCAAGGCCGGTTTGGCCGGGCCAGAATAAATTTTAATTGGAGGATCCTTTATGATTTCTGCAGGCGATTTTCGCAATGGCGTAACTTTTGAAGAGAACGGCAACGTGCTCCAGGTTGTGGAGTTCCAGCATGTTAAGCCCGGTAAGGGCGCTGCCTTCGTGCGCACCAAGACCAAGAACGTGATCACCGGTGCCGTGACCGAGAAGAGCTACAACCCCAGCGATAAGTTCCCCACCGCCTTCATCGAGCGCCGTGAGATGCAGTACCTGTACGAGGACGGCGGCCTGTACTACTTCATGGACACCGAGACCTACGAGCAGATCCCCCTGAACGAGCATGATCTGTCCGACGCCTTCAAGTTCGTGAAGGAGAACGAGATGGTTAAGATCCTGAGCTACAAGGGCAACGTGTTCGGCCTGGAGGCTCCCAACTTTGTTGTGCTGCAGGTCACCGAGACCGAGCCCGGCTTCAAGGGCAACACCGCCACCAACACCCTGAAGCCCGCCAAGCTGGAGACCGGCGCTGAGATCCGCGTACCTCTGTTCATCAACGAGGGCGACATGATCCGTGTGGACACCCGCACCGGCGAGTACATGGAGCGCGCCTGATTCAAGGCTTGATTCCGGAACGCATTCACCTGGGCGGCGGCTTTGCCGCCGCCCAGGTTTTGTTTTATCCAGTGTGAGCGCCACGCTGCCGGTTTTCGGCAGTGAAGGCGTGGTCATAAAAATGTTTGATACTTCTTCAAAGGAGGAATGAACAATGGAACTGAAAGAGCGTGCTGCATACCTGAAGGGCCTGATGGAGGGTCTGGAGATCGGCGACAGCAAGGAAGGCAAGGTCCTGAAGGCCATGTACGATCTGCTGGAGGATCTGTGCGACACCGTGGCGGACATGGACGATGACCTGGATCAGGTCTACGACGAGCTGGATGCCATGGACGAGGATATGGACGACCTGGAAGAAGCCGTGTTCGGCGACGACGAGGACGAGGACGACGAAGAGGAAGACGACGAGGACGAGGAAGTGGAAGCCGAGTACGAGCTGACCTGCCCCAACTGCGGCGCGGTAACCGTCGTGGACGAGGACACCCTGCTGAATGAGCAGGTTTGCTGCGGCAACTGCGGCGCCGAGTTCGAGATCGAATTCAGCGAGTGCGGTGAGGACTGCGACTGCGAGGAGTGCACCGAGGAGAACGAGTGATTCTCGGCCTCAAACATAAGCAAGAAAGCGGCGGATGGCAATTGCCATCCGCCGCTTTTTGTGCTTACAATGTTTTGTCTCTGTTGAAAAGGTTTGGTCTTACCGAAAGCGGAAAAACGCCGCAAGGGCCCTTTACCGGACAGATTTGACCGTTTCCATGGCCGAGAGCTCCGGCATCACGGTGCAGCGCATGGTGATGTAGCAGGCAAGGCCGCCGATCAGGTTGGAGATGGGCTCGGCCAGAAATACGCCGTTCACCCCAAGCCCGCCCAGATGGGGCAGCAGCAGGGTGAGAGGCACCACAATGATCGCCTTGCGCAGCAGCGAGAAAAAGATGGCCAGCTTCGCCTTGTTCAGCGATTTGAACACGCTCTGGCCGGAGAACTGAAAGGCCATCATCACAAAGCCGAAGAAGTAGATGTGCAGCGAGGGAACCGCAGCGGCCAGCAGCTCCGGGTCCTGGTTGAAGATGCGGATGAAGGCCTCCGGGAACAGGGAAATCAGCCCCCAGATCAGCAGAGTATAGCCAAAGCCCAGCTGGGTCATGAAGCGGATAGCCGCCCGCACCCGGTCCGCCACCCGGGCTCCGTAGTTGTAGCTGATGACCGGCGAAGCACCGTCGGCAAGGGCCAGCACTGGCGTCTGGGCGATCTGCCGCACCGAGTTGATCACCGTCATTACGCTGATGTACAGATCGCCGCCGAAGGCGCGCAGGGTGGAATTACAGGCCACCTGGACCAGGCTGTCGGTGAAGGACATTACAAAGCTGGAGGTGCCCAGCGCCAGAATGCGCTTGATGATGCCTGCATCCGGCCGAAAGCCCTTGAAAACCAGCCGCAGCTCCGCCTTCGGGCCGGTGAGAAAGACCATCACCCACACCGCCGAAAGCAGCTGAGAAAGCACCGTGGCAATTGCGGCGCCCCGTACACCCAGCCCCAGACCGAAGATCAGGATGGGGTCCAAAATGATGTTGGTCACCGCGCCCAGCAGCACGGTGAGCATGCCGGTGCGGGCAAAGCCCTGGCTGTTGATGTAAGGGTTCATCCCCAGCGAGGTCATTACAAACACGGTACCCAGCAGATAGATGGTCATGTACCGGGCTGCGTAGGGGTAGGTGCTGTCGCTGGCGCCGAACAGGTAGAGCAGCGGCTTGTGAAATACAATGCCCACCACTGTGAGCACGAGCCCGCAGACCATCAGCATGAACCAGGCGTTGGCCAGAATGGCCCGGGCGCTGTTCAGGTCCTTCCGGCCCCGGGCAATGGAACACAGCGGCGCGCCGCCCACACCGAACAGGTTGGCGAAGGCGGTGATCAGGGTGATGAGGGGAAAGCACAGCCCAAGTCCGGCCAGCGCCAGCGTGCCCTGACCGGGAATTTTGCCGATGTAGATCCGGTCCACGATATTATACAGAAGGTTCAGGATCTGGGCCACCAGCATGGGCGCCGCCACTGCAAGCACACTCCGGCGCACGTTGGGGCCGGAAAAATCCACCTGGCCACCCCCGGCCGTATGATGAAAATGAAGAAATGCCATCCTGCGATATCCATCCTTTCCTGCTGGGCATGAGTTTTAAAGAGCAATGGGCAACAAAACAGCGCACTGTTCCGTACCCGGAACAGTGCGCATCGTTTTGCAGTAAATGGTCGTTACTTTTTGGCGGGCGCTTCCTTCAAAGCGCGCTCCAGCCACATGGAGCCGATCTCCAGAGCGGTGTAAAGGCCGCTCTTGCTGCTCTGCTTCACCACCCGCTCGGGCAGGGGCTTGGCAGAATCGGTGCTCATGAGGATCACATGAATCTTATCGGCCATCTTCATGCCGTTTTCTTCCTTCTCGGTGAGAATCTGCATAAAAATCACAAAGGGATCAGCCAGGCTGCCGTAGTAGATCTCGTTGCCGCAGCGTACCAAAGGCTTGCCCTTGTAGGTCAGTTTCGGGGTATATGCCATTGTAAAAACCCTCCAGTCGGTTGATATATGTTATTTTTATTATACCATAAACGACTCAGAAACACAACGGCGGGCCGGTTCACAGGTCCAGCTTGCTCCGTTCGATCTTTTCCTCGTTCAAAGCCACTTTCTGGGTCAGGCTTTTCAGCTTGGAATCCATCTGACTGATCCGTACCGACATGTAGAACTGCTTGATGAGCAGCAAAAAGATAATGGCCAGATACACCACGTTGATCTCGCTCACAAAGCCGAATTTGCGGGCCACCCAGGTGGTGATCTCCGGGAACAGGCTCAAAAGCAAGAGGCAGGCGGAAAACAGCAGCCAGAAGATGGAGTCCTCGATCTGGACCTTTGCCTGACGGACCCGGCGAAGAATGAACAGGGTGGTGCACAGGCTGCCGCAGATCAGAAGCGCGCGCAGCGCAAGGGGAAGCAGTGGGGACATGGCGTTCAGTCTCTCCTTTCCGGGTAATAGAAGGTAACGGGCTCCCGCTTGCGGAACCACTGGATCAGCAGGATGGAAAGGCCCATCTTGAGCATGTATTCCACCGAGCGAGTAAAATTCAGGTAGCTGGTGCCGGTGAGCCGCTCGCCCATCTGCACCTGGATCTCGCGCACCACAGCACCGTTCTTGATCAGGTAGCTGATGGTATCCGGCTCGGGGCCATAGTTCAGGTTCAGGGCAAATTCCTCCACCATGCGGCGGTTGAACATCCGCATGCCGCTGGTGGGGTCGCAGATGGCCTGGCCGGTGGTCAGTCGGATGGCCCAGCTGATCAGGTAGCTGCCCAGCATGCGCAGGCTCTTGGGCTTTTTCACGGTGAGGAACCGGCTGCCGATCACAATATCGGCCCCGTTTTCCAGCTCCTCCAGCATGGGCTGGATGTATTCCGGCTTGTGCTGGCCGTCCGCGTCGAACTGCAGGGCGCAGTCGTAGCCGTTTTCGGCGGCGTAGCGCAGCCCGGTCTGGAAGGCACCGGCCAGGCCCAGGTTCACCGGCAGATCGATCAGCCGGAAGCCGTGCTGGCGGCAGAGCGCGGCGGTGCGGTCGCGGCTGCCGTCGTTCACCACCACATAGTCGTATTGGGGGTAACGGGCTGCCAGCTCGTTCACCACGCGAACAATGTTTCCTTCCTCGTTGTAGGCGGGAATCACGATCAATAGCTTGGACATAAGCGTTCAATTTCCTTTGCAGTCAGGTTGTTATGCCCCGGCAAGCCGCAGAAGCTCGCGGGTCACGGCCTCCCAGGTGAAGTGCTCCTCCAGCCGGGCGGCGGTCTTTCGGGCCGCGGTCGCACCCCATGCGTTGTCCGTCAGGCAGCGTTTCAGCGCGGCGGTCAGCGCCTGGGGGTCCACTCCATCCAGCTGGATGCCGTAGCTCTCGTCCGGCAGAAGCTCGTCGCTGCCGCCGGTGCGGGTGGTCAGAATGGGGCAGCCGCAGGCCGCCGCTTCCAGAAAGGTGGTGGGGAAGCCCTCGGCATAGTAGGTGGGCAGACAGTACAGCTGAGCCTGGGCCAGCAGCTGCATGGCCTGGGCATAGGGCACAGCGCCCGCCAGATGGACCTTCGGCGGGCAGTTTTCCCGCAGTCTGGCCAGCAGCGGACCGTCCCCCGCCACCACCAGGCTGCACCCGGTCAGCTCGGCATGGGCAAAGGCCTCGATCAGCTCGGCCACACCCTTTTCCGGAATCACCCGACCCAGAAAGACCACCAGCTTTTCGTCGGCGGGCAGGCCCAGCCGGGCCCGCCAGTCCACCGCGTCCGGCGCGTGGGCCAGCGCCCGAACCTCAGCAGGGTCCACCGCGTTGTACAGCTGGCCGGCAGGCTTGATGCCGAAATGCTCCAGCCAGCGGCACACCGCCCGGCTCACACCGAAAAAGCGGGGCCGGCAGGCCTTCAGCCAGACCGCCGCCAGATGCTCATAGCAGGCCCCCGCTGCGTTCAGCAGCGAATTGCCCATGGGAAGATGGCCGGTGGAATGGTCCACCACAATGGCGGGAATGGCCCGCTTTTTGCACTGGCGGGCAGCGTACAGGCTGCTGATGTAAAAGCGGGTGTTGATGATACAAAAGCCGATGGGCTCGGCCCAAAGCTGCTTTGCCAGCGACCGGAATGCCCGCCCCGGTTTCAGCACCGGAAAGCGGCCGTTCATCAGCGGCCAGACCGGCAGCCGGTAGATACGGATGCCGTGCTCGTCGGTCTCAAACTCCGGCAGGCCGGGCAGGGCGCTGGTCACCACGATGGCGCTGTGTCCCGCGTCCACCACCCGGCGGGCCAGGTTGAAGGTATACCGCTCCACCCCGCCCACGGTGGGCAGGTACTGGGCGGAGAAAAAACAGATGGTCACGAAGCGAACCTCCCGTGCACGGCGGGCGTTACGCCCCGCGCTTTTTGTAAACGAACTCCCGCTGGATCTGGAAGCTGATGAAGAACAGGAACACGTCCACGCAGATCTTGATCACCAGCTCGGAGAAGCCGCCGGTCAAGGCGTACAGCAGGCTGACCAGCCCGGCGGAGCAGGCCATCTGCACCACAGCCAGCACAAAGTATTTGCCCGCGGCCATGCCGTGGTGCTCCCGGCTCTTGAACACCAGTTTGTAGTTCAGCAGGTAGTTGTAGGTGGCCGAGATCACCCGGGCAAACACAGTGGCCAGGGTGATGTACAGGGTTCCCTCCACAAAGGGATTCAGCAGCATGCAGAACAGGCTGAACAGCACCAGGTCCACCACGCTGGAGGACAGGGAGGAGAATAAAAACTTGCCGAACACCGCGTAGATGCGGGCGGAATCCCGCAGGGGATTGAAATGGCTGGTCTTGTTTTCCTCGATGTACACCGTTTCGATGGGCACCTCCACAATGGGCACCCCGGCATCCTTGGTGTCGATGAGCATGTTGGATTCAAACTCGAACCGCTCGCCGCCGGAATGCATCAGGGTCTTCATGAAGGAGGTGGGGATGGCCCGCAGGCCGGTCTGGGTGTCGGTGATGGAAAGGCCCACCAGCGCCTTGAACACAAAGCGGGTGCATTTGTTGCCGAAGCTGGAGCGCAGCGGCACATCCTTCTCGTCGAAGTCGCGGCAGCCCAGGATCAGGGCGTCCGGCCGCTCGGTGAGGGCCTTCATCACCTTCAGGATGCACTCGGGGGTATGTTGGCCGTCGGAATCGGCGGTCACGCAGCCGGGGGCGTCCGGCCAGGTGTTCAGGCAGTAGTTGAAGGCGGTCTTGAGCGCGCGCCCCTTGCCCAGATTCACCGCATGGCGCAGCACCGGGCAGCCCCAGCGCTGCTGGGCTTCTTCAAAGAAATGGGCGTAGGCGGGGCCGCTGCCGTCGTCCACCAGAACGATGTTCCGAATGCCCGCCGCGTGCAGCTGCTCCAGCAGGCGGGGCAGCTTTTCATCCGGCTCCAGCGAGGGGATGATCAGAGGAATTTGCTTGTAATCCATAAAATATCGTACTCCTTAACGGATGGCGTATGGCCGTTTACCGGGCCAGAATGGAAAGAAAAGCATTGAGAAGGACCAGAAGGTCCACAAGAGTCACCGCGTAGATCAGGCCGCGGGTGCAGTCGGTCTGCAGCAGCAGCCGCTTGGGCCGGGCCAGCAACAGCAGGCACAGCACCGGCAGGAAATAGCGGCCCTGCAGCCCGTAGATGGTGGTGTAATAGGTGGGGGTCCAGGAGATGCAGCCCAGCACCGCCAGACCGCAGCAGGCAAGCCCCACCAGCAGGCAGAGAGCCTTGGCCCACACCGGCAGCTCAAAGCCGGGCTGCAGCCAGGCCAGAGCCAGCAGGATCATCAAAGCGGCCACCCAGGTCCAGGCGATCTGTACGCCCGGGTCAAAGTAACTCAGGGTACCGCCGATCAGGGTCTTCACGTAATGGTCGCCGTTTTCCACCACCGAGCGGATGGCCAGCTCCAGGGTATCCAGCGGATGAGAGAGGATATAGGGCAGGGTGTAACAGACGCTGTCGTCCTGCACCGGAGCCTCTTCGGAGGGTTGAGCAGCGGGCTCTTCACTGGTTTGCACCGCGGAAGAGGTGCTTTCCGGCGTGCTCTGGGCCGACTCGGCAGTGCTTTCCGCCGTCACAGTCACTTCAGAAGAAACGCTGGTGGAGGCCGCGCCCGCTGCCACCTGAGTGTTGCCGCTCATAAAGTCGTTCAGAATCACCTGACCGCCTGCGTTAAAGAAGAAGCACACCAGGCACAGGGCCAGGAATCCACCCTTGACCGCCTTGGAATAGTGGCCCAGCCGGGCGGCAGGGATCAGAAAGACCAGCAGTGCCAGCGGGAAATATACGATCTTGGAGGGCACGATCAGCAGCCCGGCCAGCGCGGGCAGGATCAATTGCTTCCAGCCGAGCTTCTCCCGGGGGCCGAAGGCCAGGTCCAGCACCAGTGCCGCGAACAACAGGCAGAGTGCCAGCAGATTGGAGTCCCGGCTGTAGGAGGCGGCCAGATGCAGCGTCATGGGCAGCAGGGCCACCGCGGCGAATACCGCCTTGGCTACCGGGGTCCGCTTCACCGCCCAGGCCGAAAGAAACGCGAAGAATACAAGGTTTGTGAGCCTGCCAAGGAACAGGGTGGGGATGAAGCCCAGCCGCAGCAAAAAGCCCGCCAGCACCCCGAGGGCGCTGATCCAGTACATGGTGTAGCTGGAATCCACCTGATACTCGTCGTAGTCCTGGGTGTGGGTGAAGGGGTCGGAGTTGGTGGTAAGCAGATTCTTGGCAATGTGCTGCCAGGTGAATACCGTGGTCTCGCCGTCCTGCACGATCACATCCACATCCGAGGGGCGGCGCAGGCTGCTGTGGATCTGGCTCTGGGCCACCGGCAGATAGGGGTTGTAGATGGTGGAGGCCAGAGTGAAGCTCTGGTTGATGTGGAACTGCTCATCCGGCGCGGAGTAGGGGGGCAGCACCATGCTGAACAGAATGCCCAGCGCCAGCACAAAGCAGAAGACCATCCGGTGCAGAGGGCATTTCTGCCCGGTGAACAGCCACCATCCGGCACCGATGAGGATCAGCGCCAGCAGGGCAATGACCCAGTAGAACTTGGTCACGAAGCCGCCGATCTGGGCGTAAACGCCCAGAATGGCCAGCATGCCCTCGGTGGGCTGGCCGTTCACAGTCAGGCCCAGGCCCGCCCCGTTGGGGGTGGGGGTGTAGCCGATGAGCAGCCGCCCCTCACCGGTGTAGTGGGCCGTCAGGCTTACCCGGTAGTGGCGCTCGCCCGCCTCGGTCAGCTCTACCGGCCGGGAAAGCCCCAGCGTGGTGTAGTAGGCCTCGGTGGTGTCCAGAATGTTGCTCATGTCGCCCTCGCTGGTGGCCAGCACCTCGCCGGTATCCAGATCGGTGAGGGTGAGCTCCAGCACGCCTGTGGGGCCCTCATCGCCTGCCTTCTGTACCTTGAAGGCAAAGCCGATGTAAAGCAGATCCCGGTCACAGACGAAATCCTGGGTCACGGTGTCGTCAATGAGGGCGAATTCGCTGAACTGGTCGTTGATCATCCAGCTGCGGCTCTTTTCGCCGTTGCCCCGCACATGGGTGAGCCAGACGCAGGCAAAGATGAAAAAGGCCACAGCCAGCAGCACCGCACCGCCCAAAAGGCGGCGGTGGCGCTTGATTTGGGTGAGAAGTTTTTCCATGGGGAAACCCTTTCCGGTTGAATTATTTGCCCGCCTGGCCATAGTAGGCGCCCGGGCCGTGCTTGCGCAGGTAGTGCTTGTCCAGCAGGTAGCCGTCCACCGGCTGCGCACCCAGCATAAGGCTGTGGTAGGCCATCATGGCCACCTCCTCCAGAATGATGGCGTGCTCCACTGCGTCGGCGGCGTCCCTGCCCCAGGTGAAGGGGCCGTGGGCCTTGACCAGCCCGGCGGGGATGGATTCGTAGCAGTCCACGCAGGCGGCGGCCAGCACCAGACCGGTGCTGGTCTCGTAGTCGCCCTCAATCTGCTCTTTGGTCAGGGCAGGAGCGCAGGGCACCGGGCCGTAGAAGGTGTCGGCATGGGTGGTGCCGAGAGCCGGGATCTCCCGCCCGGCCTGGGCGAAGATGGTGGCCCACCGGCTGTGGGTGTGGACCACGCCGCCGATGTTGGGAAAAGCCCGATACAGCTCCAGATGGGTTTTGGTGTCGGACGAGGGGCGCAGTTCGCCCTCCGCCATGCTGCCGTCCGAAAGACGCACCACCACCATGTCCTCCGGGCGCAGGGTATTATAATCCACGCCGGAGGGCTTGATGGCGAAGACACCGGCCTGGCGGTCCACCTGGCTGGCGTTGCCCCAGGTGGCAAGGCAGAGGTTTGCTTTGGGCAGGGCCAGATTGGCGGCCCAGACCGCCTGCTTCAATGCTTCATACATGGGCTCACACCCCCGCGCCGAAGGCGGCGTTCACGGTCTGCTCAAACAGGCCAGCGTCCTTCAGCAGCTTTTCCACCGCACCGCGCACCGCGCCCTCGCCGCCCTTCTGGGGGCAGATGTAATGGGCGATGGCCTTCACCTCGGCGGCAGCGTCGGCGGGGCAGGCCACGAAGCCGCACAGCTTCATGGCCGCCATGTCGTTCCAGTCGTCGCCCACATAGGCCACTTCCTCACGGGCAAGGCCCTGTTCGGCCAGGAAGGCGGCAAGGTACTCCGCCTTCTTTTTGCAGTTCTGCACGCAGTAGTCCAGGTGCAGCTCGGCGGCACGGCGGCGCACCGGCTCGCTCTCCCGGCCGGTGAGGATCATTACCTTGATGCCGGCGGTGCGGGCGATTACAAGGCCCGCGCCGTCCTTTACGGAAAATTTCTTGGTTTCGTTACCGGTGGAATCCAGATACAGCCCCCCGTCGGTGAGGGTGCCGTCCACATCCAGCACAAGCAGCTTGGTCTGCATGGGCATGTTACTCCTTTTCGTAATAGCTGGGGGTCACGAAGCGCACGCGCAGCTCCTGAGCCCGGATGGCCTCGGCCATGGCGTGGTTGTAATCCGCGCCCCGCAGGGTGTGGTTCTTCATGCGGGGGTCACAGTAGTTGTCGCCCGCGGGGCCGTAGCCGTCCGCACCGGCAATGGCAGCCTCGTCCACGCCCAGCTCGGCCAGCAGGTGCAGCAGCATGATCAGGCTGTTGGCGCCCTTGTCGAAGGCACCGGCCAGGCTGTTGTAGTCCAGCCGGTAATCCGCATCGCCCTGCAGGTTGCTGGTGGCGATCACCGCGCAGGGGCAGCTTTCCAGCTTTTCGAAGCGCTTGCCGTTGGTGAAGAAGGCGAAGTCCGCCTTGTAGTGCTCCGGCACGAAGTTGGCGCTGATGATGACCGGGCGGTTTTCGGCAATGTAGGCCTCAATGGTTTCCCGGTGGGTGTCCAGCGTCTGGCCGGGGGCCAGGGCCAGGATCTTCCGGCCGGCCAGCAGCTCGGCCAGCTTGGCCCGGTCGGCCGCGTCGTCCAGCGCGCTGCCCTTGTACTGGGCATACAGCTCGTCCGCATAGGCAGCGTCAAAGGCGGTTTTCTTTTCGGGGGCGATGCGGCTCAGGATGTGGTTGATGTCCCGGTTGGACAGATCACCCTTGCCCAGCAGATGCTCGGCGTAGTTGCGATGCAGGTTGTACCGGGCGGACAGGAAATAGGGCGGGAAATAGCCCCAGGGCTCCTTTTCCCGGATGGGCATGATCTGATCCTGAATGGCGTCCAGCATGCAGTCGATGTCGTACTGCTTGCCGAAGTTCAGGTTCAGGTAATCGGCGATCAGCTCGATGCACAGGTTGCCGGGGGTGCGGCCCATGCCCAGAAGGCTGGCGTCCACGATCACATCCCGGTTCAGGTGCTTGTTCACAAAGCTCTGGGCCAGGCTGGAGCTGAGGGCCATGTTCTCGTGCAGGTGCAGGCCCAGGGTGATGTCCTTGGCCAGGTTGTTGTCCACCAGGCTCACGATGCGGTCCAGGTCCTGCTGGCGCATGCTGCCGAAGGTGTCCACGATGGAGAAGGCGTAGGGGTGCAGCTTGTTCACCTGCTCCACCAGCCAGAGCACGCCCGCGTCCGAGTAGCCCATGATGTTGATGGGGTTGCAGCTGATCTTGTAGCCCTTGTCCTGGGCCTTTTTGCAGAAGGCCAGGCCCTCCTCGATGTCGTAGTCGTGGAAGGTCACCCGGATCAGGTCGATGCCGGTGCCGTCCCAGGGCTCCAGATTGTCAATGTCGTAGAAGTTGTGCAGGGCCATGCCGCTGAACATCACGTTTTTCCGGTCGGCGGGCAGAATCTTCTTCAGCTCGGCCACCGTGTTCCAGCGGGTGCAGTCCGGGTCATAGTCCACGTTGCGCAGAAAGCCCACCTCCACGATGTCGGTGCCCGCCTTCACCAGGCTGCGCACGATGTCGCGGATATTCTCGTAGCCGAAGCGCCATTCGTTGATGTAACCGCCGTCCCGCAGGGTGCAGTCCAGAAGTTTGAGGGTATGCATAAAAGCAGCTCCTTTCCGGCAAGTATCAGTTGCCGCGCTGTTTCAGGATATCACACACGATGTCCACGTCCTTGGGGGTGTCCACCGATACGGTTTTGTAGGGGGAGACCACGGCATGCACGGTGTGGCCGTTTTCAATGAAACGCATCAGGTCGTTTTCCTCGGCTTTTTCCAGTGCGCTCTTGGGGGTAGCGGCGTAGAAGTCCAGCGCCTTTTTGCTGAACAGCTGGATGCCGGTGATCTTCTCGTATTCAAAATCCGCCGTTCCCTTCGGGTAAGGGATGGGGCTGCGGGAGATCAGCAGGATCTCCCGGCGGGCATTGCAGGCCACCTTCTGGTTGGAGAAGTCAATCACATCCGCCGGATGGTCCATGATGTTGGTCACGCCCGCCACATAGTAGGGGTCCTCGGGCAGGGTGTCCGGCAGGATCAGGTCGAAGGCCCGGGCATCGATCAGGGGCTCGTCGCCCATGATCTGCAGGTACAGGTCCGCATCCAGCATGCAGCTCACCTCATGGATGCGGGCGGTGGGGGTGTCGTGGTCGGCCCGGGTCATCACCGCGGGCATCTCGTATTGGCGGCAGACCTCCCTGATCCGCTCGTCGTCGGTGGCAATCACCAGGTCGTCCAGCTTTTTGCACTGCTTTGCCGCCTGGTATACCCACCAGATCATAGGTTTGCCCAGAATGTCGGCCAGGGGCTTGCCGGGCAGACGGCTGGACTGGTACCGGGCGGGGATCACGCCGATGATTTTCATAGGAATAACCTCCTTGCGGGTCCGCAATAAAAACGATGGAGCGGGCCGCTTGATTTCATAGTAAAGCCTTGGTATGAACAAATTATGAGCGCGGGACGCTCGGCGTACACAATCAGGAAAGCAGGTCCAGGGCCTGGGTAAGGCTCAATTCCAGCTTTTCGTCCGTCACTTCCAGCGTTTTCAGCACGGTGGATTCCACCGTCACCGCCTTTTTGAACCGGAAGGGCAGCGCAAAGTTCAGCACCTCGCTGGGCATGGTGCGCTCCAGAATCACCGCCTCCGGGAACAGGCGCGAATAATCAAAGGTGTCCCGGGGATGGGTCTTGATGAAGAGCGGCCCGCCGTGGCAGTGGGCCTTCACCACGGCGGTGAACATTTTTTGCTGGGTCTCGCCGTCCAGAAGCCCTTCGGACACAAAGTCCCGGGGCAGAAACAGCACCGCGCCCTCGGCGGTTTCGGGCAGCGGCCGGGTGAGAAACACCTGCCGAACCAGCGCCTTCTGTTCGTCGGTGAGCCGGTGGAACCGGTCGGACTTGGAATCCTCCCGCAGCTTTTGGGGGAACAAGGGCGTTCTGGCGGCGCACTCGGTCTCCACCGCCGTGACCCGCTTGTAGTCGCCCCAGTACAGATAACCGTAGCCCAGCTTCTGCCGCAGCTTGAAATGGGGCAGCGCCCGCTGCTGGTCGATCAGCGGATGGTCCGGGTGGCAGGTGCTGGCCATGGTGTCCTCGCAGAGCACGTAGGGGGCTTTCAGGTCCTGCAAATACCGGCCCAGCACGCTCCAGTCGTTGTGGATGTAGATGGCCGCGTAGGCCTTGGGGTCGATGGAAAAGCCGTAGTATTTTTCCACGTTGCGGCGGCCCATCACCCGTTGCAAAAGCAGCGTGCGCAGAAAACCGGTCTGGATGGCATTGCCGCAGGCCTCTTCGTCAAAAACCCGTACACAGCGGAACAGGCCGGTGGCGGAAAGCCGCCCGGCCAGTTCTTCGGTGTTTGGGATGACACTGCTCAGAATGAGGTCCGGGGGCACCGTGTCCTTCATGGCCCGGACCAGCTCCACCAGCACCTGATAGGCGGTGTGGCAGATGTATAAATTGGGCAGACCCATCGTCAGTTTACCTCATTGGATTCAATGACCACCGGCGGGAAGTGGATGTGACCCCAGCCGCTGGACCACTCCGGCAGGGTGCGGTCCATGTTGGTGATCTCGAAGGCGAATTCCTGGGCGGGTTTGTCCAGGCAGGCGGCGTTGGCCAGCTCCCGCTCGAACACGTCCAGGTAGAAGAAATACTGCCCCTCGCTGAAGATGGAGGTGTCCACCGTGAACACGGTGGAGTAGCGGCGGCCCGGCTCGGCCTCGCCCAGGGTGATGGGATGGGTGATGCCCACGGGCGTGGAGTCCCGGTAATGGAAGTTCAGCTTCATGTTCACCGCGTCGAAGTGCTGCATGACCTGCCAGTCGATGCGCACCCGCAAGGGCTCGCCGGCGGCGAACACGCTGCTTTCCTTGTCCAGGAAGGTCAGCCGCTCCACCCGCAGCCGCTTGCCCGCGCTGGAGCTCATGCGGCCGATCTCGCGCAGGTCATAGTCCACCACGTTCACGTCGGTGGTGTCCATGTATACGGCGATGGCGTCGTCCACGTTGCCGTCGAAGATCACCTTGCCCTTGTCCAGCACCACGCAGCGGGTGCACAGCTGGCGGATGGTGCTCATGTTGTGGCTCACATACAGAACGGTGCGGCCCTCCTGGCCCGCCACGTCGCTCATTTTGCCCAGACACTTCTGCTGGAACTTCATGTCGCCCACGGCCAGGACTTCGTCCATCACCATGATCTCACTGTCCAGATGGGCGGCCACCGCGAAGGCCAGCTTCACGAACATACCGCTGGAATAGCGCTTTACAGGGGTGTCGATGAAGTCGCCGCATTCCGAGAACTCGATGATCTGGTCCAGCTTGGAATCAACCTCGGCCTTGGTCATGCCCAGAATGGCGCCGTTCATGTAGATGTTTTCCCGGCCGGTCATCTCCTGATTGAAGCCGGTGCCCACCTCCAGCATGCTGGCGATGCGGCCCTTGATCTTGATTTCGCCCTCGGTGGGGGCGGTGATGCGGCTGAGCAGCTTGAGCAGGGTGGACTTGCCCGCGCCGTTGCGGCCGATGATGCCCAGCGCCTCGCCCTTGTAAACGGTCAGGTCCACGCCGTTCAGCGCCATGAAGGTCTGGCCGAACAGGCGGGTGTCAGTGCCGATGGGCAGGTTGGGGTCCTCCTTGCCGCGGATGCGGGCCCACCAGCTCTGCAGGTCGGCGGTGAGGGTGCCGCCGCCAATCTGGCCCAGTTTATATTGCTTCTTTACGCCGGATACCTGAATGACAGGCTCTTTGCTGTGTACCGGCTCGCTGTGATTGGACATGCAAAAATCCTCCTGTTATACGGTATCCATAAAGGTCTTTTCAATGCGGCTGAACAGCACCACGCCGATGGCCAGCAGGACCACGGTCACAATCAGGCTGTAGACCAGTCCGGTGGGGTCCACGCTGCCGCAGCCCAGCAGAGCCATGCGGAAGGCCTGCACCGGGGCGGTCATGGGGTTCAGGTTCACGATGGCGCTCAGGATGGGCTGGTTCGACAGGCTGGTGGTGGAGTACACCACGGGGGTGGCATACATCCACAGCTGCACGCCGAAGGTCACGGCGATGGCCAGGTCACGGTATTTGGTGGTCAGGCTGGAAACGATGATGCCCACAGCCAGGCCCAGCAGCATCACCTGGATGATGCACACCGGCAGGTAGACGAGCCATACGGTCATGCTCAGATGACCGAAGGCCTCCTGATTGAAAAAGAAGAAGACCCAGAACACCAGGAACATGGCAAACTGAATGAAGAAGTTGATCGCCGCCGTGAGCACCTGGGACAGAGGAATGGTCAGGCGGGGGAAGTAGACCTTGCCGAACATGCCTGCGTTTGCCACAAAGGTGTTGGCGGTGTTGTTGATGCAGGCGGCGAACATGGTCCACAGGGTATTGCCGGCCATGATGAACAAGAAGCTGGGCGCACCCTCGGTGGGCAGCCCGGCGATGCCGCCGAAGATCACATTGAACAGGATGGTGGTGATGAGGGGATTCAGCAGAATCCACAGCGGGCCCAGAATGGTCTGCTTGTAGATTACCGCAAAGTTGCGCTTGGTGAACAGGGTCACCAGGTCCCGGTAATGCCAGAGTTCTTTCAGGTCGATGTCGAACCAGCCGGTGCGGGGTTTCACAACGGTGGTCCACTGTTGTTCGTTGGAATGAGCCATCAGTGTACTTCCTCTTGTCAGAATAAATGAAAAACGGTCGGGGTGCAGGTCAGAACATCACGGGTGGTTTTGTGCCGGTGCGCAGCCTGCGCAGATGCCAGCCCGCCCAGTAAACGCGGTGGTACCAGCGGGACTCCTTCAGCATCAGCCCGCCCAGCCGGGCGGTGAGAACGGTGCAATTGCCGGCCATGAGAGGCACAAAGGGGCTGTAGCAGCCAAGGGTACGGGCGGTATCGATCAGCCTTCGGGCGGTGGGGTGGCGCAGATGCTGCCGCGCGATGGCCAGCCCATGGGGCTGGGCAAGATCCACCGAAAGGCCGCCCGCCAGTGTTTTCACCAGGTGGAGCACGATGCGGGTAAAATCCTCCCGGGGCAGGGGAAAATCCCGGCTGAACCAATCCAGCACTTGCTCCGTGAGCCAAAGCTCGTTTTCGCAGTAGCAGGGCTTGAGCCGGTAGGTGACGCTGGAGTCGTTGCCGTCCTCATAGTAATAGAGCGGCTGTACGCTCAGAGAAAAGTTCCCCTGCAGATGAAGACGGAACCAGAGCCGCAGGTACTCCATGGAGAACTGTACATCCTCGCCGTAGGTGATGCCCGGGGTGAACAGAAGCCCACAGCTACGAATCAGCTCCAGATGAAAGAGCTTGTTCCAGATGTAATATAAATGGCTTTCCAGATACAGCTGCCCGGCCTTTTGCAGCGGAAAGCGGGCAAAGTCCGCCGAAGCCTTGCTGTTGGCAAGCTCCTCCGGGCGGGAGGTGTACCGCCAGAGGATCAGATCCTCCGGCCGGTTTTCCTGTGCGGCGAGCACGGTGGAAAGAAGGTGAGCGGGCCAGGCATCGTCACTGTCCAGAAACAGCAGATATTCGCCCCGAGCCAGTGCCATACCGTTGTTGCGGGCAGCGGCGCTGCCTTGATTGCTCTGATTTTTCAGCAAAAAGCGGCTGTCGCGCCTGCAATAGGCTTCGCAGATGGAGGCGCTGCCGTCGGTGCTGCCATCGTTCACCAGAATGCATTCCCAATCGGAGCAGGTCTGGGCCAGAACGCTGTCCAGGCAGCGGGCCAGAAAGGACTGGGTGTTGTAGATGGGAATCACCACGCTGATCTTTGGCATAATTCCTCCTGCTAAGCCGTTCAAACATGGAAAATAACGCCCTGTGCGCTGCCGCAGCAGGGCGTACTAAGATAGTTTATTATAGCATATCATGCCGTAAGCTGCAATAAAACGGGGAATCAGCCGACGGGGCCCAAGACGAAAAAAACAGAAGAAACGGCAACATTTTTATTCACTGCAGTAGGGCCTTCCAGCGCAGGTATACGGTGTGCATGCATAGCCAGTGGAACTTCCAGTAGAACCAGCGGCGCTCTGTCAGCCGGTTCTGGTCCAGCGTAACGGCCAGAGCGGTCCAGCGCAGGCGAAGCGGTACATAGCGGGATTCAAACAGCCGGTTCTCTTTGAAAAAGGCCATCAGGCGGGCGTATTCCGGGCTCTTGTAAAAAAGTGCTGCGCTTTTGCGCCGCTGGGCCGGGGGCGTGCAGTAAAGACCGTACAAAACGGTGTTCAGATATTCCATCACGGGCAGCCGCAGCTGCTGCGGCGGGGCATGATACACATGCAGGCAGTCCTGAAGGAACCGGTCAAACATCTGATAATGGGCGGGCTCCAGCTGGTTTTTGGTGCTTTTGCTCAGGCTGGTTTCGTTGCCGGATTCGTAATAATAGAGCGGCCGGGTAATGTAGAGCAGCTCCCCGTTGGGAACCTGCGCGGAAAAATGCCGCAGATATTCGTTCATAAAGGGCCGGTCCTCGTAGCAGTGCAGCGATGGATCGAACCGCAGGCCGGCCTGCTCCACAAGCGCCCGATTCAGCAGCTTTCCCCAGGGGGTGGGGAAGGGGGCGTTTTCGCAGAAA
This sequence comes from Gemmiger sp. An194, assembly GCF_002160145.1. Taxonomy (GTDB): domain Bacteria; phylum Bacillota; class Clostridia; order Oscillospirales; family Ruminococcaceae; genus Allofournierella. Next base: position 68,250 of record NZ_NFKA01000002.1, on the reverse strand, counting down.
AGGCCGATTTCGCTCACGGAAAAACGGCGCAAAGCTGTCGGGTCCGGGTGCTGGAGCAGGCCATCCGGCTCGAAGACCGCGGCGAAAAACACCAGGCCGCGGGGGTTTTCCTGCTGTATCTGCCGGATCAGCTCCAGTGTGCAGGGGGCAATGGCGTCGTCCGCGTCCACAAACAGAAGCCAGGGCGCAAGGGCTGCATCCAGCCCGGCATTTCGGGCAGCGGAAGCACCGGCGTTCGGCTGGTGGATGACCCGGAACCGGCGATCGTTGGCGGCGTATTCATCGCAGATGAGCGAAGAACCGTCGGAAGAGCCGTCGTCCACCAGAATGCACTCGAAATCCGGGCAGGTCTGGGCCGCAACGCTGTCCAGGCAGCGACGCAGGTATTTTTCGGCGTTGTAAACAGGAATGATAATGCTTGCAAACGGGACCATAAGATACTCCTTTTGGATGCAGGGCGGAGGATTGGCCGAGAACGTTAACGGTTCCAGTTTCCGCCAAGCAGATAATAAAAGAGCCAGTAAGTGCGCCAGTAGGAGCGCCGCCCCTCTTCCTCGGCGCGGATCACGAACCGGGCCAGAGCAGCGCTGCGCCATCGAAAGGGCAGGTAATAGGGGCTGAAGGTGTGGTTTTCCTTCAGGCCGTCCAGCAGCTCGGTCACGCCCTCGTGCTGCAGAAGGCTGTGCCCCTCGGCCTTGTTTTCAAACAGAAGGCCGAAGGCCAGTGTATGCAGCGCATGCTGGTAAAAGGTGGCCATGTTCTGAGCCGGGCAGTGATAAAGGGTCTTGCAGTCGTGGGCAAAACGCAGGAACAAAGGCAGCTCCACCTGGAAATACTGCTGATAATGCACGGATTTTTTGGAAACGCTCATGTCGTTTTCGTCGCTCCAGTAATAGAGCGGAGCGCGCAGAAAATGCACAGCAAAGCCCGGCCGCAGCCCGGCAAGCCGGGCAAGATATTCATACACAAAGGGCAGATCCTCGTGCCCGTTGCGGATGGAAGCGTCGAAGCGAAGGGGCGAGGGGGATTCCAGCACGCTGCGCTCAAACAGCTTGTTCCATACCGGCGGGAGCATGAAGGTGCAGTAAAGGGAACCGAATTCCTGCTGGGAGAAAAGAGTCTCGCCCGCAGGCATCGGGGCGGAAAATTCCGCCGGGTCACGGGTATAAGGCCACATCACAAGCCCGCCTTCCGTGCTTTCGTAGCAGGCAAGCGCCCGGGTGATGGTTTCGGGATGGATGCGGTCATCCTGGTCGCAGAACAGAACGAATTCCCCGCGAGCCGCGTCAAGACCCGCATTGCGGGCACTGCACACGCCCCCGTTGGACTTGTGGATTACCCGAAAACGGGGATCGTGGCGGGAGATTTCGTCGCAAAGAGCGCCGGAGCCGTCGGAGGAACCGTCATTCACCAGGATACATTCGAAGCTGGAGCACTCCTGCCCGGCAATGCTGTTGATGCAGGCGGGCAGAAATTTTACGCAGTTGTACACCGGAACGATAATGCTGATTTTGGGCTGCAAGGGAACACTTCCTTTATTTGATAAAGTTTACAGGTGATTTGCGAAACCGGCGAAGGTCCGGTAGTAGCTCTGCTGGGAAAAATCCTGCGCCCGGCGCACACCGGCTGCGGCCATCTCGGCCCGGCGGGCGGGCTCGGTTTTCAGAGCAAGGATGGCTTCGGCGATCTGGCCGGAAAGCTCAGGCACACCGGGCACGGGGGTGCATTCGCCGTCCCAGATCTCATCCCGGCGCAACAGCACCGCGCCGCTGCCCTCCAGATATTCCGGCATGCCGCCGCTGTCGGTGGCGATCACCGGGCAGCCGCAGGCCATGGCCTCGATGGCGGTGATGCCCGCCGGCTCCTCCCACAGCGCGGGGAAGCAGGCGGCGTCCGCCATGCGGTAATAGGCGGGCAGTTGTTCATTGGGCACAAAGCCGGTAAAGACGATCCGCTCACCCAAAGCCTCGGCCTGCTTGCGCAGTTCGGCAAAGAAGGGGGAATCGGCCTGCCCGGCAAAAAAGGGCGAGCCGATGACCGCCAGCTTCACGGCGGGGTCCTGGATCTGCCGCATGGCCTGCACCAGCCGGTGGATGCCTTTTTCCTCGCACACCCGGCCGCAGAACAGCACCACAAAGTCCTGTTCCGCAAGGCCCAGGCGGCTGCGCAGCTGTGCCCGCTCGTTTTCCGCGGCAGGAGCAGGGCAGAAGCGGCCGGTGTCCACGCAGTTGGGCAGCAGCACCGCCCGGTCGGCGGGCAGTGCGCTGGAGGAGAGCCAGGCCCTGCGCACATAGTCGCTGATGGCCAGCACCCGGCCGAACTGAGCGTCCAGCTTGGGGCTGCTGTATGCTACCCCATGCAGGTGCGCCGCCATTTTTTCGGCGCCGAAGCAGGCGGCGGCCTGCTGCCAGGCGTCCAGCTGGCCGCCCTCCACCGAATAAAGGTCGGCGTTCAGCCGCTTTAGAAAGGGCAGGGGGTAATGCTGGTATTCCTGCCAGTACACCGGCCGCCCGGTTAGCTTTGCCAGCCGGTAACGGACCCGGTGCACGAGGGAACGCACCCGCCCAGCGGGGGGCACGAAGAAGATCAGCGACTGGGAAAACCGGGCCGAAGCCGCCGCGGCCTCCTCGTCCAGACGGCAGACAAAGGCCAGCTCCAGCTGCCGCTGGGTCTGGTTTTCCTCCATCAGATGGGTGGCCAGGGTCTCCACCGCGCCGCCCTTCACGGCAGGCACCGGAAGCTCGGGCGGCAAAAGCAGGGCGACCCGGGGCGTTTCGCTGCGGTCAGGCAGGGGCAACGGCCGGGTGCACCAGCGCAGGCAGCTGAGCTTTTCGGTCAGCGAAAGCTCGCCGCAATGTTTTACAAGGGGCAGCAGGCAGCGCAGCTCCGCCTGGGCACCGTGCCAGCGGGCGGCGATGGGCCAGGTCAGTTCGTTTTTCGCTCCGGCGCACAGGGCCAGATACCGACGGAAACAGGCGGCCAGCGCCTTGTCCAGCAGGGCCTTGTCCATGCCCTGGTCCCGGAAAAACCGGCACCAGTCGGCGTGGGCGGTCACCCCGTCAAAGCTGCCGGGGCTGATGCCGCTGCGGCAGATGCTGCCCTGGCGCAGCCGGTAGCGGTAAAGGGGAGCGTCCAGGCAGGCCACCGTTTCACAGGCGGCGAACAGCCGGTGGGCCACCGCGTCGTCCTCGTGGATGAGCCCCTCCGGGTAGCGCAGCTGCTCCCACAGGCTGCGTTTGTACAGTTTGTTCCAGGCCACCGTGTAGCAGGTGGCGTTGGGCCCGAAAAATTCCGCCAGCAGCGCCTTGCCGGAAAAGCTTCCGGCAGCGGCGGGGGCGGTGATCTCGGGGTGCTCCAGCGGCGTGCCGTCATCGTTCACGTCCTCCACCGCGCAGAGGGCCATATCCGCCCCCGAGGAACACAGCGCGCTATAAAGCTGCTCCAGATAATCCGGCGCGATCAGATCGTCGGAATCCACAAAGGCGAGAAGCTCGCCCTTCGCGGCGGCAATGCCGGAATTGCGGGCGGCGGAAAGCCCGCCGTTTTTCTGGTGAATCACCCGCACACGGCTGTCCTGTTCGGCATAGGTGTCGCACAGCGCGCCGCAGCCGTCCGGGCTGCCGTCGTCCACCAGAATCAGCTCAAAATCGGCAAAGGTCTGGCCCAGAATGCTCTGCACGCAGGCGGGCAGAAACTGCTCCACCTTATAAACCGGGACGATCACGCTGATGCGGGGCATGGCTCAGGCCTCCTTTTTGCGGTCCATTTTTCCCCGGGCGGCGGCCAGCTTGTAGCACAGCGCGGGGCTTGCACAGAACAGCACCGCCCGCAGCTTTTCAAACCCGGCCACGTGGGGGTTCGAGAGGATGCGGGGCAAAAGCTTGTTCAGCTTTTTCTTGTGCAGGGCAAAGCCCGCTTTCAGTTCGCCGGACAGCGGTCCCGCCAGGTTGGCGTGCACGTAGAACAGGTAGAACACCTGCCAGTAACGGGCCACCGCCCAGGCGGCCAGATCCTCGTAGCCGGTCTTGCCGGTGAAAAAGTCTACCCAGCCGCCGTACAGGCGCAGATCGTCCAGCCGCTTGGCCGAGAAGGCCAGGGCGGTCATGCTGCCGGTGCGGGTGCGGTAGTAATAGAGCGGCTCATTGGAGAGCACGACCTGGTTGCCGTCGTAGATCTTGTCCATGATGTTGGCGTCGTCGCCGTAGAACATGGTCTCGTCGTGGCGCACGTTTTTGAACAGCCGGGCGTCGTACAGCTTGTTCCAGGTGACCATGGAGTACATGCCGCCGTTCTTGAACACGTCCAGAAACTGCTCCAGCGCGTCGTGGCGGCCCAGGAATTCCTCGGGCAGGGTCACGCCCCGCTCGAGAAAATTGCCCTCCTCGTCGATGCACACCGCGCCGCAGGATGCCAGCGGGCAGCCGCTTTCCTTCACGGTGCTGTACAGGGTTTTCAGAAAATCCGGATGCAGCAGATCGTCGGAATCCACATAGCTGATGTAGTCGCCGGTGGCGGCGTCCAGCCCGGCGTTGGCGGCGGATGCAGGCCCGCCGTTTTTCTTGTGTACCACCCGGATGCGGGGGTCGGTTTTCGCCAGCTGATCACAGAGCTCGCCGCAGCCGTTGGGGCTGCCGTCGTCCACGAGGATCAGCTCAAAATCGGCAAAGCTCTGGTTTAGAATGCTCTGTACGGTCAGGGGCAGATAGTCCTTGGCGTCGTATACGGTGGTGATAATGCTGATGGCGGGCATGGAATGCCTCCTTCTTTGATCGTTCGGGTCAGCGCTTGCCCTTCAGGCGCAGGGGCAGCAGGGCGCGCCCGGCGTTTTTCTTGGCGGCGGCTTTGCGCAGCCAGCCGTTGTAAAGGCCCTCCCGGCCCTCCAATTGGGTCATCAGGGCGGTGTGCCACATGGGGTTTGCGAACAGCTTTTCCAGCCCGGCCTTGCGCTCCTCCAGGGTATAGGGCTTGGAGGAGTCGGTGAGCAGGTCGAAGAAGTTCACGGCGTCCCAGGGCAGCTGAGCGGCGGCCAGCTGGGGATACAATTCGCTCTGGCCGCACTGCTCCAGAAAGCGCCGCACCCCGTGCAGCACCCGCTGGCTGGTCTCCATATTGTCCAGAGTGGCGGCGCGGGTCAGAGTCTGGGCATGCCGCCAGTATTCGTAGTAGATGCCGTCCAGATGCTCCATCTTGCCCAGGTTGGCAAAGTAGGAAAAGTTGAACTGGATGTCCTCGCCGGTGCGCAGGGTCTCGTCCAGCTTCAGGCCCAGCCCCTTGATGAGCTGGGTGCGGTAGACCTTGTTGCACAGCGAGAAGAACTGATTGGCCCGGTAGTAGTCGATGAAGTGGGGCCAGAACTCCTCCAGCGAGGCGGCGGCAAAGGCCGGGTAGACCGCCTCGGTGAAGCCGGTGTCGCTGCAGAAGGAGAAGTTGAAGCTCACCAGATCCAGCTCCCGGTTCTCCATGGCCTGCACGGTCTTTTCAAAGGCCTTGGGCAGCAGCATGTCGTCCGCGTCCACAAAGGTGATGTAACGGCCCTCGGCCGCCTGAATGCCCGCGTTCCGGGCCGCCGCCGCGCCTTTGTTGGGCTGGGTCAGCACCCGAACCCGCTCATCCTTGCGGGCGAACTCGGCGCAGAGATCAGCGGTGCGGTCGGTGGAACCGTCGTTCACCAGAATCAGCTCGAACCAGGCAAAACTCTGGTCCAGCACGCTCTGTACGCTTTTTTCAAGATATTCCTCCCCGTTGTACACGGGCATGATACAGCTCAATACAGCCGCCATAAATATGTTTGCCTCCTTGGGAAAAAAGAATCATAGGGCATGGCTGGTGCTGCACCGCAGCCAGCACCAGAGCGCCATGGGCAGGGCCAGCCGCAGCCCCACGCAGATACGGTAGGGCAGGGCCATCAGCCGGTTTTGGTCCGCCGCCAGCCAGTCAGCCAGCGTCTTGCGGGCAGCGGGCAGGGCCAGCATCCGGGCAAAGGCCTTCCGGTAGCCCCGCAGGGAAAGGGGACCCTTCCGGCTCATCAGCACCGACATCTGAGCCACGGCCACGTTGCCCTGCCGGGCAGCGGCCAGAGCCTGAGCGCCGGCCTCATCCAGCCCGTAATGGGCAGCGAACGCGAGCAGTGCCGCCCGGGTGGCCTGCTCGGCGTCCAGCAGGTCCGCACGCAGCGACCGGGAGAGCGAGCCCTCGCCGGTGTGGTCGCAGGCATAGAAGTTGGTGGGAATGAACCGCACCGGCCCGCAGCGCCGCAGGGCCAGCAGGTTGAACAGAAGGTCCTCGTTGATCTTGAGAGCCGGGTCAAAGCGCACCGGCCCGATCACATGGGCCTTGTAGATCTTATTGTAGGGGGCCGCGAACTGGCCGGTGGTCACCAGATACCGCTCGAACTGGTCTGCCAGTTCTGTGAGGCTCTCGTAGGCTGCATCCGGCAGGGGCGGTTCCGGCGTGTAGCCGATGTTCTCCACCCCGAAAAACAGTACGTCCGCGCCCTCGTCCAGAATGGGCAGCGCAGTTTTGTACAGACCGGGCAGCACCCAGTCATCCGCGTCCACAAATTGCAGATACCGCCCGGCGGCGGCGTCCAGGCCCGCGTTGCGGGCGGCGCTGGCCCCGGCGTTCTTTTGATGGATCACCCGCACCCGGCCGTCCTGCTCAGCAAGCCGGTCGCACAGCGCGCCGCTTCCGTCCGGGCTGCCGTCGTCCACTAAAATCAGCTCCAGGTCGGCGGGCGCCTGGCAGAGGATGCTCCGGGCGCACTTTTCCAGAGTGCCCTCGGCCTTGTAGACCGGCACGATCACGCTGATGGAAGGCTGATTCATGGGTTTCTCCCTCCCGTGAATTTGCGGATGACCAGCGCAAGGCACCGGCCGATAAAGTAAAAGGGGAACAGTGCCTTTGCGGAGAGGGCCATGCCGCCCATCAGCCGCACAAAGGGCCCGAGATCGCCGTATTTGATTCGGTCGATGAAGGGGTAAAAGCTGCCTGCGCACAGGCACTTGGCAAAGGAGTATTTGCCCTGCCAGTAGCGGCGGCTGGCGTTCACCACATCCAGAAAATCCGCGTATTTTTTCAGGGCACTCTGGGTGCCGTTGTAGTTCTGGTGGTTTTCGTCGGTGCCCGCCACCCGGTAGGCGGAAAGGGCCTCGTCCATCACAAACACCTTGCCCCGGTCCAGATACAGCATGCACAAAGCAAAGTCCGCGATGCTGCGGTTGGCGGTCACGTAGTCGTAAAGGGCCTTGTCAGCCGGGTCAAAGATGTTTTTCACAAGGCAGGCGGTGCAGGAATAGGTCACGCCGGAAAGGAACAGCTCCATGGTGGCGTCCTTGCCCAGAATGCGCGCATCGTCCGGCAGGGTGCCGTAGGTGTTGCCTGCGTCGTCAGTAAGAAGCAGGGTGTGGCTCACCGCCAGATAGTCCGGGTGAGCGCGCAGAAAATCCACCTGCTTTTGCAGCTTGTGGTCGTCCCGCCACCAGTCGTCGCCCTCCAGGGTACAGACATACTGGCCCTTGGCGGCGCACAGGCCCTGGTACCAGTTGCGGCTGATGCCCACGTTTTCCTCGCGCAGGTTCAGCCGGATAATCTCGGGGAAGCGGGCAGCATAATCCTGCAGAATGGCGCGGGTGCCGTCCGAGCCGCAGTCCTCGGAGATGTAGATTTCAAAGGGAAAATCGGTCTTCTGGGCCAGCACACTGTCGATGGCCGTGCCGATGTAGCGTTCCTGATTGTAGGTGGTGATGAGTACCGTCACCAAGGGCTGGTTCACGGTCTGACCTCCTTTGCTTCGCAAAGCTGGTTGTAAAGGGCCATCTGCGCGGCGGCAATGGCCTTGGGGTCGTGGTCCGCCAGCGCCCGGGCCCGGGCGGCCTTGCCCATGGCCTCGGCAGCGATGGGATCGTCCAGCAGCGCCAGCACCGTCTCGGCCAGCTGGCCGGGCTGGGCGGGGTCGAAGAGCAGGCCTTCCTTGCCACTTTCCAGCATGCTGGGGATGCCGCCCACATTCGCGGCGGCGCAGGGCATGCCCAGAAGCATGGCCTCGCCCAGCGAGTTGGGGCTGTTCTCCACGCTGCTGGGCATCAGAAAGACGCTGCTTTGCAAAAAGCAGGTCTTCATGGCGTCGGCGCTCAGCACACCGGTGTAGCGGATGCGGTCGGCCACGCCCAGACGGCGGGCCAGAGAATCCAGATAGCCGGAATACTCCGCCAGCCAGTTCATCACCGGGCGCAGCAGCACGCCCTTCTGGGGCGGGGGCCAGCCCGCCACATCCACCTGCACATCCGGGTAACGGGCGGCGATGGCGGGCAGCGCCTCGATCACCCGATGCAGTCCCTTCAGGGGAATGTTGCCCTGGCTCACAAAAATGCGGGGACGGCGCAGCACATCCCGCTGCCAGCCGCCCTGATAAAAGGCCGGGCGGAGAATCTCATTCAGCTTGTAATACCGGGCGGCAGGGTTCACCGAGGCGGCAAAGGTCTTGTCCCATTCGGTGCGGCCCAGCAGGTTCTGAGCCAGCAGAAAGGCCTTTTTCTCCGCTTCGCCCTTTTCCAAAAGGCCCTCCCGCAGCTGGCGCACGGTGGCGCCGCCGGTTTTGGCGGCCAGGCGCTCCTTGAGCCGCTGGCGGCGCAGAAAGCGGGGCGGCAGGCCGTCGGCCATGTGCTCGCCGCAGGGCCCGGCCAGTCCCTGGATATAAAGCAATGTTTTCTGGGGCGCAAAGCTTTCCAGCGCCCACACCGCGTGGTCGTTCTCGGTGCCGAAGATCTGCAACAGGTCCGGTTGCTCGGCGGCCAGCGCCGCCTGCAGGGCCTCCTTGCCGCCCGCGGCGGGCAGGGCCAGATACACCGCCCCGCCGATCTCCCGCCGCTGGGTCTCGCTCACCGCCGGGCTGTAGGCGCACAGGATGAGCCGCACCGGCTGCTTCTCCAGCGCCTGCTGCAGGGCCATCACCCAGCTGCCGCTGGCCTGCACCGGCAGGTCCAGCGCCCGGGCCATGGGCGGGGGCAGAAAATTCAAAAGCCAGAATACCGTCATGGTTCAGCCTCCAAGGGTTTCCTCCAGGCAGCGGGCCGCCGCCTGGGGCGTGTTGGATTCAAAAAGCCGTGCCGCTTCCTCAAAGGGCAGGCGGCTGCGCCCCTTTTCGGCCAGAAAGGCCGAAAGCCGGGCAAGGACCTCCGGCCCGGCGCCCTCGGATTCCAGCAGGGTCAGGGCCAGGGGCCAGCGGTTAAAGTAGGGGCGGCAGGGGTCGTTTTTCAGCTTGGCCAGATGCAGCACCGGCCGGCCCGCCGCGAAGTATTCAAAGATCTTGCTGGGCACCTGGTTGTCCACCCCGTTGCCCAGGCTTAGTAGCACATCCGCTTTGGCCACCTCCTCCGCCGCTCGGACAGCGGGCAGCGGACCGGTGACGATCAGCCGGTCGCCCAGAATCTTCCGGTAGGGCTCCAGCAGGTCGGCGGGGTAGTTCTCCCAGCCGCCGCCCACGAACACCAGCTCCAGCTTCGGGTCGTTCAGCGCGCAGAACAGCTCCAGCGCGTAGTGGGGGGTGCGCAGGGTGGGGTACAGACTGCCCACGAACACGCAGCGCAGCCGCCCGCCTTCCCTCTGCACATGAGGCGCAGGGGGCGGGGGAACCAGACTGGGGAAGTCCAGCACACGGGCCTTGGCCGCATAGCTTTCCAGCGGTGCGCCGGGGGCGTAATATTGGTTCATCGCCGGGGCGATGAACACCGCGTCCAGTGCCGCCAGCAGCTCCTTCTCCCGCTCAAATGCGCCGGGGGCGGAGTAGCTGTGGTTGGCCGCATAGGGGTCCATCTGCCAGCTGGCCTTTTTGCCGCCGAAATCGGCAGCGGCCAGCGCGAAGCTGCCCGCGTAGGGGGCAGCCACCGCCACCGCCGCATCAAAGTGATATTGACGGTCCAGCGCCTCGATGGCTTTTTTCGCCGCTGAGATGCGCCGGGGCTTTTTCAGGGCGATCTGCCGCACCGCGGCCAGCGCCGCCGCCGGATGGGCGCAGAGCTTCAACAGCCGCAGCGGCACCGGGGTGCCACCCGGGTTGCCGAATTCCAGCACCCGGTTCATCACCCGCTCGTCCGCAAAGGGCAGCAGGGTCCGGGTGCAGCCGGGCTGCTCAGGGGGGACGGTCTCGCCGTCATACAGTTCCAGAAAATGGACCGTGTGCCCTTGCTGCGCCAGCAGCGCTGCCGCCCGCCGGGCAATGGCCGGGGTGGGGGCGAGGGGAAATTCCACACTGTCCAGAATGCAAAGCAGTTTCATGCAAAAAACCTCAGAACACGGCCGGTCAGCGCCGGTCGGTGAGCATCAGCCGGCACAGCCCGGCGTAGAATACGCCGCCCCAGCAGGAGAGCAGGGCAGCCAGCTTCATCGCGCGGGAAAGATGCGGGTTCTTCAGCGCCTTGCCAAGGCTTGCCCGGATCTCCTTTTTCAGCGAGCGGTGCTCGGCGGTAAAATCCTTCGCGTTTGCCTGGCGCAGGATCATGCTGTTCAGATAGAGCAGCTTCTCGTAATAGAAGGCCTCAGCCGATGCCTCCAGCGGGCCGCCGCGGGCGGTGTCCAGAATGGTGCGGGCCACGAAGATCTGGTCGGTGAGCACCCGGTCCTTCAGGGGCCGGTGGGTGGTGGAGGCCGCGTGCTGGCGGTAGTAGTAGCCGATGAAATCCGCAAAGGCCATGCCCCGGGCGTGCTGCAGAATGTTCCAGTTCAGATATAGATCCTCGTTGTAGACCACCGGGGAATAGAAGGGGATATTGTCGAACAGATGGCGGGCGTATAGCTTGTTGCACAGGCTGTATTCCACTCGCTTGTCGTGCATCAGGGCGTCCAGATGGGCCGGGCTCTCGAAGGTGAGGCAGTCGTCCGGGCAGGGGCCGGGCTCCGGCGGCGGGCCGAAAAAGGGAATGAACCGGCAGCAGCTCACCGGCAGATCGGTCTTGAGGCACTCGTCCAGCAGCAGCTGGAGCATCTCCGGGTGCAGCAGGTCGTCGCCGTCCACAAAGGCCAGGTATTCGCCCCGGCTGTGGGTCACGCCGGTGCCCCGGCCGCCGATGATGCCCAGGTTTTCCTGGTGGATGGTGCGAAAGCGGCTGTCCTTCGCGGCGTATTCGTCGCACACCTGGCCGGAGCCGTCCTGGCTGCCGTTGTCGATCATCAGCACCTCCAGATTGTGGTAGGTCTGGGCGGCGATGCTCTCCAGGCAGGGGCGCAGGTAATCGCCGGTGTTGTACACCAGTACCACCACCGAGACAAGGGGCGTTTGATTCATAAAAGCATCCTCCCGGGATTCAGTCGTTGGAATGGGCCAGGCCCAGATAGAAGTTGGTCAGCCAGTCGGCGGTCTGGCGGATGTCGTACCCCGCCGCGGCGATCTGCGCCCGGGGCGAAGATCGCACCGGGCGGTTCTGCACCGCCTGCTCCAGTGCGGTGTCCGCCCAATGCTCGTCGGAATCCTCCAGCGAAAGCTGGCGTACCAGCGGGGTCACGCACACCTCGCTGGTGATGGTGGAGGCGGCGGTGACCGGCAGGCCGGAGGCCTGGGCCTCGATCAGGGTCACCGGCAGACCCTCGTGCAGCGAGGGGAACAGAAAGCCGTCCATGCCCTGCAAAAGCCGGGGAACATCCTCCCGGCTGCCCAGAAAATGAACGCAGTCCGCAAGGCCCAGCCGGGCGGCCTTCTGGCGCATCTCGTCCAGCAGAGGGCCGGTGCCCGCCAGCAGCAGGGCGCTGTTTGGTGCTTTTTTGTGAAGCACGGAAAAGATATCCAGAATCCGGTCGTGGTTTTTCTGGGGGGTGAACCGGCCCACATGGCCGAACACCAGGCATTCGTCCGAAAGGCCGAACTCCTCCCGCACACTGGCGCGGGCCACCTCGCTCACCGCAAAGCGCTCCGGGTCGATGCCGTTGAGCACGATATGCGCCCGGGCCGACTCGGGGCCGAACATCCAGTCCGCCGCCGCTTTGGAGCAGGCGAACAGATGAGTGGCGTTGGGCAGTACCATTTTGCCGTAGTAGTCCTTGACCACCTGGAAGGCAAACCCGCCCTCGTTCTGGGTGTTGTGGCTGTGGGCAATGCGCACCGGGATGCCGGCCTTTTTGGCCTCGCGCATCACAAGGCCGCTGAATTTATCCATGTGGGAATGTACGATGGGGTAGCGGGGGCTTTCGGTGAGCACCCGGTCCAGCGCATGGGTGTAGACGAAGGGGCCCTTCTGAGTGATGAAGGGGATGCGGTGGATCACACCGCCCAGCGCCTCGATCTCGCTTTCGTACACGCCGGGAAAGGAGCTGATAAAATCGAACTGCACCGCATCTTGGTCGATGCAGCGGTACAGGTTCATAATCAGGCTTTCATACCCGCCGTGGGCCAGCCCCGCCACGCAGTGGAGCACACGCACAGCCGCCATAAAAAGCACCTCGCTTTGTGCGGGCAAAACAGATACCTGTTTTCGCCCGCAATAATACAGTCTATAGTATAACAAAAAGCCCGGGCTTTGCAAAGCCCGGGCACAAAGGAAAAACCGGCCCCGTGCGGCGCACGGAACCGGTTTGAAGGATCAGGGATTGATGTAGTTGCGAACCAGCGCCTGCAGCAGATCGTCGCGGTCCACGCGGCGGATCAGCGAGCGGGCGTTTTTGTAGGTGGTGATGTAGGTGGGGTCCTCGGAAAGGATATAGCCCACCAGCTGGTTGATGGGGTTGTACCCCTTTTCCTTCAGCGCGTCGTAGACCTCCTGCACAACGGCACGTATCTCCCGGTCACGGTCGTCATAAATGGAGAATACAGCGGTAGGATCAGACATAAAACGGCCCCCCTTTTTTGCAGAAATCAATTTAGATACAGTATACCCCATTTGGCCGTGGATTGCAAGGCTGACTGATGCAAAAGTGCAAAAATATGCGTGGGAATGTTGAAAATGCGCAGTGGTTTTCAGCCGATCCGGCAGAACAGACTGTAGGGCAGCAGCACACCGTCGTAGGTCTGGTATTCGGTGCACACCAGCTCGTAGTGCTCCTCCATGCCGGGCAGCGGGCCCTCCTCGCGGATCACGATGAAATCAAAATAGCCCTCTTCCACCATCTGGCGCACCGGCGCCTCCAGCTCCTGGTAGTTGGGCAGGTTGATGCGGCAGAAGAACCGGCAGGAGGGAGTGATGCCGCTGGAAAGATAGAACCCGCCGTCCAGAAAGCCGTAGTTCAAAAGGGACTGACCGCCCTCCTGCTGAATAATGGCAGCAAATTTGGTCTGCACCAGATCCTCCTTTTTCAGCTCCATGAAGGACACATTGGGGCTGAAGGCCAGGCACAATGCCAGGCTGAGGGCCAGCGCGGGCACAAAGCCGATTTGAACCACATTCCGGGGCAGCCGGGCGGGCAGCTTCTGCACCAGACTGCCCAGGCAGGCAAAGCCCAGCACGGCGTAGACCGAAAGAGGAAAGCCGTAATAGGGCCAGCCCATGGAACCGGCCCAAATGAAAAAGCCGGAAAAGAACACGAGGGCAAGCAGCGCCGCCTTGGCTGCGGGGTGCAGAACGCCGCGCCGGAGCACGAAGAACACGCCGCCAACAAGTGCCAGCACCGCCCACACCGGGTTGGCCAGCGCGGTACTGAGGCCGCTCATCACCAGATTGTACAGCGGGGTGCTCCAGTGGGTGGGGGTGGTGGCGTAGGAGGTGAGGTTTGCCCCGAAATAGGTCTGGAACAGGTCCGGCAGCGCGCCGCCCAGTGCATAGGGCAGCAGGATGGGCACCGAGATGACGGCCATTCCGCCCAGAAAAGCGCCGCAGGCGGCCAGTGCCCGGCCGAAGGACCGATGGCCGATCCAGATCAGAAAGGCAAAGCAGGCCATCCAGGCAAAGTGCAGCCCCAACAGGGTGAACTTGATCCAGAAGATGGCCCCGGCGGCAGCGCCGTTCAGTGCGAAGACCCAGAAAGACGGAAGCTGTTTGCCGGGCCCGAAGCAGGCCAGAAAGAAATACAGGGCAATGGCCAGCAGCGGCAGGCAGAATTCCTCGGCGCTGTCGCCCTGGGCAAAGGCGGGGCTGGCGTAAACGCAGGCGGCCAGCAGCGGCAGCGAAAAGAAGGTCCAGCCCCGGCCGCAGTACAAAAGCAGGCTGCGGGCGCTGGCATAGAGAAAAGCCCATCCGGCAAGTACCTCCAGCAGCCATACGCCGAAGAAGCTGGTGCTGCTCACCGCAGCCGCGGCCCAGTGCAGCAGATACAGCAGCGGGCCCTTGTGGTCCAGCAGGTCCCGGTAGGGCATCAGGCCCTGGTGCATCCCCCGCCCGATGGTGAAGTAGATGTTGGCGTCCACCCAGTCATTGGTGGCATAGAGCGGGCTGGAACGGGAGCAAACCGCCAGAACCGCAAACGAACATAAAAGGCAGAAAAGCGGCAGGGTGTACCGCCGCGTGAGCAGATTTTTCATAATGCCACCTCGGTGATATCAGTTGCGGCCTATCGCCCGAGCAGGCGCACAGCCGCGACTGTATTGTAGCATGGATGCCAGCCCCGGGCAAGCGGCCGGGCCGGGAAAGTGACAGTCCCGTCACCCGAAGCGGCGGATTTTCCGGTATAATTAAGGCAATACGAAAACAGAAAAGGGGGAAGGAAACGGATGAAACTTCTGCTTGTGGAGGACGAGGCGGCCATCGTACTGCCGCTGCAAAAGCTGCTGGAGCGCCAGGGTTGGCTTGTCACGGCTGCCGCCACGATGGCCGGGGCGCTGGCTGCCATGGAACGGGAAAGCTTCGACGCGGCGCTGGTGGATCTGGGCCTGCCGGACGGCAGCGGCGAAGAGGTCTGCTGTGCGCTGCGCCAGCGGGGCGATGCAGCCATTCTGATCCTCACCGCTCGGGCGGATGAGGGAAGTGTGGTCCGTGCGCTGGAAGGCGGCGCGGACGATTACATCATCAAGCCCTTCCGGGCCGGGGAGCTGATCAGCCGGGTGAAGGCGGTGCTGCGCCGCCGCAAGGGGCCGGAGCTGCTGTGCTTCGGCGGGCTCACGGTGGACCGGCGCAGCGCCCGGGTGTTTGTGGGCGAAGCCCAGATTCCCCTCACGGCGCAGGAATACCGGCTGCTGCTGGTGTTTCTTTCCAATCCCGGCCAGATTCTGGAGCGGGGCCAGCTGCTGCAGGCGCTGTGGGACCAGGAGGGCAATTTTGTGAACGACAACACCCTCACCGTCACCGTGAAGCGGCTGCGGGAAAAGCTGGCGGAGGGCTGCGGCTGGCACATTGCCACGGTGCGGGGCCTGGGCTACCGCTGGGAGGAGGAGCCGGATGCATAGCAGGGAGTTTTACCGGATGCTGGCGGTCATGCTGGCTCTGACGGCGGCTGCGGCCATCGGCCAGAGCCTTGTCTGGGGTGTGCCCGGCATGGTCGCCGCACTGCTTCTGGGCGGGGCGCTCACCGCCCTTGCCGTGGTATACACCCTGCGGCGGTACCGGCGCATTGGGCAGCTGTCGGAATATCTGGCTCAGGTCTACACCGGGGGCCAGCCGCCCCGGCTCAGCGGCCAGACCCCGGGGGAGCTGAGTGCCTTGCAGGACGATCTTTATAAAATCACCAGCATTCTGCAGCAACAGGCGGCGGCGCTGGAGGCGGACAAGCGCTTTCTGGCGGACAGCCTGAGTGACATCGCCCACCAGCTGCGCACGCCCCTTTCGGCCATTCTGCTGCAATGCGATTTCCTGCGGGAGGAGCTGCCGCCCGGGGAAGCGGAGGAGGGCCTTGCCCAGATCGAGACCCAGACCGGCCGCATTCGCTGGCTGGTGGAGGCGCTGCTGCGCCTTTCCCGGCTGGATGCGGGAGTGGTGCCCTTTGAAAAGAAGGAGCATCCCGCTCGGCAGGTGCTCCAGCGGGCGGCGGGCGGTCTGGCGGAGTTTTATTTAAAGCGCGGGGTGGAGCTGCAGGCGGATTGCCCGGAGGGGCTTTTCTGCGTCTGCGACCTGGAATGGACCGCCGAGGCGTTGGCGAACCTTTTAAAAAACGCCGCCGAGCACACCCCGCCCGGTGGCCGGGTGCGGGTTGAGTGCAGCTGCCAGGCGCTGTATTTTGAATTCCGGGTGCAGAATGAGGGCTCGGCCATTCCGGAGGAGGAGCTGCCCCGGTTGTTCGAGCGGTTCTGGCGGGGTGCCTCGGCCAGCCCGGGCAGCGTGGGCATCGGTCTGCCGCTGGCCCGCAGCATCGCCCGAGGTCAGCAGGGGGACGTGACCGCCGAAAACACCCCGGAGGGCCCGCTTTTTCGGCTGCGGCTGTTCCGGTGACGAAACCGTCAGCGGGCCGTCACCGGCCTGTCACCGGGGCGGGGTATTCTTTGGGCAGGAAAGGAGGTGGTCCGCTTGCCGTTTCTGGAAGTGGAACATCTGACAAAGATCTATGGGACCGGGGCAAATCAGGTAAAAGCCCTGGACGATGTGAGTTTTACCGTGGAGAAGGGCCAGTTCGTGGCCATTGTGGGGCCGTCCGGATCGGGCAAATCCACCCTGATGCACCTGCTGGGTGGGGTGGACCGGCCCACCGGCGGCACGGTGCGGCTGAGCGGCATGGACCTGGCAAACCAGCCGGACGAAACGCTGGCGGTTTTCCGCCGCCGCCAGATCGGGCTGGTGTATCAGTTCTATAACCTGATCCCGCTGCTCACCGTAAAGGAAAACCTGCTGCTGCCCCTGCTGCTGGACGGCCGCCGCCCGGCGCCGGGCCAGCTGGAGGGCATCGTGGAGCAGCTGGGCATTGAGGGCAAGCTGGATGCCTTCCCGGACCAGCTGTCCGGCGGGCAGCAGCAGCGGGTGAGCCTGGGGCGGGCGCTGATCACCCGGCCCGCCCTGCTGCTGGCGGACGAGCCCACCGGCAATCTGGACGGAGCCAACACCGCCCAGGTAATGGAGCTGCTGCGGGCCATCCACAAGGGGACCGGCCAGACCATTCTGATGATCACCCACGACCGGGAGCTGGCCCAGCAGGCCCAGCGGGTGCTGGTGATCGGAGACGGCCGCCTGCAGAGAGACGAGGTGATCCGTCCATGAGAGCCATCTGGTCGGTCACGGTGCGCCAGCTGCTGCGGGGAAAGGCGAGCACCGGGTTTGCCTTTCTGAGCGTGCTGCTCAGCGCGGTGCTGTTAAGCGCAGTGCTGCTGGGGGGCGATTCCCTGGTGTACACCCTGAATGTGAAATATTACAGCGAGTTCGCACTGGTTGCGATGGCGGCGGTGAAGCTGCTGCTGTGCGTGTTGCTGGCGGGTACCGCGCTGATGATCCGGGGCGGGTTCTGGCTCTCGCTGGAGCGGCGTACCCGGATGCTGGGCCAGCTGGCCAGCGTGGGGGCCACCCCGGCCCAGCTGCGGGCCAGCGTGCTGCTGGAGGCGGCCCTGCTGGGTGTGGTGGCCATTCCGCTGGGAATGCTTTTCGCGATGTTAGGTCTGCAGGTGGGGTTCTTTGCCATGAACCAGACCCAGGGCATCCAGACCATCACCAACGGGCAGGGCATCCGAATGGCGGTTCAGGCAGATCGTCTGGCGGCCGCGGCGCTCTGGTGTGCGCTGGCGCTGCTGCTGGCCGCCTGGGGCCCCGCCCGGCGGGCGGCACGGCTTTCCCCCATGCAGGCCATGCGGCCCCAGCTGCAAAATGTGCCCAAACAAAAGGAAAAACATGCCCCGGCCAGTGCGGTGCGCCTGCTGGCAAAGCGGGCCCGGCAGCGGACGCCCGGCCGGTACCGGGTGCTGAGCCTGGGCCTTGCGGTGAGCGCTGCGCTGATCCTGATGGCCTTCACCTTCAACCGGGCGCTGATCCGTAACTACGACGTGAGCCACGCGCCCTTTTCCTACCGGGTCTACCTCTGGGGAGACCAGAGCGGCCAGTATCCCGAAGAGCTGCTGCGGGAGGTGGCCGAAGCGGTTCCGGATAAGCCCGGCACGGTGACCGAGCTGATGGAAAAGTTTTACGGGGTGCGGGAAGAGCGGATGCTCAACACTCTCCAGATCGTGCTGGAGGACGAGGATTTTGAAAGCTGGTACGGCCAGCCGCTGGCCGGTGAAGAGGGCATGGTTCCGGTGGTCTGGGCGAAAGCGGCTTCCGATCTTTCTCCGGAGGAGCTGGGCGAGGAAACGCTGCTTTGGAAATATGCCGGACCGCAAATGGTGGTGGCCGGAACCAGTGACGCACCGCTGCCCGGCGGAATCAGGCAAAAGGGCGCGGAGGACGACCGGTTCACGCTGGTGCTGGTTACCAGCCGCAGCGCCTTTGAAGCCAGCGGCATCTCCTTCGGGCAGGGGGAGGTTCGCAGCTATGCGGTCTATTGGGATGTCCGCGACGGTCGGGAGATTACCCGGGCGGTGGAGCCGATTCTGGCCGGGCGTGGGCTTCAGTATGAGCTTCAGGACTACACTCCCACCGGACAGACCGTTTTGCTGGGCAGCGGGGTGCGCATTCTGCTCACGGTGTTCTGCGGCGGCTTTGCGGCGGTGGTGCTGCTCACCAGCACGGCCAACATCTTGAGCACCGTCAGCAGCGGCATGCTGCAGCGGCGGCGGGAACTGTCGCTGCTGCTGTCTGCGGGCATGAGCCGCCGCCAGCTGGCCCGTATGCTGGCCTGGGAGTGTCTGGGTTATGGCATTCGGGGAATGGTGTGGGGAGTTCCGGCGGGCCTCGTCCTCGCCTGGCTTCTGACGGACCGGGTGCTGGATATCCCGCTGCTTCGCTCCCTCAGCCCGGCGGCGCTGCTCACCCCGGTGGTCTGCGTGGGAGCGGTGAGCGCTTTGGCGCTGCTGGTCTCGCTGCGCATGCTGCGCCGGTTTTCCATTTTGGAGGGCCTGGCCCAGCGGGACTGACCGCTTGCGCCCCGCCCGGCGGTTCCGTATAATAAAAAGCGAGAAACGGCCCCGGCGGGGCAAGCGAGGGGGAACAGCCAATGATCTACGGCATCGGCACCGATCTGGTGCGCACCGACCGAATGGAAAAAAGCCTGGCCAGCCCGGCCTTTCTGCGGCGGGTGTTCGGCGAGGAGGAGCGGGCCTTTCTGCTGAGCCTCTCTCCCCGCAAGCAGCCGGAAAGCGCCGGCGCGAACTTTGCCGCCAAGGAGGCCTTTTTAAAGGCCTGCGGCACCGGCATCGGCGGCTTCGCCCTTTGTGAGATCCAGGTGCTGCGCGCTGAAAGCGGCGCGCCCTATTACGCCCTTACCGGGCAGGCGGCGGCATGGCTGAAAGAAAACCGGCTCACCGCCCACCTGAGTCTGAGCCACGACGGCGGTCTTGCCCAGGCCTTCACGATTCTGGAGCAAACCAGCGATTAAGCGCCGGGCAAGGCGGGCATACTACCACCAGAACACATCCAAACAGCCCCGCAGCGGCGGGGGCACATAGGCGTGCGCCGTGCTTCGGGGCGGATCACTGGAGGGAGTATGACCATGGAAGTGCATAGAGGCGAAGTGTTTTACGCGGACCTGAGCCCGGTGGTGGGCTCGGAGCAGGGCGGAATCCGCCCGGTGCTGATTCTGCAGAACGATGTGGGCAACCGCCACAGCCCCACCGTGATTGCGGCGGCCATTACATCAAAGCAGGACAAAACCCATCTGCCCACCCACATCGGCCTGCAGGCCCAGACCTGCGGCCTGACCCGCAACAGCATTGTTCTGCTGGAGCAGATCCGCACGCTGGACAAGCGCCGTCTGCGGGAAAAGGCGGGTCGTCTGAGCGAGAGCGACCAGCGCCGGGTGGACCAGGCCCTGGGCATCAGCGTGGGGCTTGTGAGCATGTGAACCACAAAATAACGAAGAACGCCGTTCCGGTAAAATCCGGGGCGGCGTTCTTCGTTGCCTGTGGAATTGCCGCTCGCTTCGTGGTATGATAAAGGCAACACCGCACAATTCACGCCTGTCGGCTCAGGCGGCGTATCACGCCAAAATTTCCGGCGCGCTCCACCACCTGAAATTGTGCGATGTTGCCTAAAACAAAAACGCACGGGAAGTGAGAAGCAAGTGATTTATCTGTATTGGGTGGCGGTGTTTGTGGTCATCGCTCTGGCGTTGGCGGTCCAGTTCGGCCGCAGGCTGGAGCAGACCTTCGCCCCGGCTCTGTTCATCGGCATTCTTGTGATGTATCTGTTCGGGCTGGCGGGCCCGCTTCTGTGGAGCCTTGGGGCAGTGAGCCTTCTGGGCGGCGCGGCTGGTGTCTGGCTGGTGGTGCAGGCGGTGCGCCGCAAACAGCTGTTTGTGCACCGGTGGCTGACCCCCGGCGCGGTGGTGCTGGTGGGCATGGTGTTTTTCATTGCCTGGATGCAGTCGGGGCGGCTGGCCATCGGCAACGATGAATTCAGCCACTGGGCCTATACCGTCAAGATCATGACCAATCACGACCAGCTCAGTGTCTGGCATGCGTCGGAGGCGGGCTTCGGGGAATATCCCCCGGCGCTGGCCCTGCTGGAATACCTGTTCGTCCGCCTGCCCCCCGGCTTCACCGAGGGCTATCTCTACCGGGCCATGATGCTGTTCCAGGTGAGCCTGCTTTTGCCGGTGCTGTCCCGGTTTGGCTGGAAGCGGCTGGGCGGTGCGCTGGCGGGCTTTGCGGGCGTGTTCCTGCTGCCTCTGGCCTTTTACGGACAGTTTTACAGCGATCTGTGTGTGGACGGCACCCTGGCGCTGCTGTTTGCCTATCTGCTGTACGCCTGGCTGAGTACCCGGCGGCTGCAGGGCTTTGTGACCCTGCAGCTGAGCCTGGGCACTGCGGTGCTGGTGCTCACCAAGGAGAGCGGCGTGATCTTCGCGCTGGCGGCTCTGGGCTTTGTGGCCTGGGACGGCCTGCGCCTGGCCCGGGCGGGCGGTCAGCCCGGCGCGGTGCGTCAGTGTGCGGTGCAGCTGGCCTTCCCGGCGGCTGCTCTGGTACTGGCCCGGCTGAGCTGGGGCATCGTGGTGGCCATGCAGGGCCTCACCGCGGGCGGCAGCGGCAACACGCTGGAACGGCTGCTTGCCCTGGCAGGCCCCTGGCCGGAAAAGTGGACCCTGACCCTGTCGGCATTCCTGGAGCATCTGTTCCTGCCGGTAAAAAATGAAAGTGTGCTGCCCCTTTCCCCGGTGGCCTGGCTGGTACTGGGGCTTACGGTGGTCTGGGCGCTGCGGCGGGTACTGCCCCGGCTGGAACCCAGTCTGCGGCGGCTGAGCCTGGGGCTCGCGGCCGGCTTTGCGGTGTACAGCATCGGGCTTTTGTATCTGTACTTCTTCCAGTTCTCGGACTACGAGGCCACTCGGGTGGCCAGCCTGGAGCGGTATCTGGGCAGCTGGCTGCTGGCGGTGGTGCTGCTGGCGGCGTATCTGGCGCTGGGTGCCTGGGGCCGGGCCGAGGGCAAGCGGCTGCTGGGCCCGGGCTGCGTGCTGGCGGCGGCGCTGCTGGTGATGCCCGGCACCAGCGCTGAGATCCAGCGTCTGGTGGCCCCGGCCAAGGGCGCGGCCCAGGAACAGCAGCAGCGGGCGGCTTACTTTACCCCGCAATCCTTCCCGATGGAATGGGGCGAGAACGACAAGCTGTATTTTGTGGCGGAGGACACCGCCTCCTACGAGGTGCTCTGCGCCCACTACAGCTTCTATCCCCAGGCCATCGATTCCTCCGCCGGTTATAACTTCAACACCGAAGGGGACTGGGCCGCCTGGGCCAATGAGGTGAGTGCCGAGCAGTGGGCCGAGACCCTGACCGACGAGGGCTATACCTACGTGTATCTGTACCAGATCAGCCCCTCCTTTGCGGGCAAATACAGCGAGCTGTTTGCTGACCCGACCGACATTGTGGGCGGCGCGCTCTACGCAGTGCAGACCGCAGAGGACGGCGTGCAGCTGGCCCGGGTCTGGCCCGCCCTGGCCGAGGGCTGAGCCTGACCGAAGAATAAAACAAAAAATGCCCGGAACATCGCAGGATGTTCCGGGCGTTTTTGTTTTGCAAAGAAATTATTCCAGCATCATGTGAGCGGCCTTGTAGATGTCGCCGCAGCCCATGGTGATCACGAAATCACCGGGCTGTGCGTGCTCCTTCACGTAGTCGGCGGCCTCCTTCAGACCGGCAACCACCACGCTGCCGGGGATCTTGGCGGCCAGGTCCTCGCTCTTCACGCTGCCGTCGTCCACCTCGCGGCTGCCCATGATGGGGGTCAGTACCACATGATCGGTGTCCGCCAGAACCTGGGCGAAATCATCCAGCAGCTCGCGGGTGCGGCTGTAGGTGAAGGGCTGATGCACCGCCCATACCTTGTTGTAGCCCAACGCGTGGGCGGTCTTCAGGGTGGCGGCGATCTCGGTGGGATGGTGGGCGTAGTCGTCCGCCACGGTCACGCCGTTGAACTCACCCAGGATCTCGAACCGGCGGCCCGCACCCTTGAAGCTCTCGGAGGCAGCGGCGGCGTCCTCGCCGGTCAGGCCAACGGTGAAGCAGCAGGCGGTCATGGCCAGCGCGTTGTAGATGTTGTGGTAACCGGGGGCGCTCAGCTTCAGGTGGGCCACCGGGTAGCCCCACTCCAGCACATCGAACTCATAGAAGCCGGGCTTATGCTCGCGGATGTTCACCGCCTGGTAGTCTGCCTCCGCTTGAATGCCGAAGGTGCGCACGGTGCGATCCAGGCTGTTGATCACCTGCACCACGTTGGTATCGTCCGCATTGGCCACGATGGTGTGGCGGGCCATCAGGGCGAACTTCTTGAAGGCAAACTTCAACTGGCCCATGGTGCCGTAGTAGTCCAGATGGTCGTTGTCGATGTTCAGCAGCACCGCAATGTCCGGCGTGAGGTGCAAAAAGGTCTCGGCGAACTCACAGGCCTCGATCACAATGGTGTTGCCGCTGCCGTTCTTGCCGTAACCGCCGATCAGGGGCAGCTTGCCGCCGATCACCGCGGCAGGGTCCTGCCCGGCCAGTTCCAGCAGGCTGGTGATCATGGAGGTGGCAGTGGTCTTGCCGTGGGTGCCCGCCACGCAGATGCTGCGGGGGTACAGCCGGCTCACATAGCCCAGCAGGACGCTGCGCTCCAGCATGGGAATGCCCCGGGCATCCGCCTCCCGCAGCTCGGGGTTGTCCTTGTGAATGGCGGCGGAATACACGATCATATCCGCGCCCAGCACGTTTTTGGCGTCGTGCCCCATGAACACCTCGATGCCCATGGCCCGCTCCGAGTCGATGATGCTGCCCTCGTTCACATCACTTCCGGTGATGGTATAGCCCCGGGCATGCAGGATCTGCACCAGCGGATACATACCGCTGCCGCCGATGCCGATGAAATGGAGGCGCTTTACGCCGTCCAGCAAGTTGGAATTAAAGCCGCTCAGGAAGTTCATTATGGTCCACCTCTCCTTAGCATGATGGTATCCCGAAAAAAGGGTCCCGGCGGCCCGGGGGAGCCGCCGCACATGTGCCCGGCACGCAAAACGCGCCGAATATGGATTTCTGTAGCTATCATTATATAATTTTTGCTCCACAAAATAAACACTTTAAGGGCATTTTTTGGGATGTGTTCGATGAATTTTTCCGTTTTGGCGAAAAACGAACCGTTTTTTTTACCAAAATGCCAAGGCAAAGTGAGGCCGCACACTTGCAGCCGGGCAGGCATAGCATGGGCAAAAGCAGCGCGGTCTTTGGCCGCGCATCCACACAAAAGGGGGAGCGCAAACGATGGCAAACGAAAAGAAAACGGTGTTTGCCGTGCTGGGTACGGATGCCCGCCAGCGGGCCGCGGCGGACCGCCTGCGCCAGCAGGGCTGGCAGGTGGTGGGGCGGGAACGGCTGGCGACGGCGGATGTGATCCTGCTGCCCATGCCGCTGAGCGGTGAGAGCGAGGAGCTGGTCCGGCTGCTGGCAGGGGCAAAGCCCGGCGCGAGAGCCTATGGCGGCAGGGTGAGCCCGGCTGCCCGGCAGGCTGCCGAAGGGGCGGGGGTGCCGCTGGGGGATTATCTGGAGCGGGAGGAGCTGGCAGTGCTGAACGCGGTGCCCACTGCCGAGGGCTGCATCGCCCTGCTGCTGCAGAACCGTACCCGCACGCTCTGGAACAGCCCGGTGCTGGTGCTGGGCTACGGCCGGTGCGGCGCGGCGCTGGCGGTGCGGCTGGCGGCACTGGGGGTCAGGGTCACGGTGGCGGCCCGCAGCCCCGGCCAGCGAGCCCAGGCCGAAAGTCAGGGCCTGACTGCCTGCGGGCTGGAACAGCTGGAGCAGCTGCTGCCCGGCTTTGAGACGGTGGTGAACACCATCCCGGCGCCGGTATTGGAACGGCGGGAGCTGGCGGCACTGGCACCGGGCAGTCTGGTGATCGATTTGGCCAGCCTGCCCGGCGGGGTGGATCTGGAGGCGGCGGAGGCGCTGGGGCTCCGGGCCATCCGGGCGCTGAGCCTGCCGGCTCGCTGTGCGCCGGTGACTGCCGGGGAATTTGTGGCCGACACGGTGCTGGCCATGCTGCGTGAGGAGGGAGTGTGCGTATGAACGAAAAAACTGTGGTGTGGGCGCTGTGCGGCAGCTTCTGCACCTTCGAGAGCATCTTGCCGCGCATGGAGGAGCTGGTGAAAAGCGGAGTGCGGGTGCTGCCGCTGATGAGCTTCAATGCTGCCGGGCTGGATACCCGATTCGGCGCGGCGGCAGACTGGAAACGGCGGCTGGAGCAGCTGTGCGGCATGCCGCCCATCGAGACCCTGCAGGGCGCCGAGCCGCTGGGGCCGAAAAACATGGCCCAGGCGATGGTCATTGCCCCCTGCACCGGCAACACTCTGGCCAAGCTGGCCCACGGCATCAGCGACACGCCGGTCACTCTGGGGGCAAAAAGCATGCTGCGCAGCGGCAGGCCGGTGGTCATCGCCCTTTCCACCAACGACGGGCTGGCGGCCAGCTTTGCCAACCTGGCGGCGCTGACCAACCGCAAACATTATTATATAGTGCCCTTTGCCCAGGACGATTACCTGAAAAAGCCCAGCAGCCTGCAAAGTGATTTTTCCCTGATCGGCGACACGCTGGAATCCGCCCTGCGGGGCCGTCAGCTGGGGCCGATGCTGAATATTTAGCCTTCCAAGAGAAAGCCCTGCTCGGTGAGCACAAGGTCTGCCCGGCGGTCGTGGGATTCGGCGGGCAGGTCGTTTTGTACCAGTGCGGCAGGGCAGAGCAGCACCGCCGGGCAGCGGCAGCGGGGCAGAAAACGGTCGTAGTAGCCGCCGCCCTGGCCCAGTCGCCGTCCGTCGGGAGCGGCCATCAGGCAGGGAGCGATCACCAGGTCCAGCCGTCCGGGGTCAAGGGCGGGCAGATCGGGTGCGGGCTCCAGCAGGCCGAAGCGGGCGGGAGCCAGTTGGTTCAGGCTGGTGATGGGCACCGCCTCCATGAAGCCCTCCGGCCCGGTGCGGGCACGCAAAGGGTCTTGCCCTGGGCCAGCGCCAACTCCAGCAGCGGCCGGGTGGAGGGCTCGCGGGCGGTGCTCACAAAGCAGAACACCGACCCGGCCTGCTGCCATAATTCACGTTTCGTCAGATATTCAGCCATGGCACGGCCCCAGGAGGCGGTCTGCTCAGGGTCTGCCTGGCCCAGAACAGACCGGGCCCGGGCGCGCAGGGCGGCCTTGCGGGCGGTGATGGGATCGGAATGATATTCCATAAAAAGGAAGCCTCCGTTTCGGCAAGCGCACCGGCTTGCAGGATTTGACTGTATCATAGCATAAAAACCACCGCCGTCGTGCACAGGGATGCAAACATTCTGTGGAAATTTTGTGCAGAACTTGAACCGGGGGCGGGCGGTAGGCTATAATAAATCAGTTAAAGCAGTGTATCGCAAAATTGCGAAAGCAAACGGCAAAACCAACAGATAAAGGATGTATTCGGTTTGAAAAAACTGGTTTCAATATTGGCGGCCGCTGTGCTTGGCGCAGCTGTGCTGGCCCCTTCCGCTGCAGCGGAGGACCTGCCCCAGGTGACCTGTGAGGCCTATGTGGTCATGGACGCGGACACCGGCCAGATCATCATGGAAAAGAACCCGGACGAGGTGCTGTATCCGGCTTCGATCACCAAGATCATGACGCTGGGCCTGACCATGGAAAAGGCGCAGGGCGACTGGTCCGCCCAGCTGACCATCGACTATGATGTTGCCCACAGCCTGCAATCCAATTCCACTCACATTGCCCTTCTGCCCGGCGAGGTGGTGGAGCTGGAGGATGTGATCTACGGCACCCAGATGGAGAGCGCCAACGATGGCGCCAACGCTCTGGCGGAATACTTCGGGGACGACGGCACCATCGCCAGCGGCGTGGCAAAAATGAACGCAAAGGCCCAGGAGCTGGGCCTGACCAATACCCATTATACCAACCCCCACGGCCTGTATGAAGAAGACCATTACACCAGCGCCCGGGATATGGCGAACCTGACCCGCTGGGCCATGCAGCAGCCGGGCTTTATGGATGTATTCTGCCGCAACGAGGAATGGCGCATGCCTGCCACCAACATGCAGCCCGAGCGGGCCTTCCACTGCACCGACTGGTTGCGGGTAGGCGGGCCACTGCTGTACCGGGCCTATGAAAAAGGCGGAAAGAGCGGTTTCCACGACCAGGCGGGCTACACCTATGTGGGCTATGCCCAGCAGAATGGCCTGAACCTGATCGTGGTGGTGCTGAAATCCGTGGGCCTCAACGGTAACTACAAGGATGCCGCGGCTCTGCTGGACTACGCCTTCGCCCATTACCGGCGGGTGACCATCGCCAGCCCGCAGGATACCTACCAGGTGCCGCTGGTGGGCGGCGGCTTCGAGAGCCTGGGCAATGTGCAGGTGGCCGCCCAGGGGGCCGAGGTGCTGCTGAACGATGCCTTCACCGAGGCGGATGTGACCGCCCAGTTCAACATTCCCGAGCAGTATGTGCTGGGGCAGGGCTTTTCGGCCACGGTTACCTATCTTCTGGCGGAAAATGCCCTCCAGCCCACGGCTCTGCGCACGGTGAGCCTTTCGGTGAGCGGTCTGGAGCAGATCCTGCAGGCGAATACTTACGTACCTCAGAAGACCGTGGGTGACGGGCGGATGTACCTTGGCATCGGTGTGGCGGTGGCTGCGGCAGCGGTTGCCATTCTGCTGGCGGTGCGTCTGGTGCGCAGCGGCGGCGGGCTGCAGAGCCTCGCCGCAAAGCGGGCGCAGGAGACCGGACTGCCCGCGGATTTCCAGATTATTACCCGCAGCGGCCCGGCCGGTTCCACGCCGGTGCGCACGCTGGATGTGCGCCGCTCCTCCCCCAAAGAGGGGTACGACGGCCGCACCGATCTGCCCCGGCGCTGAGCGTGTAAACCACATTCAATAAAAGCAGGCGGCCTGCCGCCCCGGGAAAAGCGAATTCCCGGGGCGGCGGGCCTTTTTTGCGCCTTCGGCAAAGCGGTAAAAGCCGCGTCCCAGCGCCTCAGAGCCTTTTACAGGAATTGCTGTTGCGCTTTGGGGCGGGATGGGGTAAAATATACCATGAATATGTTTGTCCTGCCGCACCGGCGGGACGGTTACACACAGCGGGAGGGAATTGCGTTGATGAACATCATGCCCAACGATCTGGGCCGCCAGTACAGCCTGCACGCGGCGGAGTATGAGGAAAAGGCCCTGCAGGTGCTGCGCAGCGGCTGGTATGTGCTTGGCAAAGAGGTGGAGGCCTTTGAAAAGGAATGGGCCGAATACATCGGCGCAAAGCACTGCGTGGGTCTGGCCAGCGGGCTGGACGCGCTGTGGATCAGCTTCCGGCTGCTGGGTGTGGGCGCGGGCGATGAGGTGATCGTCTGCTCCAATGCCTACATTGCCTGCGTGATGGGCATCTCCATGAACGGGGCCACCCCGGTGTTCGTGGAGCCGGACGAATACGACAACATCGACGCGGAAAAGATCGAGGCTGCGATCACCCCCAAAACCAAAGCCATTCTGGCGGTGCATCTGTATGGCCAGTCCTGCGACATGACCCGTATCATGGCCATTGCAAAGGCCCATGATCTGAAGGTGGTGGAGGACTGCGCCCAGAGCCACGGCAACCACTGGCAGGGCCAGACCGTGGGCACCTTCGGCGATGTGGGCTGCTTCTCGTTCTATCCCACCAAGGGCTGCGGCGCCTTTGGCGACGCGGGTTGCATCGTGACGAACAGCGACGAGCTGGCACAAAAATTCCGGGTCTACCGCAACTACGGCAGCGAAAAGCGCTACCACAACCAGGTGGTGGGCACCAACTCCCGGCTGGACGAGCTGCAGGCGGGCCTTTTGCGGGTGAAGCTGACTCATCTGGACGACTTCAACGCCGAGCGCTGCACCATCGCCGAGACCTACAACAGAAAATTGAAGAATCCCCATGTGCAGCTGCCCAAGATCCGCCCCGGTGCGGACTGCACCTGGCATCAGTACGTGGTGCATGTGCCCGGCGGGCGCGACGCGCTGGCCGCCTATCTGAAGGAAAAGGGCATCGGCACCATCATCCATTATCCCATTCCGCCGCACCTGTCCGAGGCGTATGCCTATCTGGGCTTCGGCGTGGGGGATTTCCCCATCGCCGAGCGCTACGCCGGCGAGGTGCTCAGTCTGCCTATGTACAACGGCATGACCGAAGAAGAGCAGCGCTATGTGATCGACGCCATCAACCAGTGGGAGCCGTGAGGAAAAGCAGCCGATGAAACAGAATACAAATTACGATAAGGTGAAGCTGCTGCGCTTCGGCGATCTGGGCGACGAGCGGGGCAGCCTGATCGTGGTGGAGGGCCAGCGGGATGTGCCCTTTGCCATCCAGCGAGTGTTCTACATCTACGGCAGTGATGCCACCGTGATGCGGGGCCAGCACGCAAACCGGAACACCGAGTTCGTGCTGGTGAACGTGGCGGGCAAGAGCAAGGTGCGGGTAGACGACGGCCTGGGCCGCGAGCAGGTCTATCACCTGGATCAGCCCAACACCGGCATTTACATCCCCCGCATGGTGTGGAAGGATATGTACGATTTTTCGCCGGACAGTGTGCTGCTGGTGCTTTGCAGCGAGCATTACGACGGAGAAGAATATATTCGCGACTACGAGGCCTTCCGGGCGGAAATCGCCCGGCAAAGCATCTGAGCCTCTGAACGCCAAAACCAGAACAAGGAGACAGGTGAAAATGGGAAAATTTACGTTTGTTCAAACTGAACTGCCCGGTGTGGTTGTGATCGAGCCTGCTGTATTCGGCGACGCCCGCGGTTATTTTATGGAGACCTTCCAGAAGGAAGAGTTCGCCGCTGCCGGTATCACCGATGAATTCGTACAGGACAACCAGTCCAAGTCCAGCCGGGGCGTGCTGCGTGGTCTGCACTTCCAGAAGGAGCACACCCAGGGCAAGCTGGTTCGGGTGACTAAGGGCGAGGTGTTCGATGTGGCGGTGGACTGCCGCCCGAACAGCGCCACCTTCGGCAAATGGGCCGGCGTGACCCTGAGCGCCGAGAACAAAAAGCAGTTCTACGTGCCCCAGGGCTTTGCCCACGGTTTCCTGGTGCTGAGCGACGAGGCCGAGTTCTGCTACAAGTGCACCGATTACTACGATCCCACCGCCGAGGGCGGCATCCCCTACAACGATCCCACCGTGAATGTGGAGTGGCCGGACTGCGGCTGTGAGTATCTGCTGAGCGAGAAGGACAAAAAGCATGAGCCCTTTGCCGCCCAGAACTTTGATTATTTCAAAAAGTGGTAAGGGAGCACCGGTATGCTGAAACTTTATGTGCAGGATTTTCTGCGCTACCGCTACCTGCTGTACAATCTGATCAGCCGTGATTTCAAGCTGAAATACCGCCGCAGCGTGCTGGGTGTGGCCTGGAGCGTGCTCAACCCGCTGATGATGTGCGCGGTGATGTTCGTGATCTTCAACACCCTCATGGCAGGCATGCGGGGCGAAGGCATCGACAATTTCGCCGTATATCTGGTGATCGGTCAGCTGCTGTTCAACTTCTTCCGTGAGTCCACCACCATGGCCATGTCCAGCGTGATGAACAATGCCATGCTGCTGCGCAAGGTGTATATCCCGAAATACATCTTCCCGCTGCAGAAAATCTGCTTCGGTCTGGTGAACTGCCTGTTCAGCTTTATCGCCCTGATCATCGTAATGCTCATTACCCGGGCGCCGCTGCACCCCACCATCCTGCTGGGGCTGTATCCGCTGCTCACGCTGGCGGTGTTCAGCCTGGGCATCGGTATGATTCTGGCCGCTATGGCGGTGTTCTTCCGGGATGTGATCCATCTGTGGGAGGTATTCACCACCATCCTCATGTGGTTCTCTGCCATCTTCTATACCCCTGAGCAGTTCGGCAATGCCCTGCTGGAGGGTCTGATCGCCCTGAACCCCTTGTATCAGTACATCACCGCCTTCCGCGATACCGTGATGTACGGCCAGCTGCTGAGCGGCGCGCAGATTCTGATCTGCGGCGTGTGGGCGCTGGTCATGCTGGCGCTGGGCGTTCTGGTGTTCAAGAAGACCCAGGATAAATTTGTTCTGTATATGTAAGGAGGCGCGGGAAATTGCAGCAGCCCATTATTGAAGTCAACAACGTTTCCATGCGCTTCAACCTGGCCAAGGAAAAAAGCGAGAGCCTGAAGGAATATTTTTTGCAGCTGGTCAAGGGGAAACTGCGGTTTGATGAGTTCTTCGCCCTGAAGGATGTGAGCCTGCAGGTGCAGCCCGGCGACTTTTACGGCCTGATCGGCCTGAACGGCAGCGGCAAATCCACCCTGCTCAAGGTCATTTCCGGCGTTTACAAGCCCAGCAGCGGCAGCTGCAAGGTGCGGGGCACCGTGGCGCCCCTGATCGAGCTGGGCGCGGGCTTTGACATGGACCTGACCGCCCGGGAGAACATCTACCTGAACGGTACTGTTCTGGGCTTCAGCCCCAAATACATCGACGCTCATTTTGAGGAGATCGTGGAGTTCAGCGAGCTGCGGGACTTCCTGGATGTGCCGCTGAAGAACTACTCCAGCGGCATGGTGGCCCGCCTTGCCTTTGCGGTGGCCACCATCACCAAGCCGGATGTACTCATTGCCGACGAGATCCTGGCGGTGGGCGACTTCCTGTTCCAGGAAAAGTGCGAACAGCGCATGCAGAAGCTGATGAGCGGCGGCACCACTGTGATTCTGGTGAGCCACTCCATCGAGCAGATCGAGCGCATGTGCAACAAGGTGGCCTGGCTGGAGCACGGCCGCATCAAGATGAACGGCCCCACCGAGGAGGTCTGCGAGGCTTACAAGCAGACCACCCGGGAAGACGATAAGATGTAACAACATTACAGCCAAGGCGGCGGGGGAGAAGGCTCCTCTGCTTTCCCTTGGCTGTTTTCAAAAGGAATGTGCGAAATGGCAAAGCAAAACAACAACCAGCCCCTGCCCGCGGACGTTGCCCAGAAGGACAGCGTGGGCGGCATGGCGAAGCGCCTGCTGGACCCGGCCCATGTGAAGCAGCTGGCCGCCTGGTGCGCCCAGGTGGCCAAAGAGGAGGGCGGCCAGGCCCTGTGGCGGGAGATCAGCTTCCGGGTGAATCTGGCGCTGCACCGGGATACCTGGCAGTACCGGGCGGACCTGCCCACCCGCCGCATGCTCAAGCGTCAGCGGGCCGAGGGCGTGCCCGGCGGGCCGAAGATCAGCGTGGTGGTGCCCCTTTATAACACTCCACTGCCCTTTCTGAAGCAGATGATCGAGAGCGTGACCGGCCAGAGCTACCAGAACTGGCAGCTGGTGCTGGCCGACGCCTCGGATGAGGCCCACGCCAATGTGGGTGCGGTGGCCCGGCGTTATGCTGCAAAGGACGGGCGCATCACCTACAAAAAGCTGGCGGAGAATCAGGGCATCGCGGGCAACACCAACCAGGGCTTTGCGCTGGCGGATGGCGACTGGCTGACCCTTTTGGACCACGACGATGTGCTCTACCGCAACGCCCTGCACGAGGTGGCAAAAGCCGCCGTGGCGGGGGCGGATTTCGTCTACTCGGATGAGATCGTGCTCAGCGCGGATTTAAAGCATCTGGTGGACTACCACTTCAAGCCGGACTTTGAGCCGGACTACCTGCGGGGCTGCAACTACATCACCCATCTGGCCGCCTTTTCCCGGGGGCTGTTCGAGGCCACCGGCGGCGGAGAGCGGGCGGAGTACGACGGCAGCCAGGACTTCGAGCTGATCCTGCGGCTCACCGAAAAAGCCAAAAAGATCGTGCACATCCCCTATGCGCTCTATATCTGGCGCAGCCATGCCGCCTCCACCGCCTCCTCCATGGATGCCAAGCCCTACGCGCTGGCGGCGGGCGAGCGGGCCATCAACGGCCACCTGAAACGGATGGGTCTTGCGGGCGAGGCGGCGCGCATTCCGGGCTGCCCCGGCGCCTACCGGGTCAGCTATCAGCTCACCGGCACCCCACTCATCAGCATCATGATCCCCAACAAGGACCATGTGGAGGACCTGTCCCGCTGCCTGGAAAGCCTGTACAAATACGCGGGCTACAGCCGGTTTGAGGTGATCGTGATCGAGAACAACTCCACCGACCCGGCCACCTTCGCCTATTACGAGAAGGCGAAGCAGCAGTTTGCGAATCTGCAGGTGGTGAAATACGAGGGTGGATTCAACTTCTCCGCCATCAACAACTTCGGCCGCAAATTCGCCAAGGGCGAGCAGCTGCTGCTTTTAAACAACGATGTGGAGTTGCTCAGCGAGGGCTTTTTAGCCGAGATGCTCATGTACAGTCAGCGGCCGGATGTGGGCTGTGTGGGTGCCAAACTCTGTTTCCCGGACGATACCATCCAGCACGCCGGCGTGTTCCTGGGCATCAACGGCACCGCGGGCCACAGCCACAAAAGCCACCCCCGGGCCTCGGCGGGCGATCTGTACCGACTGGCCACCCCGCAGGATCTGATGGCGGTGACCGGCGCCTGCCTGATGGTGAAGGCCTCCCTCTACGATGCCTGCGGCGGTCTGGACGAGGAAAATTTCGCCGTGGCCTACAACGACATCGACCTGTGCCTGAAGCTCTGGCAGCAGGGGATGCTCAATGTGTTCACCCCCTTTGCCGAGGCCTATCACCACGAAAGCAAGAGCCGCGGTCTGGATACCCTGAGCGAGAACGCCAAGCGTTACGAACGGGAAAAGGCGAACTTCATCGAGAAGTATTCCGCACTTATCCAGAAGGGCGACCCTTACTACAACCGGCATTTCAATCTGTTGTTTGAAAATTACGGCCTGAAATAAGGCTGTATCCAACCAATCCCAAATCCATCAAAGGAGAGGAACCTCCATTGAATCTGAAACTGAAACGCATTAAAGAGCTGATGGGCTATACCCTCCAGGTGCTGAAGGAGGAGGGCCCCGGGCCGGTGCTGCGCCGGACTGTCGGCTTTATCAAGCGGCGCTTCTTCGGCAAAAAGGCCCGCTATCTGCCCAAAAAGCAGGTGCTGGAGGCCCAGCGCCAGGAGTGTGCCCAGGGCGCGCCGGGGCCAGTGATTTCCATCTGTGTGCCGCTGTACAATACGCCGGAGCCCTTCCTGCGCCAGCTGCTGGACAGTGTGCTGAACCAGACCAGCCCCGGCTGGGAGCTGTGTCTGGCGGACGCCTCCGACGACGCTCACCGCCCGGCGGTGAAAAAACTGGTGGACGAGGCGGCCCAGAAGGCGGGCGAGCGCATCCGGTACAAGGCGATCGAGAACAAGGGCATCAGCCACAACACCAACCATGCGGCGGCGCTGGCCACCGGGGAATATCTGGCCCTGGCGGACCACGACGATGTGCTGGCCCCCCATGCCATCTACACCGTGCAGAAGGCCATCGCCGAGACCGGCGCAGCCTTCCTGTACAGCGACGAGGCCCTGTTCACCAAGAAGATCGAGAAGCCCATGGTGGGCCACTTCAAGCCAAACTATGCCCCGGACTATCTGCTCTGCTGCAACTACATCTGCCATCTGGCGGTGTTCCGCCGGTCGGAATTTCTGGCGGTGGGCGGCGAGCGGCCGGAATGCGACGGCAGCCAGGACCACGACCTGTTCCTGCGGCTGCTGGAGCGGCTGGAGCCTGGTCAGATCTGCCACATCCCCCAGGTTCTTTATTACTGGCGGGTGCATGAGGCCAGCACCAGCGGCGGTGTGGCGGCAAAGCCCTATGTGGCCAAGGCGGCGAAGAAGGCCATCGCGGACCATCTGCAGCGTACCGGCCAGCAGGGCGAAGTGAAGGACGGCATCTTCCCCAGCACCTACAAGGTGGACTGGGTCATCCCCGGCGAGCCGCTGGTGAGCATTCTGATTCCCAACAAGGACCACACCGAGGATCTGGAAAAATGCCTGCTGTCCATCTACCGGAAAACCACCTGGCAGCGGTTTGAGGTCATCGTGATCGAGAATAACTCCACCGACCCGGCCACCTTCGAATACTATGAAAAGGCCAGGGAGCGGTTCGAGCATCTGCAGGTGGTGAAGTACGAGGGCGGGTTCAACTTCTCCGCCATCAACAACTTCGGCCGCAAGTTCGCCAAGGGCGAATATCTGCTGCTGCTCAACAACGATGTGGAGATCATCGACGGCCAGTGGCTTACCGAGATGCTCATGCAGGCCAGTCGTCCCGGCGCGGCCATCTGCGGCGCCATGCTCTATTACCCGGACGATACCATCCAGCACGCGGGCATCATCACCGGTCTGGGCGGCTACGCGGGCCATAGCCACAAGTACAAAAAGGCCGGCGGCAGCGGCTACATGTTCCGTATGGCTACCGTGCAGGATTTTTCCGCCGTCACCGCCGCCTGCCTGCTGGTGCGCAGCGAGGTATACGACGAGGTGGGCGGCCTGGACGAGGGCTTTGCCGTGGCCTTCAACGATGTGGACTTCTGTTTGCGGGTACGGGATGCGGGCTACCGGATCATCTGGACCCCCTACGCACGGCTGTACCACTACGAGAGCAAGAGCCGTGGAAATGATGAGAAGGATAAGACCAAGAAGGTGCGTTTTGCCGCAGAGCAGGACCGCCTGACCGACCGTTTCACCCGCTACGGCCTGACCCACGACCCTTACTACAATCCCAGCCTGACCCTGGACCGGGAGGACTTTTCCGAGAGTGCCGATCTGCGGAACCTGAAGGACCCGCAGACCGCCTTGTAAAAGAAAGGATATGCAATGAAAAAGCTTTCGCGCCGCAGGGCCCGGTTCGCCATCCTGGCCTTCTGGGCGGGCATGGCGCTGGTGATCGCCGGCGGCTGCCTGGATGGTCAAACGCTTCGGCCTGCGCTGCCCTCATTGCGGTTACCCCGGCGTGCTGCCCCGCTGGAAGGGCAAGGGCGGCTGCATCCGCTGTGGCCGCACCGTGGAATTCGACGACTGACCGGTCCTTGACCGGCAGAACAATACCCCAAAAGAGAGGTGTACCCTATGGAATTCAAGATCAACGAAAACAGCATCGTATACGGCGACGAGACCCGGGAACTGGCCCGGATCACCTTCCCCCAGGTGGCGCCCGGCGTGGTGGACATCGACCACACCTTCGTGGGCGAGGAGCTGCGGGGCCAGGGCATGGCCGGTCAGCTGATGGAGCAGTGCGTGGCCCAGCTGCGCGCCAGCGGCCGCAAGGCCCGCACCAGCTGCAGCTATGCCGCCAAGTGGTTCGAAAAACACCCCGAGGAAGCGGACCTGCTGGACAAGTAAGACAGGCATAAAGAAAAGACCGCCGGTTTTCCCCGAAGAGGGAAGACCGGCGGTCTTTGTTTTGTGCGGATTTATTTCTTTTTGGGTCTGCGGGGGGCATGGCCTGCCTTTTTGGGTGCCGGGCCGCGCTTCGCCTCACCCGCTCGGCGGGGCGCCTTTTCAGAGGCGGGCTTTTTGGGCGCCGCTCCCTTTTTGGCCGGGGGCTGCTTTTTGCGCACGCTCCAGCCAAAGGTGCCCAGTTCCTCGCCCAGGCTGTAATACTGGCCGTGGGCGTAGGCCAGAAGGCCCGCCCGCTCCAGATGCAGCTTGCCTGCCGCGTCCAGCAGATTTTCGCTCACGTTCACAGCCACCACATCCGCCAGAAACAGATCGTGGGTGCCCAGCGGGATTTGCTGGAACACCTTGCATTCCAGGTTCACCGGGCTTTCCCCCACCAGAGGGCAGCCCACCTGGCTGGCAGGCAGGGCGGTCAGGCCCATGGCCTCGAATTTGTTTACGTCCCGGCCGCTTTTCACGCCGCACCAGTCCACGGCCCGGGCCAGGGCGGTGGTGGGCAGGTTGATGACGAATTCGCCGCTCTGCCGGATCAGCCCGTAGCTGTGGCGGCTGGGCCGCACCGAGATGGAGACCCGGGGCGGGTGGGTGTTCACGATGCCAGCCCAGGCCACGGTGAACACATTGGGGGCTTCCGGTGTGCCGCAGCTGACCAGCACCGGGGGAATGGGCCCCAGCAGTACGCTGCCCTTCCAGGTGATCTTGTTCATTTGGCCTCCTCATCCTGGAAGGTGGTCTCCCCGATGATGAACCGGGGCCGCTGTTTGGTTTCCAGATAGATTTTACCGATGTATTCACCGATCACGCCCAGGCACAGCAGCTGGATGCCGCCCATGAAGCAGACAATGCTGGTGGTGGAGGCCCAGCCAGCCACCGTGCGGCCCAGAATGGCTTCGATCATGGCCCAGATGACCCCGAGGAAACTTACAACGGAGATGAGTGCACCGAAGCCGGTGATCAGTCGGATGGGCTTCACCGACAGGCTGGTGATGCCGTCGAAGGCCAGGGCCAGCATTTTTTTCAGCGGGTAGTGGCTCTCGCCCGCGATGCGCTCGGCCCGCTCGTAGTATACGCTGGTGCTCTTGAAGCCCACCAGCGGTACCATGCCTCGCAGGAAGATGTTGACCTCCCTGAAGTTGGCGAACTCGTTCAGCACCCGGCTGCTCATCAGCCGGTAGTCCGCGTGGTTGAATACCACCTGCGCGCCCATCCAGTTCATCAGCTTGTAGAAGCCCTCGGCGGTGAAGCGCTTGAAGAAGGTGTCGGTGTCCCGCTTGGAGCGCACGCCGTACACCACCTCGCAGCCCTCCCAGTAGGCATCCACCATGGCATCCATGGCGTTGATGTCGTCCTGGCCGTCGCAGTCGATGCTGATGGTGATGTCGCACCGGTCCTTCACGGTCATCAGGCCGCCCAGCAGGGCGTTCTGGTGGCCCCGGTTGCGGGAAAGGCAGATGCCCTCAAAATGCTCGTCACTTTTCGCCAGCTCCTGAATGATGCTCCAGGTGTTGTCCTTGGAGCCGTCGTTCACAAAAACCACCCGGCTCTCGGGGGCCACGCGGCCTTTGGCGATCAGGCTGTTGATCTTTTCCAGGAACATGCCGCTGGTCACCGGCAGCACCTCCTGCTCGTTGTAGCAGGGGATTACGATGTATAAAACAGGGGTTTTCATGGCAGAAATCTCTCCTTTTAACAGTGATATTGGCGGGTCAGCTCCGCCTTATTCAACAGCTTGAAGCTGTTTTTATAGGTCTCGATCAGGCCCTCGTCCCGCATGCGGGAGATCTCCCGGCTGAGCGCGCTGCGCTCGCAGTTCAGGTAATCTGCCAGACCGGCACGGGAGAAGGGGATGGTGAAGGTGTCGGCCCCGGCCCGGGCGGCCTCCTCCAGCAGATAGGCACACAGCTTGCTGCGCAGGCTCTTTAAAATCAGCAGGTCCACCCGGCGGTTCAGGGCAAAGTATTTGTCCGAGATGGTGCACACCAGATTCTGCATCAGCTGAAAATGACTGCCGTGCATCCGGGCGCAGGGATGCAGGATCTTCTGGTAGGGCACGAACAGTACCTGACAGTCGGTCTTGGCGATCACCGTGACCGGGCTTTTGGTGCTGCTGCCGCTGAGCACGTCGCCGAACAGGCTGCCCGGCTCCATCAGGGTGATGGCCACGCTGCCGCCGTCCGGCGTGTTTTTCACCGCCTCCACCTGACCGGCCAGCACGATGCCCACATCCTGTATCTCATAGCCGGAAAGCAGTACGATCTCGCCCTTGGAAAAGGCGCGGGCGGCAGGCTGGAAGCACTCCATGGTCATGCGCAGCTCCGCCAGGGTCAGCCCACGGAACAGGGTGGTTTGCAGCAGGATGGGAAGGTGATCCTCCAGTAGAATGGAATTGCGCATGGCATTGGCTCCTTTGTGCGGGTGGTTGGTTGCCGCCGCAACGGCATAATTTCTTTTATTATAGTAGAATACAAATAAAAAGGCAAACCGGAACCTACCGGAAGGATTGCCCAGAAGGAGAGAACTTTTCATGAAACGTTTGTTGAGCATGGTAATGGCGGCCGCAATGGCCCTGAGCCTGGCAGCCTGCGGCGGCACCGCTGCTTCCGGCAGCACCGCTTCCTCGCAGGCTGCGTCCAGCGTGCCTGCCTCCAGCCAGGCGGAGAGCGCTTCTGCTGCCTCCGCGGCGAGCACGCCGTATTCCGGTGATGCCATGCGCATTGCGGGCCTGCAGGGCCCCACCACCATGGGCATGGTCAAGCTGATGAAGGACCAGGAGAGCATGGAGAGCCCCCTGTACGAGGTGACCATGTACGGCGCGGCCGATGAGATCGTGCCGCTGCTCACCAAGGGCGAGCTGGACGCGGCGGCCATCCCCGCCAACCTGGCCGCAACCCTCTACCAGAAGACTGAGGGGAAAATTCAGTTGGCCGCGGTGAACACCCTGGGTGTTCTGTATGTGGTAACCACCGGCGACGAGGTGGCCAGCGTGGCCGACCTGGCCGGCAAGACCATCTACTCCACCGGCAAGGGCACTACCCCTGAGTATGTGCTCAACTACATCCTCAGCGAAAACGGCATCGACCCGGCCAAGGATGTGACCATCGAGTACAAGAGCGAGGCCACCGAGGTGCTGGCCATGCTGCAGAGCGCGGGCGAGGGCGCCGTGGCAGTTCTGCCTCAGCCCTATGTGACCGCCGCCCAGGCCCAGGTGGAGGGCCTGACCGTGGCACTGGACCTGACCGAGGAATGGAACAAGATCGACCCGGATTCCCAGCTGATCACCGGCGTACTGGCCGTGCGCAGCGATTACGCCCAGCAGCATCAGTTGGAGCTGGAGGTCTTCCTGGCGGACTACCGCAGCAGCATTGAGTGGGTGACCGAGAACACGGCCGACGCAGCCCAGCTGGTGGCGGAGTATGGCATCGTGGCCAAGGCTCCCCTGGCCGAGAAGGCGCTGCCCGCCTGCAACATCACCTACATGGCCGGTGAGGACATGAAGCAGGCCCTGAGCGGCTATCTGGATGTGCTGTACCAGCAGGATGCCGCCTCGGTAGGCGGTGCGCTGCCGGGCGACGACTTCTACTATGGAGTGGAATAAACGAGCAAAACAAGCGGCCGCCATCCTGTTCTGGGTGGCGGTCTGGCAGTTTGGGGCCATGATGATTCCCCAGAAGTTTCTGCTGGCTTCCCCGCTGGAAACCCTGGAAACGCTGGCGGGCCTTCTGCCCACCGCTGCGTTCTGGCAGCGGGTGGGCTTCAGCGCCCTGCGCATTCTGGCGGGCTTTTTCGGCGCGCTGGCGGCGGGCGTGGTGCTGGCAGCGGCCAGCGCCTGGCTGGAGCCGGTGCGGGTGCTGATCCGGCCGCTGATGCAGCTGATCAAGGCGGTGCCGGTGGCCAGCTTCATCATTTTGGCCTTACTTTGGGTACGCAGCGCCAACCTGGCGGTGCTCATCAGCTTTCTGATGGTGCTGCCGGTGGTGTACACCGCGGTGCTGGAGGGCATCCAGCAGACCGACCGGCAGCTGCTGGAGATGGCGAAGGTGTTCCGCATTCCCTTTTCCCGAGCGCTGGGAGCCATCTGGCTGCCCCAGGTCTGGCCCTATTTTGTGCAGAGCTGCACTGTGGGCATGGGCCTTGCCTGGAAGAGCGGCATCGCCGCCGAGGTCATCGGCCTGCCGAGCGGCAGCATCGGCGAGGCGCTGTACCAGGCAAAGCTTTATCTGGAGACCGGTGAGCTGTTTGCCTGGACGGCGGTGATCGTGCTGGTGAGCGGCGCGTTTGAGACCCTGTTCCTGCGGCTGCTGCGAGCGGCGGGCAGGCGGCTGGAAGGAGGCGTCGCATGAAGGCGGTTCTGAACGGCGTGAGCAAACGCTACGGGGACCAGTGGGTGCTGCGGGACCTGAATCTGACCCTGGAGGGTACCAATGTGCTGATGGCGCCTTCCGGCCGGGGCAAAACCACTCTGGCCCGGCTGCTGCTGGGGCTGGAAACGCCGGATGCGGGCCGGGTGGAAACCGATGGCCGGATCGTGGCCCAGTTCCAGGAGGACCGGCTCTGCGGCCAGCTCACGGCGGTGGGCAATGTGGCCCTGTGCTGCCCCCAGCTGCACCGGAACGAGATCGAAGCGGCGCTGGCGGCGCTGGGCCTTTGCGAAGAGGACTGGTCCAAGCCCGCGCGGCAGCTGTCCGGCGGGCAGGCCCGGCGGGTGGCGCTGGCCCGGGCGGTGCTGGCCCCGGCAGAGGGCGTGATTCTGGACGAGCCCTTCAAGGGGCTGGACGAGGAAACGCGCCAGCGGGCCATGGACTGGGTGCGCCGGATGCTGGAGGATCGCTGGCTGCTGCTCATCACCCACGACGAGCAGGAGGCCGAGGCATTCGGCGGCGCCAGCGTGGAAATTCCATAGGAAGCAGAAAAATCAACGAAAAGCAAACAGATTGCATCAGGCGATTTTACGCACATTTTTGCATGAAATTGTGCGGTATTGCCTAAAATTTACAATCTGTTTGCTTTTCGTTTTGGTGATTTGCTTGTAAGCGCCGGGGGCGAAGGCTATAATAAAGGTAACGACAGGACCGGCCCGCGCCGCCTCGTTTGAGTGCAAATGCGGGCGGCAAAAAAGGAGGCCCCGCAGGATATGAAGCTTACATTTTTGGGCGCAGCCCATGAGGTCACCGGAAGCTGTTATCTGCTTCAGGCAAACGACCAGAACATCATGATCGACTGCGGCATGGAGCAGGGCAAGGACATTTATGAAAATCAGCCTCTGCCGCTGGCACCCGGCCAGGTCGACAGCCTGCTGCTCACCCACGCCCACATCGACCATTCCGGCCGCATTCCGCTGCTGGTGAAAAACGGGTACCGGGGGGCGGTGTTCGCCACTACCGCCACCGCCGAGCTGTGCAACATCATGCTGCGCGACTCCGCCCACATCCAGGAATTTGAGGCGGAATGGCGCAACCGCAAGGCCAAGCGCTCGGGCGCGGCGGAATACGAGCCCATCTATACCATGCAGGATGCGGAGGACGCGCTGAAGCTGTTTGAACCCATTGATTACGGCGAGACCTTCGATGTAGCTCCCGGCGTGAAGGGCCGCTTTGC
The DNA here is from genome assembly GCF_002160145.1 of Gemmiger sp. An194. Lineage (GTDB taxonomy): Bacteria > Bacillota > Clostridia > Oscillospirales > Ruminococcaceae > Allofournierella. The sequence continues at coordinate 26,990 of NZ_NFKA01000002.1, read as the reverse complement.
GGATGTGGGCCACCTGCTGGGCTCGGCCAGCATCGAGCTGTGGGTCACCGAGGGCGAAGTCACCAAAAAGCTGGTCTTCTCCGGCGACATCGGCAACGACCACCAGCCTCTGCTCAAGGACCCCCAGTACCTGAGCGAGGCGGACTATGTGGTGATGGAATCCACCTACGGCGACCGAAGCCACGGCCCCCGTCCGGACTATGTGGCCGAGCTGGCAGGAGTCATTCAGGACACCTTCGACCGGGGCGGAAATCTGGTAATTCCCAGCTTCGCGGTGGGCCGCACCCAGGAGATGCTGTATTTCCTGCGCCAGATCAAGGAGCAGAATCTGGTGAAGGGGTACGGCGACTTCACCGTCTATGTGGACAGTCCGCTGGCCGTGGAGGCCACCCACATCTTCCGGGATCAGTGGGCGGAATGCTACGACGAGGAGGCCCGGGCGCTGGTGCTGCAGGGGGTGAACCCCATCAGCTTCAAGGGCCTGAAGCTGGCCGTGAGCAGCGACGATTCCAAGGCCATCAACTTTGACCAGAGCCGAAAGGTGATTCTTTCCGCCAGCGGCATGTGCGAGGCGGGGCGTATCCGCCACCACCTGAAGCACAACCTGTGGCAGCCCCAGAGCACCGTGCTCTTCGTGGGCTACCAGAGCCCCGGCACTCTGGGCCGCGCCCTGGTGGAGGGGGCAAAGGAGGTCCGGCTGTTCGGTGAGACCATCGAGGTGCGGGCCCAGATCAAGGTGCTGGCGGGCGTATCCGGCCACGCGGACAACGAGGGCCTGATGCGCTGGGCCGCTGCCTTCAAGGACTACAAGCCCCAGCATGTGTTCGTGACCCACGGCGAGGACACCGTCTGCGATATCTTCGCCAACCGGCTGATGGCCGAGCTGGGCTATTCCGCCAGCGCTCCCTACAACGGCGCGGTCTACGATCTGGTGAGCGGCCACTGCCTGGCGCTGGGCAACCGCAAGCGCATCGAGGAGAAGAAGGCCGGCCTGCGCAGCCAGAACCCGGTGTTCCGCCGCCTGCTGGATGCCGGCCATCGCCTGCTGAACATCATCAAGGCCAAGGAAGGCCACGCCAACAAGGAGCTGGCCCGCATGGCAAGTCAGGTGGAAGCCCTGTGCGAAAAGTGGGAGGATTGACCCGAATTTCCGTAGAAAACGATAGAAAATATACGTTTTGTAAATAAAAATACCTGAAAAAGCCGCTCATCCTCGGAACAAACCGAAGGCGGGCGGCTTTTTGTGCATATAATATTCCCGGTGGGGATTGGCTGAAAAGCAGCAAATGCAGGTTTCAGCCCAGCAGCTCGCACAGGATGCTGTTCTGGATAATCAGCCCGGCAGGGGTAAGAGTGAGCACGTTATTCTGGAATCGGGCATATCCGGCGGCTACACATTGTTTTACAAAATGCAATTGTTTTCGTGAAAATTCCACATTGTATTGTTCTTTCAAGTCGTTCAGATCCAGGCCGCTGGCCAGCCGCAGCTGCAGCAGAATGTAATCCTCCGCGCCGCAGCCGCCATCCTGCACCGGCTGGCAGTCCGGGTCCAGAAAGGCGCGAGTATCGCCGGGCCAGTAAAAGCGTTTGTTGTTTACGCAGCTGTGAGCCGCGGGACCAAGACCCAGATAGTCCTGACAGTTCCAGTACAGCAGGTTGTGCTGCCCCTCAAAGCCGGGGCGGGCAAAGTTGCTGATCTCGTACTGGGCAAAGCCTGCTTTTTCCAACTGCTCCACCCCGTAGAGGTAGAAATCCGCGGCGGCGTCCTCATCCGGCAGTCCGGCGGGGGGATTTTTGCCGAAGGCGGTGCCCGGCTCGATCTTTAACAGATAGGCCGAGATGTGGGTAGCGCCCCCGGAGGCGATCAGCTCCAGGGTAGCGTCGAACTCCTCCCGTGTATACCGGGGCAGGGCCATCATAATATCGCCGCTGATGTTGGCAAAGCCTGCCCTCTTTGCTGCCGCAAAGGCCTGTCGGCTCTGAGCGGCGGTGTGGGGGCGGCCCAGCCGGGCCAGACTCTCGTCAAAGGCGGTCTGCACCCCCAGGCTCAGCCGGTTCACTCCCGCCTGCAAAAAGCCGGTGAGGTTGGCCTCGGTCACGGTTTCCGGGTTTGCCTCCAGCGTCACCTCCGCGCCGGGGGCAGGGCAGGCGGCAGAGATCAGCCGGGCGGCCTGCTCCGGTGTTAACAGGCTGGGGGTACCGCCGCCGAAGTACACCGTGTCCGGATGCTCCGGCAAAAGGCCCTGACGGCGAAAGCTGTCCATCCGGCGCACCAGTGCGTCCACGTATTCCGGCGGAACGCCCCGGCTGCCGCCCCTGGAATAAAAATCGCAGTAGCGGCATTTTGCCAGGCAATAGGGGATATGAAGATAAAGACCGAAGGCCATGGAAAACGCTCCTTTTGGGGATCTTGTCACAAAGTCATTATAAAAGATTTTGATTTTATTTACAAATCCAGATATAATATACGGTATAATCAGTCTCAAAGAAAGGATCTGATGATATGAACGATTACAATCAATGGAACAATTCCAGCCCGAACACCGTTTATATGAATGAAAAATTCCAGTACGAGACCCTGAGCAACTACACCGCAAAAACATTTTTGTGGATGTTCGCGGGTCTGCTGGTCACCTTCGGTGTGTCGCTGGTCGCCTACATGAGCAATATCGGCTTCTATCTGCTGCGCTCCAGCTTCACCTTCTTTGGTCTGGCGATTCTGGAGATCGTGCTGGTCATGGCGCTGGTCTCCCGGCTGCACAGCATGAGCGTGGGCTCGGCCCGGGCGCTGTTCTTCGTCTATGCGGCGGTGAACGGTCTGGTGTTCAGCTCCTACCTGTGGCTGTATAACATGGGCGATGTGCTCATGGCCTTTGGTGCGGCTGCTTTGTACTTCGGCGTGATGGCCGCCTACGGCTACCTGACCAAGCGGGACCTGACCAGCTGGCGCACCCCGCTGATGGTGGGCCTGATCGTGCTGATGATCGTGAGCGTGATCGGCATGTTCTTTATGAGCGGTTCCAGCATTCTGTTCAGCGTTCTGGGCATCGTGATCTTCTCCTGCTACACCGCTTACGACACCCAGAAGATCAAGGCGCTGTACTTTGCCTATGCAGGCAACGAGGCCATGGCGAAAAAGGCCTCCATCTTCGCGGCGCTGCAGCTGTATCTGGACTTCATCAACCTGTTTTTGTATCTGCTGCGCATCTTCGGCCGCAGCCGGGATTGATTTAAATCGCATGACCCAGGCGGGAGCCACCGGCTCCCGCCTTTTTCTGTGCCCGAAGAAGGCAGGCAACAGGCTGTTGCTTGCGGCGCGCCGTGGGCCGGTGCTATACTGGGGGCAGAAAAACGGAACAACACCGGTTGGAAAGCGGGGCAATACCATGAGCGAACAGCAGCAAACAAAAACAGAGCAGAGTCAGGACTTTGGCGGAAGGCTGGCGGCTCTGCGCCGGGCGGCGGGGCTGAGCCAGCAGCAGCTGGCCGAGCAGCTGTTTGTGACCCGGCAGGCGGTGAGCCGCTGGGAGCAAAACCGCACCCAGCCGGATCTGGCCACTCTGCAGCAGCTGACCGCGGCGCTGGGCTGCGGCCTGGATGAGCTGGTGGGCGGGCTGGACCCGGATGCCTCGTTCCGCCGACGCTGTGCCGCCTGGCAAAAGGCCACCCGATTTGCCTTCTGGCTGGCACTGGCTATACAGCTTGGGCTGTTTGTGCTGGGGGCAGCGCGGGAGCAGCTGGACTGGGTACTTTTGCCGGTGCTGCTGTTTTTGTGCGGCGGCAGCCTGCACCCGATTCTGGCCATGATGACCTCCAGCGGCGACTATACCATGCTGGCGGGCTATGACCCGGACGCGGCCTACGACGAAAAAAAGCTGGAGGCCCTGGTGCGGGCCATGGACCTGTGGGTCCAGCTGACCACGGCGGGCATCAGTCTGATCGCGGTGCCGCTGGCCTTTGTTCCCGGTGGATGGAGCTTTGGCGTTCTGATCGTGATTCAGGCGGTCGTGCTGCTGGGAGCCATCGGCTGCGCCCAGTACAAATACGGCCGGAATCTGGTGACCGGGTATCCCGGTCTTGCGGCCAAAGCGAAGCCGGGGCGCGAGCTGGCAAAGGATATCCAGACCCAGCAGGCAAAGCCGGTGCTCTGGTGGAGCGGGTTGTTTGGAGCACAATTCTTCCTCTGTCTTTTCTGTGCGGGGGTGTTCCGCATCCCCAACAACAGCCCGGGGGCCATAGCGCAGATGGCTACCATGCTGCCGGGCGTCTGCCTGGGCATCGTCTTTTTGCTGTGCCAGACCGGCCGGGCCAAGCGGATGGCGGCGGAGGGCCGGGAATGGAAAATAAACAAAAGCGGTGCGGTCATGCTGTCGGGGGCGGCGGCACTGATGGTGCTGCAGCTGCTGGCGGCTGTGTTCATGCAGGGCGGCGGCAGCTGGTGAACCAGTTTGAGAATTGGCAGGTCAATAGGAAAAACACCCCGATACCTTGTATTGGGGTGTTTCTTTTACTATAATAGAGTTACATTGATTTCTGACAGATTTTCACCGGATCTGCCGCTGTGCGCGGCAGCCGGGCAAACAGAAAGGGGAAAACCCAATGCCGAACTTATTGATTCTGGGCGCAGGCGGTTTTGGCCATATGGTCTACGAATCCGCCATGGCGACCCGCCAGTTTGATAAAATTGCCATGCTGGACGATGCCTGCAAGGAGGCCTGCGTCATCGGCAAGCTGGTGGACTACAAGGACTTCCGCAAGGAATACCCCTGTGCGGTGGCCGCCTTCGGCAACAACAAGATGCGGCTGCACTGGGTAAAAAAGCTGCTGGAGGCAGATTTTGTGGTGCCCACCATCATCCATCCCAGCGCGGTGGTCAGCCCCAGTGCCGAGATCGGCGCGGGCAGCTTTGTGATGCAGCGGGCCGTGATCAACACCCACAGCAAGCTGGGTCTGGGCTGCCTGGTGAACAGCGGCGCCATCATTGACCACGATACGGTGGTGGACGAGGGCGCCCACATCGGTCTGGGCAGCGTGGTCAAGGCCAACTGCCATGTGGAGGCCCACCGCAAGGTGGAGGCGGGCGAGGTGATCTTTGCCAAGCGCCGCAAGATCGACGGTGTGGACAGCCGCATGCTGGAGGATGCGCTGTACGCCTTCGGCTTCGGCAACCAGTGCAGCTATGTGCAGCCCTTCGGCGCGGGCCACATCAACGAGACCTACGCGGTGTTCATGCCCGGCGAGAACGGTGAGGAAGAGCTGAGCTACGTGCTGCAGCGCATCAACATCAATGTGTTCAAAAAGCCTCGCGAGGTGATGGAGAACATCTTCGGCGTGACCGAGTACCTGCGCCAGAGCATCCGAGCCGCCGGCGGTGACCCGGACCGGGAGACCCTGAGCTATATCAAGACCAAAGCCGGGGAAAACTATTTCGAGGATACCGATGGCCTGCCCTGGCGGTGCTATAACTTTATTCCGGATTCGGTCTGCTACCAGAGTGTGGAGTGCCCGGAGCAGTTCTATCAGTCCGCCCGCAGCTTTGGCCGCTTCCTCAAGCAGCTGGACGGCTACCCGGCGGATACCCTGTACGAGACCATTCCCAAGTTCCACGACACCGAGGACCGGCTGAAGAATTTTAAACAGGCGCTGCGCCGGGATGTGAAAAACCGTGCCCGTACCTGCAAGGATGAGATCCAGTTTGTGCTGGACCATGCGGCGGACTGCAGCGTGCTCATGAGCCAGCTGCGGGCGGGTACCCTGCCTCTGCGGGTCACCCACAACGACACCAAGCTGAACAACATCCTGTTCGACGAGAAGACCGGCGAGGGCATCTGCATCATTGATCTGGATACCATCATGCCCGGCCTTGCTCTCAATGACTTCGGTGACTCCATCCGCTTCGGTGCCACCCATGCCGCTGAGGACGAGCCGGATCTTGCCAAGGTGAACTTCGACATCGATCTGTTCGAGGCCTACACCAAGGGCTATCTGGAAACCGCAGGCGATGTGCTCACCGAAAATGAGAAGGCGAATCTGGCCTGGGGTGCAAAGCTGCTGACGCTGGAGTGCGGTATGCGCTTTTTGACCGACTACCTGCAGGGGGATACCTATTTCAAGACCCAGTATCCCACCCATAACCTGATCCGCGCCCGCACCCAGTTCAAGCTGGTGCAGGATATGGAGCAGCAGTTTGAGGCCATGCAGGACATTGTGAAGAAATACAGCTGAGCCGCGCAGGACGCGGCAGAGGGCAGAGCCTGCGGCGCGGGCTCTGCCACCCTGTTTTTTAAAGGAGAAGGACCCTTGCATTCTTTTATCATCGACTGCCTTTACGGCTATGCGAATCTTGCCGTGCTGGGGCTTGCGCTGGGCTGCATGTGGTATGCCTGGCAGACGCTGCGCCGCCCCATGGAAGCCCCCTGGTTTGATTTGGGCAGACAGCTGACGGTGCAGCGGCAGCTGTTCGGCGGCTGGCTGGGCGATGTCCGGCAGGCGCTGGCGCCCTGGCTGTTTATCGTGGCCGCGGCGGTCTACCAGTTCGAGATCTTTTTTGTGAACAGCCTGTATCGGGACCGTCTGCCCTGGCTGTTTGAATACGGTACCATGGCGCTGGACCATCTGGTGGTGCTTTGCCTGCTGGTCAAGATTTTGCTTTGCACCCGGTACGACGGCCGCCAGCTGGCGGCTGCCTTCTGTGTGCTGTTTGTGATCCGCTGGGTGTTTATGAACAACCATAATAAGTGGATGATGATGGCGCTGCTGTTTGCGCTGGCAGCCAAGGATGTGCCGCTGCGCCGGGCGCTGAAGCTGGTGCTGCCGGTGGGAGCGCTCAGCGTGGGTGTTGTGGCGCTCAGCTCGGTGGCAGGTGTGATCGATACCGTGCAGGAGCTGGGCACCGGCCGCTACCGGAACAGCTTCGGCTATGGCTGGTACAATTTCTTCGGGGCCTGCCTGCTGGCTCTTGCGCTGATGTATGTGTGCCTGCGGGGGGGAAAGCGACTGAAATGGTTCGACTTTGCCCTGCTGGCAGCGCTGACGGTATTCTGCAACTTCGGGCCGGACAGCCGGGCTGCCACCATCTGCCTGGTGCTGCTCATCGCCGCTTTGCTGGTGGTGCACATTTGGCCCGGCGTGCTGCGTCCGCTGCCGGTACGGCTGCTGCTCACGGCTGCGCCGCTGCTGGCCTTTGCCGCCAGTATGGGCCTTGCCCTTGGCTGGAATCCGGAGAACCCGCTGCTGGCCCGACTGGACAGTCTTTTCAGCACCCGCATCTCACTGGGCTGGCAGGGCCTTACCACCATGCCGTTTGCCATTGCGGGCCAGATGCCCGGGGCGGATATGCTGGTGGACAATGCCTACCTGTATTACTGGATCGTGGCCGGTCCGGTGGCCAGCGCCCTGATCTGGCTGGGCTTTGCCCTGTTGATGTGGCGGCTGCTCAAGGAAGGCCTGGCCACCGAGGCGGTGTGCTGTCTGGTGATGCTCTGCCACGCCACCATGGAGACCCATGTGCTGTGGGCCTGCATGAATGTGACCGTCTGGCTGCTGTGCGGGGTGCTTTTCTGGCCGCAGCGTCAGCCCGGTTTTGAAAAGACAGAGGAAAAAACGAAAATCCATTTCAAAGGAGTCGTAAACGTATGAAGCTTCTGATCGCGTCCGACCTGCACGGTTCGGCCTATTATTGTGAAAAACTGATGGAGCGCATTCAGGCCGAGCAGCCGGACCGCATTCTGCTGCTGGGGGATCTGCTGTATCACGGCCCTCGCAACGACCTGCCCGAGGGCTATGCACCCAAAAAGGTGATCCCCATGCTGAACGGCCTGAAGGAGAAGATCATCGCGGTGCGGGGCAACTGCGAGGCCGAGGTGGACCAGATGGTGCTGGAATTCCCGGTGATGGCCGATTATACCACCCTCTGGCTGGAGGAGGGCAAGTGCCTGTTTGCCACCCACGGCCACAAGTTCAACCCGGAGAACCTGCCTCCCATGCCTGCCCACAGTGCCTTTGTGTTCGGCCATGTGCATGTGAAGCACGCCGAATGGCAGGGCGATACCCTGATTCTGAACCCGGGCAGCGTATCCATTCCCAAGGACGGCTCCCACAGTTATATGATCTATGAAAACGGCCTGTTCACCACCAAGACCATTGACGGTCAGGTGCTGGGCAGCATCGCCTACTGAGCAGGAGGATTCCCATGAAAACCATCGCAAGTTTTACCGTCGACCACGACAAGCTGGAAAAGGGCATGTATGTTTCCCGGGTGGACGGCGACGTGATCACCTACGACATCCGCATGGTCAAGCCCAACGGGGGCGTGTATCTGCCCAGTCCCGCCATGCACACCTTCGAGCATCTGTTCGCCACCTATGTGCGCAACTCCGCCTACAGCGACCAGATCATCTACGTGGGCCCCATGGGCTGCCGCACCGGCTTTTACTTCCTCACCCGGGATGCCATGAGCGGGGAGCAGGCCATTGCTCTGGTGCGGGAGTGTTTTGCCTTCATCGCCGACTTTGAGGGCAAGATCCCCGGCAGCGAGCGCAAGGAGTGCGGCAACTACCTGGAGCACGACCTGCCCGGTGCCAAGGCCACGGCGGCGGATATGTGCAAGGTGCTGGAGCACTGGACCGGGCCCATGCTGCAGTATGATTATCAGGCCTGAACTTGTTTAAACAGCAAGATTGCAAAAGCAGCCGCGCAAGAATTTGATTGCGCGGCTGCTTTTTTTCATGCTATACTCACTCATGCAATGCGCGGTGCCCGGCAGACAAGACCAGCTGCCCCGGGCCGCGCTTACTTTATGAAAAGTGGTTAGCTTAAATTAACCTTACGCGATAAGGAGGGTACCATCCATGAAATCCAACCGGATCACTGCAGTGCTTGCGGCGATTCTGGCAATATTGGCCGCCGTGTCCCTGTTTGTGGGCGTGATCGATCTGGAGCTGCGAGCGCTTATACAGGGCGATGCCCACACCTGGGAGATCTTTCTTCTGTCCCGCCTGCCCCGGCTGCTGGCCATTCTGTGCACCGGCGCGGGCATGAGTGTGGCAGGACTGATTATGCAGCAGCTGTGCAGCAATAAATTTGTATCCCCCACCACCGGGGCGACCATCTCTTCCGCCCAGCTGGGCATTCTGTTTGCCCTGTTGTTCCTGCCGAATTCCACCCTGTGGGGGCGGGCGCTGTTCGCTTTTGCCGCCGCCATTGCGGGCACCTGGGTATTTGTGTGGTTCATCCAGCGCATCCGGTTCAAGGATGCGGTCATGGTGCCGCTGGTGGGCATCATGTTCGGCAATGTGATCGGCGGTGTGACCAGCTATCTGGCTTATCAGTACGAGATGACCCAGGCGCTGTCCTCCTGGCTGGTGGGACATTTTTCCCTGGTCATCAAGGGCCGGTACGAGATCGTATGGCTCACCGCTCCGCTGATCGTGCTGGCCTTTGTGTTCGCCAACCACTTCAACATTGTGGGCCTGGGCCGGGATTTTTCCAAAAACCTGGGCGTGCCATACAATCTGGTGCTGTTCATGGGCTTGAGCATCTCGGCCATGATCACCGCCAGCGTGGTGGTGGTCGTGGGCTCCATCTCCTATATCGGTTTGATCGTGCCCAATCTGGTGGCCCTGTTCAAGGGCGATAAGATCCGCGGCACTCTGGCGGATACCGCCCTGTTCGGTGCCATCTTTGTGCTGGTGTGCGACATGATCGGCCGGGTGGTGATCGCGCCCTATGAGCTGCCCATCGAGCTGATCGTGGGCATTCTGGGCAGTGTGCTGTTTATCGGCCTGCTGTTTTACCGGCTGCGCAACGGCCGCAAGTCCATCCGGCTCACGGCTCCGGCGCAGAGCTGCTGCCCCGTGCCGGCAAAGGAAGGAGGCTGCGAAGCATGAATACTGCTGCCATCCGGTCCAACCGGCGCAAGCTGCTGATTCTGGCGGTGCTGGCGCTGATCTGTGCCGCGGGTTATCTGCTGGTCAATACCGACCCGGCCAACGCCCGCCTGTTTGCTTATTCCATGAAGATCCGCGCCCCCAAGCTGGCGGCTATGGCCGTCACGGCGGTGTCCATCGGTGGGGCGTCCATTGTGTTCCAGTCGGTGATCAACAACACCATCGTTACCCCCTGTCTGCTGGGCATGAACGCGCTGTACACCCTCATCCACACCGCGGTGGTGTTCTTTCTGGGATCGGCCAGTGTGGTGGCCACCAACGCCAATCTGGCCTTCGGGGTGGATGTGGTGCTGATGGGCATTGCGGCCACGGTGCTGTATAGCTGGATCTTCCGCATGACCCGCCACAACGTGCTGTATGTGCTGTTGGTGGGCACGGTGCTCACCTCCTTTTTCGGCAGCATCCAGACCACCCTCACCCGGGTGATGGACCCCAACGAGTACGACAGCCTGCTGAGCACCCTGGTGGCCAGCTTCAGCAACATCAACTCCGAGATTCTGCTGTTCTCGGTGCTGCTGCTGGCAGGGGTGGCCTTTGCCCTGCGGCGGGAGCTTGCCCTGCTGGATGTGCTGACTCTGGGCAAGGACCAGGCCATCAACCTGGGCGTGGACTACGACCGCTGCATCCGCCGCCTGCTGCTGGGAGTAGCTCTCTGCATCGCGGTGGCCACCGCCATGGTGGGCCCCATCTCCTTTCTGGGGCTGATCATCGCCAACCTCTCCCGCCAGCTGCTGAGCACCTACCGGCACACCCAGCTGATCGCCGGTTCCGCCCTGTTCGGCATGGCGGTGCTGGTGGGCGGTCAGCTCATTGTGGAGCATGTGTATTCCTACACCGTGCCGGTGAGCGTGTTCATCACGGTGGGCGGCGGACTTTATTTCCTCTATCTGCTTTTGGCAAGAAAGAAGGTGTGACCATGAAGATTCAAGGATTGACCAAGCGTTATCAGGGCAGGACTGTGGTGAACGGGGTGAGCTTTTCCATTCCGAAGGGCAAGGTGACCTCACTGATCGGCCCCAACGGGGCGGGCAAGTCCACCGTGATGAGCATGATCTCCCGGCTCATTGCCCAGGACGAGGGCCTGGTGGAGCTGGACGGCACTCACATCGGCCATTGGAAGAGCCGGGAGCTGGCCCGACGGCTGGCCATTCTCACCCAGTCCAACAACATTCAGATGAAGCTCACGGTGCGGGAGCTGGTGGCCTTCGGCCGCTTCCCTTATTCCGGCAGCCGGCTCACCGCCGAGGACACAGAGATCATCGACCGGGCCATTGCCTATATGGAGCTGGAGGAATTCCAGGACCGGTTTCTGGATGAGCTCTCCGGCGGGCAGCGGCAGCGGGCGCTGATCGCCATGGTCATCGCCCAGGACACCGAGTACATCCTGTTGGACGAGCCCACCAACAATCTGGACATCTACCACGCTACCAATCTGATGAAGACGGTGCGTCGCCTTTGCGACGAGCTGGGCAAAACCGTGATTCTGGTGCTGCACGAGATCAACTATGCGGCCTTCTACTCCGATTACATCTGCGCCTTCAAGGACGGCGGCATCGCCAAGTTCGGCCCGGTGCACGAGGTGATCACCAAGGAGAATCTGTCCGACATCTACGGAGTGGAGTTTGAGGTCCAGACCGTGAAGGGCAGGCCGCTGTCCATCTATTACTGACGCACATTTCAAACAAATCTTCCATCAAAGGAGAAATTTCCCATGAAAAAATATCTTTCCCTGGCGCTGGCCGGCTTGCTGGCCCTTTCCATGACCGCCTGCGGCGGCATCGCGGCAGACCTGGCCGCAATGGCGTCCCCCAAAAGCGAAAGTGAGGCGGCTGCATCCGGTTCCTCCTCTGCCGCACAGCAGGAAATAACCATCCGGAGCCTGAACGGCAGCAAGGAAACCGTGGACCTGACGGTTCCCTACGATCCTCAGCGGATCGCAGTGCTGGATATGGCCAGCCTGGACATTCTGGATGCACTGGGCCTGGGCGGCCGGGTGGTGGGCAGCGCCTCCACCAGTCTGGATTACCTGCAGAGCTATATGGAGGATAAAGCGGTGGCCAACCTGGGCACCATCAAGGAGGCCGATCTGGAGGCGGTGATGGCCAGCGATCCGGACGTGATCTTCATCGGCGTCCGCCTGGCCTCCTCCTACGATGCTCTGAACGAGATCGCGCCGGTGATCTATCTTTCCACCGATACCGAACTGGGCGTGGTGGAGAGCGTGCGCCAGAACGCCGCCACCGTTGCCTCTCTGTTCGGGCTGGAAAGCAAGGCGAAGGAGCTGATGGCGGGCTTTGACGGCCGCATTGCCGCTCTGCAGGAGTTCGCTGCCGGCAAGACCGCCATTGTGGGCATGTGCACCAGCGGCAGCTATAACGTGCTGGGCAACGACGGCCGCTGCTCGCTGATCGGCCGGGAGATCGGCTTTGAGAACATCGGCGTGGATGCCAACATCGACACCTCCACCCACGGCAATGAGGCTTCCTTCGAGTTCATTGTGGAAAAGGACCCCCAGTACATCTTTGTGATGGACCGTGACGCGGCCATCGGCACCGATGGCGCCAAGCTGGCCCAGGAGATCATGGACAATGAGCTGGTGAACAAGACCCAGGCGGCGCAGGAGGGCCACGTGGTCCATCTGGCCAACCCGGCGGTATGGTACACGGCGGAAGGCGGCATTACTGCTCTGGACCGGATGCTGTCTGACCTGGAAACCGGTCTTGGCTTGAACGCTTAAGCTTAAACAGAGAAAAGCCCCGCTTCACAGCGCTGCAACAGCGCGTGAAGCGGGGCTTTTGTTGTTGTACAGGAGGAACGGAGATCAGGAGGTGCTGGCCTTGGCAAACCATTCCTCGTCCACCACCAGGCAGTCGGCGGTGGTGCCCACCAGGGCGTTGGTCACCAGATCGGCATTGTCCGCCCCGTAGGTTTCCAGATACTGAGCCTCATAGGAGGTCTGCAGGCCCTGCAGCGCGGCCTCGATGCCGGGGAAGTACAGCTTGAGGGCCTCCGGCTTGCAGTGCAGGCCGTCGTAGAACAGGCTTTCCGGCACGCCGATGCGGCTGGCATGGTAGCTGCCGTACAGGGGAATGTTGTGCTCCTGGGCAAAGCTGCGCAGCCAGGGTTCCACATCAAAGAAGCCCTCAAAGCCCTGGGGATTGTCGTGGACATATTTGATGATGAAGGGGTGATAGGGCGTGAGCAGCAAGACCACGTTCACATTCTTGCTTTGCACATAGCTTACAAAACGCTCGAACAGATCGGTCCAGTAGGGGTCCATCTGGGAAAAGCCGTGCAGTCCGTCCAGGGTGCCCGCCTGATCCAGTACCTCGGCCATTATCTGGTCGTAATTCCAGTTGCGAAAATCCGCCTGATAGACCACAGTGCCGTCCGGGGCTTTGGCGTTGTATTCCAGCTGGTCCAGATCACCGCTCACCGGCTGGAAGGGAATGCTTTCGCCGTCCTCGGTGGTGGTCTCGCCGGTGGCTCGCTGCTTCAGAGCATATTTCACGTTGCCCTGGAAGTAGGCCGGGTCGATCAGTGCCTTCCACAGCTCCAGCTTGTCCGGCTCCTGATAATCGCTTTCAATGCCAAGAGCGTTCTGCAAAAATTCCGGAAAGAGTTCCGTGTCGGCCTGCTGGTTCAGAGTGGGATTCTCGCCGTTGAACAGCCAGGGGTCAACCTCGATGATCAGGTTTTTGGGCAGCTTGCCCTCCTTGTCCAGCAGATAGAAGCAGTTCATCACATCCATGGCGGAGGCGCCGCTCAGGCCCATGTTGAAAAAGCTGCCGCTCACCAGCTCCTGCTGCAGCTGCAGCACCCGGCTGGAGCCAAGAGCAATGGTTTCCGGCACCTGCTCCTCCGGCAGATTCTGTACATACAGCTCCAGCACCGCCCGCTCGTCCATCTTGTCGTAATTGGAAACGGTGTCACCTGCCAGCAGCATGTTGGCCACCTCGCGGGGAGCCAACTCGCCCTGGAACAGGCCGCTGATGTCCACCTTATGGCTGAACCAGACCATGAACAGCAGAATGGGAATGAAAAAGCAGAATTTGATCAGAATCTCCAGCCCGGTGAAGAAGCGATACAGGAGCGTGCGCACAAGGCTGCGCTTTTTTTTGCGCTTGGGTTGATTGGTCAAGATCGCCGCACCTCCTTAGAATTGCTGGTAGATATAGGCCGACTGGCCGAATACGCCGAAGAACAGCAGCAGCAGGCAGAGCCCGTAATACAGCGGCCAGCGCACCCAGGCCCGCTGGGTGCGAATCCACTGAGCCACCGGGCCGCGGGCTTCGATCAGTTCCACAACCAGGCTGCTGGCCACCAGCATGAGAACGGTACTGCCGCCCAGACCCAGCGCCGCAAAGCCGCTGGCCAGCTGGGCAAGGCCTGCCTGCCCCCAGCCGGTGAACAGACCGGCGAACACGATGCCCGCCTGACCGCCATAAAGATCGGCCGCAAAGAAGACGATGCAGGCGGTGAACAGCAGGTACACGCAGCACCGCTGGATGAATCCCTGCAGATGAGGAACCTGATACAGCGGGTTTTTCTTGGCCAGCTTGCGGCGCTTTTTGGCAGTGGCCTTGCCCACCACCATGAACAGGCCGTTCAGAACGCCCCAGATCACATAGCCCAGACTGGCGCCGTGCCACAGGCCGCTGATGGGGAAGATGATAAAGATGTTGAACCAGCCCTGCAGCTTGCCCAGAAAGCCCTCCGCGCCCCGGTTATAGAAGGAGAGGGGCGTGAAGATGTAGTCCTTGAACCAGTTGGTCAGGCTCATGTGCCACCGGTTCCACAGCTCGGTGTAGGTCTTGGCGGCAAAGGGACGGTTGAAGTTTTCCAGAAGATCAAAGCCCAGCATCCGGCCCGCGCCGATGGCGATATCGCAGCAGCCGGAGAAGTCCATGTAGATCTGGTAGCTGAACAGCAGGCTGGCCGCCAGCAGATAAGGGCCGGTGTGCTGGTCCGGTGCGGAATAGACCGCCCGCACAAATACGCCGATGTTGTCCGCAATGACCATCTTTTTCACATAACCCCACAGCACCCGGAACAAACCGCCCGCCACCCGGTCATAGTCAAACCGGCGGGGATGCTCGAACTGAGCCATCAGGTGCTCCTTGCGCTCGATGGGGCCGGTGAAGATGCAGGGGAAAAAGCTCACGAACAGCGCGTATTTCAGCGGGTTGCGCTCGGCCTTGGTCTGGTGCAGATACACATCGATCACATACCCCAGGCTCTGGAAGGTAAAGTAGGAAAGACCCAGCGGGGCGATCAGATCCAGATGAGGTGCCGCGCCGCCGAACAGGCCGGTGATGCCGCCCAGCAGCTCACCGAAGAAGTTGAAGTACTTGAAAAAGAACAGAAACCCGCAGCAAACACCCAGCGAGACCACCAGAAACAGCCGCCGCGTGGCCTGTTGGGGAACACTGTCCATGGCCAGGGCGCACACCCAGGTCACCACGGTTACGCTGATGAGGATAAACACCAGTCGGGCGTTTTCCGGTTTATACAGATAGAAGGCATAGCTGGCCAGCAGCCAGAGGTAGGGCTTTGCCGGGCGGGGGACACAGTAGGTGAGCACCGCAACTCCCGCAAAAAAGCCCAAAAAGACCAATGTGTTAAAATCCATGCATGCACCTCACACCGAAATCGTTGAATCCAAGAGACTGCCGGGGCTTTCAGGAGCCCAGCTCCTGCTGCCGCTGAATGAAGGTTCCCCGGTCCAGATAGGGAGTGGAAGCCGGGTCAAAGCCCCAGCGCTCCAGCTCCGCATCGCTCTGCGCATCCGGGGATTTGAACACCACATACTCGTATTCCTCAAAAGCAGCGGCCAGATAGGGACCGTCGTCCCGCAGCTGCCAGAGCGCCGCGTGGTCGGTGTTGAACACATAGCGGGCCACCATCAGGCCGGTCCAGCCGTCCACCGGGGAGCCGTTGGTGTAGAACAGATAGCTGGCCCCTTCCGGCAGGCCGTATTCCTCCCGCAGCTCGATCCAGGGGGCCTGTTCGGCGTTATTCTGGTAATCCTGCCTGCTGTAAAGGCAGCGCAGGGAACCGGGCTGGCAGACGAACAGAGCGTACAGGCAGCAGGCAAGAATAACTCCGCCCGCCCAGGGGCGTGCCTTGTGCCCCTGCAGATGCCACAGCAGCGCCATCAGCATAAGCCCGGTGATGGCGGCGCAGAAGCACACGATGTAGCGGGGAAGGCTGGCAAGAACCAGCATCTCCTCCCGGCTCATGGATAACAGATAGGTCAGATACAGGGTGAAAAGATAAAACGCCAGCGTCCCCAGACTGCCGCAGACATAGAGCAGGGCGCGCTTTTTGTCAATGCGGCCCATTGCCGAAAGCAGCAGCGGGACCGCGATGCACAAAGCGACGGTGATCCAGAAGAAGACCACGCCGCTGTAGCCCGGGTGCAGCCAGTAGGTGAAAAAGCTTTGCTGAAAGGCGGCGATATCCGCCGCGCTTTTTTCGCTGATCTGCTGGGCGTAGTTCTCCACCGAGACCGCGTGCTTGGAAGAGGTTTCGCCGTATACCAGCTGAACCCGCAGCAGCCAGAGTGCCCATACACCGACAGGGGCAAGGGTCAGCAGACCGCTCCAGATCCAGCGGATCTTGCGGGAGAAGCCGCTGTGCCAGACCGCCCAGAGGGCCAGAACAAGACCGATGACCGCAAAGATCAGTCCGCTGTTTTTCACCAGAGTGGTGAAGCAGAGCAGGACCAGCGCACCGGTCAGACCGCCGGCGGGATGCTCCTTCTGACAGGCGAGAATCACCGCGGCGGTGGCCAGCACCAGCAGGGTGAACAGGTAGTCCACCATCAGGCTGCCGCAGCCGTTGAACTGCAGGAAAGAGAAGATGCCGTAGGCTACCAGAGCGGCCCCCACCGGCAGCGACCGGCGGCACAGCGGGATCAGCGCCAGAATGCAGGCCATGTTCAGGATGATGTGGGCAAACAGCATGGTGCCGTCCGAGGTGCCCAGCAGATCACACACCAGCTTGATCCAGACGGCGGTTCCCGGCGGGTAGCTCACGTATTCCACCGCGGTGTTTGCGGCGGTGGGGAAGGCGTTGTGGGTCAGGATGCTTTTGGCCACGATGGCCCAGTGGGCAAAATTGTCATGCCCTTCCACGGCGGCGCCGCGCAAAAGCAGCATGAACCAGCCGCACACCAGGCCGAAGCCGATCATGGGCAGGGTGACAAAGCGCCGCAGCAGCTTCGGACCCTGCCGGAAAAGCGTCCACAGCCCCAGCAGGATTCCTCCGGCGTACAAGATCGGCTGGATCAGTCCGAACAGGTTCACCAGCCCGAACAGATAGGTGACCACCGAAAGGGCGCACATGGCGACCACCGGCGTTTGCTCCGCCGGAAGCCGCAGCCGGTGGAACAGCCAGAGACACCAGCCCAGAAAAAAAGCGGAAAATAAAAAAAGATGGAGCAGCAAGGCCATCATGAAATGCATCAATCCTTTGGCGGGGCTGCCGGGCCCCGATCGAAACCGAGGCCCGGCAGCTGCGCATGTTGTTTGTATACCAAAATAGACGGACAGGCCCGATGGTTGTTACCGGCCGGTACGTTGCATTTGCTCCTCCAGCTGGCGCACCCGATGCTCCAGCATGGCGTTTGTCTGGGTCAGGCGTTTGAGCCGTTCATTGTACTCGCTGACCACTGCGCACAGAATGAGCAGCACCAGCAGCACAAAGCAAAACAGCATGATGAACACCATGTTGGAGACCACCTCCACCTGCACCAGGCTGCGCAGGATCTTGGCGACCTCCGGCCAGATGGCCAGCACCAGCATGCCCGCGCCCAGCCCCAGCCAGGGCAGGCTGAACCGGACGCTGAGCCGGCCGTTCTTGACCATCACAAAGATGAGAAACAGAAAAACAAGATCGCCCACCAAAAGCAGGCCTTGGAATACCGGGCTCATCCTTTTCCTCCTTTTTGAATGGCGCTCAGCCGGTGAATGACGAGCGCCAGGCTGACCTTGATCATGTAGTACACGCTCTTAAAGGCCCGGATGGACGATACGCCGCCCTGGCGCTCCTCCATGACCACCGGCACCTCGCCCACCTTGTAGCCGTTGCAGATGGCCGTAACGATGGCCTCCGGCTCCGGGTAATCCTGGGCGTAGTGCTTCGCGAAGAGGGCGGTCATCTGCTTGCCGCAGGCCCGGTAGCCGCTGGTTACATCCAGCACACGCTGGCCGGTGAGCAGCCGGATCATGAAGCTCAGAAAACGGATGCCTACCCGCCGCATGAAGCTGGTCTGGAAGCCCTCCTTTTTGATGAAGCGGCTGCCGATGCACATGTCCAGCCTGCCCTCGGCCACGGGGCGGATCACATCGTACAGATATTGGGGGTCATGCTGACCGTCGCCATCCATCTGAACGGTGATGTCGTAGCCGTTGGCTGTGGCATACAGATAACCGCTCTGCACACCGCCGCCGATGCCCAGATTCAGCGGCAGGTCCAGATAGTTGTAGCCGTTTTCCCGCAGGATGCGGACGCTGTCGTCGGTGGAGCAGTCGTTCACCACCAGATAGTCCACATCCGGGCAGGTGGCCTTCAGCCGCTTCACCACCCGGCAGATGTTCTCCGCCTCGTTATAGCAGGGAATGATCACGAGTATCTTCAAGGGATTCACCTCAAACGTTTGTTTTTTCGCCTGGAATCAAAAACGCTTCCAGCTGGTCCAGCACCGCCCGGCGGCGGTAGTTCGCCTGATACCAGGCAAAGGCCTTCTGACCCAGTGCACAGCGCTCGGCCTTACCGGCCCGATACAGCGCCAGCATATTGTTGGCCAGCGCGTCGGAATCCTGGGCGGGGCTGGCAAAGCCGCACCCGGCAGCCTCCACCGCCCGGGCGCCCTCGCCGTCCATGCTGGCCAGCAGCGGCTTTGCCGCCGCCATATAGCTGGCGATCTTGGCGGGCACCGTCATGCCCAGGTCCGGGCTGGCGCTCAGAGAAGCCACAAGTCCATCCGCCAGCGTGGTGTAGCGGGGTACCTTTGATGGGGGCACACTGCCGGTGAACACCACCGTGTCCCGGGCGTTCAGTTCGTCGGTCAGCGCCTCCAGCGCCTGTCGGCTCATGCCGTCGCCCACCATCAGAAGACGCAGGTTCTCCGCGCCCATGCTCCGGGCCTTCACCGCGGCTCTGATCACCGTGTCCAGGCTCTGGGCCGGGCTGAAGTTGCCGGTGAACACCAGATTGAACCGGCCCGCATATCGCTCCGCCAGCGCCTCATCCGGCTGGGGAATGGCATAAAAATCCTCGCAGTGCTGGGGGATCACCGCCACCCGGCCGGCGCCCTTGCCGGTGCGCTCCATCAGCCGCTCCTTCAAAGAGGGGCTCATGGCGATGAGCTGCTCGGCCCGTTTGTAATGCCAGTCGCTCACCGCGCTGGCGATGCGGCGCAGAAGGCCATTCTGCACCGGCAGCACACTGTACAGGTTTTCCGGCCAGATGTCCAGCACGTAGCTGGTGAAGGGGATACGATGGAGCTTTGCATACACAATGGCCGGGAAGTTCATCAGCACCGGGCTGGTATTGTAGCAGAGCACCGCGTCATAGGGGCCCTTCAGCCGCCACAGGCTGAACAGGGCGAAAAAGGGCCAGCTCACATAATTCAAAAAGATCATGGCCCCGGAATTGCCCTTGCGGGGGATTTCCCCGGCCCGGAACACCTGCGCGCCCTTGTATTCCTCCCGGCGGGGACCGGTGTATTTGTAACCGGAAAACCACTCGCCTTTGGGATAGTTGGGCAGGCCGCACAGCACATCCACCTCCAGGCCGTCCTCAACAAACCCCTCCACAATATCGTTGATGCGGAAGGGCTCCGGCCAGAAGTGCTGGCTCACCACTAAAATTCGTTTCACTGTGTAAACGCTCCTGTTGTGTGGGGCGGCTTAGTATTTGCGCCACACCATCTTGTTGACCACGCCCACGTAGCTCTGGATGATCTTGACCACCTTGGTGGACACATCCTCCACATAGTTGGGCACGGGAATGCCGATGTCGCCGTTGTCGTTCATGGCCACGGCGGTCTCCACCGCCTGCTCCACGCCGCCGGCGGTGATGCCCGCCAGAATGAAGCAGCCCTTGTCCAGCGCCTCGGGGCGCTCGGTGGAGGTGCGGATGCACACCGCCGGGAAGGGCTTGCCGATGCTGGTGAAGAAGCTGGACTCCTCGGGCAGGGTGCCGGAGTCGCTTACCACGCAATAGGCGTTCATCTGCAGGTGGTTGTAGTCGTGGAAGCCCAGAGGCTCGTGCAGGCGCACCCGCTCGTCCAGCTGGAAGTTCATGACCTCCAGCCGCTTGCGGCTGCGGGGATGGCAGGAGTAGAGAATGGGCATGTTGTATTTTTCCGCCAGCGCGTTGATGGACGAGAACAGGGCCACAAAGTTTTTCTCGGTGTCGATGTTCTCCTCCCGGTGGGCGCTGAGCAGCATGTACTTTTTGGGCTCCAGACCCAGACGTTCCAGCACATCGGAGGCCTCGATCTGGGCAAGGTTTGCCCGCAGGACCTCGGCCATGGGGCTGCCGGTCACATAGGTACGCTCCTTGGCGGTGCCCTCGGCATTCAGGTAGCGGCGGGCGTGCTCGGAGTAGCACAGGTTCACATCCGCGATGTGGTCCACGATGCGGCGGTTGGTCTCCTCGGGCAGGCACTCGTCAAAGCACCGGTTGCCCGCCTCCATGTGGAAGATGGGAATGTGCAGCCGCTTGGCGGAAATGGCGGACAGACAGCTGTTGGTGTCGCCCAGAATCAGCAGAGCATCGGGCTTTAATTCCACCATCAGCTTGTAGCTCTTGGCGATGATGTTGCCGATGGTCTCGCCCAGGTCCTCGCCCACCGCGTTCAGGTAGTGATCCGGCGCCCGCAGGCCCAGGTCCTCAAAGAAGATGCCGTTCAGGGTGTAGTCGTAGTTCTGGCCGGTGTGCACCAGAATCTGGTCAAAGTATTTGTCGCATTTTTTGATCACGGCGGCAAGGCGGATGATCTCCGGCCGGGTGCCCACGATGGTCATCAGTTTCAGTTTGCTCATAAAAAGCGCGCTCCTTTATGAAGAATCAGACGGGCAGGAAGAAGGTGTCCGGGTGGTCCGGGTCGAAGACCTCGTTGGCCCACATTACGGTGACCATATCGTCCTGGCCCACATTCTCGATGTTGTGGGTGTAGCCGGTGGGAATGTCCACCACCTCCAGCTTGTCGCCGGAAACGTGGTATTCAATGACCTCGGTGCTGTCCAGCGCACGGAAGCGGATCACGCCGGTGCCCTTCACCACCAGGAACTTCTCGTTCTTGGAGTGGTGCCAGTGGTTGCCCTTCACGATGCCGGGCTTGGAAATATTGATGCTCACCTGACCGTGGGCCGGAGTGTGCAGAAATTCCGTGAAGCTGCCCCGGTTGTCGCAGTGCATGTTCAGCGGGTAGGAGAACCGGTCGGCAGGCAGGTAGGACAGCCAGGTGGAGTAGAGCTTCTGCTCCAGGCTGCCAGGGGTCTGGTCCGGCACATCCAGGGTCTCGCGGTTTTTGGCAAAGCCCTCGATGGTCTCGGCCAGATGGCCCAGAGTGGTCTCGTGCACCACCGGAACCACGCAGTAGTCGACCTCGCGGGTGCAATTGCCGTCCAGTGCGGCCACAAAGCTGGCCACCACGTCGTCGATGTAAACCAGCGGCAGCCGGTATTCCGGGTCCCGCACCGAGAGGGGCAGGCCATTGGCGGAGTTGTGGCAGAAGGTGGCCACAACACTGTTGTAGTTGGGGCGGCACCACTTGCCGAATACGCCCGGCAGCCGGAACACATACACCGGCGCGCCGGTGGCCTGGCCGTGGGCAAAGATGGCCTGCTCGGCCTGGGCCTTGCTCTTGCCGTAGTCGTTGTCCAGCGCGGCCTGGATGCTGGAGGTCACCAGCACCGGGGCCTTGTTGCCCGCCTTGTCCAGCAGGCTGAGCAGGGTCTCGGTCAGGCCCGCGTTGCCCGCGTAGAACTCGCTGGGGTCCTTGGGGCGGTTGATGCCCGCCAGATGATACACAAAGGCCGCCCTGGCGGCATACTCCGCCAGGGTCTCGGGGGTATCGTCCCGCTCAAAGAGCATCAGGTCGGTATAACCGGCGGTTTTCAGGGTGGCCACCAGATTTTTGCCGATGAAGCCGCCCGCGCCGGTGATGAGGATAGGGGTATTCAGATCCATTGCAATGGCTTCCTTTTCCGTTTATTTCTTCCAGTTCTCCAGGGCCTCGCGCACGTAGTCGGTGGTGAGGATCTTCTCCACGGTCTCGTCCACGTTCAGCAGGCGGGTGTTGTGGCTGGTGTAAGCCTCGTCGGCCTCGGTGTGCACCTGGCCCTTCACCACGAACTTGTCGTAGTTCAGGTCGCGGCCGTCGGCGGACACGCGGTAGTAGCCGCCCATGTCCTCGCTGCGGATGCGCTCCTCCTTGGTCATCAGGGTCTCGTACAGCTTCTCGCCGTGGCGGGTGCCGATGATCTGGGTGCCGGTGTCGCCGAACAGCTTCTGTACCGCCTTGGCCAGATCGCCGATGGTGGAGGCGTCGCTCTTCTGCACGAACAGGTCGCCCGGGTTTGCATGCTCGAAGGCAAACTGCACCAGGTCCACCGCCTCGTCCAGGTTCATCAGGAAACGGGTCATGTCCGGATCGGTGATGGTGATGGGCTTGCCGGCCTTGATCTGGTCGATGAACAGGGGAATCACGCTGCCCCGGCTGCACATCACGTTGCCGTAACGGGTGCAGCAGATGGTGGTGTCCTCCGCCTTCACGGTGCGCGCCTTGGCGCCGATCACCTTTTCCATCATGGCCTTGGAGATGCCCATGGCGTTGATGGGGTAGGCGGCCTTGTCGGTGGACAGGCAGACCACCTTTTTCACGCCCGCGTCGATGGCGGCGGTGAGCACGTTGTCGGTACCGATCACGTTGGTGCGCACGGCCTCCATGGGGAAGAACTCGCAGCTGGGCACCTGCTTCAGGGCCGCGGCATGGAAGATGTAGTCCACGCCCCGCACCGCGCTGCGCACGCTGTCGATCTCGCGCACGTCGCCGATGTAAAAGCGCAGCTTGCCCGCCAGCTCGGGGTGCTTCTGCTGGATCTCGTGGCGCATGTCGTCCTGCTTCTTCTCATCGCGGGAGAAGATGCGGATCTCGCCGATGTCGCTGGCCAGGAAGTGCTTGAGCACCGTGTTGCCGAAGCTGCCGGTGCCGCCGGTGATCAAAAGGGTTTTGTTGGTGAAATAACTGTTTGCCATAAAAAGGCCTCCGTTCTGTTCCTATTGCAAGCCACGCGGGGCAAAATGCTCATATACGTTATAAGAATACCATAAATATGCCTGTTTTCCAAGTGTTTCGACCCGGTTTGACCGGGGGCGGGTGCAGCGGGCACTTTTTATTTTGTCCGCTTTGTGCTAGAATAAAAGGCAGCTTACAAGGCGGCCGGCGGCCCCGCAGCGGGGCCACAGGACCGCAAAAGAAAGGACGTGTAATCATGCGCGCGTATGAACGCTTTTTGAAGTATGTGACCATCTACACCACCTCCGACGAGGAGAGCGCCAGCCATCCCAGCACCGCCCGCCAGTTCGACCTGGCCCACCTGCTGGTGGAGCAGCTGAAGGAGCTGGGCGTGGCCGATGCCGCGGTGGATGAAAAGTGCTATGTGTACGGCACGCTGCCCGCCACCCCCGGCTACGAGGAAAAGCCCGCTCTGGGCTTTGTGTCCCATATGGACACCGCCCCCGCCGCCCCCGGCGAGAACGTGAAGCCCCAGGTGTTTGAGAACTACGACGGCGGCGATGTGCTGTTTGCCGGTACCGGCGAATATATGACCGTGGAAAAATTCCCCGAGCTGGCAAACTGGAAGGGCCAGACCCTGATCACCGCCGACGGTACCACCCTGCTGGGCGCGGATGACAAGGCCGGCATTGCGGAGATCATGACCGCGGTGGAGCGCATCCAGAAGGAGAATATTCCCCACGGCAAGCTGTGCATCGGCTTCACCCCGGACGAAGAGGTAGGCCAGGGTGCCGACTTCTTTGATGTGGATCGCTTCGGCGCTCAGTTCGCCTACACGGTGGACGGCGGCGACGTGGGCGAGCTGGAATATCAGAACTTCAACGCCGCCGACGCGGTGGTCACCGTGCATGGCTTCTCGGTGCATCCCGGCAGCGCCAAGGACCTGATGAAGAACGCTCAGACCATTGCCATGGAATTCGCCGCCGCCCTGCCCGCTGAGGAGGTACCCGAGCACACTGAGGGCTTTGAAGGCTTCTTCCATCTGTACCAGATGAGCGGCGATGTGACCACCGCCAAACTGCACTACATCATCCGGGACCACGACGGTGAAAAGTTCGCCGCCCGCAAGGCCCTGATGGAGGAAATCACCGCCCGCTTGAACGCCGAGCACGGCGCGGGCACCGTGGTGCTGGAGCTGAAGGACAGCTACTACAACATGGAAGAGAAGGTAAAGCCCCACTTCCACCTGGTCGAGAACGCCGAAAAGGCCATCCGCCAGGCTGGTCTGGAGGCCCGCATCGTGCCTATCCGCGGCGGCACCGACGGCGCGCGCCTGTCCTTCATGGGGCTGCCCTGCCCCAACCTGGGCACCGGCGGCTTCAACTTCCACGGTCCCTGTGAGTACATCACCGCCGAGAAGATGGACCAGAGCGTGCAGGTCATCCTGAACATCATCTCCATCTACGCTGAACATTAAGCTTGCAAAAAGCCCGCTTTTTTCCGAAAAAAGCGGGCTTTTTTTGTGCAGATGGCTTTACAGCACCGCGGGCACGTGCGATACTGAAGGTAACCCCAAGCACAGAAAAGGAGGAAAGGATATGAAGGATACCCGAACGCTGCTGCAGCGGCTTACCTGGACCTGGCGCAAATGCCTGGTGTTTGAAAGCTATCGGTTGGACACCATGAGCCAGGCCCGGCAGATTCTTGCGGAGAATTTCATCTTCTATACCGAAGAGTGGCTGAACCGGGACTATCATGACCGGTATTTTTACTCCCGTTCGGTGGATAACACTCGATATGAGCTGTATGTGGACAAAAAGGACTTTGCTGTAGCTATGGATCTGCTGGAAACCAACGGCCTCAGCGGAATATGAGAGAAAACAGACGGTTTCGGTTGACAAAGCGCCCCGGCGGGTGTATGGTTGAAAACGGCTGCCCGGCTGAACTTGCGGACTTCATTTAATATTATTTGTATCCGGGCGGTAAAAACAGAGGAAGGAAAGAATCAAAATGAAAACCTATCTTGGGGATCTCCGGCGCGAATTTTCCGGCTACAACGGTGCTGCGTTCCTGGCGGACCTGATGGCGGGTCTTACCGTTGCGGCAGTGGCTCTGCCCCTGGCTCTGGCCTTCGGCGTGAGCAGCGGCGCGGACGCAGCCAGCGGCATGATCACCGCCATTATGGCCGGTATCGTGATCGGCATTCTGGGCGGTGCGTCCTACCAGATCAGCGGCCCCACCGGTGCCATGGCGGCCATTCTCATCGGCATCTCGGCCAAGTACGGGGTGCAGGGCGTGCTCACCGCCGGCCTGCTCACCGGCGTGATCCTGCTGGCGGCTGCACTGCTGCGGGTGGGCAAGCTGGTGTCCATCATCCCGGTGCCGGTCATCACCGGTTTCA
Source organism: Gemmiger sp. An194 (assembly GCF_002160145.1). Taxonomy (GTDB): domain Bacteria; phylum Bacillota; class Clostridia; order Oscillospirales; family Ruminococcaceae; genus Allofournierella. The sequence continues at coordinate 1,387 of NZ_NFKA01000002.1, read as the reverse complement.
CCTCCGGCATCGCCATCGTGATCGCTCTGGGCCAGGTGGACAACTTCTTCGGCACCGTGAGCGAGGGCGAGAACGCCATTCAGAAGCTGCTTTCCTACAGGGAGCTGGGCTTTTCTCCCAACGGCCAGGCAGTGCTGTTTGCGGTGCTGGCCATGGCGGTGATGATTCTGTGGCCCAAAAAGCTGGCCAAGTATCTGCCCGGCTCGCTGGTGGCCATCATCGTGGCCGTGGTGCTGAACTTCGTGCTGAACCCTGCGGCTGAAAGCTCCGCCGTGGCGGAGGTGGGTGCCATCCCCCAGAAGCTCATGACGCCGGACAGCCTGCTGCTCAACGGCATCGATATCTCCACCCTGCCCAACCTGATCGCTCCGGCCATTTCCATCGCGGCTCTGGGTATGATCGAGAGCCTGCTGTGCGGCGCGGCCGCCGGCCGAATGAAGGGCGAGCCCCTGAACTCCACCCGTGAGCTGGTGGCCCAGGGCATCGGCAACATCATTATTCCCATTCTGGGCGGCGTGCCCGCCACCGCGGCCATCGCCCGTACCTCGGTTGCCATCAAGAGCGGCGGCCGCACCCGTATGGTCAGCGTGATCCACTCAATCACCCTGATCCTGTCCATGTTCCTGCTGGGCGGCGTGATGGGCCGCATCCCGCTGGCCAGCCTGGCGGGCGTGCTCATGGTCACCGCCTGGCGCATGAATGACTGGGCAGCCATTCGGGAGCTGTTCCGCAAGCGGCTCAAGTCCGCCGCGGCTCAGTTCCTGGTGACCATGGTGGCCACCGTGCTGTTCGACCTGGTCATCGCCATTCTGGTGGGCATCGTGGCGGCCATGCTGCTGTTCGTGCTGAAGAGCTGCGATCTGAAGATCGCTGTGAGCGATGTGAAGCGCAAAAACGCCGACGGCACCGATCAGGTGCGCACCGATGTGAAGGTGGTCTACCTGACCGGCCCGCTCTTCTTCGGCACCCAGGACCAGCTGACCCAGGCCATGGCCCAGCTGGGCGAGGAGACCCACGGCGTGATCTTCTCGGTGCGCGGCGTGCCCTACATTGACGAGAGCGCCATCAGCGAGCTGGAGACCCTGCTGGCGGACCTGCGCGGACGCAGCATCCGGGTGATGTTCAGCGGCGTGCAGCCCAACGTGAAGCACGAGATGGAGCGCACCGGCTTTGCGGCAGCGCTGGGCGAGGAGAACTTCGCCTGGGATGCCATTGAGGCCATCGAAACCATGGAGCAGCTGCCTCTGGTGGATACTCCGGTTCAGCTGTGAGTGAAATTTAAATAAGCGAATAAACCAGGCGGCAGGCTGTGAACTGCACCCCATTTGTTAGACAGTATGATATACTGAATAACAAATGGGGTGCTTTACTATGCCGAAAGGAATAC
>NZ_NFKA01000019.1 GCF_002160145.1 Gemmiger sp. An194 | reverse complement strand
GTATTCCTTTCGGCATAGTAAAGCACCCCATTTGTTATTCAGTATATCATACTGTCTAACAAATGGGGTGCAGTTCAGTTCGGGCTCCTTCTTTTTTGTTTCTCTGTTACTATTCAAATCCAGCCGGCCAGAATCGCCAGCTGCCGGGCCAGCGCCGACAAAAACCACAAGCTCACCAGCAGGCACAAAGCACCGTAAAACAGCTTCATGCCCCTTGCCGATTCCCGGCGCAGGTGCACCGCCAGGCTGACCGCCCACAGCGCCAGCCCCACCAGAAACAGCGGGCTGAAAAACAGCAGCCCGGCGATCAGACAAAGGTTCGCCGCAATAATGCCCTTTTCCCGCAGGAAATCCACTGCTGCATCACCTGCCCAGCACGTATTTTTCCAGTGCCAGGGCCACGCCGTCCTCGTCGTTGGTGGCAGTGACCGCGGCGGCCTTTTCCTGAATGAAGCGGGGCGCGTTGCCCATGGCCACACCCAGGCCCACCGATTCCAGCATGGCCAGGTCGTTTTCCGAGTCGCCGCAGGCCATCACCTGGCTCTTTTCCAGCCCCAGCATCCGGCCCAGCTCCAGCAGAGCCAGGCCCTTGGTTGCACCCTCATCGCTGATTTCCAGATTGTTGGTTTCACTGGACACAATGGCAAAGCCGCCCATCTGCTGAGCGATCTGCCGGGCCTTCTGCCGATTTTCCTCATTGGTAAAGAACATGGTGCATTTCTCAAAGCCCTCCTGAGAGGCAATGAATTCCGGCATGCTCTCCACCGGCTGGCGGCTCAGCCTCATATAGTTGGCCATATTGCGGGGCGCCCACTCCTCAGCGGCATCCAGGTTTTTCTGCTCGCTGTAGCCGCTTCCCCCGGCGAACACATCGAACACCCGCCAAAGGCCCTCGGTGGCCCGATACAGCTGCTGGACCCGCTGACGGCTGAGCCAGTTTTTGATCACGAATTCCCGGTCGGCCAGCCGAATCACGGTGGCTCCGTTGGCGGTAACCGCGTAGTCCACGCCGGGGATCTGCAGAAATTCCGGCAGCACGCCCCGCAGCGGCCGGCCGGTGGCCGGGATCACCCGGCAGCCCGCGTCGATGGCCGCCCGGATGGCCGCATGATTGCGGGGGCTGATCTGATTTTTGCTGTTCAAAAGAGTGCCGTCGATGTCCAGCCCCACCAGCTTGATGTTGTATTCGCTCACTGCTTGCCCAGCTCCTTGTTCTTTGCAAAGCTTCTGACCACCGCGTTGATGGCCGCGGCCCGCAGGCCGCCCTCCTCCAGCGCGTGCACTCCGGCGATGGTGCTGCCGCCGGGGCTGCACACCTCGTCCTTCAGCTGGCCGGGATGCTTGCCGGTCTCCAGTACCATCTGGGCCGCGCCCGCCAGGGTCTGGGCGGCATATTCCAGTGCCTTTGCCCGGGGCAGGCCGCATTCCACGCCGCCGTCCGCCAAAGCCTCAATGAACTGGTACACATAAGCAGGCCCGCAGCCGGACACCGAGCTGCCCGCGTCCATCAGCTTTTCGTCGATGGCGTCGAACCGTCCGGCGGCGTCCATCTTGATGAGGAACTCCTCCAGATCCTCCCGGTCCACACCGGGGCCGGCGGTGTACAGGATCATGCCCTGGCCGATGGCCACCGGCGTATTGGGCATGATGCGCAGCATGGGGGCAGGCCGCCCCAGCATCTGGGCCAGACGGTCCAGCTGCAGGCCCGCGGCCATGCTTACCAGCACGAACCGGTCGGTCCGCTGGGCCAGCACCGGGGCCAGCTCGGCCAGTACCTGGCCCATGCCGGCGGGCTTTACGCCCAGAAAGATGAATTTGGCCTCCCGGGCCACGGTGGCGTTGTCCATCGCCACGTCGCAGTCCAGCTCCTCGGCCAGAGAGATGGCCTTTTCCATGCTCCGGTTGGTCAGCACCACCTGGCGGGGGTTCCAGCGGCAGGCCGCCCGGGCCAGCGCGCCGCCCATGTTGCCCACACCGATGAATCCAAAGGTATAGCTCATCGCAAAACGCCTCATTTCCATGTTTCAGTAAAGCCCGCAGCCCGCGGACAATGTTCTGCTTCCAGTATACCCGCTGAGGACCTGTTTTGCAATTCTTATTCCGTGCGCTGGGCCGGATAGATGGTGGCGTTGCCGCTGCACACTCGGGCCGCTGCACAGCACAGCAAACCAAAGGGCAAAAACGCCCAGCCGAACACCTCACCCGCAATCAGCGCCGGAGCCAGCAGGGTACGGCTGGCCGATCCAAATACCGCGCAGTAGCCCGCCGCCGCAGCCATCGGCACCGGAACTCCTGCCAGCGGAGCCAGCCATACGCCCAGCGATGCACCGATGGAGAACAGCGGTGTAACTTCACCACCCTGGAAGCCGCCGGCCAGAGTCACCACGGTAAAGGCCAGCTTGACCAGCCAGTCGTACCAGTAAACCGTACCGTCCGAAAAGGCTGCTGTAATCAGGTTGGTGCCCAGGCCGGAATACCGGCCCCAGTGACAGGCAAGGCTCGCCGCCGCCACCACTGCTCCCACCAGCGCAGCCCGGGCCACCGGATTCTGCATCCGTCGTCCCAGCACCGCTTTTGCCCGCCGCAGGCTCTCCGCGAACAGCGCGCCCGCAAGGCCGAAGCAGATCCCGAGGCAAGCCAGCCGAAGCGTGATGCTCCCGTCCAGCACGGGCAAACCGGTCAGCTCCACAGTGAATTTTTCCAGTCCCAGCGCACCGCTGGTCCAGCTGGCTGCCAGCGATGCCGTCAGCACCGGCAGCAGCGCCTCCAGATCCAGCCGTCCTACCGCCGTGACCTCCACCGCAAACAGCGCCGCCGCAAAAGGGGTGCGGAACAATCCGCCAAAACCTGCTGCCATACCGGCCTTGAGCAGCAATTTTTTTGCGTTTTGCATTGACAGCAGACGACCCGCTCCCCGGCCCAAAGCTGCGCCCATCTGCACCGCTACCCCCTCACGCCCGGCACTGCCACCGAACAGATGGGTAACCCAGGTGGACAGAAAGATCATGGGGATCAGCCGCCGGGGAATCCGTTCTTCCTCGTCAAAGGCCGCGTCGATCACCAGTCCCATGCCCCGGCCCGCCCGACTGCCCCAACGCCGGTAACACCAGGCAATAATTGCGCCCGCCAGAGGCAGAAAAGGCAGCCACCGGCCGGGATGCGCGTCCCGCACCGCACCAATGGCCAGCAATCCCCGGCCGAACACCGCGGCCAGCGCGCCGGCCGCCACACCCACTGCCGCCGCCACCGCACACAATGCCAGCAGCCGCAGCGCCTGTTTTCCGATTTCTTTCATTGGTTCCCCCTTGCCGAAGCCTTCCCCATACGCACAAAAAGGGCTGACGGCCCCGTGATTCACAGATCACAGAAGCCATCAGCCCGAACAGGCGGTTTGGGCGGGCGCATCCGGCCCGCCGGGGGAGTGCCTCATTCCCCGTATGCTTTCAACAGGATACCGCCGCTTTGCGGTTTTGTCAAGGCGTTATTCGTAACGCAGCGCCTCGATGGGGTCCATCTTGGCGGCCTTGCCCGCCGGGTAGTAACCGAAGAACACACCGATGAGCATGGAGAAGCCAACCGCCAGGCCGATGGCCGAAGGGCTGGGCTTTGCCGCATAGCCCAGCAGCCCTGCGCCTGCCGCGCCCAGGCCCACGCCCAGCGCCACACCCAGTGCGCCGCCCACCAGGCAGATGACCACCGCCTCGGTGATAAACTGCATCCGGATGGCAAAGCCCGGCGCGCCCAGTGCCTTGCGGGTGCCGATCTCCCGGGTGCGCTCGGTGATGCTCACCAGCATGATGTTCATCACGCCGATGCCGCCCACCAGCAGACTGATGGCCGCAATGGCACTGATGGCCAGCTTCACGGTGTTCAGCATGCTGGTCATCTCCTCCAGCATACTCTCCATGCTGGAGGCCGTGGCGGTGTAGCTCTCGTTGCGGGTGTAGAAGCTGGCAAAGAAGCTTTCCACCTGCTCCAGAAAGGCAGTCGTATCGGTGCCGGAGGCGGCCACCACGGTAAAGCTCTGGTAGCCGCTCTCGCCGCCGCTGAGCTTTTGGGCCGCTTCCATGGGCAGATACAGCTCGGTCACCGGATCGGACCCGGTCATGCTCACAAAGCCGTCGTCATCGTATTCATAAACACCGGCCACGTAAAACTTGAGCAGCTGGCCATTCACCGTCAGCTCAAATTCCTGCCCCAGCACCGACGCGCCGCTGGTGCCGAACACACTTTCACAGAACACATCGCTCACCACGGCGATCTGACGCTCACCGTCGGAATCCTTGATGAAGCGCCCGTGCAGCAGCTCCAGGTCATTGGCCAGAGCGTATTCCTCATTCACGCCCATGGCGCTCACCTGCACGGTGGTGTCATCCTGCTGCACCTGACCGCTGCCCAGGCTCCGGCTCAGCGCAATGGCATAGATCTGCTCCGGGTAGACCGTGCGGAATTCCTCGATCATGGCGTCGGTGAACAGGTCCTCGCTGGAGGGATTCTCCAGCCCGAACATGCGCACCGCACCGCCGGTGGTTTCATCGTCCTCAGATTTTCGCTGCAGGCTCACGGTGATGTTGTTGATGCCGAAGCCCTGCAGGCTGTCGGTGATGGAACCGGTGAGCGAGTCGCCCAGCGTGACGATGGCGATCACCGAGCCAATGCCGATGATGATGCCCAGCATGGTGAGCAGCGCCCGCAGCTTGTTGGCCCACAGACTGCCGAAGGCCAGGCGGATGTTGTCAAACAGCTGCACTGCGTCCCGCCCCCTTTCTCTCGCCCACAAACCGGCCGTCCCGCAGGGTCAGGATGCGCTCGCACTCGGCGGCCAGCTCCTGGCTGTGGGTGATGAGCACAATGGTCATGCCTCTGGCGTGCAGCTGGTGGAAGATATCCATCACGGTACGGCTGGTGGCGGAATCCAGCGCGCCGGTGGGTTCGTCCGCCAGCAGCAGTGCAGGCTGGTTCACCAGCGCCCGGGCGATGGCCACCCGCTGCTTCTGGCCGCCGGAAAGCTCGTTGGGCTGGTGGCGGGCCCGCTCGCTCATGTTCACCATCTCCAGCAGCTCCTTCGCCCGCTGGGTGCGCTGCCGGGCGGGCACTCCGGCGTAGAGCATGGGCAGCTCCACATTTTTCAGGGCGCTGGTGCGCCCGATCAGATTGAAGGTCTGGAACACAAAGCCGATTTTCCGATTACGGATGACCGAAAGCTCCTTGTCCTTCGCGCGGGTGATGTCCACACCGTCCAGCGTATAGCTGCCCTCGGTGGGCCGGTCCAGCGCGCCGATGATGTTCATCAGGGTGGACTTACCGCTGCCGGACTCACCCACGATGGCCACGAATTCCCCGGGATATACCTGCAGGTCGATTCCGTGCAGGATCTCCAGCTCGTTGGGCTTGCCGATATAATACCGTTTCACAATGCCCTGCATGTCAATGATCGGCTGCATCTGCATCAGCCTCCCATCGCCGGGCCGCCGCCCATGCCGCCGCGGCCGCCGCCACCGCCATCCGCGGGGGCAGCAATGACCACCGGGCCCTGCATACCGCCTTCTCCCGCGGGGGCCATGCCGCTCATCTCGCCGGGCATCATGGTTCCCATATCCAGCTCTTCGGTGGCTTCCTCCGCGTCAGCCGCCGCGCGCACTACCATGCCTTCTTCCAGCTCCGCGCCGCTGATCTGGGCGTAGTAGTCGTTCTGCTCGCCCACGGTCACGGCCATTTCCTCAAACACCGGCTCGCCGTCTTCCTCGCCGGTCTGCACATAGATCACGCTCTCGCCCGCCTCATTTTCGCCAATGGCATCCAGCGGAACGGTGAACACGTCCTCGGTGGTGGAAAGGATGATCTCCACCTTGGCGTTGGTGCCGATCAGCAGGCCGCTGTCCGCATCATTGACGGTCACCTCCGCCGCAAAGCTGCTGGAGGAGGAACCGCCGCCGGTGGCGGTGGGCGAGATCTGGCTCAGGGTGCCGTTCACCTCTTTGTCGGTCACATCACTGGTGATGCGGGCGGTCATGCCCACCTGCACGCTCTCAATGTCATATTCCGGAATGGTGATGACCACCTTCAAAGAATCCGTGTTCTGAATGGTAGCCGCCGCGCCCTCGATCATGCTGCCCACGGTGGCGTTCACTGCGGTCACCTTGCCGCCGGTCTCGGCGGTCAGGGTGCACTGCTCCAGCTGCTCCTGCAGATCGGTCAGCTCGTCACTCTCGGTGGATTTGTTGTAGCTCTCCAGTGCGTCGTCGCAGGTATCCTGGGCGGTCTCCTGGGTCTTCACCGCCTGCTCATAGGCGGTCTTGGCCTGCTCATAGGCAGACTGCGCCTGCTGGTAGGTGGTCTGCAGGCCGGTCAGCCCCACGGTGTTCTGTGCATCGCTCAGGGCCTTCTGCTTCTCCTGTGCCTGCACGGCAGCCTGATCATAGGCCGTCTGGGCGCTGGCCTGGGCCGCATTTGCCGCATCCAGCTGGACCTGGGCATTATCCATTGCACTCTTCAGTCCGGCCAGCTTTTCCGCGTCGCCCTCGGCGGGCTGATACCCCGCCGCCAGCTGCCGGTCACTCTCGGTCTTCCAGGCGCCATAGGCATCGTTGTAGGCGGTCTGCTTTTGGGCCGTCACCGCCATGGCATCGTTCAGAGCGCTCAGGGCGCTCTCCTGCCAGGCAGCAGCGCTGTCCGCCTCGCTCTGGAAGGAGCTCACCTTGCTGCGGGCACTGTCGTAGGCGGACCAGGCGTCGTTTTTCTCACTCTCCGCCTCGTCCATTTTGGTCTTGGCCTCGCTTGCGTTGGTCTGGGCCTCGGCCAGGCTCTCCTGGGCCTTCTGGTAGTTCTTTTCTGCCTGGGCCATGCTGTCCGCCAGGGCCTCCTTGGCCTTTTCAATGCTCTTTTCCAGGCTCTCGGTGTCCAGGGTGCAGATCACATCTCCCGCCTCGACCATATCGCCCACCTGCACATTTACCGTCTTCACGGTGTATTTCAGGTCGGTGGTCACGTTGGACACATCGCTGCTCTCCACGGTACCGCTGGCGCTGATGGAGTCATCCAGCGTACCCTTTTGCAGGGTCACGGTGCGCACATAGCTGCCCCCCTGCACCGCCACGGGCATGGAAGGCCTCCGCAGCCGGAAATACCACAGTCCGGCCGCCGCAAGCGCCAGAATCAACACCACTGCAATCAGGGCCTTTTTGTGCCGTCCCAGGCATCCGCCCACCCGGCCAAGGGCCGTTTTCACCTTACTCATCGATCATGATTCCCCCTTGTAGATAATAAAACCTTCCCCCGGGGCCGGTTTGCCGCCGGGAAACCGAACCTATTTTATCGGCAGTTTGTGAAAAGCCGCCGTGCAAAGGGTGAAAGATATGTGAGGGCAAACCTTTATGTAACCTTTACAGCCTGTAAACCTATTGTAAATTCATTCCATCTGGGGCTATCCGGGGCTTTTCTTTTCCCACTTGTTTTGTATAATAAAAATATACGCCCATTTTCGCAGAGCAAGTTCTCGTTTTTAACTGCATGAATGGAGGATTCTCAATGATCAAACGCTGCATCGCCACTCTGCTTGCCCTAGTGCTTTGCATGGCGCCTGCCGGCGGCCTTCTTCTGCCTGCCCGGGCAGAAGGCCAACCGCCCCGGGAGTTTGCCAACGTGGTACTTTTCGCCTATTTCAGCGACGAGCCAAATAAGGACTATTTCAACGCCCCTTCCGCCCAGCCGGACAAAAGCCGTGCCCAGGCGTTGATGGAGCTTTACGACGGCGAACAGGGCCGCTCCTTCCGCCAGTACATGAACACCATCTCCGGTGGTCAGTTCCGGGTACACAACATCTTCCCTCAGTGGGATGGCCAGACCCTTACCGCCTGCGAACTGCCGTTCGCCATCCAGCAGGCTCAGACCAGCAGCATTGACTCCTCGATTCTCACCGAGCTGGTGCGGCAGCTCCCCGCGCTGCAGGGTCAGACTCTGGACTACGACGGTGACGGCTGCATCGACAACCTGAGTGTGGTGCTGCTGGGCAAGGCGGACAACACCACCGGTTCGCCGCCCTCGCTGTACCCGCATCAGAACACCCTGCCCGCCGGCCTGCAGTACAGCGGCAAAGAGGTGGCCAATTACAACATGCTGAACACCGACCGTCTGCTGGACTCCACCCAGGCGGACGGCTCCGGCGTGATCTGCCATGAATTCCTGCACACCCTGGGCTACCCGGACCTGTACACCCGGGACGGCTCGGTCCCGGTGGGGGCCTGGGATATCATGGCCCTTTCCTCCCGGTATCTGAGCTGGCCGCTGGCCTATCTGCGCGCGCATTTCACCGGCTGGACCCAGCTTCCCGAACTGACCAGCTCGACCCGGAACGTTTCCATCTGCGCCCCCGGCGAAGCCGGCAACCAGGCCTATGTGATCCGCTCGCAGCGCAATCCCTATGAGCTGTTTGTGGTGGAGATGCGCCGCCAGACCTCCCCCTACAGCGACGATACTCTGGACTCCCGCGTCGGCGGCACCGGCCTCATCGTCTACCGGGTGGACACCACGGTGGACGGCCTGAGCAACTACTTCGGCTCCACCGGCGTGTACGTATTCCGCCCCCAGCCCGGCCAGAACGGCTATGTGGAGGGCAGCGAGCGGGCCACCGTGGGCAACGCTTTCCTCTCTGCCGAGAGCGGCCGCACCTCCATCGGCAGTGCGGACCCGAATGCCGGGCTGGCCCAGGGTGCGCTCACCTTCTCGGATGGCACCAATTCCGGCATCGTGATTTCGGATGTCTCCTCGGCCCAGAACGGGTCCATGACCTTCTCGGTCACCATTCCCCAGGCAGATCCTCAGACCCTGTGGCAGGATGCCCAGTTCCCCGCTCACTCCGGCGCAGCGCTGGCCCAGGGGCCGATCCGCGGCCAGATCATGGCCGTCGGCTACGATCTGCCCTATACCGGTGATGAGCTGCAGCTCTACGCCTTTGCTGACCCCGGCTGGGCCCCTGTAACCGCGCAGCCTCTCACTCAGGCGGGCGGCTTCGATCGGGTGACTCTGACCAGCCTGCGCGACATCCCGGTGGTCGCATGGCGCGCCAGCGACGGCGCATTGTACCTGTCCATGCTGGCAGATGGCGCATGGAAAAGCCTTGGCCTGCTGCCGGATGTGGACGACTACTCTCTTACCGCCCAAGGCGGGACCCTGCATCTGGCCTATGTGACCGGCGGCTATGCCCAGGCAGGCTATGCCACCATCACCAAAAGCGGTCTGATGCGGCAGGGCTACTGTGCCTCCGGCCGGATGTTCGACAATCCGAAGGTCGCAGTGACCAGCCAGGGCCAGGTGTATCTGGCTTTCCAGGATGTGACCAACAACAACGAGCTGTTGATCTATCAGGCGCAGGATGGCGGCTTCTCCCGCCTGGCCAGCCCGGGCAGTGCCAGCTCCTATGATCTGGCCGCCGGCAGCAACGGTCTGCTGGCTGCCCTGGGCGGCGAGACCCCGGTGCTGAAGCAGCTGGACGGCGACACCTGGAACGATCTCGCCAAGCTGGACCGCGCCGCCTACGAACCCCGCCTGGCCTTCGGCACGGATACCACCTTCCTGCTGGCCGCACCCAATGGTGCTTCGGCCAAAGACCTGCAGGTCTATCAGCTGGTAAACGGCACGTTCACTCCGGTGGGTGAGCGCGTGGACAAAGGCGGCAGCAACGCGACTCTGACCGTATTCGGCGACCGCCTGTTCACCTCCTACCATATGGACGGCAAAGCTATGATCCGCTTCAACGCCCCCGATGTGACCGATTCCCTGCTGTCCATATCGGTCACACCGCCTTCTCTTACCTCTTACCATCAGGGCGATGAGGTTTCTACCCAGGGACTGCGGGTATTCGCCAACTATGCCTCCGGTCCCAGAGAGCTGAGCAGCGGAGAGTACACGCTGACCGGCTTCGACACCACCCAGACCGGCACCCGACAGGCTACTGTAACATATCAGGGCATGAGCGCCAGTTTTTCCTTCACTGTTTTTGAAAAACCCGCTCCCACCGTGACTCCCAGCCCTGTTCCCACCGCTCAGCCCACTGCAGTTCCCACAGCGCAGCCTACTGCCATCCCCACGGCGCAGCCTACTGCTGCTCCCACAGCACAACCCACTGCGGCTCCCGCAGCGCAGCCTACCGCAGCACCTGCGGCGCAACCCACTGCGGCACCTGCTGCTACCATTCCCCCCAGCACCGCTGTGATCCGTCCTTCGCGTCCCACTGCACAGCCCACGGCAGTTCCCTCTGCCACTCCCTCGGCGGAGCCCACAGCTCCCCCCACTGTGCAGCCCACAGAGCAGCCTTCCGCCACACCGAGTCCCTCCAGTGAACCCGCCACCGCGAACTCCTCTTCGTCCGGCGGTCTGCTCCAGTCCAAGCCCGCGCTTGTGCTGGCCGGCCTGGTCGGGGTATGCGGCTGCGGTGCCGTTGGCCTGTGGTTCTTCCTGAAGCGCCGGTAACGCATCGGCCAAGCTCCGCCCGGGCTTGCCGGTCCTCTCTCCTCACACCGGCACTGTTTCGGTCAAAGCAGGGATAAATTCCTGTTTCCCCGCTTCGTTTTGGAGCGCACAAGGCATTTTCCCCATCGTTTTCTTTCCTTCCTTAACCCGGCTGGTTCCCAGCCGGGTATTTTTTTGTGTTATAATGGAAAAGATAGGGACCGGGCGGCAGAGCCACCGGAAGCACAGAGGGGAGAATCGATGCATATGATGGAGCATCTGCAACGCTTTTTCGAGGAGATGGACGAGTTCGTCTATATCTCAGATATAAAAACGCACCAGTTGGTCTACATGAATCGCCGGCTGCGGGAATCACTGGGCTATCAGCAGACCGCAGACTACGCCGGCAAACGCTGCTACGAGGTTCTGCAGGGCAGTACCCAGCCCTGCGCATTCTGCAACAACCATCAGCTGAAAGAACAACATTTTCTCTCCTGGGTTCACAAAAACCCGGTCTTCAACAAACGCTATCTGATCAAGGACAGTCTGCTGACCGAGCAGGGTCACAGCTACCGCATCGAGGTTGCCGTGGATGTGGACGCCGAGGTCATATGCAATACACCCTACTATTACGCCCGCAGCGAAACCATCCTGAATGAATGCATGCGGCAGATCTTCTCCACCACCAATCCAAACGATGCGCTGGAACTGCTGCTGAGTTATCTGGGCCAAACCTTCCAGTGTGACCGTGCCTACGTGTTTGAGATCGGCACCGATGAGCAGGTGGACAACACCTATGAATGGTGTCGGGAGGGTGTCACCCCTCAGAAAGACATTCTGCAGGGCGTGCCCCTTTCCAGCATCGACTGGTGGATGCAGGTATTCTCCCGGGATGAGGTGATCCTGATCCGGGATCTGGAGGATATCCGCCTGCAGTATCCCATGGTCTATGCCATGCTCAAGCCCCAGGATGTGACCACTCTGGCGGCAGGGCCGGTGACCAGCGAGGGCAAGGTGATCGGCTTTTTGGGGGTGGACAATCCCAATCGGGAGATGATGGGCATGCTTGCGCCCATCATCAATGTGGTGGGCCGCTTCGTGGCCTCGCTGCTGGGCCGCCGGGATCTGCTGCGCAGGCTGCACACCTTAAGCTACCACGATCCTCTTACCAATCTTTACAACCGCAACGCCATGAACGCTATGTTCGAGCAGGATACCCGTTTGGGCGGTCTGAGCCAGCTGGGCGTGATCTACTGTGACATTACCAGTCTCAAGCAGACCAACGATTCGCTGGGGCACGACGCAGGTGACCGGCTGATCCGCCATTGCGCCGCTCTGCTGCAGGAGACTCTGCAGACCCCCTGGATCTACCGCTCCGGCGGTGACGAGTTCGTGGCTCTGTTCCGGGACCTGCCCCGGGAGCGCTTTGAGGAAAACATCCAGTCGCTGCGCCAGCGCATTCAGCAGGACCAGCATCACATGGCCGTGGGGTTTGCCTGGTCCGATCAGCCTCCCTTTGATCTGGACGCACTGATCGGCCAGGCCGACCATGTTATGTACCAGGACAAACGGGACTACTACCGGATCAACGGCTCCATCCCCGGTATTGACCGGCGCAAAAGCGACCGCCGCCCGGAAAATGCCGCGGCGGACAAAAGCAGCCTGTTTTACCATTTCCTGGCCTCTACCTACCACGACATGGAATTCCTGTTCCAGTCCATTTCCCAGCAGAACACCGTAAGCTATTTTTATTTCGGCGACATGGCAAAGGATCTGTTCTATATTTCCGACAATATGCGGGATGAATTCGGCTTCCGCAGCAATGTGGTGCCGGGTCTTCTGAAGGAATGGGCCAAGCGCATCCCTTCCCCGCAGTACCGGGACATGTACCGCCGCCAGATTCAGACCATGCTGCAGGAAAAGCGCACCGTGCATGATCTGCGCTATCAGATCCGCAACGCCGCGGGCAAAACCGTCTGGATTCGCTGCTTCGGCCTGATGCAATGGAGCGAGGACAAGACCAAGCCCCTCTTCTTCGCCGGGCGGGTCACCCATCAGGACGACGACTTCGTGGTGGACCCGGTGACCAATTTCCCCCGGGTCACCGCCATGTTCGGGCGGATGGATCAGCTGCGGCAGACCGGCCAGCAATGCCTTGCCATCGGCTTCAGCCTGAACAGCATTACCGAACTGAACAACGCCCGCAGCCGCACCTACAGCGACCATCTGGTGAGCAACATCGCCGACGAGCTGATGAAAAATCTGATGGGCAAAATGTCCTTTTACCGGCTGGAGGGCATGCGCTGCCTGGCCCTGGTGGACCCGGCCTGTGCCGAGAGCCGGGAGGAGCTGGTGCACCAGATCCGTGAGATCGTGGAGGCCGGTTACCGGAGCGTGGGCCTTTCGGTCCATCATCCCTGCTCCTTTGCCCTGATGGACTGCCCCAAGGACCAGCTCTCCCCCTCGGATTTTGTGGAGAAAATGGTCTCGCTGATCAAGGTCGCCAAGCAGGATTCCCGCCAGCTGTATGTGGTGGATTCTCCCGAAAACGGCGAGAAGATCAAAAACATGTCCAACATCGCCCTGGCCCTGAGCCGGGACGTGCTGCGGGGCATGGAAAATTTCCGCATCGTGATCCAGCCGGTGGTCTCCGCACAGGATGGCCGGGTGGTGGGCGGCGAGGTCCTGCTGCGCTGGTCCTTCCAGGGGCGGGATGTTTCTCCCGCCATCTTTATCCCCCTGCTGGAAAAGGGCAACCTGATCCAGCTGGCGGGCCGCTGGGTCTTTGAGCAGACGGCCTGCAACTGCATGCGCCTTGCCGCCTGCATGCCGGAGTTTTATCTTACCTTCAACGTGAGCCTGCAGCAGCTGTCCGACGAGAAATTCACCGACTTCATGCGCGCCACCCTGGAAAAATACCGGGTCAGCAGCGAGCGCCTGGTGGCGGAAATGACCGAAAGCTGCATGGACGAGCAGCCCGAACACCTGATGCGCTTCGTGGATGCCTGCCATGAGATGGGCATCGGCATCGCACTGGACGATTTCGGCAGCGGGTATTCCTCGCTGCGCATGCTGCTGCAATATCCTTCCAGCATCATCAAGCTGGACCGTTCTCTGCTGCTGGAGATGGCCGCCTCGGAGGACAAGATGAACTTCCTCTCCAGCATCGTATACGCCTGCCACCGGTTCGGCAAAAAGGTATGTATGGAGGGCGTTGAGACCCCGGCCCAGAACCGGATGATCCGGGAATCCGGCTGCGACATGATCCAGGGCTTTTACTATTACCGCCCCATGGAGCTGGAGGATGTATACCGCCTTATCTCCGGCGGCGCCGGAGAAGCCCCGGCAACAAACGAGAAGGAGGAGCCATGACCAACAATGCACTGCCCGGCAGTCAGGTCCGTACCTGGCTGAACGAATTCTGCCTTCGATATTTCCAGCTTCGGGACCCGGAAGGCACGCTGGCGCTGCTCTCTCCGAATTTTATCAGCGTGGGAACCGGCGATGGCGAGGTAGCCGTCAACAAGGAGCAGTTCCACCGCCTTCTGCGAGACGAGCTTCAGGCCGTGCCCTGGCCGCTCAGCTATAAAATCGACAACTACACCCAGCACCAGCGGGCGACCACCTGCTGGGATTGCTTCTGTGATGTTCACATCGGGCTGGAGCAGCCGGAATACGGCATTCATGTGATCTATCACATCCGCCTGACCGCCGGCTTCCATCTGGAGGGCGAGCGCTGGTTCATCGATACCATGCACGCCTCCGAGGCAAGCCACACCCAGGAGGAGGGCGAGTTCTTCCCTCTGTCCTTCGCTTTGCAGGGCACCAGCCAGATCAACCGCAGCACCCAGAAGGAACTGATCGAGATCCTTGCGCAGCTCATGCCGGGCGGTGTGGTGGGCGGCTACGTGGAGGACGGCTTCCCGCTTTATGTGGCCAACGACCGAATGCTGCAGATGGCCGGTTACCAGAGCTATGAGGAGTTCTCCCGCCAGATTCAGGGCCTGGTGATCAACAGCATCCACCCGGATGACCGGGAGTTTGTGAAAATGGTGGTGGCGCAGGCCCTGGCCAAGGGCGATCAGTACGAGGTACAGTACCGCATGAAGCGCCGGGACGGCACCGACATGTGGGTCCACGACATTGGCCGAAAGACCGTTGCCGACAATGGCCGCGAGGCCATCATCAGCGTGCTGGTGGACATCTCCGAACAGATCAATGCCAAAAAGGACCTGGAAAAGGCCGCCGATAAGGACCCCCTCACCGGTCTTTTCAATCGAAAGGCCGGCCAGAACCGGATCGAAAATGCCATGCACAGCAGCGGCGGATATCTGTTCGTCATTATGGATCTGGACAATTTCAAGCAGGTGAATGACCTCTATGGCCACCAGCAGGGCGACCGGGCGCTGCATGAGTTTGCAGCCCTGCTCACCCACACCTTCCGCCGCACCGACATCCTGTTCCGGCTGGGCGGCGATGAGTTTGGCGTGTTCTTCTCAGCGCCCCGGGACCTGGGCGTGCTGGAGCGCAAGCTGAACAGCGTGGTAAAGAGCTATCAGGCGCTCACCCAAAAGCACTGGCCCGCAGCCCGCTCTTCGGTCTCCATCGGCGGCGTATACGGGCAGCTGCCCCGGGAGTTTTCCGAGCTGTACCGCACGGCAGACCAGGTCCTCTATGAGGTGAAAAACGCCGGCAAGGGCGCGGTGCTCATCCGCCCTTTGTGATTCCCGGCGCAAAAGCGTAAATTTTTCTGTAAACAAAACCCGCCGTTCCCAACTGCTTGTGAGGAACGGCGGGTTTTGTGGTTTTAACTTTATCCATCACGCTCAGCCGGGCGAATCCCATCTTGTGCCGGAACATCCTCCTTTCAAAACAGGCATCGGTATACCTTATTTATATTGGCTTTGAGAACTGCTTTGCGGGTCAAACCTTTTCCCGAGCAGCTCTTTTTCTCCACGCATCGTCTTCTGCTTCGCGCTGAAAAGCCGGATTTTTCTTTTGTCTATATGCTTTTTGCACAAAAATTAACAAATTAATTTGGCAACAGAAATGCCACATATGCCACGATTTGCACCACTTGGGGAAAGCGATTGAAATGCCTGCCTCATATATTATAAGCTTAAAACATCGAAACGAAGTTGCAAAACACCCCGTCAGATGCGCGGGCATGGAGGGCGATTCATGAGAACAACAATCAATTTAAACCGGCAGTGGACCTTCACCGGTCCCGACGGTACCGACTCTGTGGTGAATGTTCCCCACACCTGGAACGCAGTGGACGGCCAGGACGGCGGCAACGATTACTGGCGCGGAACCTGCGTTTACCGGAAAAGCTTTGCGGCCCCGGCGTTTGACCCTGCCACCCAGGATGTCTATCTGCAGTTTGAAGGTGTGAACGCCAGCGCCGATGTGGAGCTGAACGGCCAGATGGTGATCCATCACGACGGCGGCTACTCCACCTTCCGGAGCTGCATCACCGAGCTGCTGAGCGCCGACAATCAGCTGGTCGTCCATGTGGACAACAGCGTCAACGACCGGGTATATCCCCAGAAGGCCGACTTCACCTTCTACGGCGGCATCTACCGGGATGTGAGCCTGATCGTCGTGAGCAAGCATCGCTTTGCCATGGATCATTTCGGCGGCCCCGGCCTGAAGGTCACCCCGAAGGTAAAGGGCTCCGACGGCGAGGTCCGGGTGGAGAGCTGGTGCAATGTGGAGTCCCCCAACGTGGAAGTGATCCTCACCGACCGGGAGGGCAACCAGGTAGCCAAGGGTACCGGCACCGATGTGACTCTGCGCATTGAAAACGTGCATCTGTGGGACGGCGTGGCCGACCCTTACCTCTACAACGCCACCCTTCGCCTTGTGGAAAACGGCAGCGTGGTGGATGAGATCGGCTGCCGCTTCGGCGTGCGCACCTTCCGGGTGGACCCGAAGGAGGGCTTCTTCCTGAACGGCCGCCGTTATCCTCTGCACGGCGTTTCCCGCCACCAGGACCGCAAGGGCATCGGCAACGCGCTCACCCGCGCCCATCACGACGAGGATATGGCTCTGATCCGGGAGATCGGCGCCAACACCATCCGTCTGGCCCATTATCAGCACGATCAGTATTTCTATGATCTGTGCGACGAATACGGCATGATCGTCTGGGCCGAGATCCCCTACATTTCCGAGCACATGCCCAATGGCCGGGAAAACACCATCAGCCAGATGAAAGAGCTGATCGTGCAGAACTACAACCATGCCAGCATCGTGACCTGGGGTCTTTCCAACGAGATCACCATCTCCACCAAGGATAAGGCGGACATGCTGGACAACCACCGGGTGCTCAACGAGCTGTGCCACAGCATGGATGAGACCCGCCCCACCAGCCTGGCCTGCTACGCCATGTGCGGCCCCTTCAACCGGGTGGCCCATCTGTCCGACATCGTGTCCTGGAACCTGTATCTGGGCTGGTATGTGCCCGGCCTGTTCCTGAACGACTGGTGGATCAGCTTCTTCCACAAGGTCTACCCCAACCGCTGCCTGGGCTATTCCGAATACGGCTGCGAGGGCATGCCCAACCTGCATTCCTCCAAGCCCCGCCGCGGCGACCACACCGAGGAATACCAGGCCATCTATCACGAGTTCCTGCTGAAATGCTTCGAGCGTCATCCCTACATGTGGAGCACTCACGTTTGGAATATGTTCGACTTCGCGGCAGATGCCCGCGACCAGGGCGGCGAACCGGGCATGAACCACAAGGGTCTGGTAACCTTTGACCGCAAGACCAAGAAG
Source organism: Gemmiger sp. An194 (assembly GCF_002160145.1). Lineage (GTDB taxonomy): Bacteria > Bacillota > Clostridia > Oscillospirales > Ruminococcaceae > Allofournierella. Next base: position 47,600 of record NZ_NFKA01000019.1, on the reverse strand, counting down.
GACAGCTTCTATCTGTACAAGGCATACTGGAGCAGCGAGGCCTTCGTTCACATTGCGGGCAGCCGCTATATGGACCGCCCGGAAAAGATGACCACCGTGAAGGTGTACTCCAACCAGCCCAAGGTCGGCTTGTATGTGAACGGAAAGCTGCTGGAGGAAAAGTCCGGCAGCAAGGTATTCACCTTCCGCGTGCCGCTGGAGGGGAAGGTCAAGCTGAAGGCAGTGGCCGGCAGCTGCACCGACACCGCCGCACTGCGCCATGTTGAAGCCCCCAATCCGGCTTACAAGCTGAAAAAAGGCAAGAGCACCAGCGCAAACTGGGTGTAAGCCTTTCCAAAACCATGCAAGAGCATGGAAAGGAGGTCGGTTCACTGCGGTTGAAAACGGCGACCACACCATTGTGGAAACAATAAAAGGAGGAAACACGCAACTATGAAACAGTCGACCAAAAAAGCGTTGTGGCGCGGCCTGAGCGGCGCTATGTGCTTTACCATGTGCCTGTCCATCATTCTGGGCAATGCGCTGGAAGCCAACGCTGCCACCATCGACACCTATCTGGGTACTTCCAGCGAGGTGCTGACTTCGAAAAACGATGCAGAAAATCCCCTGTACGATAAGTTCACCCCCCCTGCGGAACTGCTGAACGAGGATGGTACCGGCAACTCTCACGCCCTGATCCAGGCAGCCATTGATCTGAATCGCCGGGAGGCTGCCGAAGGCGCTGTTCTGCTGAAGAACAACACCGAGAACGGCCAGGGCCTGCCCCTTGCCAGCGGTTCCAACGTGACCCTGCTGGGCATCCGTTCCCATGTGCCCCTGATCGGTTCCAGCTTCGGCGTTAAGGCTCAGGGCCCATTCATCAGCCTGGAGCAGGCTCTGTCTCAGAACAAGACCGATTTCGCCAACACCATCACCACTACCCAGAACACCAACGCCACCACCCGTGAAGAGGCCACCAGTGTAAGCAAGACCATGGAGTCCTGGAGCGGCGACGAGTTCGAGTTCGAGGGTGCGGGCCTGAATATCAACCCCACTATGGTGGAGGTCTATAAGGAACTGAACAAGACCTACAACCATGCCAACAACGAAAATCCTGAAGAGATCTACAACCCCGGCGAACCCTCTGTGAATGAGATCGCCGGCGTGAACAGCGATTACCAGTCCAGCTTTGCCGAGTACGGCGATGCTGCCATCGTTGTGCTGGGCCGCCCCAGTGCCGAGTCCAAGGACTTCCTGCCCGGCGGCATCAAAGAGGGCCTGGGCGCTGAGGAGCCTCTGGCCCTGACCGACAACGAACGCGCTGCCATCGAAATGGCAAAGCAGGCCAGCGACAACGTAATCGTCCTGATCAACAGTGCCTCGGCCATGGAGATCGGCGATCTGAAAAACGACCCTGATGTTGATGCCATCCTGTGGATTGGTTTCCCCGGCTGCTACGGTATGCTGGGCGTGGCCGACATCATCAGCGGCCGTGTGAGCCCCTCCGGCGGCCTGGCCGACATTTTCCCCACCTATAACATGTCTGCTCCTGCCATGCAGAACATGGGCAAAATGTATTACAGCAACACCGATGAAGTGATCAACCGTACCGGCGGTGTTCTGGGCTTTACCCCCGGCTCCTACACCATTGAGGCCGAAGGCCTGTATGTGGGCTACCGCTACTATGAGACCCGTTATTATGATTCTGTTGCCGGCAATGGAAACGCTGCCAGCCCTGTGGGTGCCTATACTTCCGACACAGAATGGAATTATGCCAACGAAGTGGCTTACGGCTTTGGCTATGGCCTGAGCTACACCGACTTCCAGTATGAGTTCGACGGTCAGCCCGTGTTCGATATCAGCGTTGACGAGGAGACTGGCGCCCCCAGCGCTTACGCCACCTTCAATGTGAAGGTGACCAACGTGGGCGACGTGCCCGGCAAGACCTCTGTGCAGATCTACGGCCAGGCTCCCTACATTGCCGGCGGCGTTGAGAAGTCTGCCATCCAGCTGCTGAACTTTGAAAAGAGCAGCGTTCTGGAGCCCGGCGCTTCTGAAGTGGTTCCCGTTCGTGTGGACCTGCAGTACATCGCCAGCTACGATGAGAGCTACGACAACGGCGACGGCACCATGGGTACCTACATCATGGACCCCGGTGCTTACTACTTCGCAGTGGGCAACGGCGCTCACGACGCTCTGAATCACATTATGGCCGCTCAGGGTATGGACGCTGCCCGCATGGTAGGCGAGGGCAATCCCGCTCAGGCTTACATGCAGCAGATCGACGAGAACTTCATCTCCAAGACCATGTTCTCTGTTTCCAAAACCGGCCACAAAATCTCCAACCAGCTGCCCTATGCAGACTGGAACTACTACCAGCCCGGTGAGGTGACCTACCTGTCCCGCAGCGACTGGGCCGGCACCTATCCCAAGAGCTACACCGAGATGACCCTCACCAACGAGGAACTCATCAACAACCTGAACGGCAAGACCTACACCCTGCAGACCGGGGATGATACCTCCGATATTCTGTGGGGCCAGGACAACGGCATCCAGTTCTATGAGATGTTCGGTGTGCCCTACGACGATCCCAAGTGGGATTCTCTGCTGGACCAGCTGACCCTGGAAGAAGCCATGTACATCTTCTCCTTCGGTGGTCCGTCCATCCCCGGCGCTGACTCCATCGGCACTGTGGAAACCTACATGACCGAGAACGCTGGTAACGGTGTGGCTGTAAGCCTGAACGCTTCCAAGGACCCCAATGCTCCCTGGGCTATCCCCTCCAGCGATGTGAACGGCAACTGGCATCCTCAGGTATTCGGCAACGCGCCTCTGATCGCTGCCTCTTTCAACCCGGAACTGATGTATGAACTGGGTGAGTTCACCGGCATTGAGTCTCTGTTCACCGGCATCAATATCCTGTGGGGTCCCGGTCTGAATACCCACCGTCACGCTTACAACGGCCGTAACGGCGAGTACTACTCCGAAGATCCCGTGCTGTCCGGCGTTGCCGCCATGGAATTTGCCATCGGCGCTTTGGACTACGGCCTGGTTGCTGCTCCCAAACACTTTGCTTTTAACGACCAGGAATCTGAGCGTGGCGGCGTATCTCCCTACATGACCGAGCAGCGTGCCCGTGAGGTAGAGCTGCGCGCCTATCAGATCGCCTTTGAGGCCACCAAGTACGACACCGAGGAAAACGATGCCGGCATGCGCGGCCTGATGACATCCTTCTCCAAGATCGGTTCCATCGAGTGCACCACCAGCGAGGGGCTGATGACCGAGATTCTTGCCAATGAGTGGGGCTTTATCGGCTACGCCGTTACCGACATCTACGATGACACGGATCTGTGGAGCGCTGTGCTGAACGCTGGTACCACCTGCTTCGATACCCGTGGTCAGTCCGGTTTCTACGGCACCACTACTCTGGAAAACTGCAGCCTGTTCCAGAATCAGGTTGACGGCAGCAAGCTGTCTGCTCACATGATCGACGGTGACGCCAACCTTCAGATGAAACTGAAGGAAGCTGTTCACAAAAACATCTACGCCTGGACCGAAAGCCATTTGATGAACCGTTACAACGCAACCACCCACATTGAGAGCCAGATGACCTGGTGGCGTGCCATCTACTATGGTATGACGGGTGTTTCCGGCGCTGTGCTGGTGCTGAGCGTGGTCATGTATGGCGTGACCTCCATCCGCAAGAAGGAGGAAGAATAACATGAAAAAGGGCATTGCATTTTATCTGAATCTGCTTGCCGCACTTCTGGGCGCGGCAGGTCTGGGCCTGGCCGTATATAGCAGCGTCCTCTCGGTGGACAATGCGCTCACCGGCCTGCCCCTGGTGATTGCTGCCGGCGTGATCGGCGTTGTGCTGGTCGTTCTGGCTGCTGTCGCCCCCGCCCGCATGGGCAACCACAACCCGGTCACTGCGATTTCCGTAATTGCAGCGATCGCGCTGTACAGCTACGTTTACGGCCAGTGTACACTGCAGCGCATCATGCTGATTGCCGGCCTGTTCTCCTTTAACTCCGGCAACACCGTGGGGTGGACCATCTTCTATGTGACGGTGGCCTGCGCGGTTTGCATGGTTCTGGCCTGCATCTTGCTGATCGTGAGCAGCTTCTGCAAAACCGTAAAGCCTGTTCAGCAGTAAACAACCAAAACAGCGTAAGTTGAACACACCGGCCGCCCGCCTGGCGGGCGGCCGGTGTATTTACAGGAAAAGGAGAGAATACAGGTCATGAGTTCACAAGCTTCACAGTCCAGCGGCGTAAACCGTGCCAAGCTGTACCAGCTGGTACTGTTCCCGCTCAACAACGGCGCCACAAACGTTTATTATGTTCTGGTGCTCAGCTACATCGCCACCTTCGGCGCCAACGTGCTGAGCCTGGGCACTCTGTTTGCATCGGCCATGGTAACGGGCATGCGCGTATTCGATGCCTTCACCGACCCGGTGATCGGCGCACTGATGGACCGTACCAACGGCAAGTTCGGTAAATTCCGTCCGTTCATGGTGATCGGCAACGTGATCATGGCGGTTAGTATTCTGGTGCTGTATGGCCTGACTCCCCTAATCCCCGCCGAGATGATGGGTGCCCGCTACGCCGCTTTCGTGGCTCTGTATGCGGTGTGGGTGATCGGCTATACCTTCCAGACCAGCTGCACCCGTTCCGGTCAGACCGTTCTGACCAATGACCCCAAGCAGCGGCCGCTGTTCACCATCTTCAACACCATCGGCAGCCTGCTGGGCATGGGCGCCATGCAGTTCTTTGCCCCCATCCTGGCAAAAAGCTTCGAGACCGGCTATTCCTCCGCGGAGTTCTTCCGTGCTCTGGCCCCGGTGGGCATCATCATTTCGGTGATCCTCACCATCCTGGCCATCGTGGGCATCTGGGAAAAGGACCAGCCCAAGTACTTCGGTATCGGCGGCAGCAAGGCCGAGAAGGTCAAGGTTCAGGAGTACCTGAATATCATCCGCGAGAACAACCCCATGCAGCGTCTGATGGTTGCCGGCGCCGGCTGCAAGCTGGCCCTGTCCATCGCCACCAACACCACCGTGCTGTGCATGCTGTACGGCTGCATGATGGGCAACTACGACGGTCTGTACCTGCCCATGATGGTGCTGGGCTACGTGTTCAGCGTTCCCTTCTTCCTGCTCACGGTTCGCACCAGCCAGAAGAAGGGCCAGAAGGCCAGCCTGATGCGCTATGTGAGCGTGGCGCTGATCTGCTACGTGGGCGTTCTGGTGCTGCTGCTCCTGTGGGGTCGCGGCGATGCCTTCACCCTGTCCCTCCTGGATGAGAATGGCCTGTCCATCAACCTGTACACCATTCTGTTCATCATCTTCTTCGGCGTGGGCTATGGTGCCTACTATGCCACCGCCGACATGCCCATTCCCATGGTTGCCGACTGCTCGGACTACGAGACCTATCGCTCCGGCAACTACATCCCCGGCATCATGGGCACCCTGTTCAGCCTGGTAGACAAGCTGGTTTCCAGCCTGTCCGCCACCGTGGTAGGCATTGCCGTCGGCCTGATCGGCCTGGACATCCTGCCCACCCAGTACAGCCCCTACACTGAGGGCATGAACGTAGTGGTCATCGTTCTGTTCTGCGTCATTCCCATGATCGCCTGGGCAGCAACGCTTCTGGCCATGAAGAATTACAGCCTGACCGGCGAGCGCATGAAGGAAATTCAGGCGGTCAATGCTGTGCGTAAGGACGCAATCGAAAACGGTATGAGCATTGAGGAAGCCATGAAGACCTGGACGACCATCGACCAGGTGCCGGAGAAGTTCCGGTAATCGCAGGCAAAAACAACGCTGCCGGCTTCCTGCAAAACAGGGAGCCGGCAGCGTTTTCTGTTGGATCAGGTTTGTGTGAACTCGGTGGGGCTGCAGCCGTATTCCGCCTTAAACGCCCGGTAAAAGCCCGCGTAATCCCGGAAGCCGCAGGCCTCGTATACCACACTGGGCCGGAGCCCGGTGGTCAGCATCTGGCGGGCGATGAGCAGCCGCTTCAGGGTAATGTAGCGGTAAACGCTGACGCCCATCACGCGGGCAAATTCATGGGACAAATGGTACTTGCTGACGAAAAATTCCTCCGCCAGTCCATCCAGCGAAAGCGGCTGAGCATAGTGATCGCCGATGTAGGCGATGACCCGGTCGGTCAGGCTGGACTCCTTTTCCGGCTCCTGCGTGCCGGAGCCGTCCCGAATCTGGCGGTTCAGCTGCACAAGGAACTGCAGCAGCAGCGCCTGACACAGAATATCCCGGCCGAACTGATCGGTTGCCGTCTGGCGCAGAAGCTCGTCCAGCGTTTGGCGGATCAGCTCCTGCTGCTGAGGCGCCAGCCGAAGCAGGTTGGTGTGGGCCGGGCGGCTGATGTCAAAGCAGTGCACAAGGCTTGTGCCGGCGGTGGAGTAGCGGTGCAGGAACTCAGGCTTGATCCAGAGCACGATCCGCTGGTAGGGGTCCCGGTCCGGATGGATGATGGGCTGGTGCAGCTCCAGCGGGCTGATCAGCAGCAGATCCCCCGGCTGCAGCTGGTAGGTCTGGCCCTCCACCAGATAATCCACACTTCCCCCCAAAAAGAAATACACCTCGTAAAAATCATGGTGGTGCAATGCCACCGGCCCCAGGTGCCGGTCCTGATAATAGAAGATTTCATAGCTGTCACCCTTCATTTTTTGCCGGGTGTCGAAATGTTGGAATCGATTTGGCACGGCAATCACCTCCCCTGTTATTATACAGCAAGATTCACAATCTTAACAGCAATTTTTGCAATTTTAGTTGTAATTATTAAAGTGTATAGTAAACAAAAAAGAACCGGAGAAAGGAAGACGTCTCGTGGAACGCTTTTTGAGTGAAGACTTTTTGCTGAACACCGCCGCTGCCAGGCAGCTGTACCATGGCTATGCGGAGGGAATGCCCATTGTGGACTATCATTGCCACATCGATCCGAAGGAAATTTTTGAGGATCGCCGCTTTGAAAACATCACGCAGGTCTGGCTGGGAGGCGACCACTACAAGTGGCGCCTGATGCGCTCCAACGGTGTGGACGAGCGCTTCATCACCGGCGATGCATCCGACCGGGAGAAGTTCCAGAAATTCGCCGAGAGCCTGCCCCGCGCCATCGGCAACCCCATGTACCACTGGTGCCATCTGGAGCTGAAGAACTACTTCGGCTACGAGGGCGTGCTGAACGGCGAGACCGCCCAGCAGGTGTGGGATCTGTGCAACGAGAAACTGCAGAACGATCCCGCCATGAGCGCCCGGGGCCTGATCCTGGCCAGCAACGTGGCCATGGTCGGCACCACCGACGACCCCTGCAGCGATCTGGAGTGGCACAAGAAGCTGGCAGCCGATCAGAGCTTCCCGGTTCGGGTATGCCCCAGCTTCCGTCCGGACCCGGCGCTGAACATCCACAAGCCCGGCTTTGTGGAATACATCGCCAAGCTGGGCCAGACCACCGGCAAAACGCTGGATAGCGTGGAGGCCGTCTGCCAGGCACTGAGCGAGCGGATCGCCTACTTCGACGAGAACGGCTGCCGCGCCGCCGACCACGGCCTGGATTACGTGATGTACCGTGAGGTGAGCAGCGAGCAGGCCAGCGAGACCCTGCGCAAGGCGCTGGCCGGCCAGGCAGTGAGCCGTGAGGAAGCCGAGGGCTACCAGACCGCACTGCTGCTGCACTGCGCCCGGGAGTACAAGGCCCGCGGCTGGGTTCTGCAGCTGCACTTCAGCTGCAAGCGCAACCCCAACAGCCGGATGTTCACCGCTCTGGGTGCCGACTGCGGCTACGACTGCATCGCCGTCACCGACAGCTGCAGCGCCACCTACGCCCTGATGGACGCGCTGGAGCGGGAGAACAACCTGCCCAAGACCGTGCTGTACAGCCTGAACCCCGCCGACAACGAGTGGATCGACACCCTGCTGGGCGCGTTCCAGAGCAGCGAGGTTCCCGGCAAGATCCAGCACGGCAGCGCCTGGTGGTTCAACGACAACAAGATCGGCATGACCCAGCAGATGGAAAGCCTGGCCAACCTGAGTGTTCTGGGCAACTTCATCGGCATGCTCACCGACAGCCGCAGCTTCCTGAGCTACGCCCGCCACGAATACTTCCGCCGCATCCTGTGCAGCCTGCTGGGCCGCTGGATCGAAAACGGCGAGTACCCCGCCGATATGGAGTATGTGGGCGGCCTGGTAAAGGACATCTGCACCAACAACGCGGTTCGTTATTTTGGTCTGTAAGCCATTTGAAACAATCAATCAGATAAGGAGAAATCGTATGAAACTGTCTTTCCGTTGGTACGGCGAGAGCGATCCCATCTCGCTGGAGTACATCCGTCAGATCCCCGGCATGCGCAGCATCGTAAGCGCTGTGTACGACGTAAAGCCCGGTGAGGTATGGCCTGAGGAAAGCATCGAAAAGATGCGCAAGCAGTGCGAGGAGAACGGCCTGGTGTTCGATGTGGTGGAGTCCATTCCCGTGCACGAGAACATCAAGCTGGGCCGCGGCAACGTGGACGAGCTGCTGGAGGTCTACTGCGAGAACATCCGCCGCTGCGCCAAGCACGGCATCAAGTGCGTGACCTACAACTTCATGCCCGTATTTGACTGGACCCGCACCCAGCTGGACAAGAAGGCCGCCGACGGCTCCACCAGCCTGGTGATGTACTGGGAGCAGATGAAGGGTCTGGACCCCCTGAAGGACGACATCCATCTGCCCGGCTGGGACTCCAGCTACAGCCAGGACGAGGTGCGCGAGCTGATCGCCGCCTACGGTGAGCTGGGCGAGGAAGGCCTGTGGAAGAACCTGGAGAAGTTCCTGAAGAAGGTCATTCCCGTTGCCGAGGAATGCGGCGTCGTGATGGCCATCCATCCGGACGATCCCCCGTACCCCATCTTCGGTCTGCCCCGCATCATCACCTGCGAGGAGAACCTGGACCGCTTCCTGGCCCTGGTGGACAGCCCCGCCAACAGCCTGTGCCTGTGCACCGGTTCCCTGGGCTGCGCTGCCAGCAACGACGTGGTCAAGATGATCCGCAAGTACAGCGCCATGGGCCGCATCGCCTTCATGCACATCCGCAACGTGAAGATCATGGAGGACGGCAGCTTTGAGGAGCGCGCCCATCTGTCCAGCTGCGGCAGCCTGGACATCTACGAGATCGTGAAGGCTCTGGTGGAGACCGGCTTCGACGGCTATGTTCGTCCCGACCACGGCCGCATGATCTGGGGCGAGACCGGCAAGCCCGGCTACGGCCTGTATGACCGCGCTCTGGGCGCCACCTACATCAACGGTCTGTTCGAGGCCTGCGAGAAGACCTTCAAGGCCTGATTCTGCGAAACTGAAAAGAAAGGATGCATCAAAATGGAAAAGAATGTACTGAATACTGATCTGACCGGCAAGGTTGCCGTTATCACCGGTGCCGGCGGCGTGCTGTGCTCCGCTTTTGCCAAGGTGCTGGCCCGTGCCGGCGCCAAGGTGGCTCTGCTGGACCTGAACCAGGAGGCTGCTCAGAAGTTCGCAGATGAGATCGTTGCCGAGGGCGGCGTGGCCCGCGCTTACAAGTGCAACGTTCTGGAGAAGGAGAGCTGCTACGCTGTGGCCGACGCGGTTGCCGCCGATCTGGGCAGCTGCGACATCCTGATCAACGGCGCCGGCGGCAACAACCCCCGCGCCACCACCGACAAGGAGTACTTTGAGCTGGGCGACATCGACGGCGACACCAAGAGCTTCTTCGATCTGGAAACTTCCGGCGTGGAGTTCGTGTTCAACCTGAACTTCATCGGCACCCTGCTGCCCACCCAGGCCTTTGCCCGCCAGATGGTCGGCAAGGAGGGCTGCAACATCCTGAACATCTCCTCCATGAACGCCTACACCCCGCTGACCAAGATCCCCGCCTACTCCGGTGCGAAGGCTGCCATCAGCAACTTCACCCAGTGGCTGGCCGTTCACTTCAGCAAGGTGGGCATCCGCGTGAACGCCATTGCCCCCGGCTTCTTCTCCACCAAGCAGAACCAGAAGCTGCTCTACAACGAGGACGGCACCCCCACCGCCCGTACCGGCAAGATCCTGGCTGCCACTCCCATGGGCCGCTTCGGCGACACCGAGAAGGAGCTGGCCGGCGCAGTTCTGTTTCTGCTGAACAACGAGGCCGCCAGCTTCATCACCGGTGTGTGCATTCCCATTGATGGTGGATTTTCTGCTTATTCCGGTGTATAATAGGCCTCAGGGTATCGCAGACCTGAAAGGAGAAAACAAAAATGAATCAGATTGCACAGCGTATTTCCGATATCGGCGTTGTTCCTGTTATCAAGCTGAATCATCCCGAGCGTGATGCCGCTCCCCTGGCCAAGGCCCTGTGCGAGGGCGGCCTGCCTGTTGCTGAGGTGACCTTCCGTGCAGCCGGCGCCGCAAACGCCATCCGCCTGATGGCCGAAACCTGCCCCGAAATGCTGGTGGGTGCGGGCACCGTGCTGACCACCGCTCAGGTGGACGAGGCTCTGGCCGCCGGCGCGAAGTTCATCGTGACCCCCGGTCTGGACCCGGAGATCGTTCGTTACTGCCAGGAGAAGGGCGTGGCCGTATTCCCCGGCTGCACCACTGCCACCGATTACCACACCGCTTACAAGCTGGGCCTGGAGGTTCTGAAGTTCTTCCCCGCCGAGCAGTCCGGCGGTCTGGCCAAGATCAAGGCTCTGAGCGCTCCCTTCGCCATGTTCAAGATCATGCCCACCGGCGGCATCTCCCTGAAGAATCTGGAAGAGTATCTGTCCTGCCCGGTGATCTGCGCCTGCGGCGGCTCCTACATGGTAACCGCCGACCTGATCGACAACCAGAAATGGGATGAGATCAAGGACCTGTGCCAGAAGTCGGTTGCGATTCTGAAGGCAGCCCGCAACGCCTAAGCACCGGACAGCAGCCGCGGAAAGAATCTGAACGGCCCCTGCAATCCCACCGGATCATGTGGGACATATCAACCGTAGCACAAACGGAGCCGGACGGAACTGTTCTGTCCGGCTCCGTCTGCTTTTTATGAGAGGAGCGCATACCATGGAATTGTGTCAGATGGCCAAACCGGGCCGTTTCATTACCGTGGGTGAGGTCATGCTTCGACTGACCCCTCCCAATTACAATACGATCCAGATCGCCAACAGCTTTGAGGCGGTTTACGGCGGAAGCGAAGCCAACATCGCGGTGGGTCTGGCCAACCTGGGCGTGGATACCACGGTTTTCACCGTAGTGCCGGACAACAGTCTGGGCAAAAGCGTTATGCGCATGCTGCGCGGCAACAATGTGCACTGTGCACGGATGATCCTGAGCACCCCCGAGGAAACCCCGTCCCACCGGCTGGGAACCTATTATCTGGAAACCGGCTACGGCGTCCGTTCCAGCCAGGTGGTGTATGACCGCAAGCACAGCGCCTTTGTGGAATACGACTACAGCCGCCTGGATATGGAGCAGATCCTGGACGGATACGACTGGCTGCACCTGAGCGGCATCACCCCGGCCCTTGGCAAAAACTGTGCCGATCTGATCCTCACCTGCCTGAAGGTGGCCAAGAAGAAGGGCATGACCGTAAGCTTCGACGGCAACTTCCGCAGCTCTTTGTGGAGCTGGGAGGAGGCGCGGGATTTCTGTACCCTCTGCCTGCCCTACGTGGATGTGCTGCTGGGCATCGAGCCCTACCACCTGTGGAAGGATGAGCAGGACCACTCCAAGGGCGACTGGAAGGACGGCGTTCCCATGCAGCCCTCCCTGGAGGAGCAGGCACGGATCTTTGAGGCCTTTGTGGCCCGCTACCCCAACCTGCAGTGCATCGCCCGCCATGTGCGATATGCCCACAGCGGCAGCGAAAACAGCCTGAAGGCCTATATGTGGTACCAGGGAAAAACCTGGGAAAGCAAGCAGATCGACTTTATTATCCTGGATCGCGTGGGCGGCGGCGACGCATTTGCCAGCGGCCTGATCTACGCGATCATGCATGGCTATGAGCCGCAGGAGATCGCTGACTTTGCCGTGGCCAGCAGCGTGATCGAGCATACCATTCACGGCGATTGCAACATTATCGACGATGTCCGGGTCATTCGCAGCATTATGAACCAGGACCACGATATCAAACGATAAAACGAATAAACAAAAGCCCCGGCATCCGCCGGGGCTTTCGTTATTTGTTTCTGTAATTCCGATCATTCAGGGCTGACCTGATTCGGCGTTTGCGGCGGTATTTTCGGCAGAAGCAGCCGCAGATAGAAGGCGCCGTCCTCAACCTTTACCGTCATAAATCCACCATATTTTTTGACCGTATGGCGGATGCTGCGCAAGCCAAACCCGTGGTACCCATTCTGCTCCTTGGTGGTCACCGGCAGATCCTCCGCGTCGAACACCAGCTCCTGCGTGATCGGGTTGATGATCTGGATGACCAGCATCTGCTTTTCGCTGTATACCTGTACATCGATGATCCGCCGGGTCCGGTCCTCAATGGTGGAAACGCTCTCGATGGCATTGTCCAGCGCGTTACCGAAGATGGTGTACAGATCCACCGGGTCCATAAACGCAAGAACCCGGCCGTCAGCCACACAGTTCGCCTGGATGCCATTGGCCTCGCACACAAGGCTTTTTTCCGTGAGCACCGTATCCAGTACCTCGTTCCCGGTTTTCGCCAGCACATCATAAATGCGCACCGACTGCTCGATGTCCTGGAAGTATTTTTTCTGCTGCTCTTCCGTGAATATGGCGCGCATAGCCCGAATCTGATGCTTCAGATCGTGGCATTTCCGGTTGATCAGCGCAATGTTCTCCTTGGATAGATCGTACTGCGCCTTTTGCTGCATCCAGAGGGTGTTCAGCATGGCCAGCTCCTGGCGGATCGCACTTTTCTGAAAAAGCCCGTGCTGCAGGTAAAGAACCGTGATGCAGTAGAACTTGATCATCAGCAGCAAAACCCAGTCGCTCACATACTCTATCGGCGGGTTCCAGATGACCCAGAACAGATCTGCCAAAACCGAGATGACCCACAGTCCCAATGCAAAGGCAAACTGGCGCGGTCCCGTATGGTATCGTCCCTTGTCCGGCATCCAGCGGGCGATCGTGCACCCTACTCCACCCGTCAGAACGAGCAGCAGAACCATTCCCACCACTGCGGACCAGATCGGCTTCAGCATCAGATTCCGGTAAAGCAGCGTGTTGCATTCGATCAGAAAGTCGCCCAGCATCGTGGACCAGACCGCGCAATATACAATGGAATTAAAGGAAAGATCCGCACACTGCCAGAACAGCACCCCGGTAAACACCAGAAACACCGCCGAGCGCACGCAGGCCATGAAGGGAAAATGCGCAATCACCACCGGCATCCCCAAAAACACCAGACCGCCAAGCGCAATGCAAATCACTGCCCGCCGCACCCACCGGCTTTCCTTTTTCTTCAATGGAACGAGAAACGCAAGGGCGATGCAGCATACCTCCAGCATACGCCAGATTTCCAAAGTCACCGATGTCAGATCCATTCGTTGCTGCCTCCCACATATGCGGTCAGCGCGGTCAGAAACGCCTTTCGGTTTCGCCGGCTGATTTCCAGTTCTGTCTGCCCTACCAGCACGGTGTCGCGCCGTAGCTCGGTAACATGACGGAGATTCACAAGATACCAGTGGTTGCAGCGTACAAAATTGTAGCGGGAGAGCTCGTTTTCCACGCTCTGCATGGTGCCCCGCAGCACAAACTCACCCAGCTGGGTGTGATAGTGCAGCATCTTGTTCATGACCTCGATGTAATAGATCTGCTGGGTCTCGATTCGGCGCACGCAGTCCGGCAGATTCAGCAAAATCTGGGCGCTCTTGCGCAGGCCTGCCCGCTTGATCGCCCGGGCAAAGCGCATGGAAAAGGTGCTGTAATTGATGGGCTTGAGCACAAAATCCAGTGCTCCCACAGAATAGCCGCCTACCGCATACTGAGCCATATTGGTAATAAACATCAGAACCACATCATCGTCCTTGGTGCGAATGTATTCCGCAATCTCCATGCCGTTCATTCCGGGCAACTCAATGTCCAGCAGAATGATATCGTACTGGGAGGAATAGCCATCAATAAGGATGCGGCCATCCGCAAACGCTTCCACAGAAAAGCTCATCCCGTTTTCCTTGGAGTATTGCTGAATATAGCTCTGCAGCAGGTCCCGCTGCTCCTGCTCGTCTTCCACAATAGCGATATGCACCGGCGGTCCCTCCTATCTTTCAATTGCCTTATTATATCATGGACCGGAGCGCTTTGCAAAAAGCGAATACCGCACACCGTTCCGGCAAAGCCCACACAGTGAGGGACCTCTGGTTGGCATGGGGTATCCAGCCCCTTATGAATCATTCTCCTCCCGCTGCAGATAAACTTGTGCCGTAAAAATCTCATCCCGGATATGAATGGTCAGGTCTCCTTTGTATTTCCGTGCAATGGCGCGCACGCTTTTCAGACCATACCCATGATAACCGGTTTCCTCCTGTTTGCTGGTGCAGGGCAGCCCATCTTCCTGCAAGGGAACGGTTCCCTGGAAGAAATTCATCACATCAACGGAAACCAGATTTCCCTTTTGTTCGATAACCATGCTGATGATCCGTTTACCTGTCTCCTCCAGCTGTTCCGCGGCAGCGATGGCGTTTTCCAGCAAATTGCCGAACAGCGAATACGCATCCATGGAATCCAGAGAATCAAGTGCCTTTCCGGAACCCATGCAGGTAATCGAGATCCCCTTGCCTCGGCAGCGGAGGTTCTTTTCGTTCAGGATAATATCCAGCACCTCGCTGCCGGTGTGGTAGATGCTGTCATAGGTATCGATGATCCTGCGCATGGAGTCGATTTCGCCCTGCGGCAACCGCCCCTCCAGCGCCACCAGCTTGTGCTTCAGGTCGTGGGATTTGATGCTGAGAATCTCGGCATTTTCCCGGCTGATCTCGTATTGTCTGCGCTCTTCCTCATGGATGCGCTGGAACAGGTTGTGCTCATTTTCTTTCCGGAGATTGTAATAAAGGAAGAACTCAAAAAACAGCGCCAGCACACAGCAGGTGATGGCATACAGGGCCGTGGCCACCGTTATATAAAAATTCATTCCCCCTGCCAGGCGCAGCACCCGGGTGATGCCGGTACAGATGAGCACGATCACCACCGACACCGCCACAATCCGGGAATCGGTGTACTCGTAATACTCGATGTTCCGCAAACGGCGCCCCAGCATGGCGTACAGGGCCAGATATACAACGCTCACACAGAAAAACTCCAGCAGGTTGCTCCAGTGCTCCACCCAGGGCAGCTCCGCCGCCAGGCGGCTGATATGATGGCCGATGTGCTGAGCTGCCACTCCGGAAACACAGGCAGACAGAACATTCATGAACGGGGCCTCAAAGACGCTCCACATGCACAGAACCACCGCCACAATCGTGAGCTGGAGGCTGACCAGGTTGTACAGCTCCCCCCACTCCTTCGGAAAGGACAGAAGCCATCCCGCTGCCCAGATGACCGCCAGCGCCGCAGCCATCCGCACCCAAAAATGTTCTCGCCGGGGCAGTGCCTGCAGGAACACCATCGCCCCCAGTAAAATCTCAATGGTATAGGACATACGAATAAACAGCTGCATCTTATTTCTCCTGCCTTGTTCCGCCCAGAAACTCTGCATATGCCTGCAAAAACTGGGCGCGCTGGGTCCGGGCAATGACCAGCTCCTGCCCGTCCACCACACATACATTCTTTTTAATCGCGCTGACAAACCGCAGATTGACCAGGCAGCCCCGGTCGCACCGGCAGAACAGCGGACTGTTCAGCTTTTTTTCCGCCGCAGACAGCGTCAGATACTCCGCAAACTTCCCCTCCCGGGAATGATACACCACATAGTGGCCTTCCACCGTCAGATAGCGAATCAGATGCACCTGCAGGCCGTACATTTCCCCATCCTGCCGCACGGTGATTCGGTCCGAAGCACTGCAGGCCACCCGGGACAGCACCCGGGTCATTTTGAGCTGAAAGGCATACGGCTCCACCGGCTTGACAATAAAATCCAGGGCGTCCACCTCGTAGCCCTCCACCGCCATCTGGGCAATGTTGGTCACAAAGATGATCACCACAGCAGAATCAATCCGGCGCAGGGCACGGGCCGCATCCATGCCGCTTTTCCCGTGAGGGAACTCAATATCCAGAAAGATCAGATCGTATCCCTGCCGGTATTGCACCAGAAAAGCATCTGCCGAGGAAAATTCGTCCACGCAGAAGGCAATGCCTTTTTGCCGCGTCACTTCCTGCAGATAGCTCTGTAATTTCTGACGCTCCGCTGCCTCGTCGTCCACGATGGCCACGTTCAGCATCCTCACACACTCCTTTTCCGTCTCTCGGAAAGAGGCGTCCGCCGCGTCCTCTTTCCCATTTCATGGTAGCACAAATTCCGGCGGCGAAACAAGCCTTCGCCGGATACCAAAATGCGCCGGGCAAGCCTGCCCGGCGCATTTTGAAAAAGAGGATTTACTGCATCGACTTGTTCTTGGCGCGCTTTTTGCTCTCCTGATAGAGAGCCGCGCCCGTCCAAACGGTGCCGATTGCGAAGAGAGAAATGAAGATACCGTCGCCAATGTAGAGCAGGCTCTGCCACCAGGGAATAATGCTCACAATTTCCGTGCTGGTGGAGATGCCGTTCATGGCGTTGGACCAGGCCGTCTGATAGCAGATCCGCTTGGCCGATTCCCGCATGGCCCAGGCCATCTGGCTGTATCCGGTCTCAAACTGCTTGAAGTGACCGGCGGTCTTGGGAGTGCTGCCGTCGGGCAGGTCGCAGCCGCCCACCAGCACACCGTAAACCTGCTCGAAGTAGGGATCGCAGTCCTGGCTGCCGTCCATGTCGCCGTAAGCGTCGGTGACGATGATGCCCTTCATACCGCACTCACCCCGCAGGAAGTCGGTGCCCAGCGCCGAGCAGGCAGCAGCAGCCTGGGTGCCGAAACGGGAGAAGGAAGCCATGGTATTGAAGGCGCCGCCTTCCACAATGGGCAGCTCAAAGGCACGCAGGTAAATTTCGCGGATGGTCTGCTCGTTGGCCCAGGTGCACACACCGTGGCGGTTGGTCTCCTGGTCGTTCAGAGCGCAGTGCTTGTTGTACACATGCACGCCCTTGGCCTCGATGCCCTTGCACTCGGCCGCGCCCATCAGGCCGGTCAGGGTGCCGCATTCGCTGAAGTACTCGCAGGTACGGCCGGCATAGGGAGAACGGTGAATGTTCAGGCCGATGCCGTACAGGCCGCTTGCACCGGCCCAGATGCCGTCATTGCCGATGATGTTGCCGGCTTTTTCGGCCAGCTCCCGGTTGAAGGTAGCCGCCAGGATACCGTTGGCCGGGAAACCGGTCATTCTGTTGAAGCCTTCGGGATCGGCACCCTCAGTCACATTGCCGTCCTTGTCCACAAAGCCCTGTTCCTGGGCAGTGCGGTAGGCCAGACCGTTCTGGCCGGTGTAGTATCCGGAGCCAAAGGCCCAGCCGCCGAAGCCGTTGGGGCCGTTTTCGTCCTTGGTCTGGGGCTTGGCAATGCTTTCCACAGGCTCAGTCATATGGAAGCCGCTGGACACCAGGCGCATGGTTTCATCCCAGCTCAGCTGGTCCATGAAGGTATCCCACAGGGGATCGTTATAAGCGATCTCGTTGCCTTCCCCATCGTACCGCATGTCCACCAGCTTCAGGCCGGCATCCACGCCGTAAGCGGGATATTCGCCGTCGTCCGGCTGGATGGGCTGCAGGTACTGCTCGGGCACACCGGCAGCGTTGTTGTACTTACCGGTCTGAGCAGGCAGCTGGGCATAGATATCCTGTGCCATCTGCTCGGTCATGGTCAGGGTCGCATGGCCGTTGACCATATCAAAGGATACGGCGTTCCAGTTGTCGCGGCTGTAGTATTCCACACTGTTGTCGCCGCGGCCCTCGTACAGGTTGATGTCCGCAAAGTCGAACAGATTGGTGACCTGCACATTGGTCTCGCCGTCCAGGCTGGAAACGGCATCGGAGTAAGCGTACTTGTCCTTGTCGAAGCTCAGGGTGAACTTGGACACCAGAGAAGCATCGCCGGTGCCGCCCACCATCTTGGTCTCATCCACGGCAACGCCGTTGGCCTTCTTGGCGGCCAGAACATTGTTCACTGCCTCGTGGGCATTGCCGCCCACAGCCAGGTAGTAATCGCCGTCCATGAGCACATAGCCCTCGGCATTGTAGGAGTCATAAGAGGCAAAGAACTTTTCATCCACCGGAATGGTCAGAGTTTCGCTCTGGCCGGGGGCCAGAATCTGGGTCTTGCCAAAGTCCACCAGTTCAACGGAGGGAACCTGGATGCCGTTGGTCTTGGCATATTCGCCGTAAGGCTTGGAGATGTACACCGGTACAGAGCACTTACCGGAGTAGGTGTCGGAGGTGTTGGTAACGGTAACGGTGACATTGTACTCCCGGTCACCGCTCTTCTGTACACTCATATCGGACAGTGCAAACTGTGCGTAAGACAGTCCGAAGCCGAAGGGACGGGCCACCACGGAGGCGTAGTCATAATCGCCCACATTGGCGGTACCCAGGACCAGGTCCTCGTAACGGGTCTCGGTGTAGCGGTAGCCCAGATACATGCCTTCCTGATAGATCACGTAGCCTGCCAGAGTAGTGGCGGGGTACTGGCCGGTGCCCAGCTCATTGGGCACGCCCAGCTCATCGGCATTCTCATAGATCCAGCGGCCGAAGTTCACATTGACCGGGTTCTTTGCATTGTCCACCCACATGGTGTCGGGCAGACGGCCGGAGGGAGAAACCGCTCCGGACAGAACCTGACCCACAGCGTCGCCGCCCACACCCAGGGCACCCACCCACAGGGCGGCGTCGATGTCGGGATCGTTCAGGAAATCGCCCTCGATCATACCGGCGTAGTTGATGAGCACAATGATCTTCTTGATCTCACCGGCAGCCTTCTTGGCCTTCAGGCCCTCCAGCACCGAGAGCTCGTTTTCGTTCAGGCCCAGGTAGTCGGGGCCCAGGCCGTCGCCGTTGTCGATGCCGTCACCGCCAACGCCGATCAGGTCGTAGCCTTCGCCGCCCACACGGCCCACCACGAAGATGGCAGCATCACCGTACTGGGCAAAGCTGCTGCCCGCAGCCTCATCCACCACGGTCCAGGGAGCTTCGTGGATCATCAGGGTGGTGGTACCGAACTTGCCTTCGCTGCCACGCTTGTACTGCGCCCAGTCCTCGGAGGTGTAGGCCGCCTGCAGGTCGGGGTTCACATTGAAGCCGGCCTTGGTCAGGGAATCCACATAGTTCACCGCGTCGTTGACGCTGATGGTGCCGGAACCGGTACCGCCGTAAACGGGGTCATATGCGGTGACGCCCACCAGGCTCACGTTGCTGCCCTGACTCAGGGGCAGGGCATTGTTGTCATTTTTCAGCAGGACCATACCTTCGGCCAGCACTTCGGCCGCAGTCTGCTTGCCCGCAGCACGCAGGTCCGCGATGCTGGAGAAATCAGACTTGTAATATTCGGTGTCCTCATCGGTATCACCGGTCTGGACAACCTCAAAGGTCTTGGTGCCCAGGGTACCGTTGATGGCGTCTGCATTTTCCCCGGTGATGAGGGTGGCCAGCACCAGGACACCCGCCAGCAGCATACTGACGACAGTAAGCAGTTTTCGCTGCAGTTTGTATTTCATGTAGCAGGATTCTCCTTTCTCATTCCTCAATGGTCTGACGCATGAACACACAGGCGATGCTCAGCACCAGGCTCAGCCCGTACAATACGGCGTTCACAAAGAATTCCAGCGGGAAACCGGAAAACTGAATGCCGGTGGCCACCGAAGAGATGTAGAAGTAGATGTAGTACACATAAAACAGCAGCGACAGGAAGTCGCCCAGCAGCAACGCAGAGGGGGCAAATCGCACCTGCTTCAGGCCGATCAGTACAGCGGCGACCGCAACGCCTGCTACCATGATCCCAAAGGCCTGCCAGGACATATACCGGCTGCTGGAGTAGATGGCCAGATATACCAGCGCCGTCACCAGAGACAACGCCATGGTGACCAGAGTGACGCGGAATCCCAAAGGTTTGTTCGCCATGAAATTTTTCATACTCCTTCTCCTTTTTCAGGTCGGTATAAATTGAATGTTTTGTTTGCCCCCCTTCCGAAACAGAATTTTTACCGATCCCTTTTATTACTATTTATAATAGTCTCCACCGCTCCCTCCTTGGTAATTTCAGCGCGAATTAACATTTTACAGCATGAATTGCTCTGTATGCTGCGATCTTTCTCTTGCCCTCCTCGTATCCTTCTTTTCGACAGGCAGCGCGCTGACGGCTGTTTTACCACCTGCTGATCCGGAAAGGCGTGGCATTCTGCCGTCGGGTTGTCCCTTTGCCGGCACAGACCTCATCTGAGCTGGCAGCATCGGAAGATGTCTGCAGCTCCGGTTTTTACGAAAAATCCCCCCTGATGCAGGTGTGTTTTCCTGCATCAGGGGGGGATTTCCTCACGGTCTGTTTTTACTGAACCTGTTTAGCGTCGGTTCTGTTTTTTGAACGCTCGATAGGCAGTGAACTCCGAGCAGGCACGGAATCGACGGGCCCGCAGAATCCACAGCACAATGCCCACCAGCAGCAGCACCGAGAAGGCGCACACGATGATAAGCAGAATGGTCAGCACCAGAGGCTGGGTCAGCTTGACGGTGGTGTTGGCACCTACACCGTTCATGCCGCAGGAGTTGGCAATGGCGTACAGGTTATGATGGCACGCCTCGCGCATGGCGTTCACGATCACCGCGTCGTTCTCATACTGGGGCAGCTGGTTGGTCACCAGGGGCAGCATGGCGTCATAAATGCTCACACCGGCCATCAGACCGTCCACGCCGTTGACGTAGGAGGTGAGCACGTTGTCGGTGATGTTCATGCCCTGGCAGCCCCACTCATCACGCAGGATACCGGTCATCAGGCCCTTGTTGCCGCCGGACCAGATGCAGCCCCAGCGGGTGTAGGCGGTCATCACGCCGTTGCCGTTGCCCTCTTCGATGGGCGCCTGGAACGCCTTCAGATAGATCTCACGGGCAGCCTGCTCGTTCAGCCACACGCCCAGACCAATACGATCCTGTTCACTGTCGTTCAGGGCGAAATGCTTCATCACCACATGCACGCCCTTGGACTGGATGCCGGCCACCTCATAGGCGCTCATCTCGCCGGACAGGAAGCCATCCTCGGAGTAGTACTCGAAGTTACGGCCGCCATAGGGGGTGCGGTGGATGTTGTTGCCGGGGCCGTACAGGCATGCAATGCCCGCCTCCAGGCAGTTGTTTCCGATGACGCGGCCGATCTCGCTCATCAGGTCCACATTGAAGGTGGCTGCCATCACATCCTCAGAAGTAAAGGCGGTGGCATCCAGCTGGGTTGCGTCAGAGGCGATCAGAGATGCGGTCAGACCCTGAGGGCCGTTCTCATCGCGGGTACCGGGAGCCTCGATGGACTTCACCGGCATGGTCCAGTGGAAGGCATCACCGATCAGGCTGACCATCTCGTCAAAGGTCATCTGATCCAGCAGGTCCTGCCACTTGGGATCGTCGAATTCCAGGCCGATCATGTCGTACAGCTTCAGGCCGTTGTCCTTGCCCAGGGCAGGCATGGTCTGAGCCTCATAATTGGCGGGGTCATACTGCACATCCTGCAGCTGCGCCACCATGGTGTCGGTCAGAGCCAGCTGCACAGATTGCTGAGGGAAGGTGCCGGTCCAGTCGCTGCGGGTCAGGTAGGTCACGGAGGCATCGCTGCCCTCGTACAGGTTGATGTCCGCGTCGGACAGCTGATTCTCGATGGGGGTGCCATTGGCGGAAGTGGCGTAGGTGGCGGTGTCCAGCTCCGCCTCGTTCCAGGTGTAGGTCAGCGCAGCGCTGCCCTCAGCATCCATGCGGCCATTCGTGGTCTCAGCGGTGTAGCCCTTGGCGGCCAGAATGTTGTTCACAGCGTTGTGCGCATCGGTGGCCACGGTGAGGTAGTAGTCGCCCGCGTCCAGAATGTAGGTGCCGGCACCGTAGGCATCATAGGAAGCGATGTCCCGCTTGTCCACACGGATGGTCAGGACCTCAGAAGCACCGGGAGCCAGCAACTCGGTCTTGCCGAAGCCGCACAGCGCCACAGAGGCCTTCTCCACACCGTTTTCACGGTCGTAGTCGGTGTAGGGGGACTGGACATAGACCTGTACGGTCTCCTTACCGGTGTAGCTGTCCCCGGTGTTGGTCACCTTCACCGACAGCACGAACTGGTCAGCAGCGGCGTCATACTCCACCGCCAGGTCGCTGTAGGCAAAGTCGGTGTAGCTCAGGCCGTAGCCGAAGGGGAAGGCCACATCGTCGCTGTAGGCGTAGTCACCGGCATTGCCGGTGCCCATAACATAGTCCTCGTAACGGGTCTCGTAGTACTTGTAGCCAACGTAGATCCCTTCCTGATAGATCATATAGGTGCTGGCGTTGGCGGGGATCAGGCCCTCGGTATAGCCCTCATACTGGATGGGGGTGAAGTTCTTCATGGCCGGGGCGGAATAGTTGTCGAAGCAGTAGGTATCCACCAGACTGCCGGAGGGGTTGATCTCGCCGGCCAGGATCTTGGCCACAGCGTTAATGCCGGAGATACCCACATCACCGATCCATAGGCAGGCATCCACATCGTAGATGTTATCCTTCAAAAAGTCCACCTGCAGGGCGTTGGCGGAGTTGATAAGCACGATGATCTTGCTGACGGTGCCGGCTTCCTTCATGGCAGCCAGGTTCTCCATCATTTCCTTCTCGTTTTCATCCAGAGCCAGATAGTTGCCGCCCTCGTAGGTCAGGTCGGCACCCTCACCGCCCACACGGGAGAGAACCACAATGGCAGCGTCGCCGTATTCGGCCACGGAGTTCTTCACCTCATCGGTATAGACGCTCCAGGGTGCCTCGGCCACGGTTGCACTGGCAAGGCTCACCATACCGCCGGCTGCACGGGCATACTCGGCCGCGGGGCCCTCGCTGTAGAAGCTCCACAGAGTGTCGTTCACCGCAAAGCCTACCTTCTCCAGCGCAGTGCGCAGATTATCGGCCTTGGAGGCATCGATGTTACCGGAACCGGTGCCGCCGTAGACAAGGTTCACGGAAGATGTGGAGAAACAGCTCACTGCGGCACCTTTCGCCAGGGGCAGCGCGTCGTTCTCGTTCATCAGCAGGGCTGCACCCTCGCCTTCCACGGTCTCGCACAGTTCCATGCCGTAGGCATTCATCTCTTCAATGCTGGCGAAGTCGCCTTCAAAATAGATCGCATTGGGGTCCTCGTTTTCCAACTCCCAGAAGGTGCCGCCCACAAAGGCGGCCACGGTATTGTCGAAGGTTTTCAGTACGCCAAACAGGGGCCACAGCAGTATCGTGATAATAAGGCTGAAGATCGTCAGCACCTTCCAAGGGGTAACCAACCGTCGCTTTTGTCGTTTATAGGCTTTTTTTAGTTCTTTTTTGCGCTGTTTGTTTTCTTCCATTACGTTCTCCTCGCATTCCTTTGTTTGCACTGCTGTTTCTTTGGTTTCTTGCATCCCGCGAAAATTTTCACAATCCTGTTTCAATGCCTCTCAATTATAGGTAGTGTTCCTACGTATTGCAATTTACTTTTCTCAAGTGGTACAAAACACGGCATATATGGTATTTGTGCTTCCAAATCTGTTCATCAGGTTTTGTGCAAAACGTGTAGACGGCAGACTGTATTGACACGAAGGTGCACGGATCACAAACCATCGGCCGCAGTGAAAGGCGGGCACGAATACCCTTCCCTCTGCTTTTTCACGCCCGCCTTCATGCGCTTTTTCTTTTGCCGCCGCATCCGCAGAACAGCCGCATGCCTGGAATTGACGATTTCCGTACTTATCCTTTAGAGCCGTATGTCTGCCAAAATCATTCGGCTGCTTTTCCTTTCGAGTATCCGTTACAACAGGGCCGTTCCTGCACGTAAGCACTCAACCAAAAATCCCCCTGCGCTGTTTCCAGCGGCAGGGGGATTGGCGTATTACAGGTATACTTCCAGGTCGATGTCATGCCATCGGCTGGGCTTTACCACGCAATTTCGCGCTTTTTGGAACGCATGGGCGTCCTCAAAGTGCAGCGTCAGCTGCATGAGCCCGATCGGATTACTTCCGGGGGTTCTTGATGGCTGCCTGCCCTGTTCCAATTCTGCCGCTGATATGTCCCCATTCGGGTTTCCCTCCCGATCCAACAGGAAGGGCCGGTCGGGCGGTTCGTCTTGTATGTCGGGCCATGCGCCCGGGAATAAATTGCTTTCCAGCGAGATGCGGGGGTATTCCTTTCGCCCGGTGGCTTCACAGAAAACCGTCTGGGACTGCGGGGCCAGATCCAGCACCCAGGCAAATCGGGTGCCGTCTATGGGAACCACCTTCTTCACGAAGGTCTGAATGAACCACTCGCTCACCTTGCCGTCGGTGAAGGTCACCGCTTCGCACAGGGAAGCCTCGATGGCGTCGATGTCCAGCCCGCCGTCCTGGCTGTCTCGGGCCAGCAGCTCCTCCCGCTCCCGGGTGGCCCGGCTCTGCTGGGCGCTGATCTCGTTGCTCTGTTCCAGAAACTGCTTCAGGGTAATCTGATTGGATGCCTTCATCAGAATCAGGTTGTTCAGCTTTTCGTTCAGCCCGTCGATGCGTTTGTCCAGTGCGTTCAGCTTGGCCGGATCGGCGGTCTCCCGCTGGTAGCAGGCGCTCAGCATCCGGCAGGCCTCCAGCACTACCTCCCGGCGACTGCCCCACACGGCTTCAAAGATTTTCACTGCCATCAGCTCCAGCTTCCACTCCGGAAAATCCTTTAAATCACAGAGTCCCTCCGGCAGTCCGTGCTGCTGCAAAAACTGAAGGCTGCGCTTGGTGTGGCGGTAACACTCAAAGCCCCAGGTCTGGGTGCCGTCCGCCTTGGTCTGCCACAGACAGCGGCGGAATTTTGCCCCGCAGCTGCACACCAGCTTGGTGACCCACACGTTTTTTGCAATGGTGCCGCCATACCGGCGGGGCTTTCCGTTTTCGTCCAGCAGGTGGCGGGTGCGCCCTTTCCGGATGGCGTTGCATTTGTACCACAGCTCCTCGTCGATAATGGCGGGAAAATCCCCCTTCACCATCACATAGGTGTCCTCGTCGGTGTTGTTCACCCGCCGGTGCTCCAGATAATCCACCGTCCGGGAGCGGTTGTACACGCAGTAGCCCATGTAGGTGGCTTTCCGCAGCACCCGGGTCACCTTGCTGGCATCCCAGTTCACATGCCCGGCCCCATCCTTGCGCCCCTTTTCCATTAAGGTTTTGGCCACCTTGGTCAGGCCGTCCCCGGTGGCGTACTGCTCAAAAATCATCCGCACGGTTTCGGCCTGCTCCTCGTTGATGACGTAGGTGTTGTTGGCCTTGTCCAGATCATAGCCCAGAATATTTCCGTTGCCGTACAGCACCTTCTTTTCCCGGCTCATCCGCTGCCCGGCCAGCACCCGCTCACTGATCTTGCGGCTTTCTTCCTGAGCCAGCGTGGCCATCAGCGACAGGCGGAGCTCACCGTCGTTGTCCATGGTCCAGATGCCGTCGGCGGCAAAGTAAACCTCCACGCCCAGCTTGGCCAGTTCCCGGGTGTAGGAAAGGGTATCCACCGTGTTCCGGGCAAAGCGGCAGACCTCGCGGGTTACGATCAGGTCGAATTTTCCGCTTTTGGCGTCCTCGATCATCCGCAGAAAGGATGGCCGTTTTTTCGCCTGCGTTCCGGTGATGCCCTCATCCACATATTGATCCACCACCGTCCAGTTGGGATGGCTGGAGGCCAGCTCCTGATACCATTCCATCTGATTGTCCAGCGCGGAAATCTGAGCCTCATGTTCAGTGGATACCCGCCCGTAAAATACCACCTTGCGCGGGCGGGCCCGGTCTTGTTTGATGTTGTTCATAGAACTGTCCTCCTTTTGTATGCGCCCATTGTAGCGCAGCTTTTTCTCCCTGAGAAATGTACAAATCCAAATTCACTGTTCGGATGAGGGCGGTGCGCCGTAGGTGGCGCAGACACATTCGTAGGTCGCCCGGTTGATGGCTCCCTGCTCATACAGCAGAGCGATCAGCTTGAGGGCAATGTATCGGGAATCCACCACGGCGTCAGGCATTGTTGCTCGCCTCGCTTTCCATGGGGATGGCCTGCCGGGGCAACACCGCGTACTGCATCGCCAGCAGGGTGTGGTCCAGAGCCTGCAAGGTGTTTTGCAGGGCAAAGGGATCAGTGCCGTTTTCCGGCCGCGCCGGGGCATTGATCAGGCAGAGCTGAATCTGCCGGAGCTGGCGCATCAGTGCGCGGTAATCGGCAGGCGGAAGCTCCACCGGTACCCGGTGTGAGATCAGCAGACGGAGATAGGTTTCCCGGGACAGGCCGGTTTTGGCCACATTGTCATTCAGGCGGGCCAGTTCGCCCTCGGTCAGGCGGATTTTTACTTCTTTCTTTTTCATCAATGGTTCCTCTATTGCAACAACGCAACAATGCACGAGTCAGCAGCCTTTGCTGCCTTCGCATGATGCGCTGTGTGATTTCATGGTTATTCTTCCAGCTGCCACAGCCAGCCGTCTTTGATTCGGATGCTCTTGATGGGCAGATTGCTTTTGGCCAGCTCCACGGTCCGTTTGCTGATGCCCTGCCGGGAAAAATGCAGGATGATATCCTTGTGACTCACCGGGCCATTTTGCAGCAGCTGCAAAAGCCCTTGTTCCGCCTGCTGCTGTTTTGTGGGCGCTGCAGGCCCCTGATTGCTGTTCAGCAGCTGGTCTGCATCCGCTTCTTCCAGCTGGTCGAGCCATTCCACATGGTCGGTCACCTCCAGCAGCAGTCCATTGCCTACGGGGGCAAGATTGCTCTTGACCGGCACCAGCACCCGCTGGGTGGGGGACTTGCGGTATTGGGTCACTGTGAGGATGGAGCGCACCGCACCAGCCACATCAATAGAACCGCTGGTGCGGTACAAAGCTGAGGTCCCGTTCATCTTGTTCATGTGTGCCACGATCAGAACGGCGCAGCCGGTGCGCTGGGCCATGGAGTACAGGCTGCGGAAGGCGCTGCGCACCTCGTTGGCCTGGTTCATGCTGACCGATTCGCCAATGTACGCGGAAAGCGGGTCCAGAATCAGAAGACGGGCATTTTCCTGCCGGACGGCGGCTTCCAGCCGGGTGTCATCGAAACGCAGTGGCGTTTTTGACTCGTCGATGATCTTGATGCGGGTGCAGTCTGCCTGCGCCCGCTCCAGACGGGGCTTTATGGTGTCGGCAATTCCATCTTCCGATGTCTGGTAAAGAATTGTAATCGGTTCGTTTGCCTGCGGGGAAAAGGGGAGAGTTGCACCGGTGGAAAGCATTGCCGCCAGTGACAGCGCCACCATGGTTTTGCCGCAGCCCGGGTCGCCCTGTAAAATTGTAATTTTTCCATAGGGAATGTAAGGATACCAAAGCCAGTTCACCTCCTCGGTTGGAATGTCTGCAAAGCAGAGGATTTCTTGGTCGTTCGTGAGGGTCACCTCCATTAATATTAAATTTCACGAACCCGTCCCGCCGCGCAGCGGGCAGGATGATAGGCCCTGCGTGGCTGCGCGGACGCGACGGGAACGCGGATCATTGGGGAACATGGATATTCAGTTGTCAAGGTGCCGTGAACACAAGATACCACGGCTTGACCGAAAATGCTATATGTGTTATCTTGAATTCATGTAATGTTGAAATTACACATCAAATTCGCGCCGATACACATGAAAAAACGGCCTTGTTGAGCCATTTTTTGAAGTTTTTCAAAAAAGCGAGGATTTTACCATGTCCACAAGTTTTGTGTTTCGTTTCCAGGAAAAACAGCTGTGTCTGCCCATCCTGATACACCGCAATCCGCCCTCGGAGCAGACAAAAAAAGAACCCCGCCGAAGCGGGGAACGGAGATCTGTAATCGAAGTGATGAAGCAGATTCAGCAGAACATGAAAGATCCGGAGTATGTGGAACACAACCAGTCCCGGATCTGGATCGAAGAATCCTGTGCTTTGGGCGATCTGGTGTTTGCCGGGCTGGATATGCCCTGGCAGGAATTCTACCAGAAGGCCCAGTCGCTGCTCCAGCAGTTTTCCGGGTGCGCGATTTCGGTCAATGCGGAGCTGCTGGAACAGACGGACTGGCGGAATTACCAGCCCCCGGCATCAGCTGAACCCGCTGCTGCCGAGACGAAAAAACGGAGATCGTTTTTCAGCCGGTTCTCCAAAGCGCCGGAAGAGGCGCGCGCTGTAGAACCCCAGCCGGAACCGAAACAACCGGGCCGCAGCATCCGGCAGGCATTGGAGCATCCGGAACAGGCCCTTTATTATCAGTTGGCCCGGCTGTATCAGGAAATCCAAACCGCGCTGGGGGATTATCCGGCCATGCATATCTTGCTGGAGCGGTATTGCACCCAGGCTGCCTCGGACGTTTACCACCAGATGCTGAAAAGGCTGGGGTTCCACAACCTGACGCCAGAAGAGCAGGGTCTGGTTGCGGAAAATGGATTCGGCAGGATTCTTCAGCAGGAGATCCAGCTCTGCTATGCGCTGGAACAGTCCAGCGAGTGTGTAGAGCGGTACCTGACCTGCTGGCCCCAGCCGGATGCAACCATGGTGAATTATGCCGACATGGATGACCGGGAGTTGAGTGCCGCCGCGTATACCTCGCTCACTTTGCTGGCCGGTCAGCTGAAACAGCTGGCAAGTTTTCAACCATCTCTTGCAAGTCTGGTGGAATACACACTGGCCGCGGCGGATAGCGACCCGGAAAAACCGGCAGATTACCGCTATGGAGATGCGCTGATTACAAACCATCGGGCCGCAGTGGAAGGGAACCGGCTGTACGAAAAGCTCCACATGCGGATGCTGGGGCGACTGTCCATGCCGAAAGAAGATCCGAAAGCCCGAAAGCATCCAGACATCGCCAGCCGTTCCTATCTGGTGGCAGATTGCCTCACTTCGGTGGTGATGGCGGAATTCGTGCAGATGTGCGCTCAGCACCAGACCGTCCGCCCCTGCCAGCGATGCGGCAAGTTGTTCGTGCCCTTCAGCGGAACCGCAAAATATTGCAGCCGGACAGCACCCAATCAGGGGAAATGCACCTGCAAAAAAGCCGCCTCAGACGAGGCGGCAGAACAGAGCCAGCGGGAAAACCCGGCCCTGAAACTCTATACCAAAATCGGCAACCGGCTCAACACCGGCCTTTCCCGTGTGGAAGGGCTTACCGCCGAACGCCGCAGCAAGGTGATGAAATGCTGGCGGGCAGAGGTGAAACCGCTGGTGCAGCAGTTCTCAGCCGAAGGGGAAGACTTCGACGCCGCGGCATTCGAGCAGCTGCTGACCGACCATTTCGACGATGTATGGAATCGCAAGAAAACGGAATGGGCCAAAAAGAAGAGGGGAAAGCAAACGGATTGAACGACACTGACCTTCATGGAGGAACTGAAATGAAAAAGATTATCCGAAATGCCATCCGGTTCAAATTCTGTGGTAAGGAAATGGGAGCAGTGCTAGTCCGTTGGTCCCTAAATCAAAGTGGTACTTTTAACCTCTTCTTTTCATCATCGATTAGTAATTGAAAGTATTTATGTGAATCTTCTCCAAAATCAGGACGTTTCCTGTTTTCAGTATTTTTTTCAATAAACTCTATCAATTCTCCATATTCCTTTTTAGAAAACACATTGAAAAGCACCCCATTCCAACCGTGAGGGTTGTTTTTATATATAAAAATCCGTTTTAACAGAACATCATTAGTCGCAAACATAAATTCTTCCGGATAATCATCGGGATGCTCATAAAATACACTCCAGTTAGTCAAATAGGATATGTCCCATGCTTGGTTTTCACATCCTGCAATGACTTTTTCTATATCTTTTGAGTTTGCGTTTTGAGGAGCCTTAATATTTTCACACCCCGCAAATAAAAGGGTAACATACACCAACATGTATTCACCAATTAACAAATTGTCGCAAGTCCATTGAAAAAATTCGCGAACTTTTTCCGCAGCGCTCAGTTTCTTATCCCGATATAGCCATACAGCATGAAGTAGAGATGCCAATGCCATATCATAGTGATCACCACCCGCTGCATAATCGACGGTAATATTCTGCGCTAATGCTTGAGAAAAAGTTATAGGCGGGATTTTTGTGATACGCCCTTCGGCAAGAGCCACCCATAGTTGTGCCGAGTAGGCGCTCATAATCTCTTGAAATCTTTGAATTTCAAGCAGTCCACTTTTTTGACACTGCAATTGACTTGCTCGTTCCATAACAGCCAATCCGGAACTAACTTCCATCCCATTGAGTGCTGCCCACGCCATTATTAATGCAACACGCTGTGCCTCTGCACGATTTTTCAATTCTCCCTGTTCACATAATTTAAAAAGGCTAATCAATATGTTTCTGTCCAAGAACAGGGAACACGGTTTTTGGGCTTTTGATTTAAAGAACTTCCCATAATCGAATTTGCCAAATGGAGCAATAGAAGGGTGGAAAATGAGTTGCAATTTTTGGATAGCGTCCCAAACAAAACTTATGTCATTATCATCCACTACTAAAATATCCATATTATTCTCCATCAATATTTAGGGTCACTGTAAAACATTATCAAGATGTCATATTATTGCTCAAATCCTTCTTCGTACTCTTTTTTCATCTCCTCCATACGTTCTTTTATCCTTTCCGCTCGCCCATTACCACTCGATACTTTAAAAATTGGCCTCACTTGCCATATGCTCCCGGGCACTTTTCTCCATGCACTAATTTCAGGTGCTATTGCGTGAGCAAAAGCCATATCAGACAACGAAGCACAAAAATTCTTTTTGTGTGCCTCGTATCCCAAAATCCTCCAAGCGGTATAGTATGCAACAGCAAGGAATGTTTCCCCGTCGATTGAGGAAACATCACAGGAATACATTGTTTTAATCTCTTTACTTGCATTGTCTCGGACAATGGGACTGAAAGAATAATTTTCTATTCCATAGGGACGTCCATTAAAAGCCTCGAATAATAAATCCATGGCTAAATACTCGTAAAGTTTTAAATGCCTTTTTTGAATTTGGCGTTTCATGTCGCCTACACGAAAAGCATACACTTTCGGAATTCTTTCCGTTATGGAGCTATTCAGACACAAAATCACATAATTAACCGCAGACTTTTCTATTATCCCTTCTATAAGTGTAATGATTTCCGAAAACAATGGAACTTCTCCAATCTTGCATGCGCGTATACCCTTGTTATCGAATTTCATCAAAGAAAAGAATTCTGCATAGAGATCAATGAGCAGTGCTATTTCAATTTTTTCTCCCGGCTGTGCAATTTTTCTTAGGTTTTCTTGATATGTCG
Source organism: Gemmiger sp. An194 (assembly GCF_002160145.1). Classification (GTDB taxonomy): domain Bacteria; phylum Bacillota; class Clostridia; order Oscillospirales; family Ruminococcaceae; genus Allofournierella. Next base: position 16,213 of record NZ_NFKA01000019.1, on the reverse strand, counting down.
GTATGCTCTTTACATGCGTTTCAAGATTCTGCTGCAAGGATGCTAACAACGAGCGATAATTTGAGCGTATCACCTTTTGCATATGTTCGCCTGCTAAATCAAAAAGATCTTGAGCCGCCTCTTCAAAAAACTCTTCCGGTAACATTCCGTTCTCATCCAAGTAATTATTCCATTTTTCATACACATCGCGTTTCTTTTTATCTAAAACTGGAGCCACTGAAGCGATTCGCGAAGATTGAGTTTTTTTCCCCTTCTTAGGATGCTTTTTAATAGCCAAGTGATCTACTCGAAAATGTTCGATTCCCAGAAGGATACCTTTTTCCCCTTCTTTCTGAGGAGATATTCTCCTGACAAAATCAGGACGTTCTTCATGTGCACGATAAACATTTTCACCATCTAAGAGCTCAAGGATTTTTCGAGACTCACCTTTTTGTTGCTTTTTTGCCTCTACGGCTATTTGCAAGCAATGTAATTCTTGATATTTTTGATCATTTTCATGCAATGAACCCATATCTTATTTCTCCATAGTATTTCAGTATTTTATAAAATTATATCACATCCTTCGTTGTTCATCGCACTTTTGTGATTTTACTTCATCAACGAGGTGCTGCGCTTTTAAATTTTTTCTCTATTTGAACATAAACAAGAGGCACCCTCGTTAAAATATGTCAGTCGTTACACAATTACAAAATAGCCAGAGCCCGCTGGCAATTCAGTGGACTCTGGCTGCCTATATCACCTGGTATTTCACCCGGTTCCCATATCGTGTGGAAGCCAGCATCCCTAGGGACTCAAACTTCAGTACAAAACTACGGATGGTAGCATAGGCAGCATTGCCGAAATCCTTTTCCAGCTGCTTGGTAGAGAATTCTTCGTCCCCATAGCAGGAAAGGACAAACTGCCACAGAGCGGCTTCTTTTTCCGTGATTTGCCCTTGCGCTAAAGCCTCTTTAAAGGAATCCATTGCATGCCCCCCCATCTTGTTCTCGCCAAGCGGACGATACACCTGTTCAATGAAATAGGTAAGAAAAGGGGTCAGATCCACAATGCCACTAATTTCCTGATTTCGCTCCACCAGAGAAAATGCATTGTAGTAGCGATTGCGGCTTTCCTCCACATAACGGGAAAGGGGCACAAACAATGCAGACGAATACCCCTGCTGTACCAGATACCACAGGTGCAAAAGCCGGGCCATTCGTCCGTTTCCATCAAAATAGGGATGGAGATATGCCAGATAGAAATGAAGAATAGTAGCCTTTAGCAGGGCATTCGTTTCGGAATCCTCCTGGGCAAACTTGATCAGCGCAGCCATATACTCCGGCAATTTGGAGTACGGTAAACCAGTGTGTTCTACTTTGGCCCCTACCACATACACCGCATCATGTCGGTATCGGTTTCCAGGCAGAAGCTGGTCCTCTTCCGGCAAAAACTCTCCAATCGTCATCTGATACAACCGATACAAATTTTCCTCGGTGATCGTGTGAGATGGATCTGCAATAAATTCCAAGCCGCGTTTCATACCATAAACGCGGTGCTCATCTTCATTGCGAGGGGAGTGCCCCGCCAGAACTCGCCGTACACTTTCGCGCGTAGTATTGATCTGTTCAATCCGGAAAGTGGAAAGGATCTCATCCTCCATAGCTTTTGTGCCAAACAGGTGGTCGCTTCGCTGCGGAGTGAGAAGAATGCGCACTGCGGACAAGGAGACCTGGGTGACGCTTTCTAAAAGAACAATACGTTCTCCGTCAAAATCGTTCAGCGGCAACTCATGATAGAAATTCTCCTTTAGAAGTGCCACAAACTCCTGAAGATCTGCTTTAAGATATTTGTAGCCCAGTTTTTTTAGATCCGTTATGCTTTTGTCTGAAAGCATTTTCGCAAACAAGGAAGCATCCATCGAAAACTCCTCCAAAACTGATACAAATTGATACTAGTTAATATCAGTATACGCCGATTTTGCAGAAGATACAACCCAAAATGCCGAAGAGGTGCTCGGATCTGGAAGCACGTTTCTCTGTCAGTCCCAGACATTGGCCTCGATTAGCGAATCCTTATTTGCCCGCTGGATAGCTCGTTTTACAAAGTTATACAAAGTGTCCATTGTTTCATCAGAATACATATGCCCAAACTCTCCTTAATGTACTCGCAACTTTTATTGTATCTACCGGCACGCCATTTCAGAGTATTCAAATCCTCTGTATCAGTGACACCGAAATACTGAAAGAGCCGAAGTTTACAATCGATGGACTCCAGCAAACAGATTTCTGCAGTAACACAGTTGTTAAGATAGGGTAATACCTCGAGCCTCATCAAAATGTTCGCATCGCTTTAACAAAGAGAACGTTTTCATATTCATCAAGCAATTCCTTTATTGCTTGATAATGTTCTCTACAATATCTTTTTGCTTCAATAACGGACATATGGTTTAGTGCAGTATGTTTCTCTTCTATACGTCTGATAGCGTCTGTTGGAAATCCATATTCAATCAACGCTTCGCCTAATAAGGTTTTCACTCCCGTTTCATAGTATCTGCAAACTTTTGACAACGAAAAATTTTCAGCATTAACATTCTTTTTCTTTGCCACAAAAACAATAACGCTTTCAAAAAGTGACAATATCTTAGGAATTTTATGTTCTAAAACATCTCTGCGAGAATTAAATGCACGAGAATAAGCGTCATCCATTGTCTTTCGCTTTCCCTGTCGGTACATATTAATCTCATACTTAAGGATATCTCTAAATCCTCCTGAATAATAGTTATTTGCGATTGCCGAGAAGCGTTTTCCTGTGCTTTCATCAATTAGTCCCGCCTTGCAATAAGTATCAAGTATCTTTGAAATCCAACGAAAATGCAAAAAATTTTCAATATCAACTGAATATGTGATCCAGTTAGAGTATTTTGAAAACTCTGTGTCATCAAGCAACGTCCGGGCTAATTTTTCTTGATTATCTCGCGAAATAGTTCGGTTTATGATAAAGACCTCTTTCGGTAATATAAAGTTCTTTGCGATATCTTCACGTTCAATTTTTGCTTCTTTATTCTGTGTCGATAGATCTTGAATATCCGCATTATCCAAATCTATTACACTAATACTTTTGTCGGAGTATGTAACAAAATCCAGCGATAACGAGTTGGAATTTTCGATATCAAGAAGTTCTTTTGACATATAAAACACTCTGCCAACAAAGCAATGATAGTATCTCCCTGCTCGTCCTTTTATGTTTTTAATATCAAACGGCGTAAGTTTTTCTCCACCTTTTGATGCATTTAAAATCACCATATTTTGCGCATCGGTATTTACGCCTTCAACAATTGTTGATGTGCAAAACATAATATCAAATGTTCCATTATTGAATTGTTCTAAAATTTCTTGTTGAATATATTTTGGAAGTTTTCCGTGATGTATACCGAATCCTTTTTTAAGACTTGAACAAAGCTCCATTCATCCACAGAATGATCGACATCATACTCCTTTTTGATATGTTGAACAAATGACTTAAAGCTGTCAGGATAACTTTCATATATATCCCTCTCCACCCTGTCAGCCAATTTAACAGAATATTCCGCAGCTTTTCGTGGAGAATTACAATACAACAGTGTTTTCCCATATTTTCTGTTGTCAATATAAGAGACGACTCCCCTGATGCGATCGTTTATTTTGGTTCCATACGGAATTAAATTTGTATTTTTCGATTCTGGCAAGTATTCCGGCATTTTCTCTTCAATCTTTGCATTATAAGCATTGACCGCAATTCTCAAAGTAGGTTCAAAGTTAATTTCTTTTACTGTGATCTGATTACAACGCAAAAAACGAATCATGCCTATCCCAAAATTTTCTTGGGACAAATTAGGTCCTGCGAGGTAATATTCACTAACTCTTTTGGCGAGCAAATACAATGCTATCCGAAATGTTTTTCCTCTGTCTTCATTCAGGAATTCTTGTGCCGATTCTCCTGTCTTCGGTTTTCGCAAGCTTCTTACACTTTTTTTATCTTCATCTTCCTCGGTACCATCTGTGTAATAGTCTTCATCAATTTTATAAACTTCATCAAAGAAAAAGAAATCTATACATAAATCCGGAAAAGCCGCAATTAGTTGCAGTGCCCGCTCCGGAGTAAAGACAAATATATATTTCTTTTCATTATCAAGCGCCACATCAACTGTTTTAATAATTTCGTAGTCTAGCTCATTGTCCAAAACAAATTTCTGCATCATTCTGGCATTTTCCAGTAGTAAGGCAACAGTTGGAAAAACCAATAGAACATTACGATATTTGTCTTTATTTAAAAAAACAATTTCTCGCATTAGAAATGTTTTTCCATAAGAAGTGGGCGCACTAACAAGCAGTCTTCGGACAGGAAGTTTTTGAAAGAGGTCGATCACCTCTTGCTGACTTTTGTCCAAAATATTGTTTGAATAGACCTTTGATCTATAGAGATTAGTTATAGATGTTGCACTGATACTGCTTAAATATCCTGTTGAAGAAATTGGTTCTTCAGTGAATTCATTCAGCATATTGTAGCCAAATACCCGCATTTTCTGAGACGCAAGATAAAGGAGCTCTGCAATAATTTTATCTTTTTTTAATATTTTATTATCCGAAATCCAGCAAACAAGGTCGCGTAATACATTAACAGATTCAGTATCATCGGGATTGTAATTGTTTATTGCCAGGAGTAATTGACTAACATAGTCCTGCATAGAATCCTCGCTCCTTATCTCTCAATCTTTCAACACTTTCTATAGGAAATATATAAAAAATTATTTCCGGAGCAATTTGTTCAAATGAGTAAGCCTGTTTTGCGTAATACTGCCGAATCGATTCTACTTCTATTTGAATTTTATCAAAAATATCTTTTGCGTCAAAATATACACTATTTTCGCCATATGCGAGCAGACATGGGATTCGGATCTTTATATTACTTTTCTGAAAATGCTCAATCAGAGCATCGATGCGGCGGGAATCGTCTTTATCAATCATAATTGCATTAATACGATTGATTGCAGCCAAAATCTCTTTTGCATCATCTGTAATTTCGATTCGTTTGTCGCATATAAAGTAAATTTGTTTAGCCAAATATTCTTTAGTGTATTTGCTCAAAAGATCTTTGCTAATACTAGACTTACAGTAATCTTTCCCACCTAGCTTTGCTTGTCCAAGCCATAACGAAACACCTGTTTGATCCTTTGTGAAATATGAAAGGTCATATCCTTTTATTTCATTGTTATCATCCTGTCTCAATATTGTTCGAACCGCAAGCTTATATGCGTTTGGATTATATATTTGTATTAGCAAATCTAATAAAGCTTCGCTTGGTAAGCCATCTGTTATATCAGCTCGTTTGGGAAGTCTCTGTTTATAAGCATACTTTGCCGCATTTTCTAGTGACTCAAATAGATCTTCTTGATAAAGCCGGACAACCTCTTCCTCTCCAAATGCATAAAACAGTAAGTTGTGACGCATTAACGTTGCCAAGTCTTCTACGGCAGATTCAGAAACCGCATGGGCATATGGATTGAACTGATACTTGTTCTTGATGGGACAAAACGAAAAGATAATGCCTTTACTTTTCTGAACAATTTCCTTATCAAACAATTCTCGATATTGATTCTCTAAAGACATAGTTCTCCCCCACTCTATTTTATTGTTTTAATTCTTCAAAAGTGTTTTCTCCATAACCTTAAACTAACAATCCTACACTGTGCAAATTCGCAGAAGAACTTCATTATTTAATGCCCATTTCCCAATCTTAGTAACAGGTACTATCCTACCCCTTCATTTCCCTCCGAGTTCTCTATTCATATTATTAATTTATATATCGATAAACCAAATGCTCTGCCATCTTGCAGAGCATTTGGTTTATGCGGCCATGCCACTAAAATTTATTCAAATATCTTATATGCTTTTGCACAGCAATAATATATTCGGTAGAAATTCGCAAGAAAATTATATATTTCCACAGCTTTTAGCATTACTTAAAAGGATCACGACACTATATTTTTTATTGCATTTCTCAATCTTTCATCACACAACTTAAAACGCCTTCGGTAGTCTTTTCGCCATTTTACTTCCTCTCTACAGCCGCTCACACAGCCGGCAGCTGTTCCAATTTTCTCCAGTGCGCTTTTACGCATCAAGAATGATACAAAAACAACACCACACTACTTTATTAAATTTTTCTCCCTGCCATTTTTTTCATTTTGACGTACCCTTCGCATCCAATTACAGAAATGGAATTCAGCTTCTTTAATGCATTTTCTATACTAATTCTTATTTGCATGGGAGTATATCTATCAAGGGCACCTCTGTTCACTGCTGCAGTGATATCTTGTTTCTCTTTATTGTAAAGGCTCCAGAATTGGTCGTAATCCCTATTCCGATTTACAAAGCTGACTTGTTTCAGTAAATTTTCTACGGCTTGTTTCTGTTCGGCACTCATGCCATTCGGAATAGTTGCAATTAACCCGTTCACTGCAGCACTGAAATCAGCTGGATTTTGGGTACTTGAATTCAAAGCCTGTAAAACCGCAATTCCTTCCATCTGAATAATCATTTGCTGCGTGTAGAAAAAATAATTTTTCTGCAGGCTTTTCATCAATTCCTGCTGCTCAAGAATTTCAGTGGCACAATTATAAAATTCATCAATAGTGTTAAAACTGAAAGAATCCAATTTTCGAATAAAATAATGCTTATACTGGTTCCAGTAATCTGTCTTAAAAAGAATCTGCGATTCGTAAAAAGCCGAATCATTTAAAATGCCTTCCGAAATATACGAACCAATTTCTCTGATTCTTTTCTGCAAATCTTCAATTTGCATAATAATCAACGAAGCTGCTTCCGAAATTTTTCGGCGTTCCTGCGCCCAATACACAAAGAAGGCTGAAGCACCAACTACAACAAGCAGGATATTAAGCCAATTCGCACAAACGAATTCTCCAATTTTACCCCACATATATTCTCACCTTGTTCTTTCTTTTTTAATTCTTTTTGTTCTTCTCTTAAGCCAATGGATCAACCTCCAACGGTCAATACGAGTTGGCATTTTGTAATAAATTGCTCGATAATCAGTTTTTATTGGAATCCAATACGCTTTTTCAGTAGTACTGTGCCCCTCCAGCAACCTCAAGAAAAAGGAAGTTTCAATAATTATTGAAATAGCATTACTTGCACCTGATCCAATATGGTTATGCTGATATAGATTTCTAGGGCCTTGGAAAAAGCCCATAAGCATATATCTAATACCATCTTGTTCATTTCTATCTGATTCTGTTTTCAGGTCATTTATAGCGATTAGCGGAGCTTTTTTATTTCTCCCGTTTTCCTATCCACTTCAAAAGACAACGCCTTTGTGGCCAAATCAAACCCATGCGAATCCAAACCAGATTTTTTCTTAAGTCTATTTTCTAAGGTTACAAACGCTTCTCGTGCTGCCGCTTGAAACTCAGATTTATAAATCAGTTTCAAGGCATCTTTGAGAGCTGGATGCACATCATAAAATTCAAAAAATCTTTTTACAGCCTCCAAAGATTCGGGCATTAAACTTCCACAACATGGACAGTATTTGAAATCCTGATAGCCAAATCCATATGCACCGTCTTCGAACTTTTTAGGTTCCTTATATCTTGGCGGAAGTTTGCAATGATTGGGACAGGAGTATTTTTTCCTCTCAAAAGCTTTGCACCTCACTTTAGTCCTTCGCACAGCGGCAGCAGCTGTTCCAGTTTTTTGACGATACGTTTTTGCTCTTCAATGGGTGGGAGGGGGATTATTGTGTTTCTGATTACATCTTGTGAAATATTCTTCATTGATTCTGAAGTTCCTGTAGCTGCTGTACTAAACTGATTTCGAACCATCGAAGTTCGCAGTGCCCACAAAATATAGTATGAATACAACATTTTAGAAAAGTGCAGTCTCAACACCTTATCTGACAACATCAATTTTTTGCCAATTTGTTCTACGATTACGCAACCGCCTACTAAAGCTGCCGTGTTGGCACGACAAATTAAGAAGTCATTTTTGTGTATTGCATACTCATCCACCCAAAAATCATTTGAATAGCATGTCTTACTTTCGTTTTCTTGGAACTGCCCCCATGTTACAGCACTAACTTTAATGATTCCACACTTATCACCTGTCGGCGGGACCTCATCACATTTGAAGCTTTTTCCTGTATCAATATAGTGAAGGAGCGATCCTACTCTTACCCATTTCCAATTCTCCGGAATGTCAAAAGGTTTTTCATCGTCGGTGATTTCGGGCAAGAGCTTTTCTTTTTTGATTTTCTTTTCGGCAATCAGCCGCTGTTTTTCCTGCTGGATTTGGTCAAAGAGTTCCTCCGCCGTGCCTTCCTCGGGGCGCTGTTCCACCAGCTTGCCCTGGATGGCATATTGCAGAAGGGATTTTTTCATATCCTCCGGGAACCGGCTGTTGAACTGCTCCAGCTTGCTCCACGCCTGCTCGTAGCGGTCGATATAGGGCAGCAGCTCCTCAATTTTGGCAACAATCCGCTTTTGCTCGGCAGCGGGAGGTAAAGGGATTAAAAATTGCTCCAAACTTTTCGCAGCTAAATTTGGTTGAGCCGTTCCGTTATCATATTTTTTGATTTCCGAAAAAAATAACGGTGAATCTAAATATAGTAACAAAAATTCATCATCACATATATTTAAAAAGTAATTTCTCAAAATTACCAGCGACGATGCGATGGCTCCTTGGATAAATGGGTATACACCATGCTTCCCCAGTGAACCTCTAATACAAACTACCACATCATTTTTTTGCAGTTTACCATTACCTAATTTATCATACTGTATTTGTGATAAACACAATAAATTCTCATCTTCGACAACCGTTTTTCCATTCAAGTTTACTGCACTAATGAACGGAATACCTGTTTTTGAAAGTGTTGATTTTGCAGGATAATTTTTCCCTCTGTCACCGTTTAATATTGACCAAATCTGAGATAACCTCACCCACCTCCAGCTCTCCGGAATATCAAAGGGCTTTTCGTCCTCGGTGATTTCGGGCAGGGGCTTTTCCTTTTTGATTTTCTTCTCGGCAATCAGCCGCTGTTTTTCCTGCTGGATTTGGGCAAAAAGCTCCTCGGCGGTGCCTTCCTCGGGGCGCTGCTCCACCAGCTTGCCCTGAATGGCAAGCTGCAAAATGCTGTTTTTTAACTCCTGCGGGGTCATTCGGCATTCCCTCCCAACAGGCTGGTGATCTCCGCCAGCACCCGGTCAATTTCCGCATTGAGCGAGGCCCGCTGCTCCTCGTACCGCTGAATCAGGTCCATGGGGGCCAGAATCTCCTCCTCCTCGTGGGGATAGCCGCACTGGTCCAGATTGTAGCCCAGCTCCTCGGTGAGCTGCTGCGCCGTGTACTTCTTCGCCTTGTCAAAGCCGTCCTCGGCAAGCTCCTGCCGGTCGTTCCACCAGTCCAGCACCGGCTGGAAGTGCTCCATCTTCATGGGCTTTGTTTTGGAAAAATGCTTGTAGCCCTCCGGCATATCCAGCCGGTAAAACCAGGTCTCCTCGGTGGAGTGGGTGTTGTCAAAGAACAGGATGTTAGTGGTGATGGAGGTATAGGGCGAGAACACGCTGCCCGGCAGCCGGATGATGGTGTGCAGATTGAACTCCCGCATCAGCTTTTTCTTGATGTTCACCTTGGCGTTGTCGGTGCCGAACAGAAAGCCGTCCGGCAGGATCACCGCTGCCCGGCCATTCTTTTTCAGCCGATACATAATCACCGACATGAACAGGTCGGCGGTCTCGCTGCTGGCCAGGTCGCCAGGGAAATGGTTCTTTACGTCCGCTTTCTCATTGCCGCCATAGGGGGGATTCATCAGAACCACGTCCACCTTGTCGTCCTCGGTGTAGTCCAGCACATCGTGAAGCAGGGTGTTCGCGTGGTACACCTGGGGCACATCCAGCCCGTGAAGCAAAAGGTTGGTCACGCAGAGCATGTAAGGAAACTGCTTTTTCTCGATACCGTAAATGGAATTGCTGTATTTTTCAGCGTCGGCAGTACTTTTGATCTGCTTTTGCAGCTCCTTCAACCAGCTGATGATAAAACCGCCGGTGCCGCAGGCAAAGTCGGCCATGGTCTCGCCGATTTTGGGGCGGATGACCTGCGCCATAAAATCCGTAACCGCGCGGGGCGTGTAGAACTCACCAGCGGAACCGGCGCTTTGCAGCTCCTTCAGGATGGTCTCGTAAATCTCGCCAAAGGCGTGGCTCTCCTCATAGTCGCTGAAGTCCAGGTCGTCGATCACGTTGATGACCTGCCGCAGCAGCACGCCATCCTTCATGTAGTTGTTGGCATCGGCAAAGGTGGTCTGCACGATGGCCTTTTTGATGGGGGTGGACGCGCTCACCGGCAGGCTTTTCAGCGTGGGGAACAGCTTATTGTTCACAAAATCCAGCAGCCGGTCACCGGTGAGGGCGGTGCCGGATTTGTCATCGTGTGCCCAGTTCTGCCAGCGGCACTCCTCGGGAATGATGGACCGATACGCCTCATCATCCCATTCCCAGTCCTGTTCCTTTGCATCGTACACCTTCAAAAACAGCATCCAGGCAATCTGCTCGATGCGCTGTGCGTCGCCGTTGATGCCCGCATCGTTGCGCATGATGTCCCGCAGCCGTTTTACAAATCCCGTTAAATTGCTCATGGGTTATACCGCCTTAGTATTTTTGCTTTAAATAGGGAACAAATGCGTCATAGAACTTCTTGCTCCATTCCGCATGAAATTTTGCCATCTGGGTCCAGTCAGCCTCATTTTCAATGCTAACGCCTTCCAAGCGCACAAGAATATAAGATCCCTTCGTATTATCGCTCCGAAGCCACTCGACCGAACTTCCCAGCGTCGCTTCAATTTCATCTTTATGGCCGAACAAATAATCAAACGCTTCTTTGTTTCGCTCTTTGCTGACGTTTGCCAAGGTTAAATCCACCCTTGCCCGATTGTAGTTGGCAATACAAGAAATATTAAATCCGCCAATTCCGAAAAAGCCGCTCAGCCAATTCTCTTTGGAGGTTGTGCATCCAGAGAAGCATCCTCGCCCAGTTCCATCGTCATGTGCCTGCTGGATATACGGCAGCGCAAATGCCCAATACCTGCGTCTCAGTTCATATCTTGTACCTGCCTCTTGTTCTGCGGTATCCACGTTGGAGTCTTTGAGGTAGAATACCAAATCTGCTTCGTTTGCGCCGTATGCCTTAAAGAATTTGCGCAGCATGGAAATTTTGGTGGATGTGCTGGTATTTCTCTCAACGAAAATATCCGTATCAATCTCCAGTGCATTTCGCAAGTCCTGTGGGTTGTGGCTCACATATACATTCAAATCATTTGTATCATCTGTGGAATACGCCAACCTCGATAACACGGATTTATCCTCTGCATGGAGAATTTTCAAAATTTGCTCCATCATATCAATCCAGCTAGTAACGGGCTGTTCTGTATTTTTGTAACCAAAACGGACAATATCTCGACCACTCAAATCCACATCGTCATCCAGAGAATACGAATCTATCTGCTTTTCTTCTGGCTGGAAATTAGTTTCCGGCAGCGGCCAAATCACCAAGGCCTTCTGCATCAGAATTTGATTGCGTGTTTCCAGTTCCTCCAGCCCCCAATGATCCTGCTGGGCAATCCACACGTTCATATGTAGATGGCTGTCATGAAATCCGTTTTTCATATCACGCTTCTCCTGAAACGCACTATTGCTGTACTTGGAGTTATAGCCAGTCAGGGTAAGGTTTGCCAAACGATGTAACCAGGTTTCGTGAACAGCTTCATAATCTTCACCAAGTTCTTTGATCCAAACTGGCGTAAGATGCTGGGGCATGATATGCTCAATCGAGTATATACCATCATCAAACTGTTTATAGACATCCTGTACTTCCACAGTTCCACTGTTTTCAAAGCGCTCCAGCATATAGATTTTGTTTTTGCTGTTCATCTGGTAGACCGGACGCTTTTCAAACGCTTCAATGAATTCGCCATCATCAGGAAATCTGCCGCGATCTGATTTTGCTCGAAGTGCGTACTTGAACTTTTCCACATAATTGTTCTCGGTGCCATCATATCGAATGATTTCGCGATGCAGCATCAGAAAGATTTTATTTAAAGTATTAGTGGGCAGATCGCAAATTGCTCTGCGAAACAGGTAGTTCTCTGTATAGAGAAAAATTTCTTTTACATCGGACAGCGAAATCTTATTTTCTGATTGCAGGCGAAGAACTTCCAGAAAGAAAGGTCTGGTAACCGTTGTTTCCAAACGGTTTAGCCGATAAATACAGGAATTAAGTTCTTTGTCTGCAGTCTTTCCTTTGAGAAGAACTGCGTACCATTTAGCATAGCGTAAAAGCTCCTGCAGTAGATCCTCAACTTCCGTCCCGCTTTCTTCCACAAATGCTTTAAATGTGAAATACACCTTGCTCATGGCAGGAATGAGCTGTTGCTTTACGCTAAGATAATCCCGTACAAACAAGCTGACATCGTAGTCTGTACACACCTCAATTTTATTCCAGTACTTCTCGTAAAACTCTGCTTGCTGTTTGCTGGGTAACCCCATAAGAATGAAGTTTCTGATTTTATCGCCTTCGCTGAGCGCAACGCCGGTGGAGTTCAAACTTTCAAAGATTAACTGCGGATTATCGTCCTGGTTCAGGGTAATATTGATAATTTCCAGCTTTGTGATCGCCTCATAAAGTTCGTCCAGAGAGACCTCTTCTTTTTGGATACGAGAATAGAAATACTCATAGTTAATCGTAAGGTTAGAGTTTGGAATATGCTGAGACTGGTCATCAAACAATCGACCAAAGGCATCCCGATCGTTTTTTACCGGCTTTAATTTGATTCTGGTATCATCATCCTGCCATTCGTCAATCAAATATGTTTTGTAGATTTTCTCTGCTAAATTCCCTTTGGACGGTGTAAGAACGCCGTTTTTCATCAGATTGTACATTGCCAATAAGAGCAGCGAAATTGTGGTCAATCGCTGCTGCCCATCAATGACAAGGTACTCGTTGAATTCCCCATCATTATGAACCGATACAATGCTGCCAAAGAAATGGCTTTTACGTCCTCTTCTTACAACTTTGATCAAGTCATCATATAACTGTTTGCAATTTTCGGTTTTCCAATCATAATTTCTTTGATATACAGGGATGATAAAGCGTTTGTCCGATCCCTGCATATAAGAAACCAATTTCGTTTCTGAACCTTTCATAACTTACACTACCTCGTCCGTATAGATCGCCTGCTCCAGTTCCTCCACCGCTTTCAGGTAGCCCTGCTTGCCGCCGAAATACGAGGCGATCTTGGCAGGCTTCCCAATCCGGATGAAGGGATCCAACTTCAAAATCTCGGTTTTTTCAATTTCATAGATGCCGGTGTTCATGTACTTGTCCAGCAAGGCCTCCAGCACCTCGCGGGCCGCGCCGCTGTACTTACTGAAGAAGTCCCGCTTTTTCACGTTGTTGGCCCGCTCTCTGCGGGTGAGGGGCTTTTTGTCGAAGGCCACATGGCAGATGAAGTCGAAGTCATCCACATCCGCCATATTCTGCTCCGCCTTCATCAGTTCCAGGTCGATGCCCCGCTCGTGGAGCAGATTGCGGATCTGCTCCTTCTTCTCCTGCGCCGACCATTGCCGGATAAAGTTATCCAGCGACGCATATTCGCCCCGGATGTTTTCCTTGGTGTAGTCCACAATGCTTTCCTGCCGCAGCAGCTTGCCGTTTGCGTCATACACCGACACCGTCTTGTGAATGATCTGCACCTGGCAGCCGTCCCGGTCCACAATGGGCTTTTTCCGCGGCTCCGGCGGCGGGTCCTTGTCATCCCTGCCGTCTTTCTCCGGCGGGTCCTTGGGGTCAGCGGGCTTCGCGCCCGGCACAAAGCCCTCGTTGATTTCGATGGGGCCATCCCATTCCGGGTCGGCGAACAGGCGGGTCACATTGCGGAAATCCATGACCACAAAATGGGTCTTGCCCTCTTTTTCCCGCAGCCGGGTGCCGCGGCCAATGATCTGCTTAAACTCGGTCATGGAGCCGATCATCTCGTCCAGCACAATCAGCTTGGTCATCTTGCAGTCCGCTCCGGTGGACAGCAGCTTGGAGGTAGTGGCGATTACTGGATAAGGCGACGAAACCGAGATGAAATATTTCAGCTTTCCCTTGCCGTATTCATCCCCGCCGGTAATGCGCACCACATAGTCGGGATTCTCCTTCATCATATCCGCGTTGAGCTTTGCCAGCTCGTCCCTCATGCGCAGGGCTGCATCCTCAGTGGCGCAGAACACGATGGTCTTTGCCATGCGGTCGGTGCTTTTCAGATACCTGGTAATCTCCTCGGCCACCTGCCGGATGCGGTCCTCAATGATGATGTTGTAGTCGTAATCGCTGTTGGTGTAGACCCGGTCGGGAATCTCCTCGCCGTTGATGTCCCGCTGGCCCTTGCGCGGCCGCCAGCCCTCGCCGATGTCGGTCATCACGTTGATGACTTTGAAGGGCGCGAGGAAGCCGTCCTCGATGCCTTCCTTCAGGCTGTAAGTATAGACCGGCTCCCCAAAATAGCTGAGATTGGAGATGTACTTGGTCTCCTTGGGGGTGGCGGTCATGCCGATCTGGGTGGCCGACTGGAAATAATCCAGAATTCTGCGCCAGCGGCTTTCCTCCTTCGCGGAACCGCGGTGACACTCGTCCACGATAATCAGGTCGAAGAAGTCCGGCGTGAACAGCTCGCTGAAATGCTCCTGGTCATCCTCGCCCACCAGCTGCTGATACAGCGAGAAGTAAACCTCGTGGGAGGTGATGGTGCTTTTGTCATCCTTCGCCACGTTGATTTTGTGAGTGACCTTCTCCAGCGGGGCAAAGTCCTGCTGGATGGACTGGTCCACCAGAATGTTCCGGTCCGCCAGATACAGAATTTTTCGCTTCATGCCGCTTTGCAGAAGCCGATACACGATCTGGAAGGCGGTATAGGTCTTGCCCGTGCCGGTGGCCATGACCAGAAGAAGCCGCTGCTGCCCCCGGGCGATGGCATCCACCGTGCGGTTGATGGCATTGCGCTGGTAATAGCGCGGCGGGTAGGTGTTCTGGCTGGTATAGTAAGGCTGGGCCAGTATCTCCTCCTGGCGGGGCGTCATGCCGGATTCCTCTTTGTAGCGGGCAACCAGCTCCTGCTCGGTGGGGAAGTCGTCCAGACCGAACTCCCGCTCCTGCCCGGTGAGAAAATCATGCTCCACAAAGCCGTCGCCGTTGGAGCTGTAGGCAAAGGGCACATCCAGCATCTGGGCATAGGTCATCGCCTGCTGCAAGCCATGGGAAACGGGGTGGGTATTGTCCTTTGCTTCCACAACGGCAATGGGTTTTTCCGCATTCAGATACAGGATATAGTCCGCCCGCTTGGGCTTTTCCCGGAATACAAAGTTGCCCTTCAGGTTAATCCGGCCATCCGTGATGCGGGTTTCCATGGTGATCTTTTCCCGGGGCCATTTGGAAAGGAGCGCAGGGGTAATATACTGGAGTTTAATATCCTCCTCGCTCATCTGGTGCTTGGGCAGAACTGTATTCATATCGGGTTCCCTCCAGTTATTATTTTTAATTTACTATTGGGCCTCTATACTCTAAAAATGGGTGCTATATCTAACTAAAAACCATATAATTATTCATCTTTAATTATACCTATTCTTACCAAAATCACAACACACACTTCCTGATGTTGTTTCAATAAAGTTAATTTGCAGATCTAATCTCCTATGTGCAATATAAGCCCCCTATTACATCATTTTAAACATTCTTGTGTTATGGAATATATAATTTTTCCGCTTTTAATCGCCTGGTTCATTGCCTTAGCTGCTCCACCATAAGAACGGGTTACATATGTTACTACATAGTCTGCATGATCAATCATCCATTTGTTGCGCCAGGGGATAGCAAATCGTTTGGGAACAAGTTCAACTCCTTCAGGCAGTATGGCTTTCAGATAGCCACCCGAAGTGGCTTGGAATTTAGCTGATGGCATATATGCAAGAACAACGGCGTATTCCACTCCCGGATACGCCGTTGTTGTCTCCTTTAAAACAGAGTGAACTAAGCAGTCAAAATTCCCCTGATTGCCGACGTAAAACATAGTAATATTCGGGTCGGGCGAAACTAACCTTCAAGTGTCGGGAGTTCGCAGCCACACCTAGTCGGAAAAGATAAAGCCACTA
>NZ_NFKA01000018.1 GCF_002160145.1 Gemmiger sp. An194 | reverse complement strand
ACTGGCTCTGGGGTTCGCCGACAAAAATTGGTTAAATACTCCCGACAAAATATGGTCGTGATCTCCCGGCGCCAACACATGTGGTATGCGATTTTTATATGATGAAAGATTACTGATGAACTAGACATAAAGCGTCATCAGGCAAGACTTCAATTCATCAGTAAGCATCAGATGCATCATATCCAGCTCATCAGAGGTAAACTCCATTTCATTTGCAAGCTTCTCCACAGACTGGCTGCTGACTGTAATTTTAAGAGTATATGTGTATTCCGGAGCTGGGGGATCGGGAGTAGTGGATGTGACCGGATCGGGCGTTGGTGCAGGCTGAGGAATTTCCTCTTCATCAACCTCCCATTCAATACTGTGCATACGCCAGAAAATCTCCTGAATCTGCTCTTTTTTGGCTTCGTCTATCACGATTACATCATTGTCGCTGCGCAGGTTTGCATTTACGGCGAACAGGGCAAGGATTTCAGGCCAGTAGCTTGACCAGGTGTACCCGTCCGGGTAATCGTAGAAGATTTCGACGTCACTGCACTCTGGATGATCTTCAATCAGCGAGTTGATTTCATCCTCAAATTCCTGATTGGTTTCCGATACAATTTCTCGGATGGGAATCGAGCTGGGGTCATTGCTCTCATCGGCAAAAAGAATGCTGATGGGTGAACAGAGGACAACAGCGATGATGGCGATAAAGAGAACCACAATGATTGTGGCTACCACTGGCCCGCAAAAAGCGATCAGTGCGTTGCCGATAGTTTTTGCTACAGCAATAAGTGCTACTCGAATTTTGTCCCAGACAGCTGCTGCGATTCTCTGGAATTGCTCCAAAACAGCCACGCTACCTTTTTGCGCGGGCGATTTCCAAGCATTAGAAGCAAAGGCCACCGAGTGTTCGGTGGCCTTTTTTGCATTCTGCGCCAGACGTTTCTGGATAGCTCGTTTTTGAATCATGTTGTTTTTCAGTTGAGCCATCCGCTTTTGATAGATTACCTGTTGTTTTTTTGACTGCGGGAGAATTTTCGGATGCGGCGCTGATTTGTCTGAATGGATTTCAACTACCCGATTACCTTTTGACACAGGAATACTTGAGGAGGAAGTGGCAAAGGGAGATCGTACCGCAGGAGAGGTGTTCTTCTGTTTAATGTGTTTTTGAGCAGCATTTGTATGAAAGGAACCGCCCTTGTGCTGGGCGGGTGTCGTTTCAGAAAATCCGGATTCTTTTTGCGAGCGGATTTCGGTATGGCTTGCCTGAAAGGGGGATGTTCGTTCATCAGGAGACGCAGTGTCTGAAGGAATAGCACACGGCTCTTCTTGGAAGAGGTTGGCCTGTCGAGCCATCTGCTTTTCACGTATAGTTTTGAACTTTATGTAGGAGACCCGCGCGCTGTCAAAGGCTACATCTCCTGTGGTTTCAACGAGATCAGAAGTGGTATGTTGAATTTTCTGTTCGGCATACTCGGTAGATTCGCTGGAGGAAGTATCCGATGAGACATCGGTGCTGATATCCTGCTGGAATCGTCGGGTATGAGCAGCAGTATACCTAGTCAAATACTTTTGGATGGCGCGTTTTTTTATGACGTGCAGCTTTTTCTTTTTGTTCATTGGCGGATTCTCCTTGGAATGGTGTACTATATTTTGGGGTAACAAAATCGATGAATTGACGTATATATAGACGAGATCGATTTCAAAAGAGAGTGATAGGGTGGTTTCCATGAAACAGGAACAGCTTGTTGAACGATTAAAACAGGATGATGTTACGGCACTGCAAGAAATCATGGACTGTTACACTGCATATTTGTGTACGGTTGCCGGAAATTTGGCAGCATCCTTATTGACGGCGGAGGATATTGAGGAGGTTGTTTCTGATTGTTTTGTGCGTCTGTGGACGCATCGAAAATCATTGGACCCGAAGCTTTCATTAAAAGGATATTTGGTGAGAACAACAAGAAATCTGGCTGTAGATGTTTTACGAAGCCGAAAAACCAATTGCTTGCCGTTGCTGGAAGAGATTACGCAATCGGAAGATACTGTGGAAACATCGCTGGAACATAAGGAAATGTTGAGGCGCCTAAAAAAGCATTTGGAGGAACTTTCGCCTTCGGAACAAGACATTTTGATACGGTTTTATTACTATAATCAGAGAACTTGTAAAATCGCACAGGACTACGGCATCCAGCATAATACTTTGCGAACCAGATTATCCAGACTGAGAGCAGAATTAAAGAAAAAACTGGAGGGAGAGGATCGTCAATGAAAAAAAGGGTTGAACTGCATGAGCTGTTTTCAGAACTTGACGATATGGAGCGAATCGATGTGAAAGGAGCCAGTGCTGAAGCGATTAAGAAACGCACATTGACAAAGATCGCGCAGCTGAAGGAAAAAGAAAGTGAATTGCCAAAAACGCATTTCAGGATTCGGAGGAAATTTTTGGTAACGGGTATTGCAGCGGCATTGTCAGTGCTTTTTGCCATTGGAATTTGTGCCGCTTCAGAGCGCCTTTGGGGAGTCCAGCTGTTTAACAAAGAGGCAAGGAGCAAATTAAAGCAACCGCAATATGTGGTGATTTCCAGTACCAGCCAGCCGCAAAGTGAAAAAGCCAGCGAGAGAACACTCACTGGCTACAGCAAGACAATACTGGATATTGACTATCTGGAGGAGAATGATGTGCTGTTTTTTGATGATGTGGGGACGGTTTCGGGAACAAAAGATGAGTCGGCTGTGAAGTTCCCGGAATTTGTATTCAATAATGGAGAAACAGCGATTCTCACAAACGAGGACGGCAGTGGTTGGCAAATGGAGAAAAATGATACCATCACGATTTCTCTAAGACAGAACCTGAAAGACAATCCTCATGCTTTCCCGGAAGGAAACAAATTGGCATTGGGAATTATTGTGGATGGGATTCCGAATGAACTTCGATGTGACAATGAGCCGAATATGGAATATACCTATACAGCAGAAAAATCCGCGGAAGTTTATTTCTATGTACAAGACTTCTCTTCGGAACCAATTATTGTTTCGGATGTAATAGTTGTTCAATAAAATAGAAATAAAGATGTAACATTTTTTGAAAATCTACGTACTATTTGGATAAGTTAGCAATCTGTAGGCCAATTTGAATGAATGGAGATGCGGTATGAAAAAAATTATCTGTTTGTGCTTGTCTTTGATGATGGTTTTAGTCTGTACGGTAGTAGCATCTGCAGAAGATGCTTCGCCTATTGAAGGCGAGGCGACTATTTGTGTCGTTGATGAAAACGGAAATGCCAGAAAGTATACCTTCAGTCTTGAAGAACTGGTCAGTGTTCAGTATGATGCAGATGGGAATGTTGTACCGGACTCTCGTTTGAGCCTGTCGAAGCATTCGATTGCACAAGGCAATATACGATATTACTATACTTCTAGTGGTACACATTTCAAGGTGTCGGCCAATTCTACGGTTACTTTTAGTGTTACGCTAAATTCGTCGGCTCACGTTGAAATGGGATATGCGTTAAAGAATCAATCACGCAAATCTGTATATAATGGTACGAGCAAAACCCCGTCTTTTACGACTGTGTTACGTGAAGAAGGAGAATATTGCTTCTATCTCATGAACTATAGCGCAGATACAATTACAGTCAATAGTGGTTCTATTACATTATAAGGATTACGAATGTTCAGATTGCTAAAAATGTAAAATCAAATGTATTATCCATAGATTGGAACGCCTACTATGAGGTGTTCCAATCTATGGATTTTTTAGACTTATCTTTCTTCGATGGAGGAAATATCTCTGCTTGGTTGTGCAATTCCATTGAATTGCGCATATTCCTGCGGCGTACATGTGTCCGTATACAGACCAAACGACGTGGGAAGGAAAATCTGCGGGTCGTGATACAGCTTTTCATACCGGGAAATCTGCGTGTCCGTCAGACTGCAAAAGTCATCGTCCCGGATGCCGCAGATAAAAAAATCCCCCGCCAGCACATCGTAGTCGCCCAAGGTTCGATTGAAGGGCTTTCCCTTAAGCTTTCCTTCGTCATCGCAGACAATACAGACCCGGTCCGGCCAGGGGGAAACAGTTTCAATATCACCGCCCACCAGTTTTTGCAGGGCGGGCAGGGTATTGTCTACCATGCGTTCTTCCGGATATTGACCGGGACGTACAAGAAGAACACGGATTTGTTTTTCCTTATTCATCGGAATCTCCTTCTGATTTGTTTTCCAGTTCGCCGGGCTTTGTGGTGAGCAGGCGATAGCTCTTGGTATTTTTGGGATAATCGTTCACAAAGGGGATCAGAGCGTTTCCCATTTTCAGGATGCCCTGGCCGGGACGGGCTTTCAGCAGATAATTTCGCTGAATATCGGACAGGCCGTAGAGTTCCACCACATGATCGATGTCTTTGGTTTGGCGCAGCATGCACACAAATTCGCTGTTGGCCAACATGGCATAGGCAGTACTGTTGGACAGGCAGTCTTCAATGTTCTGGGTAATGCCAGTGGCAAAGGCATTGTATTTGCGAAAGCGTTTCCAGCTGGTGAAGAGGAACTGCGCGCTCAGCTCGTTTTGCAGCAGGAGATAGATCTCATCAAAATAAACCCATGTTGCACAGGCAGAACTGCTGCGCTCAGTGGTCATTACACGGGTGTTGATGAATTCCAGCATGTACAACATGGCCACCGCCTTCAGCTGACCGCCAAGACTCTGAATGTTGAAGCAGATCAGCCGGTTGGTCATATCCACATTGGTTGGCTTGGCAAACATGGACAGACTGCCGTTTACATAGACTTCCAGGGCCAGGGCAATCTCCTTGGCGCGTTCCAAAGGCTGCTCCTTCAGGTCTTTCCAAAGGTCATGCAGCGTGGGACAATCGCCCTTGTAGTTGGTCTTCACATAGGGAGCATAGATGTTTCTCAGGCTGTTGTCGATGATACTTTTGTCTCCGATATAGCCGTTGTTTTTGCCCATGATCTGCTCACAAAGGGACAGGATGAATTCCACCTTTGCTTCGTTGGGCAGCGTGTCGGAACCGGGTTCCGGCTTGTATTCCAGCGGATTCAGGTAGGTGCGGCTTTCCACCGAAATATCCACCACAATACCGCCCAGCTCTTCCACGAGCGGGCGGTACTCATTTTCCGGGTCGACAAGGTAGAAACGAGCCTTGGGAAACCGCAGGAACAGCTCCATGATCTCCTGTTTGGTGAACATGCTTTTGCCGCTGCCGGAAGTGGCAAGGATCATAGCATTGCCGTTCATCAGTTCGGTGCGCAGACCGACAATAAGGTTGCCGGACATATCATTCACACCATAATAAATGCCACCGGGTACCAGCACTTCCTGCGTGTTGAAGGGAACCAACGCAGTAACATTTTTCGTGACCATGGTATGTACGTTTTCCAAGCGGCGCAGGCCATAGGGCATAGCGGTGTTGAAGGCATCCTCCTGCTGAAAAAACAGCTCGGTGAACCGGCAGTTGTAGTTGACGGCAGTGGTTTTTAAGGCATCGGTTTCCAGAGCCAGATCTTCCAGAGAATCCGCAAAATAGGCAACGCTCAGCATGGACAGCATCATCTGCTGGTCGTCCTCAGTGATGTCGGCATAATATCGCTTCATGGTTTCTTCCTGGGCAAGAGTGCGGGGAGGAATACTGGCGGTGAAATCAAGTTTATCCACGGCTCTGCGATTGAAGCGGGCTTTTTCTGCATCCACCGCCATGCGCACCTCTTCCAGAGCCTGCATGGCATCTTCCGGTTCCACCGGAACCACATCAATGCTCAGAATGATGTAAGGGACCTGCTGCAAAAGAGTGGTGATGAACCGGTCATTCAGCTGTTGGGGGAAATGGGAGATGGACATACACTTTGCAAAGCGGCCATCGATCTCAATGTGAGAGCGTTTGAAGTTGAGTGTGTCGGGGCAGACGGCGCTTTTGAAATCGTTGCCCAGGCGTTGGCATTCGGAAAGATCAAATTGAAAATGACCTTCCTCGCCAATCCGAAAGAAGTTGTGCAGAATTTCCAGCCGTTCATTGCAGGTAACATTGGTGACTGTACAGCCCAAAGCAGAAAGGGAACTGATGAGGTGGCCCTGAATCTGACGAAGCCGATCCCGGGCTTCCCGAACATTTCTTTTTACGGTGGAAATGATAAGGAATTTTTGCTGAATCACGTTGCCCACATCGCTGGCACAGGCAATGAGATGGTCATTTTTCTCCTGCCGCAGATCGTCATGGCCATCGTGTTCAGGCTGGTACAGGATGCTTTTACGGAAACTTTTTTCATCCATGTGCTGGCTGGTAATGCAGAATTTGGCCCAGCAGTCGGAGGGGATGCCCGCATAGACAACACCATATTGTGATTGCAGGATGCGTTTGTTGCTGTCTGATAACATGGAAAAATTGATGTCGGAAATACGCCACATCTGGCTGAATACCTCGCCGGAGCGCCAGATACCATCGGCGAAAATTTCATCCACCGGGATGGACTGTTGTACCGACCGGGGGATATAGAAATGACCTCGCGTTTTCCGGGTGGAGGCATATTCATTTAATTTCATTCGGTTTTCCTTTCCCAGCTTTTTTGCGCTGTGCTTTTAATTTCAGATAACGGTTTTCCGATTTCCATATCCGCGTCCCGGCGTTGAGAAACAGGCAGCGAAACACGGCCCAGAGAAATTTTTCAAAATTCATGCCGTCATAGGTGAAGAAGCCGGAAGCAGCTACGGGGGCAGCTGCTACAATGCACAACCAGCTGGCAGTTTCCCGACCCAACAGGGGAGAGCCAAAGTAATAGATCGCTCCAGCCAGTGCCACTGCACATCCAGCGCAGATTGTTTGCCGCAGATTCATCCCAAGGCAAATGGATTCCTGGTAATGACGAATTTCTTTGTTGATTGGTGTCTGCATTGGTTATAACCCCATCATTTCGTGGATGATTCGGTCAGACCCTTTGATGAGTCCCACCAGAACTAACATATTAAATACGGTTTCGGCCAGATAGCTCCAGACCATTGTGGTGGCTTCGCCACCTCCGACCGACGGCGTGTTCACAAAGCCTGCATAGATGATGCAGGCCAATACGATCACAGCTCCTTCCAGGCATACGCCCACATAGCTTTTCAGAAAAGAAATGCCCACGCTCTGGGTGCTTTCGCCTGCAAAAGTTGAAAGAGGAAGGGGAGCCAGAGCGGTGTACAGTAGGGTAAGCGCCCAGCGCCTTGCCGCATTACTGCGGTAGGTTTCCAAACGCTCCCCTCCAAACCGGACGTACACCTCTCGATGTATCCGGCTTTCCAGATATCAGTCTAACTTTCCATTGTGCAGCTTTACATGGCAGGAGTGGCACAGCGCCATTGTCTTGCGTTTACGCGCAATCATTTGACGTTCCCATTCTGCCTTACCACTTAAATCTTTCAGTTTTCGGATATGATGGATTTCAATATCCTCTGTTTCGGCTCCGCAGAACTCGCAGATATGGCCTTGCAACCGGTCTGTCAGCCGGGTATAGCGGCGATTCTCGTTAGCCCTGCCAATGATGTCCGGATTTTCCGTTACAACGACTTTGTCGTTATGACGCATGCCCTGATTGTAAAACACAACAGACTTTGTTCCGCTCTTGGTTTGATAGGATACGGTAAAGTCTTTGTTGCGGCAGTATTTGCGGATAATTTTTCGCATACTCGTCCGATATTTCCCAGCAAAGGTCTTATACATGCTGTACTTCATCACATAGACAAAAGCGTTCAGCACAGTGGCGTTGTTTGCCAGCCGATAGTAGTTGTACATCCCGCGCACTTCCGCGTTATATTGATTCAAGATTTCAATATCATCCAGACGTATCAATCCCGGGCGTCTTACTGGCTCCCACACCTCTTTGTTTCCATGGGCCTTGTCATAGCTGATTTTCAGCGCACCATAGGAGAGCAGGCGATTCAGCCATTTTTCCTTTGGCACATACAGCTTGACTTTTCCCACGTAGGTTCGGCGTGTGAACCCGTTTTTTGTCCGAGTGCGGTTTTGCTCGCGGCTGACTGTGACCAGGTAGCCGAGGAAGCGTGCAAAGTCATTTCCATGGGTGATGAGCGTCTTTTCCGGAGACATTTCTAAATGGAGTTGCTCCTTGATAAACTCCCCCACATCGGTCTTAACTTGTTTTGCATCCTCTTTGCTTCCGATCACACCAATCAGGAAATCATCGGCGTAGCGCACATATACGACCCGCTTGTACCCTGTATCCATAGGGTCGCTATACGGGACTGTGGACAGATAATTGTTCAGTTCCCGAATCTCTGCCATAACTTTCTGGCGCTTTTCCTCACTGATTTTCGCACTATTGCGTTTCAGCCATTCCTGCTTTCCGCGCCGAACATCCAGCGGCATTTTGTAAGCTGGATTGATTTTCCGGCCTTTTCCGCAGTTAAAGGACTCTGCGTATTTTGCCATAAACACATCAAGCTCATTGAGGTATATATTCGCCAGAATCGGGCTAATCAGCGACCCCTGCGGGGTGCCGGAGTAGGTGTTGTGGTACACCCAGTCCTCCATGTAGCCTGCCTTCAAAAATTTCCAAATCAGGCTGATGAAATATTCATCTTTGATACGTCTGCGCAGTATCCGCACCAGCACATGGTGGTCGACGTTGTCAAAGCACCCTTTGATGTCGCCCTCGACAAACCATTTGACACCCGTATAATTCCGCTTGATATATTGCAGAGCTGTGTGACAGCTCCGCTTCGGACGGAATCCATGGGATGAATTTTGAAATGTGGGTTCATAGATACTTTCCAGTATCATGCGTACCACTTCCTGTACCAGTTTGTCGTCAAAGGCCGGAATACCCAATGGGCGCATTTTGCCGTTTGCTTTGGGAATATAAGTTCTTCTGGCTGGTTTCGGCTGATAGCTGAAGTCTTTTAATTTCTGTATAAGACTGTCAATCCGCTTCATACTCATGCCATCGATTGTATTCCCATCGTTTCCGGCTGTCATATTGCCAGGCTTTGCTTGAGTGCGCTCGTATGCCAACAGGAAAAATTCCGGGTTGTACAAATTCCGATAAAGCCGTTTGTAGTGGTAATCTTCATTTGCTGCTTTTGAAGTTAAACTTTCCAAAACATTCTTTGGATTTCTCATAGTGCCTCACGCACCCTTCCATTGATAGTTTGGTTGATATCCTGCCGCCCTTCGCCATGTGCAAGGCTTTCCCTTGCTCGGACTACTACGGCGGCTCCGTTGCCATACCGGATTTTCAGGCTCTGAAAGCCATAGCCTTTTTGGCACTCCGGGTTAGGCAATCCCCGGTTAAGCAGTTTGGGATAGCGAGTTGTGATGTCGGAATGGGTTTTCGTCCGTTATCCGCTTATTGCGGTTGGCTACCGTGGGTATTCCGCAATCGGTGTATACATGTCACCGATTGCCACGGTATGCGGCGAATACAACTATCCTGCGCCGCCGGCTCCAGTATGCCGCCTTGGACTGCCCTTCAAGCAATCCAGCTTTATTCCTCGTTCACAACGTTTCACCTTGCCGTTCAGTAGTGGTTCGATAGTTTCCCAACTTACGGCGTTGCCGATATGCTACACTCCCCATTGGGTTTCCCCTCCGGATAAATCGGCTGGTGATAGGGTGATTTCCACCTCCTTTCGCAATACCTTTTCCTACTGCCGCGCCACTGGCAGAATCCCAAATTGCCCGCGGGCTGCTTTGGCTTACGCCGCAGCCCTTCCGGGCGCACTATACAGCCTGAAAAAGCGTCCGTACACCGTCAGAATCATAATAAAGGAAAGCACCAGAATAAACAGACTGCCCAGGATGGTGACCAGCCATAACGGGATGCTGGCGAGAAAACCGACCTCTTCGATGGCAGTCTGGATTTCTCCGGGAAGATGAACCATGGCCTGAGAGATACCGCTCATTCTGCCTGCAATCTGAAGGACAACGCCATTGCAGATAGAGAAGATTTTCAGCATGATTTCCATGCCATAGCCCACCAGAGCTTTTGCGGCGACAAAGCGGATCAGATAATGAATGGCTGCTTCAGGTCGCTTCAGCTCATGGAAATTTGCAGTATTTTTGAACAGTGCGATGGCAAAGAACAAGATCAGCAGGCCGTAGCCCACGCCGAGAAGTGTGCTGTGGATGCCCTGCATGACAGACCATACAGCACCACCCTTGAAGGTTTCCGGGCTGGTGGTAGCCAGTGACCAGAGTTCCGTCAGTCGGTTGTTCCAGGTGGAAAAGGCACTGTTCAGATTTTCCACGATCCAGTTTTGATTCAAAGTAAGACCACCTCCAGAAAAATACCGGGCCGACCGGAGGAAAAGCGGTCGGCCCGACGATCAATCACAGGATCATGTCGAGGATGTCTTTGGCGAAATAGATGACAACACCACCGAAAAAGGTCATGAACCCCTGTGCTCGCTGGCCTGCATCATGACTTTTCAGAGCAAGGCCAATCTGGACGATGCCGAAGCCCAGCAGAATCGCGCCGATGGCCTTGATGGCACTGAAAACAAAGTCAGAAAGATTGTTGATGCTGGTCAAGGGATCACCGGCAGCAAAAACAGGGAATGCCATCAGGCAGCCGGTTGCCAGGGTCAGAGCGCAAATCTGATACAGGC
Organism: Gemmiger sp. An194; assembly: GCF_002160145.1. Taxonomy (GTDB): domain Bacteria; phylum Bacillota; class Clostridia; order Oscillospirales; family Ruminococcaceae; genus Allofournierella. The sequence continues at coordinate 56,065 of NZ_NFKA01000018.1, read as the reverse complement.
GTTTGATGGTGCGCTCCTGCTGATTCAGCTTCAGATCAGAGCTTTTTTCGGTATGGTTTTTGATGATGTTCATGTCCGGATTCCTTTCGATAATAGGTTTTTTGTAATTGATGAAGTTCCTGATACATTTCGGGACTGATTTCCCGCTGTGTCAGTTGATCTACCATATCCATGGTGATGGTGGTGGCCTGCGCCATATGGTCGCCAGGCATAACAAAAGGCTCACCCCCGCCATCGGGTGTGAACCTTACATTAGGATGCTTCAGAATATCATATTTCTGGTCGATGACCGGGTCTTCGCTGCGCAGCAAAAGCAGGCAATCATTGTCATTCAAGCGGCGGATCTCATCCGGCATGGAGAGTTCCCGCCCGGCAGTTTGGACGCTTTCGCTGGAAGAACCGTGAGAGCCGCGGCTGATGCTTTGGCTTTTGGTGCGTTCCGTCTGTTTGCCCAGGATTTTGGAGAGATACTCAAAGGTACCATATTCATTGCCACCCAGATAGACCATCGAATCGCAGTTGCCGATGATTCCTTCCCAGTCATCTTTGAACAGGCTCTTCAGCTGGGCAATGTTTTGCAGGATAATGTCGCAGCTGATGTTTCGGCTGCGGCACACGGCAAGAATGTTTTTGAAGTTTTTCGGCAAAGCAACATTTGCAAATTCATCCATCATGAGCCGGACATGCACGGGCAGCGCACCGTTATATTTGGGGTTCGAGTCAGCCAGACGGAACAGCTGGTCAAACAGCTGAGTATAAAGAATGGTGACCAGAAAATTGAAGGTGGTGTCATTGTCCGGGATAACACAGAAAATCGCACGTTTTTCCAGACCAAGCTGGGGTAGAAAAGATTCGTCCCGGCTGGTCATTTCCGCAAACTGACGGCTGTTGAACATATACAGGTTCGCGGCTGCGGAAATCAGGACAGATTGCAACGTCTTGGTGGAACCCAGTTTGAAGGACTTGAATTGCAGAACTGCCGGATGGTCTGAATCACGCTCTTCCAACCGGGAAAACAGTGTTTCCAGTGGGTTTTCTTCCATGTCATTTTCGCTGAGCTGGCAGTTGGCGATCATGAACATCAGGGTGCTGAAGTTTTGTTCATAGACCGGCGCTTCATACAGCAGGTACAGGATAATGGCGGAAATGAGCATCACACTGGAATCATCCCAAAACTTGTCGCCGCTTGCAGGCGCATCCTTGGGCTTTGTGTTGTTGACGATGGCAAAAGCCAGCTTGATGGCATCCTCGTCGGTTTCCAAATAGGCCATGGGGTTGTAGTGCCCCTGAAAATGCACCAGATCAATGACGGTGACAGGGATACCCATTTCCTCATATAGCCCACCCAGAGAACGAAGCAGTTCGCCTTTGGGGTCCAAAAACAGATACGAGCAGGCACATTGCATGGCGTTCGGCTTCACATAAAAGCGTGTTTTACCAGCGCCGGAGCCGCCGATCACAACCACGTTCAGATTGTGCCGGTGCGCATGGCTGTTCATACTGAACTGCACATGAGCAGACAGCAAATAGTTTTGGTCCGGCTTTTTTCGATTACGGTATTTCCGGTTCAGATGAGCTGCGCTGCCCCATTTGGCTGTGCCATGTTCTGCGCCGGGGTGCTGGTCAGCCATGTCCAGCATATGGCAGTATACTGCCATGGGATAAAGCACCACAACTGCCAGAAGACACCCGGCAGTGTGGGAACACCAACGAACAGAAAAAGGGTCGTTCAGCAGGGTGGAGAAGACAGAAACAATACCGCTAAGACCGTCGCCCTGTTCAATGGCCTGCGCCAATGCGGCGGCAGCCCAGAGCAAAGGAATCAGAAGAATTCCCCAGAAAATCCATTCATCGTTACGTTTTGACCGCATGGGAGAACCTCATTGGATAGTTTCCGGCATAGGAAATTGTGAGGACTCCTTTTCCGGTAAGGCTTTCTGCACACAGTCCCCCATGGTACGGGAGAGTTCCCGGATGTCTTCCAGAACCTTGCGGACATCCTCACTCCTGAACAAAGGAATATACTTCTCCAACTTGACGATATATCGTTCCGGAGGTGCGATGCCGAATCGGCCGCAAAGTTCAATGCAGATGGCAAGGGAGTAAAACTGTACCTGGTCGGCCTGAGAGACACCGGGTTCGTAGTACTCGGCATAAGCTTGAAGAATTGCACCGGGTAGATAGCGAAATCGCTGTTGTTCCGTCGCGTCGGGACGGTAGAGGATCGCCTGACGTTCCGAGGCAAAAAGGACGGAGTCTGTTATTTCCTTGGATTTGCGAATGGGGACCGGGCAAAAAGGAGCTAAGGCTTCTAGGGCTTTTTTCATGTAATCCTCACCGGCAGTCAGAAGCACAAGTGGATAGGGTTTGTTTCCGTAGGTCTGAGAAAGATCGAATACTTTTTCCACAGTCAAGTAACCGTCTTGCTGGGTGAGAATAGAGACACCTTTGGCGCTTTTGCTGATGTTGCGGCCAAACGTCTGCCATTCCTGAAAGGTAAGTGCAGCTTGAGAGTCCGGAAATTCCTGCAGCACAAGAGCGGTGTTGCCGGAAGTTAATTTGGAAGCAAGTCGGCCACGCCCCAACAGATAACGCCCAAGAGTTTCTCCGTTTTGAATTACCTGACGCAGGGCCATCTGCTGCGCGGCTGCAATGGCTCCACGCTCCAGCTCTTTTTTCTGCTTCCATTCTGCAATGTCAAGGTGTACGCCATTCATAGGCTATCTCTCCCCTCTATCTGGTGTAATGGCATCCCGGGCTTGTTCTCGTGCTTTTTGAGCTGCAAGCGCAGCTTTTTTCAGTTCGATGATTGCTGTGCGCACCGAAGGCCGGGAGTCCGCTTTCGCTTCAAGATCCCCGCGCATTCGCAAGTTGCTGTCTTGCGGATGGCGGGTTAATGCTTTTTTTCGTCCTTGCCTCGTCTGCTGGGGAATGGCATAGCCCATCCGTTCATAGATGCGGTTCAGTTTGGATACATCTTCCGCTCTAAACATGATGTCCAGCTTTTCACCCTGACCCTGTTTGTCCCGGATGGGAGCAAACAACACCCCATAGTGTTTAGCCTGCTGGGTAAATTCCTTCAGATCTTTTGTCTGTATGGGGATGATCCGGAGTTCTCTCCCTTCCCGAAGAAGACGATCAAGTCGGGTTCGGCCCCGAACCTTGGGACGCTCTTTGGCGTAAGCAAGTGCCATGGAGAGAGCATTTTTGAAGCCGAGGGCGGTTAGTTTGATGGCAACCTCAGCAAATTGCAGGGACTGGCGAACCATCTGGTCAGCAGCCTCTCCGCCGTTGTTCATGGTAAATCACCTCGCTATTCCGTTGGTTTTCTTGTTCCGGTGTGCGAGCCTGTACGAGCTGTTGGCGCAGCTTGTCTGCATCCGATTCAATCTGAGAACACAGGGAAAGATCTCGGCGCATCTGTCGAATCTGAGCTGTCAGGCTCCTGATGTTGGTAGTGCGTTCTACATTGTCAACACCCCCTTTCTGTCGGTAAAGTTTGCTGCGCACGAGGATAAGCTGGTCCATTTCGGATGCGGTGCGGGCTTTGAACGAAGCCAGATCCTCGCTGGTTTCAATGTGGTTCTGCCACAAAAAATCACACTGCTGCAAATAGCGGTCAAATTTGAGAAACTCCTGTCGAAGCAAGTAGTAGCAGCGGCGAGAGTTTTTTCTCCGATAGGTTTTTCGCAGCAGGGCACAGTAATGGTAATAAAGGGCCATAAAGCCGCGCACACGCTTGTGGTGAAGTGGGTGAAATGGCGCGCGGAAAGACCGGTAGCGGCGGCGGACCAGAAGCTCCGGGGGCATCCATCGCTGGGTCTGCTGGTCAAGCTGTTCCTGATACTGCTGCCGCTCCTGACGGGGCATCTGCTGAAGCTGCCGATAATACTCGCGGACAGTAGTTTCTTCATATTGAGGACTCAGCTTTTCCAGGCGGATGCTTTTGGTGCGGCCCGGTGGAATAACGGAAGTGTATTTGTGATTTGGAGAAGCATTGACCTGATAGCCCATATTCTCCAGTTCACGAAGAAATCCTTCGTAACTCGTTGCAATAAGGAGTGCCCGGTCAGCATCTGCCTTTACCAGAGACCGGACGGTGGGCTGCCCCTGCTTTGTCCGTTTCCAATCCCCATAAGAAAGCCCATGCCCATCGGTTTCAATGACAGAGAGTTTGTATTCACGGCACAGTTCATCGGAAATCTTTCGGATTCCCTGATAGTAACTTTTGAAATCATTTCGGAACATACGGCCATCCGCAAAGCTGACGGAATTGAATACAATATGGCAATGAAGATGCTTCTGATCCAGATGAGTGCTGACGGTGCATTCGAATCGCTCTGCAAGAAAACGGCGGGCAAATTCACAGCCGATCTCAAAGCATTGTTCTGGCGTCACCTCTTTTGGGGTGAAACTCTGGATAATGTGATAGCCGAGCACACCACCGTTTTCTGGTTTGTTCCATCGGCGCTTGGTGGCTTGCATGGAAGAAAAAGCAGTGGCCGGATCACAGTTGAATCCGGCCACATACAATTGATATTCGGTTTTTTCATTGTTGCGGGTGTAGCTCAAAAGGCGTTCAAGGTCTTTGGTTTGGATGACTTCGGTTTTCTCTGGATTGGAGGTATAGGATAGGCAGCGGTTCAGATCACTGCGCACTGGTATGATTTTTGTATAAGCCATTTTTAAAATAAAAGCCGCCGTACCAAGGGCACAGCGGCAAGAATTCGAGATTAATACTACATAATTGAAGGTGGGAGATGTATATGTTCCTGGAAGTGAAAATATTGTTATTTGCACAGAAGTAGCGTATACTTTTCTTGAAACAAGAGGTTATGCAGATAAGAGCTGAAGGTTGCCGCTCTGGATAAGGATAGACAAAAGATGTATTCTCTTCGATAATCTCTTATCAGAAAAACGGCATTGTGTAAAATGGAGAGTTGAGTATGGGTGTGAACACACACATTTCTTATGAGCAAGAGCAAAATCGACGTGATGCAGTGTTAGAGCACCGGGCGATGGTGCTGAAAGCCGAGTTAGGACGCTTACAGGGGAAAAGAACCTACACAACCGAACAGGTGTACAATCAGATTTGTCGGCATTTGGGAAAAAAGAAAAGCAATATATAAAATTGGTAAGCTGTCTATATAACATAGAAAAGCCTGCTCCTGACTGCATGAATGCATGAAGGTGCAGGCTTTTCCATTGTTTTATTATCCTTCAAAATCAATGCCTAGACACTCGGCGATTTCCTGTGGATTCATACCTGCTTTTTGTGCCTGTTTCAGAATATCCTGAATTTTCTGCTTTTTGGTTTTCCGGACTTTCCGCTTGGACTTGGGGGCAAAGATCGCTGCCTTTTTTTCTTCCAACACTTTCACGCGTTTTCGCGCGGCAGCAATTTTTTCATCGTAGCTGGATACGGCAGCTTGCTTTTTCGCTTCGAGATCAGCAATTGTGTGATTTACGGCTTCGATTTTAGCGTCGAAATCCGCAGCACGTTCTTCAGGTGAACGGCGAGTCCGCTTCTTTTCAGTTTCAGAGGTCAACATATATAATCACCAGCTTTCTTTATAATTACCAAAAGAATATCACAGTTTTATAAAAAGAACAACAATAAAATATTTCTTTGTTGTAAATATAATAAATAATCAAACAAATGCTTTTTTAATCACACACAAGTCCTTTATTCAATGCGAAAGTAGCTCAAGCATACTCTTGTATTTTGGTCCAAACTTCACGCATTAAACGGGAAAGTTGTTCTGCTTGAGCGGTAGAGACGCTTCCTGCGCTGTTGGCCAGACGAGTGATTTGATTGATGTTATTTCCGATAGCGGATAGTTCCCGCACAAGATCCTTGTAGCTGTCGGGAGGACTGGGTTTAAGATTGCACCCCGCAATAAGGCTTCTGATAAAAGGCTCCATCTTGAATCCAGTTATAAAGGATTGCTCCTTCAAATGAATATATTCGGATTCAGACAAGCGAACGGTTACTTTTTTTAAACGTTTCAAGCGAATATCCTCCGAGGTAATAAAAAGCCGACTGCTCGCAAAAGCAGTCGGCAAAAATGTTTATTGTTTGGGTTCAATAGGAGAAAGAAAAGCGGAAGTAGTTTCAGCAATCACGTCAAGAATTTTCTCTGATTCCTTCTTTTGAAGATAGACTGGATTCAGTGTCGACTTTTGATATTTTAAATAGGTGTCATTGGTGATTTGAATGAGAATGGCCGAAAAGAATTGTTCCCAACTGAAATATTCACTGCTCTCGATGTGAGCGGAAGGTGATTCTAGAATGTTCTTTATGGAAATTCTCTGTGGAATCACGCCGGACTTCAGGATAATCCATTCAAAAGATTCGGGAAGATAAATGCTAAGGGAGCGTACGTTTCGTAAAGCTACTACACGTTCAATCTCAGGGCCAAAAGCTGCACCATCAGCAATAACTAGGATTTTTTCGTTATGGCTGCGTTTTACAATTTCTGGGTAAAGGTTAGACTTCCCTTTTGCACTGATGCATTGAATACCATGGTCGCTACATATCTTGGAAAAAAATTCAAAGCCAGAGTGAGCGTCTTCGACAATTACAAGATCAGGCTTTTCGTTCTTTGAAGGTATTGTATATAAAGGATAAAACTGACTATAAAGGCGTTTTGTCCCTTCATAAAGGTTACCGGATATATTACGAATTCCATATATTTCGGTTACACTGTATGGAAGATTGAAAAGACTTGCGCGAGTAGCGATTACATAATAGTTGTTGCTCTTTTGGGCCGCTCGAGCAAATTCTTTTGTGGCAACAAAAGGATCGCCTTCGTCGATGAAAACAATGCTGTTTTGGATGAGAGAGAGGTTTTGCTCCCAATTTAATGCAGAAAGAACAACACAAGGTTTATCGCATTGCACGGATACACCACTATGGGCACCATTGGCTTGGTAGGAAGCGATTAGATCAATTAGAGTGGTTTTTCCGGTTGCGCTGTCTCCGCGCAAAATAGTGAGGTTTCGGCGAATGGTGAATTTGTACTGCACTCGACGATTCCAAACTTTTACATCATAAGAGCCTTTCAAGTGATCATGCCCTCCTTAATAAAAAATCCTGCGGGTTCGACAAGCTCTTCCATGCTATGGATAATTTTATGATTGTTCAAAATTTCCAATTCGAAAGGTTTAGAACCGAAATCCATGATGTGGTAAAGATTAATCACCACATCCTGTTTGCATTCCTTTGCTATTTCCAAAATCCAGCGGGCACAGTTATCTCCGCAGGTTGATGCGTTGAATATTTTTTGAGGTTCATTGCGAATCAATAGAAGGGTCTTCACGCCGCCAGATAAGCCTGTCACCGGGATTACACCTAAGGCTTTACTTTTAATTGCACTGGCACTAAGAACTTCACCTTTGTCAATGGCTTTGATGATTTTTTGGGCGAACGGATCAGTAATCCACTTGTCCAGATATACATTGTCAAAGTACATTGATGTATTGTAAATTGCCTCCGGCATAGTTCCAAAGAAAATTTTCAGCAAGGATCATCAACTCCCGTTCGAATATTTTTCATTATATTACCACAAAAAGGCGGCCATGTGAACTGACGAAGGGGACGGGGTTTTAGGGAACACCCTAACAAGTGATAATATGCCCAATGACGGCATATTGTCGTGCTTGCTCGCATTGTGCGCAGCACAATGCGTCCCGCCCAGCGCGGTACGCGGCCGGGCGGGAAAAGGCAGCTGAATTGAAGGGGCTGGCCGTGAGAAGAGAATGCTACCAGGGAAGGGAAAGCCCGTTTCGGAGAGCGTATTGCTCTGCCTTGTGTGCGAACCGGTAGTACCCGACACAGGAAGCCAAACTGACTTCAGCAGCACAGGCGATTACATGATGCAGAGAGAGCAATCTGAAAAAACGGTACAGGAAAGAAGAGGAGTGACTGATCGTGCCCAACCGGCAAATGTGAACCTGATCCACATCTCCGCTTTTTACATGGCGCATCATTTCACGGTAACCGGAACGATGCAGCCAGCCTCGACGGGTATCAATGCTCGTACCGACGATAGTGCAGTTTTGAAGATTAGCGCGCAGGCGCAGAAAATTCAGCTGATTCAGTGTGCCGAGTTCATCACCGGGAAGCCGCGCATAAAGCCAGACGCGAGGGGAAGATTTCGTGTTTTGTTGCATGGTTTACCTCAAAAAAATGGGGGTTCCATTACGAACCCCCAAGTTTATTGTTATAGAAAAAGTTGTAAAGTTTTCTCCAGGTCCGCATAGCTGGGGAACTGGATATTTTTGTGTATCAGGTAGGAAATGCTTTCGCTCCATTCCTCCAGGGAATACAATGAATGCTCCGGTTGCTTTAGCAGTTGTGCAAGATCACATAATGCCTGCCAGCGGCATTCTGAACGAAGTGAGAGATCGGAAATAAAGACTCCCTGAAGAGAAGCCAGCAAGTCTAACAATCCAATAGAAAACACTCCTTTACAGAGCGCTGGCCACAAGAACCAGACGCCCGTTTTCTTTTTGATAATCACAGGTAATGAGAAATAGATAAGGACCACTGCGCAGCAGATCTTCCTGATAAAAATATGCAGAATGAGCAATTGTGTTCAGCATCTCCTTTTCCTGTTCGGGTGTCTGCTTATTGAGCCACGCACGAATTGGAGAGTCGCTTCCGGAAACAATCAGACCTGCAAACAATTTGTAATAGCGAATGCCTGTGCGTGTTTCCCAGCGCACCAAAGAATTTGTTTCAAAAAGCTCCTTGCTTTTGTACTGGGCCAGATCGGCGAACATTGTACCGTCACGCATCAGGTGACCGTAAACAATAAAGTTTCCACTTGTGTTCATATCCGCATTTTCGTCGATAAAGAGCGTTCCGGAACTGGCCGGTTCGCCAAAGAAATCCGTGCGAAGATATTCTGTATTATCGTTTCCCTGAACTACTGGCCCGTCCACCGTTGTGCCCGGAATTGTAAGCCAGCCGACATAGTCCGGGTTTATGTCGAGCAGACCATGGGACCAGTCCCAGAATTCAGAATCGGCGTTACTCTCATAAATGGAAACCAAAGTATTGGCGGTATTTACTGTTTTCCAAGTGCGATAGGAGTTTGAACAAATCAGGATACTGGCACAAAGGCAGCAGCACATCAGGATGATTCGAATCAAAAATAATGCTCTATTCATGGTGTCGCTTTTGAGCGTAAAAGTGAACGCCCAGATAACCGAATCCGGTACCCAATGCAATGAAAATCAACTGCCGCTGTCCAATACTCTCATCGCCCATCTTCGGCATTTCATATACCGGATCAGGAGGAATGTACATGAAATATTGGGTGCCCATTTTGGGAGAATGATTGGAAGCGATATCGACTTCACTGGAAATTGTTGCGCCCCTTTCACTGGCTTGTTCCACCGGGAGATCTTCCGCAGCCCAGACCGGAAACGTGAATAAAGTGCAGGCTGCAAGCGTTGCAAGCAGACCGGCAAGATAAGTTTTGAGCTTCAACGAAATCCCTCCTTAATTTAAAACAGTAATTTTCAGTTGTGCTACGGCCTGTCCAACCGTGATGTTAGAGTCTACATCAAAAGCGGTAAAAACAGCGGTGGCTGCATAATCGCCCGGAGCAAGATCAATCTCCAGTTTGTCTTGCTGAATGTGGCTGTTCACTGGCATATAGCCGGAATCGTAAATTTCCTCGCCGGTGTCATCCAGCGTGATGATAACCTGCTGTGCGTATAAGTTCTGCGGCCCGTTCTCGATCTTAAGACTGCCGTTCGAATCGCCAGTGGGGAATACTGGATTTGCGTTAATCGAAATGCTCAGACTGCCTTCTGTGACGACCTCGTTGAGTGCAGCTTGGATCTCATCATTGCTTTTGTCCTCCAACTGCCCCAATTCTGCTTTAATCTGATTTTCCAGCTGCCGCACATCAGAATGAAAAATCTGAGGATTCATTTTGATCCAGACAATACAGCCAAGCAGCAGCACAATGATCAGGGGCAGAAGCACCAGAATGCGTTTGTTGGATGCTTTGGCGCGCGTTTCAGTGTTTTTCATACATACCTCACACAAAAAAGAACTCTTCCGGCAGATTTCTGCCGGAAGAGTCATCAGATCTTATCGGTTGCTGGTTACGCCATCGCCCGTGACCGTATTGGTTTCGCCGTCCGCAATACCAAAAGCGGGGGTCATGGTGTAGGTCACTTTGACCACGCTGGTGCAGCCGGAATCGTTGACATTGCCGCCGGCCATCTGGGCTTTCGCGGTAACGCCCAGAGTGGTTGCTTCCTCATCACTTACAGTGCCATCCTCGCCCAGCTGGGGAGCAGCCAGAAACCAACCGCGCTCAGTGATGTCGATGGGGGCACTGGCGGTGGACAGATCAATGGCAGATGCGTTGGAGATAGCGGTTTCGGGAGCCAGGCTCATGGCCAGTTCGCCACGCTTCATGTCGGCAGCTTTGGTGCTGGTATCAACCAAACGCCAGGTTGCAGGCTCAGCCTGAAGTTCGCTGACCTTCAGGGCCAGACCGGTGTCCTTGCCGCCTTCCTGAGAAGCACCCACAACAAAATCAGTACCGAAGTTCCATTCGCCATACACCAGATCACTGCTCAGGGGATGGTTGGGATCAATCGCGGTTACGGTTTCCTTCAGCGCATCACCCTCCAGAACACCGGCAACCTTGAAGTCCCACTTGCCATCAATGAAGATCACATAGCACTGACCGCTGGCGTTGATGTTTTTGTCGGTCAGCACCAGATAGTTTTCCGGCTCCTGCCAGTCGGGATTGGGGGTTTTGCCGTCCGACATGAAAGCGGGGTTGGAGTACCAGTAGGTGTACTTCTTTTCCCGGCTGTCGTAGCTGATGGAGAACAGGGTATCATCGCTGTGGTTCTCGTCGTAAATTTTCGCGTAATGGGTTACTTTGGTGATGTCCACGATGGTGGCGCTAGCACCGGAATTGCTGGTGGAGTAATTTTTCAACTGATAGGCATCAGAGTCGGGAGCAATGATGTTACCGGTGCCCCGGTAGCCGTACATGCAGACATACATGGGGACAGTTGCTTTCAGCTGATAGGTTGCCTTGGTGGCGATGGTCACTTCGTATTCCACACGGCCATCGTCGGTTTTGCCGGAAACTACTTCCTCGCTGGTGCTGCCGTCGGGGTCGAGACCGTTCTCGATGTTCACATAGAAATTGGTGCCCATGCTGGGATCAGCATTGGTGGCGGTGTCCACATCTTCCGATACGGTAGCGCCATCCTTGGTGCCGTGGTGATAGGTGTAGGTTCCGTCATCCTCAGCGCGGCAATCGCTCAGGGGAACGAACACCACTTCATCCGCACCTACAAAGTAAGCGCCGTAGTCCACGTTGCCCACATTGTACTCGCTGCCTTTGATGTAGGCGCTCGGAACGGCCTGCCAGCCGGTGCCGTCATCTCGGTCAGCGTAGATCACCTTGCCGTCCTGCACTTTGTAGAACGCTTTATTGCCCACCGGCGTGACCAGTTTGGTGGGGATCATGCTGTTGGGATGATTGGTGATGCTCATGTTCGGCTCTGTCATGTCCTCCATGGCATAGGCCGGGGAGGCGGCGATACCGAAGACCATAGTCAGGGCACAGATACCGCTCAGGGCTTTTTTCCAGGTGTTGGTGTTCTTGTTCATTGTGATTCGCTCCTTAAATATTTTTATTTTAATAACGCCAATTGCGTTACATCAGGGTTACAGCCGAAAAAGGCTGAACAATAAAAAATCCCCCTGAAAATCAGGGGGAGCGATGAAAGTATAGCTGGAATTACTTCTGCCCGATCACTGGAGTGGTGGGCTGACCGTCGATCACATCCCCAATCTCCACATCGGTTTCACCGGGAATGGTCACGCCATATTCTGCAATGGTGTAGGTCACGCGGGTAAGGAACGCTTCCTGCCGGTCATTGACGTTACCACCTGCCATGTTACAGAGCAGGGGAAGCGGCAGTACCGTGCCGACTTCGTTGCCGTCGGCATCCCGGCCCGGATCAATGATCCAGGGAGTGCGGGGTGTATTGTGCCCCATAACCAGCTGGGTGTCATCCAACTTTATGGATAGTTCACCGCGCTTCAGCTCGGATTGCAGTTTGTCTACGATGCTCCAGCCGTTGTTGGAAACATCAATATCGGTGATCTGGATTTTGCCGTTGGAGTAGTTGGTGATGCCGTAATTGGTCGGCTCCACCACCTCACCGTCACCGGCGTAGCCATACATGCAGACATACAGCGGCACTGTGGCACGCAATTGGAATCGCAGTTCCGGGTGGACGGTGATACTGCCCGCCACATAGCGCAGGCTGTAATTCTGTACCTGTTCACCCAGAGGATTTTCTACAGTAGTCACAGTCAGCGTTGCGTTCTGGCTGGCATCCTGGTTTACGGTAGCGGCATAGCCGGTTACCTTCCAGTGGTCAGTGCCCAGCTCGAAGCCGTGATACTGCTCACACCATTCGCAGGGGTAGATGCTCTGGTCATGCTCCAGGTCAAGATATTTGGCTGGACAGCCTGCAAACCAATCGGTTACCAGAGGGATGCTGTCATTTGTGTACTGTGTTTTCTTTGTGCCGTTTTCCTCGATCTCAGCTACCAGCGTGCTGCCGGTGCCATCGGCCAGGCTGATGGTGTTTTCGCTGCCTTTTTCCTTGACCAGCACCACGCTCTGTACGGTGTCGCCGTTCTTCAACGGCATATCCTTGTAGAGAACATCCGCATTGGAACCCAGTGCGGCATAGGTTTCTCCGTCATCCTCCAGCAAATCGAAGGTCACATGGGTTTCGGGGAGACTTTCGTCCTCTACATACCGGTCAGAATCCTCCACCGTGAGGCGGATTTCACGGGCGTATACCTCTTGGGTGCCATCCAGTACCGCAACAATGTAGTTGCTCAAAACCGAGTAGTTGGCTTCCGTCAGGCCGGTGTAGGTCAGCTTGTACACGCCGACTGGTGTTGTTTCGTCAACGATCAGACCGGGAGCGCCGAGAATGGAGAAATTGCTCTTGCCGTAGTCGGTGGTGAGGGTATCCGCGCCCTTCAGACCGTCCAGTTTCAGCCAGCAGCCTTCCGTGGCAGCGGTATTTGCCTTGTAGGGTACGGTATCATGCCAGGGCTTCCCGGCTTCGCCATAATCCACCGGCTGGCCGTACATGGTGCGGCTGCTGCTTACCTGAGCGGTGAGCGATGCGCGGTAAATTGCGCCGGAATAGATCTCCTGAGCAATGTAGTAGTTACCGTTGGGATCATTTACCAGACTGATGGGGTCGGTGCGGGTGATGGCGTTTTCTTCGAGCCGCAGGAAACGGTTCGGCAGGGTATGTCCGTTCCCATCCAAAGTTTCACCAGCCTCTGCTTTGCCATAAGTACCCGCATAGGTCTTCTTATCCACCCAGACTGCATCGCCCGCTACAATGTTGTCGATCAGGATGTCGCCAATGGTTGCATTGGTGGTCGCATCGTATGCCTTGATGTTCCGGGGACGGGTTGCATCCTCCAGATACAGGCTATGCACGGTAAGTGGTCTGGGCGTGATTTTGAAGATAGTGCGCACCCCGGTTCCATCATTCAGCCCGTGGACAGTGTACTGGTCAAACACAGCCGCATCCAGTTCTACACGTGCTGTGTAAGTGGAGGCATCAATGCACCCGGAATCCACATCTACTGGCCCTCGCGATAACTCGATCCCGCTGGCGTTGGTGTAACGTATTGTTGCATGGCTGCGTACCCAAGCTGGATCACCGCCCAGCACAGTGAATACGGCCTTGCTGGGGGTTCCGTCATAGACTTTTTCGGGATCAGGAGTTAGTAGTACGGTGATTTCCGGCTTGTTTTCCGTGACATTTTTGTTGATATCCAGCTCGCTGTACTGAATATCACTGCGGTTTGTGCGTTGGAAGTCCCGGCTGGTGAGCCATGCTTCATATACGTTCAGTGTAATGGTATCTGTGCGGTTGATATGATCTGTATTGATACTGCCACCGTCGCTCTTTTGAAGAATATAGGCAGTGACGGAATTAGTGTTCAACCGCAGTTCCTGCCAGCCGGTCAGTGCGGCAATGTCCACGATACCGGCATAACTGATGCCGTCTTTGGAACTCTTTTCCGGTACAAGTTCCATGCCACCAAGAGTGATGCTGCCTTTGATGCTGCCGGTGGGATGGCTCGACTGAATATCAGCACGAAGGTAGAGCTTGTTGTATGCGGTTGCATCGAAACCACGGCTCAGTGTTGCGTTGAAGCCATGGAAATGGTAGTAGTCGCCGGAAATACTGCCCGCATAATAACGCCCACGGTACTGTGTTCCACTGATTACTGTGCCGGTCAATGTACTGCCGCCGCTCAGGCCGGGGTAGCGGTTGCTTTCATTGTAGCCGCTCATGCCATCAGACCAGTCACTGGTGGAGGGAGTGCCGTTGTATTCATCGCGTGGCATCCAGTTGCTGCCGCTGTAGGTCCAACCGTTTGCACTGCCGTCATACAGGCGAAGTTTGAAACTGTCTGCGTTATCTTCCTCGCTGATGTACCAGCTGATGTCTTTGGGGTCTGCGTCTTTGCCATCGTAGGTTTTGAAGCTGATGTAATTCCGCAGAAAATCTTCCCAGTATTCCTTACCCAACAGGTTGCCGTTTCCTGTGCGGAAAATCACATAGTCGTTGGATACAAAATATCCGGTGATTCCATGAGGCCAACCACTGATCTGAATGGTGTTACCGGTGTTATGGCCTGGTTGATAGAAACTCAGCACTACGGTGCGCAGACCGTTTGGTGCAGAAATTTCAAGATTCGGAAAACGCCAGGTCGCGGGAAGACCTCCGGTACTGACTCCATCTTTGGGGTCAAGGGAGATGGTGTAATCCACAATCAGAGCAGCATCCGCACTGGTGACTTTTCCTTCATAGGCAGAAGCCCCTTGGCCATACGAATTTTGTGCAATGGCCCGGAAGAAGTAACGGGTGTTTCCAATGTCCATCTTGGTGTTTGCGTTGGTGATGGTCATGGTGCTGGTGATCTGCTGCCACCCGTTTTCGGTGGCCTTTGGGTTACTCAACCGGATATCAATGCTCAGGTTTGGTGCGTGTTTGCGAATAGCAGTGAGTGCGCCTTGGTCGATGGTTGTCTGCCAACTGCTGCCGTTCCACTGACTTGTGGCAAGAGTGGCTTCGCTGGTTTGATTGTCCGGTCGGTACACCCACTGAATGATGGGAACGCTGCGGCTGTCCAGAGCGGGTAAAAAGTCCACAGTGCTCGTATAGACTGCCTGATTTTTGCCGTTGTTCTGGCTGCCGAGGTTTGCAGGATACTTGATGCCGTAAGTGCCCGGCCACTGATCGGCAGGCAATGCATCGGTAATATCCCGATTATTGCTGGCCTTGGGGCGTACCCAGACGGTTTGGTCGCCGGTAATGCCGATTTTAATTTCCGGTTTCTTCACCGCCAACTTGCCACTGGTGGTTTCCCGCTCACCTTTTGGTGTTTTGTAGCAGATTCGGAACAATGTTCCGTCCAGACTCAAAGGCGCATTTTTTACAATCAGCTCACTTTGCACACCACTGGTGGTAACATCGCCGGTATCTACATATCCGCGGTGGTTCACTTCATATTCCAGCCCAGTCCCAACATTGATCCACTGCCCGCGCGGAGTCTTGTATTGCCATTGGATGTTGCTTGGATCGGAGCAATACTCCGGTTGATCGGTCAATACAGTGGCCACAAAACTGGCGCTTTGACCCACCCAAATCGTTTGATCGCCGGGGCCAAGTGCGCTGAAATCGAGCAATTTAAGCGGGATGGTTTCGGTGGTTTCCCAGTATGCGGTGCTGACCCGCACCACGATCTTTCCGTATTTGGTGACCTCGTTGCCATTTATGTCGTATACGCGGGCGGTTAAAACACCGTTTGTACCGTCATATACACAGGGCAAGTTCGAAATCACATACTTGTTATCGGAGTTGACGGAGCAGGTGTATTGCTCGCCGCTCTTCATGTACTTGGGGTTGTCACTGCCCAGCACCCTGACCGTATAACCGGCGTAAGAGGTGCTGGTGCCGAACAGGTCGTTCAGGTCGCCCACCACACGGGCCACGCCGGTGGTGCGGTTCATGTTTTTGTCGAAGACGGTTTCAATACCCTTGCTCTTATCGGTGCCCAGGTTCCAATCGCTGCCGCTGGTGTCAAACACGCTGGCAGCTCCATTCAGATCGACCTTGTACACATCCGCGTTCCAGTGGCCGGTAAAGTTCTTGATGGGTGTCCAATTGGCGGGCAGGGTGATGTCCTCGACCAGCATATAGCAGCCGTCCAGCGGATACCAGTAACTGCCGCCGTTCTGGAGTGCGGTCAGCACTTCATCTGCGTTGGCGCTGCTGATGCGCCGGACAAAGTGGGAATTCTCCTGTCCACCCTGATTGGCGGCACATATCTCGCACTGTTTACGCTGAGAGATATACATAACGCTGTTCGCAAACAGTCGGGACTCGCCCGCAGTTGCAGAGTTCGTCGGAAGATGCCCAATCTGATTCATCAGAAAGTTGCTGATGCCGCTCAAATAGAAGTTGTTGGTGCCGGTTTTACCACCGATTGTCCAGGTGTAGGGGTCTTCATAATACCCATACTCCGCAGCGCCCTTATTGGTGCCACTGTAATCCACCCAGATGGTGCCGAAAGCTGCCTGCTGGTTGGTGTGCGTCCAGGCGGCGGAGAAGGTTTGCCCAACAGAAAAAGAATAGGGGAAGTTGGTGGGGGTACGGTACTTCACATTGGCCGCTGCGGTGGCTGCATCCCAGCCGGTTTGCAGGATGTGCAGTTCTTCCGTGCCGTACTGGATGTTTTTGCCGTACTGCCCATGACTGCCGCCGGTGGAAAGAATCAGGCTGGGGGCATCGCTGGCAAGCACAGAACCGGAATTCACGTTGCCGCCGTTGGCACCCATCAGCTCGTTCATATACCAGTGGCCGGTGTTGGGAACCCAGCTGTTCAGGGCGTAATACCGGGTGGTGGTGTCGTTCGGGTCGATGCTGGATTCATCCAGATCGGTGCCGAAGGCATCGTAGTAGGCACCCGCGTATGCGTACAGGGTATCGTGGCCCACCATCATGCCGTAGCCCTGGGCGATGTAGTTCTTCAGCTCCCAGTAAGCCTTGCCGGAAATATCCGGTTCCTGGTCGGTGCAAACGCCCCAGGCAAAGCTATCCATGCGATAGTTGCCTTCCGCGTCTACCAGGTAGCGGGCGGGATCGCGGTTGAAGTTTTCGCAGTTGACAGTATAAATCTGGATATGGATGTTTTCATCCGTGGAGTTACTGAGCCAGCCGTTTGAAGAAACAGCTCCAAGGTAGCCTTTATAGATGGAGCCGGTGTCCGGGACGAAAGCATTCAGCATGGTGATTGCTTTCTTGTACTTGGTGCCGGAGGCGGATTCCACATAATGGCCGTCATCGTCAATGGTCAGGTTGGTATAGGCCGGGATGTCAATGGCAGTACCGGTGGAAGTCCACTTCTGGCCATTTTCCACAGGCCGGAAATAAACGGTCTTGCCGTACCACTCGGACAGCACTTCCAGCTTATCACCGTCAGTCAGGTCGAAGCCGCTATAAATGCGGGTGTTATCTTCGCCGCCAATGGGAAACCCGTTGGAGTCTAAGACATTAGCTGCAATTCTATCACTAAAACCATTTGGGCCTAAATAAGTCCAGTAGCGATTGGCTTGTTTTTGAGTGATCTTTCCTTCGTTCAGCCAGCCGGTCACGCGGTCGTAGGTGTCCTTGGTGATGTATTCGTAGCCATTGGTCAGGCCGGTAATCCACTGAGCATCGCTGGAGAGTTTCGGATTACCCGCTGCGCTAGCCGCAAGCGGTGCAATCCCAAAATCCACCTCGTCCATAGCAGGTGCGGCGATCTTCATGGTTGTCGAATACAGCACCTGCTCTTCTGCTTTCTCTTCCTCGGTCAGAGTAATGCCCTGTTCTTCCAGCAGCTTCGCGCAGAATTCCTTGTATTCGTCATCCAGAATCGTGACCACGCACCGGTAGCTGGTGTCGTAATCTTCTTCGGTAACGGTCAGATTATAGGTAGAGGCGGTCGCTCCATCAATATCCTGCCATGTGGCCGGTTCCGGCTGCGAGGCCTCTACCGCATCGCCAAATGTCCACTCGCCGTCCTGGAGTGTGCCGATGTGACGCTCTTCGTCCTTGTCAGCATACAGGACAATTCCATCTTCTCTCGCTTCAGCAGTAATTACGAAGCCGTCCAGAGCATAGTTGGGGGTCTTCCAGGCGATGCGCACATTGCTGCTGTCCGCCTCGATCTTGTCCAGCGCAGCGACGATGGCGAAATACAGCTCCATGCCCTGCCAGGTGGCATCCGGGTTTTCAGCCAGGGCTTCCGCCTCGCTCTTGTCCTCCAGTGGCCAGGAGTACCAGGTGGGTTCGTCTTCAGCGTAATCGGCCAGAGCAGTGTCAAACGCTTCCGGCTTGCCGGTGTACATCTTCTGCCACTGATATGCGACTTCCACATCCTCCCGGTTCAGTTCCACTGTCAGGGTAAGTTCGTCCCCCACGCTGGCCTCCAGCAAGTCGTTCTCTGGGGCAATGAGTTCCAAAGGTGCAGGAGTTGCCGTAGGCTCAGGGGTAGCGGAAGGTTCGGGAGTTGCCGAAGTTTCCGGCGTTGCCGTAGGAGTCGAAGAAGGTTCCGGGGTTGCGGAAGACTCCGGGGTGGGAGACCCTTCCGGTACTGCGGATTCCTCCGGAGTGGCAGAGACTTCCGGTTTCTCGGATTCTTCTGGCGCTGCGGTTGGAGCAGGAGTTCCTTCCGGTGCTGCCGAAGTCTCCGGCGATGCCGTGGGAGCAGAAGACTCTTCCGGCGCGGCAGACGGTTCCGGGATTGCCGAAGGTTCCGGCGCGGATGTGGCTTCAGGGGTTCCGGTGGAAATGCCTCCGCCGTCTGTTACAATGCTGCTTACATCATCCGCATAGACCACCGGCCCAAACGTGGGGGCCAGTGTACTGAGCAGCATTGCAACAGCCAGAACACCCGTTGCAATCCGCTGGATGATTGTTCTTTTGTGTTGCATAGTTTCCTCCATTCGGTATGCTTATTGAGAAAGTGTGTGCTTAAATCAATGGCAGCACCGCCTTTCAAAAAGTCTGTATATATAAAAAAGGGGCTGATGCGAAACACTTGGTTTGCATCAGCCCCTTTAGGACTGTGATTCAATTAAAACAGAAGGAAGTGCTTATCGATCAATTACTGGCCCATCAAAATCGGGACTATCAAACACGCCGCCGCCCTCAATGATAGTTCCGTTGTCAGCATCCACATATCCGCCCGGAATGGGGGTGGGAACCGGTGCAGGGGCAGGCTGTTCTGGTGCGGGAGTGGTGCCGCCACTGGAGCCACCGGTAGAAGGCGCACCGCCGGTAGAACCACTGCTGGAACCGCCGGTGACGGGAGAAGTGGAATTGCCAGTGCCTTCAGAACCGGAAGCTGCGGTGGAGCCGCCAGCAGGGGCAGCAGCCTTGTTGTTGACAGTGAGGGTATATTCAGCGGTCAGACCATTGTAGGTTGCGGTGATGGTGGCTTTGCCTGCCTTTTTGGCAGTTACCTTGCCCTCGCCGTCCACCGTTGCCACATCCTCGTCGCTGCTGGTAAAAGTGACCTGGCTCATGTCGGGGGCTGCTGCTTCGCTGGGGGTGGTGTACAGCTTCAGAGTGGTAGAGCCGCCCACGGTCAGGCTGCCGCTGGCCTTACCGAACTTAATGCCGTCCGGCGCGGTGGTCACGGTCACTTTGCAGCTGGCGGTGTATTCGCCCAGGGTGGCGGTGATTTCCGCTTCGCCGTCGGCTACGGCGGTCACAGTGCCGTCTTCGGCCACAGTCGCCACAGCTTCGTTGCTGCTGGTGTAGGCAACACCGTCTACCGGCTCGGTGCTTTCCGCAGGCACCGGTGCGGCGGTCAGTTTGGCGCTTTCCGTGCCGTTGATGGCAAGAGCCAGGGTTTCCTGATCCAGGGCAATGCCGGTAAGCGGCACGGTAACGGTCACTTTGCAGGTGTCGCTCAGGGTGCCGTCCGCACTGGTAACGGTGATGATGGCTTCGCCGCCCTGAGCAGCGGTCAGGGTGCCGTCTTCAGCAACGGTCACTGCCGGGCTATCGCTGGTGAGTTTCACACCGGCCTCGCTCTGTGCGGCAGCCTTTTTCTCGTCACTGGCATTCTCATTTTTGTAGGTATAGTTCACAGCCAGGTCAACGGGCTGGCCGACTTCAACGGTCATAGATTCCGGCACATCGATGCCGGTAACGGTGGTGCTGCATCCGGTCAGCATCATAACTGCGACCATGGCAGCGGACACGATAAGGATTCGTTTCATGGGGTGTTCCTCCTGTAATGAGTTTGCAGACAGTATAGCATGGGGGATAGTCTCTGTTAAGACTGCTGATCCGTTTGCTTGAGAAAGAAAAAGGCCGGTTTTGAACCGGCCTCTTCCTCGCTTGCATTTTAGAGGGCTGTGGGATATAATACAAATAGAAAGTGGTGCTGCCCGGTGACGGGTTAGTCCCTTATAGTGTTACGGAAATGACCGCAGCTTTGTCAGGGCGTGGCGGTCATTTCCGTTTTTTATCGTGTGTGACTGTCCAAACGATCTGAAAGGTCACAAAGACGGTTCCGCCAACCAGGGCGAAAAGGCCGAGGACATCTTGCAGTGTCATGGAAGTATCACCCCCTCTGCCAGAAAGCAGCGGGGAAAAACGGAGTTTTCGCCCCGCCGCCGCTGCAATGCGCAGCGTGCATTGGGACTAACCGCCTGCCGTATCCGGCAGCACCACCGGAATGATTGTAACAAAAAGCGCAGAGCTTGACAAGGCTGGTCAGGCTCCGCGCTTATTTCTTATGTGCGCAAAAGTTCAGAACGTTTTAGAGGAGATTCCGTATCATCGGGCATATGGTCAACCACATTTTCTTTTTCATTCATGTTGAGCAGTGCGTTCAGCTCGGCCAACCTCTTGCTTTTTTCAGCCAGTTCTTTTTCCTGTAAAAAAGGTTTTTTCAATTCCTCACGGGCATTTTCCAGCTGTTTATCCAGCTGTACCAAAGCGTCCCGGGTGCTTTCAATCCGTTTCGGCAGGGATGCTGCGGTGTTGGTGATACGAGTGATATTGCCAAGAGCATCCGCGCCTAATGCGGTTCTGTAGGTGCCTTCACCAGCCAGTTGCGCTTGAAACTCGTTGGTAAGAGGAAAATACAGGATTTGAAGTTGAAGCCCTTTGTAACTGCCGATTGTTACCGGCGAGTCGCTATCCATGGCCATACCCAAAAGTCCGAGTAATGCTTTACCGGCATCCTCTCGTTTCGTGTAGCTCTTTTCCATAAGCATAATGGAAAAAATCTCATTGCCGTCGTTATCCAGAAGGGTGTTGTTTTTCAAAGTTGTTTCATCCAAAGAGCAAGCGGAAAGAATTTCTCGTTTTCGCTGGATTTCAGCCGGAAACGCAATGGATATGGAATCCTCCAGCCGATACCGCTGGCTGATATATTGTGCCTTGAGGGTGCGTAATCTGGTGACTTGAATATCCAGATCCATCTTTTCTTTGATGGCGGGATTGCCTGCGGCCAGGGCTTTTACCTCTGCATAAGAAAGCGCGGCTTCATCCATGTCATCACAGGAGCGCGCAGGGCTTTTGCTGGTCATTATCTGACTGATGAAGCGTTGCTTGTTTTCAATCAGCTGCCAACTGTATGCATCGAATGTCGATTCGGTTACATAACGATAGATGGCTACTTCTTTATTTTCATTGCCCTGACGAACCATACGGCCTTCACGCTGTTCAATGTCCGACGGACGCCAAGGAACGTCCAGGTGATGCAGGGCAATGAGTTTTCGCTGCACATTGGTGCCTGCCCCCATCTTGGCGGTGCTTCCCATCAGGATGCGAACAGAACCGCTGCGCACCTTTCCGAACAGTTCAGCTTTTTTCGTTTCTGTGTTGGCATCGTGAATGAACTGAATCTCTTCCGGAGGAATACCTTTTGCGGTTAGTTTTTCACGAACATCGTGGTAGATGTTGAAAACACCAGCTTTTGGTGTGGAAAGATCACAGAAAATCAACTGCGTAGAACGGTTGGCTTTTGTCTTTTCCCAGATGGTGAATACCTGCTCCACGCAGGCATTCACTTTACTGCCGGGTTCATCCGGCAAGGATGGATCAATGAGCCGCTGGTCAAGGGCGAGCTTACGCCCATCGTTCGTGATGGCAAGCATATTGTCTACGGTGGGATCAACGTCACCGCTGCGCACTGCATCAGCCCGTTCTCCCAGTTTTGCGACCATATCCCGCTGAATGTCACTGGGTTTCAGCTGTATGTTTATGGGCTTACCGCCTTCCAGCGCGGGCACCGGCAGCTTGAGCATATCTGCGGTTTGAATATCGGCACATTCCTTGAACATACTCATAAGCTCCGGTAGGTTGTAGAACTTTGCGAATCGCGTCTTGGTACGATAACCCGTGCCTTCCGGAGCCAGCTCGATGGCGGTAACGGTTTCGCCGAAAGTAGATGCCCAGGCGTCAAAGTTGGCGAGGCCATTTCGTTCCAGGGTGTGTCGCTGTAGGTAACGCATCATGGTATACAGTTCGGTCATGCTGTTGGAGAGGGGAGTACCGGTAGCAAAGGTGATTCCACGCCCGCCGGTGATGTCATCCAGATACATACATTTCATCAGGAGATCACTGGCGCGCTGACTTTCGCTCTGGCTGATACCGGCCACATTACGCATTTTGGAAACGCACATCAAATTTTTGAACATATGTGCTTCGTCTACCATCAGGGAATCAACACCCAGTTCTTCAAAGGTGACAGCGTCATCCTTTCGCTCGGTGTCATTCAGCTTTGCGAGTCGCTTTTCCAGTTGTTTTCTGGTTCGTTCCATTTGTTTGACGGTGAAATTCTCTGCACGTTCCCGTTTCAGAGATGCAATCTGGTGGATTACATCATCGATTTGCTTTTGAAGGTACGTAGCCTGCCGCTCGGTGGACAGGGGAATCCGTTCAAATTGGCTGTGGCCGATTACGATAATATCGTAATTGCCAGTGGCGATGCGTCCGCAGAAGCGTTTGCGGTTTGCGCGTTCAAAGTCGCTTCGCTTGGCCACCAGAATGTTGGCGTTTGGATAGAGCAGCAGGGCCTCGGATGCAAGCTGTTCGGTCAAATGGTTGGGGACGCAGATCAGAGTCTTGCTGCAAAGTCCCAGCCGCTTTTTCTCCATGGCTGCGGCAACCATTTCGAAACTCTTTCCGGCTCCCACTACATGGCCCAAGAGCGTGTTGTTGCCATAAAGGATGTGAGCGACGGCGTTACGCTGATGGGGGCGCAAGGT
The DNA here is from genome assembly GCF_002160145.1 of Gemmiger sp. An194. GTDB lineage: Bacteria > Bacillota > Clostridia > Oscillospirales > Ruminococcaceae > Allofournierella. Next base: position 32,678 of record NZ_NFKA01000018.1, on the reverse strand, counting down.
GATTTCCGGATTCATGCCATGGAATTGAATATGACTACCGTCGTATTCACGGGGACGAATGCTGTTGAAACGCTCATTGTACAGCTGAACAAGCTGCTGGCGGCGGGTCTGATCTTTCCAGATCCACTCCCTGAACGCATCTTCGATCTGCTGCTGTTTTCCCTGTGCGGCCTGCGTTTCCTGTGCATTGAGTACCCGGCGTTCTGTTCCGTCTGCATCCCGGATGGTGTCGAAGATACGGATGGCGCGCAGATTCAGGCTTTCTTCCAGAATGTGATAGAAGTTGGCTCGATTGGTTCCGTAGGTGACGGTGGCTTTGATATTGCCGCCGGTGTTGCTTTTACCGGAAATATTCCAAACACCAGTGTACGGCACATAATGAACATCCACCAAACGGCGGGAGATCATGGGAGCGTCCACCAGTTCATCGGCAAACTGCTTGATGATAGAAGGGGCAATCCAGGTGGCACCCAGACGCACAGCAATCTCGCTGGCTTCCAGATCTTTGGGCTGAATCTGCTCCAGAGCCTGCACGTTGATTCGCAGGGATGGGTTGGATTCGGCGGCCAGTTTTGCGATGGCCAGCTTTTGACGCACATTGCCGGACAGGTAGGCATCTGCTGTGTGGTAAATTGGTGCTCCATCCGGAGTTCTTTGCATAGGGTCAACAAAGATGACACCTTTCAACTCATCCACAAGCTGTTGTTCACTTTTGCCGGTCAGCTGCATCATGTAGGGTAAATCGATTCCGGCCTTTTCACCAATAGACAGGGCAAGAGCATCGCTGGCGGTGTCCACATGATCGACAGGCTTCGCGCTGCGGATGGTGCGCTTTGTGAACATATCCGATTTGCCCCGCAGCTTGCCCTCTTCGTCAATATCCTCCAGAGAACAGAGCAGATAGTAGCTGCTATCGTCCTGAAAGGCGTGTGCAGAGCCACGGCTGTTGATCAGACCATATTGACGATGATAAGCGTCGTATTGGATGTTCAGTTGTTGCTGCAATTTGTGGATTACCTCATCGGGAAGATCGTCCATCTGAGCTTGCAGCAGCTGACGCACGGTATCTCGTAAGGAAATGAGCTGCCGGATGCGCTTTTCTGCGGTGGCACCGGGCTTGACTTCCTGCATCACAGAATTGGTGCGGAAATAAATTCTGTCATCTTTCAGCGTGTAGCTGAAGTTTCTCACATCCGGGTCTGCTTCGATTACATGAGCGTTTGCTTCAGTGACCTCTTCCAGGGAGGATTCGGCTTTGGTAAGAGTAGCAGAGAGATGGGAAAGGGCGCGATCCAGCTGCTCTTCCAGAGGAATTTCGGCATTTGGCACACAAGTTGGGGTGGGGCCGTAAGGTCCGCTTACCATTTGAATGGTGCCGCAAACCATTTCAGGATGTTGGGAGAAATAGCCGTTGATGGGGATGCCATCGACAGTCTCGCTTAGATGAATCCAGGGCTGATCCTCTTCCAGGATGCGATCGCGCTTTTGGAGAAAGAGAATATCGGCTACGGCCTCCGTACCAGCATTTTGTTTGAATGTGGTATTGGGGAGCCGGACCGCACCAATAAAGTCGCAGCGGGCGGCGATATAGCGACGCACCTCTTCGCTCTTTTTGTCCAATGTTCCGCTGGTGGTAATAAAGGCAATGAGGCCGCCGTTTCGTACCTTATCAATGGTTTTGGCCAGAAAATAATCATGGATGCGGAAATGGAGTTTGTCATACGCACGGTCGCTGACAGAGAAATCTCCGAAGGGGACGTTGCCGATTGCACAATCGAAAAAGCTATCAGGCAAATTCGCTTTTTCAAAACCGGTAACTTGAATTTTTGCTTTCTGATACAGCTGTTTGGAAATTCGTCCGGTCAGATCGTCCAGCTCTACACCATACAATTTTGCGCTGTGCAGGTCGAAACTGTTGGGTTTGTGTGCAAAAAAAGCACCGGTTCCCATGCTGGGTTCCAGAATATTGCCGCCCGTAACACCCATGCGCTCCAATGCACGATACATGCAGTGGATAACCTCAGGAGGGGTATAGAAGGCGGTCAGAGTGCTGCTGCGGGCAGACTGATATTCTGGCTCAGTGAGCAGGCTTTGCAGTTCTGTGTATTCCTGTGTCCAGTTGGATTTTTGAGGGTCAAAGGCATCTGCCAGACCACCCCAACCACAATATTTTGCCAGTATCGTTTGTTCCTCGCTGTTGGCAGGATCACCGCCTTTTGCTACCCGCTGTTCAATTGCTTTCAGGGTTCGGATCGCGGCTACGTTAGCGGCGTACTTTTCTTTCGGTGAGCCAGGCAGTTGCGGACGATATGGGGCAACATAGTTGATGGGCTCATAGACACGAGGCTCGGACAATGCCTTGGTATCCGCCATGACCTGCTCCACAAAAGGCGAATCCGATTCAGAGGGAGAGGATTCCATGTGCCCAGGAGCCGAAGGTTCGCCCTGTGTTACATCGTCGGGGGGAGCCAATAAATGTGCATTACGCTGGTCCAGTGCCAAAAGTCGGGCAAATTCCTCACGGGAGATTCCGCGACTGAACAAAGGCATGGACTGGTCCTGCAAATGAATATCGTGACGCCCGATATCTTGTATGAGAAATGGACTTCCATCTTCAAGATATACAATATCTCCGATCTCACAGGTGCGAACTTCTTCTGGGTTGGGGGGCGAAGTGGGATGATCGGAGTCAGCAGCGGGTTCTATGTCAGGGGGTTCCTGCATTTCCTGCTGGCTAAGCCATTGTGTATACTGGTTTTGTTCATCTGGGGTGAGGTAGCGGTTCTCCTGCACGAACTGTCCCAACCGCTGTGCCATCTCATTCCAGCTGAAATGGCGTTTCAGTCGCTGTTCACTGTTTTGCCATTGGATTTCAAATCCTTTGCTGTCATAGGAAAGCCAACCGTGGATGCCATCGGCAAAGTACCAGGAACGCCCGCCGATTCCATATTCTTTTTTCAGCCATGTGGCAGAATCTTTTATGGCAGGGGGGACTGGTTGAGAAAAATGCTGTTGAATTCGCATTTTCCCATGTTCAAAGCCGCTTCCATCGCACATGGCCCGGAAGATTTCGGCATCGGTTATCTTGCTTGCGCTGAGATCTTCCGTAGGAGCAGGGAGCGGAGAAAAGCTGGGGGGCATTTCTGCCTTTTCCATGAGGAAGGTTTGCTGTTCTGTATCGGGAAGCCCCAGATCCTGTACGATTTCCTCGGAAACATATCCTCGCCCGGTGCTTTCGGGCATAGAAAAAGCGGAGGGTGAAATTTCACTCTCCGCTGGTATGGGTGTATCTGTTACAGGGTGTGCAGCATCGGAAGAACCATTTCCTCCGCCTGTGCTTTCAGCTGGTTCATCCACTGTGTCCAGGTTACCGGATCGGTCTTCCGATTCGGTGCGCTGCTCTGAGCGGACAACTGTTGTATGGTCGCTTGCACCTGCTGGCGCGCGGTGTTGTCCATCTCGATCAGATGCGGGTACAACGTTCCCTGCAAGGTCATCAGATCGAAGGTCGCCGGTGCGTTCTGTTCCAGGAAGTTCCTGCGAATCATCCCGTACTTGCCCAGCGGCTGTGTCGGCTGGTTGCCCAGGATCAGATTGGGAATCAGGAATCCGTTGATATTCGTGTACTGGAAGTCCATTTGTGTTTGCCTCCTTTGCGCTGTATGACTGATTTCCTTTGACGGCTCTATTATGCGCGTCTTTTGACTCTCTTGCAACGCTGTCGATTTCCCGTACAATCTGGCCAATCTCTGCAAACAGGGGACGTGCAACCTGATTTACGGCACTGCCCAGCATGGTGGCCGATGCAATGGTATCAAAATCTTCGATGTCCAGAAAATCATCGGGAGAATCGTTTTCGTCTGCGATTCCGCATCGCTGGCAGGCCATATACAGCACACTGCGCTGTACCAGCTGTTCCAGTGTATGCTGCCTGTTTTCTTTGCTGCGCCATTCCAGAGAGCTGTCGGTCAGGTGTTTGTCCAGCGAATGAAAGAAAAGTGCGCGCCGCTGTGCAGTCAATTCGGCAGTTCGATTGGTGAGCAGTTCCAAAGGGGAACTGGCTTCATGACCATTCTGAAGAGCGGCGAAAAAAGCATCTCGATTCGAGTCTGAAATCTGCCAGGGCAGAGCTTCCGGTATTTGGGCACGGGCATAAGTATCCTCGAGGTCGAACACATATCGCAGGCGACTGCGATTGGCGGAAGTGTCCAGGATAGAAATGCCGCGACTGCCGCGTTTGACCCAGCGCTGGGCGTTTTTGTTCCAGTACTCGATGGTGGCAACGGCTTTCGCGGTGGGTCGCTGATGATAGATCAGCAGCTGGTTGGGAAAGGAATAGTTGTAGGTGTATGCTGCGGAATTTAAAAAGGCCCGCCAACTTTCCGTGCTTTGTGTCACACGTTCAATCAGCGAGCCTGCCAGGTCATGGATTTCTTGGTATTGGGGCATGGAGTATCGCTCCCTTCGATTTTGTGCCAAAAGAAAAAGGACTATTGCAAAGAGAAGGTCAATGCAATAGTCCAGAAATTGAGTTGCATGAAAAGAGAAAGATTATTCCAACAGCTGCTGTGCTCTGCGATGGATCTGATGTTCAATTAACCGCAGCCGACGTTCCGGCAGATTATAACGGGAGTGCTTTTTGAATTTGAATTCCAGCAGATGTCGCAATCCTTTTTTATGTTCCGGAGTTAGCACACTCTTTGCCGTGGAAACAAAATCATCGTATACGCAAGGAAAAAGAGTATTGGCATATGCTGTGAGAGTTTGATCGGACTGAAGATCGTCATTACCAGCGAAATTAAAAAGGGAGTTTCCATGATCGAACAAGGGGGCCGGAGATACAATTTGGTTTGTTTTATTATCAATCAGGAATCCAAAATTCCCATAATGGCGATCCACATTGAAGAGAAGGGCGTCCAGCACAAGCATATCATTCAAAACACGAACAAAAGAGGGACCGAGTTTTTCATAATAAGAGCGCACAGCAGACATACCGCCAGTGGTAACGATTCTACCGACGGGAAGAAATGCGTATTCTTTGCTTGTGAACAAGTCACAGGTAGAGCATAGTTCGCCTTCCCATTTGGAAAGTCCATAGGGGATAGCCGAAATGTTCATAATTTGAGCAATTTGGTACGCATAGAACTCCGAGTAGGGTTCGTTTCCGGTGTTGGATGCACCTCTGGTACCACCTTTGAATAATTTGATTGCTCCGCCGACTCTGCGCCAGCATTTTGGAAGCATGCCGTTGGTAGTAAATTCAGGGCAGGAAGCAAGTGAGGTGCGGATACTGCTTCCATAACCGGTAAAAGCGATAAGAGCAAGAATTTGGCTGAACCGATTTTCATATAGATTAAATTTAGAGAAAGTACCTGTGAATCCTTCCTCTACGACCCAGTAACAGTCGTTCAAAGATAATCCTTTGGATACCCTGATGATGCTCATAGGTCGATTAATGCTCAGACCGCATTTGCTCAGAAAATTATGAACATACGCTCGGTTTTTAGGGATCGTGCGGTGTTTCAGCCATTTGGTGATGCCTTCATTGGTCACTTGCAAATCCAGAGGGAAAAGATCCTTTTTCTGTTCGTTCGTCCATAAAATCTGGATTTCGGGAGAACTGCTGTCCTCCGTTGCTGAAAAACGGATGAGTGGAGTATCAAAATGTCGAATTTCATAACTCATACCAATCGGCCTCCGAGGTTTGCGTTGGGGGGATAGTTTGCTGTATATAATATTCAGAAAAGAACTTTGTTTATAGTGTACCATAGCTTCATGTTTTTTCAAAGAACAACATGGGAATCAGCGCTCAGGAAAGAGCTTCTCGGGCGGAGATTTGAGCTGTGATTTTAGCGAAGAACAAAACGTATCCGGAAGTTTGACAAAGCCAATGGAGTCCACATAGTGGGCGCTGTCCTTACCGTTTTGATACAGGATAATAATATCGCTTACGGAAACGGAACGCATCCCGGCAGGAAGCGGGCGGTCAGGCCTGTTATGAAGGTCGAAGATGTTGTCCAGCGTCAGACGGCTGCCCAGCATACCCCGGTACACAAGCTGGTAATCTGCTGCGTTCACATGGTTTTTGGTGTGTTCGTAATTCAAAAACACATAATCACATGGACTGCTGCGGGGGATTTGGTAAATTTCATAGGTGTTTACCACATCTGCCGGAAGAGGATGTGCCGGCGCGTAGGTGATGCCGTTTTTGCGGCAAAGTTCTGCAAACTGACAGATGTGCAGTACGCCGCTGTTCCCTAGCGTAAAATGGTGGCCATCCGGATATGCCTTGCAAGGGACAGTTTTTTTAGAACCATCCGGGTATTGGAGAAGCAACTTTGCACCATCCGGAAGGGTGAATAAGTCATCGTATTCAGGAGTGATGAATCGGATGCTTCGCTCTTCCTGAAGGATCAGATGATTGCGCAGTTCGTGAATCATTCGGGAAATTTCCGGGTTGTCCCAGTCAGTACAGTGCTTGTAATCCTGGATAAACACATCCCGGTCATTGTGGCATTGGACAAAATCCAGAGAGCCAGGCAAAGGAGCGGTGTTTTGTACACCGAGCGCCTTTACCGTGCCGGAAGGCAGTGCTTTGTAAACTTCGACGGCGGTATCCAGCGTGTCAAATTTTTTGATATTGAGAGGACCGCGGTGCGCAATATCCTCGCAAACATAGAAACAGTCGATATAAGGCATTTAACGTTCCTCCTTTGCAGACGATTGTGAGCGAATCGGCAACCCCTCTTCCGTGTAGTTTCTGGGGTCTGCTGCGGGGCAATCCCATCGAAGCAGAGAGCCGCATTCCATGGCAGCGACCTGTGCTTTGGAAATACCCTTTGCAGCATTGAGTTTGTCCACCAACTCTTTTGTGGGAATGTTTTCAAAACCTCGGATTTTGCACGGATGATAGCCGCTTTCCCCATGGTTGATCACCACCACCTGATGCGTGGTTTTATGTTCACTGAAACAATAAGTCGGGAGTCCTTTTTCCCGACGGAAAATTTCCATCAAAGCGTTCCGATCATAGCAGTACAGGTAGAAGTTGTATTCACCCTTGTGGGGGATACAGCGCAGAAAATAGATGCGATGTTCGGTGTTGATGCGGAACGCCATCTCTTTTCGGAACTGCGTCTTGATGACGGCAGAAGGGAATCGATTGCATCGGGCGTTCATCGTGGCCCGATCTGCCAGAAGTCCGGAAGATTGCAGCCCATGGAACAGATGCGCCAACTCTTCCTTGAATTCGGAAGATTTTTCCGGGAATGTGTCCGGCCACCAGTTTGTATAGGGGACAGGAGAAATGCCTTCCCAATATCCTCGCAGGTGACCAATACAGGCACCTCTAGCATCCGAATACATATCTTGTGTGAAACAGTATTTTTGCTCTTCCTGCACAGCTGGGGTAACAATAAATTCGGCGTAGGGCGTGCTTATTTTCAGTTCAGTCATTATCTATGTTCCTCCTGTGGTAAATTGGTCAGCGTTCCCAGAAGCGAACCTTCCGGCCAAAACGCTCGTCCATCGGTTTTGCTTTTGCAATGGGAAAATCTCCATCTTGCAAAGTGCTTTCCGGTAGAAAATATTTTCTGCTGTACCGGTCTGCCTGTTCCCGGCTCAGGCCGGTTGCGGCATTTTCCCGTACCCCACAGATAATGCAGCGACCATATACGGAAAGATCTTCGTTGATTTGTCGATTGAACTTCAAACCGGACTGATTTTCGCTGCACAGCATTCCGATTTTTGCGGTATCGAAGGGCAGGGTCAGCTGCGATGTGCCCGGAATTACTTCACGGACAGCCGATTCGATGTTGTCGAAGTTTGCAATGTACGGACAGTAGTCGGGTTCTATGATAAGAAGTCGAACCATTTTCTGTCACCGCCCTTCCCGAGAACGGCTGCGCTCATAGTTTTCCAGCAAACGGATAATATACTGTTCCATCTGCTCTATGGTGTAGCCCTTCGGAAAATACTGTTCGATTTTCGATACGGACAGACGTATCTGTGGCTCCCGCGCGGAAACGCTGGGGGTTTTGGCAGACATAATTTTTTCAATGCTTTCTGGTGTAAGCGGCGCATTTTTGCTGGCAGTTTTCAATTTCTGAGCCTGGGACAGGGAAGGGGTACATTCCATGTATTGAAGGTATTCAAGAACTTCTTCCTGCTCGTGTGGAGCAAGAGAACTCAGCTCCACTGCGGGAGTGAGTTTTAATTGGCCCTCATCCACCATATCCAGAAGGTCTGGAATAAGATCTGTTAAGCGGATGTAGCGCTGGATTTGTTTTACGCTTTCGCCAACGTCATCAGCAAGTAATTGATTGGAGCGGACACCTTTAAAATTCGGGCCAACTTGGCCCGAATTTTCCAGTGCGGGTCTACCACGCTTTCGTTGCAGGGCTTCCAACATCATCTTATACGCTTTGGCTTTTTCGCTGGGCAGGATATGTTCTCGCTGGCAATTGCTGTCTACCATTAAGATCACGGCAGTATCGTCATCCATTTCCCTTACAATGCAGGGCATGGTGTCCAGCCCCGCGAGTGTGCAGCCACGATGCCGCCGGTGGCCGGATACCAGTTCGTATCCGCCTTCCGGGCGGGGCCGCACGATGGCAGGGGTCAGTACGCCATGATCTTTGATGCTGTCTACCATCTTCTGCATCTCTTCATCGTCACGAATCTGAAAGGGATGGTCTTTGAAAGAAAACAGTTCCGACAATCGCAGATTCTGTACTTTTTCAAGTTTTGCGTCCTGTCGATCCGATTCGGAACTGAACAGATTATCGAGTGAGGGCAGACGGATGTTCTGCCCGTACATTTTTTCGTTCACCCTGTGTGACCTCCTTTGCCAACGATTGATATGCTCTGCTGGCAGCGCCATTGGGATCGTAGCTCAATTGGCTACGTCCGGTGGCTGCACTCTCAGCGGTTTTGGTGCTGATGGGGATTTCAGAACCATAAATTTTGATCTGATGGCCATAGGCCCGGCGCAGGGCGGCACTCACATCGCGGGAAAGATTGGTGCGCTTGTCCACCATGGTGATTACAATACCATCCAGTTCCAGACGGGGATTGATTCGCCGCCGTACCTGCTGAATGCTTTTGACCAGAGAAATCAGACCTTTCATGGCGAAGTGCTGTGCCTGTACAGGAACCAGAACTTTGTCGGAAGCAACCAGTGAAGAAACCGTGAGTATTCCCAGGCTGGGCATACAATCGATCAGGCAATAATCATATTTATCCCGAAGTGGCTCCAGCGCCTGTTCAAGCACCCGTTCATGGGCCATTACATTTACCAGCCGCACTTCCATATCGGACAGTTCGATATCAGACGGAATGTAATCGACGCCTTCTTCGTGATGGCGCACCGCATTGGTGATGGGGCGATCATTGATTACATCATCCATCATGGTGCTGAGTGTGCCGTTTCCGGATTCCATGTCATAGCAGCCAAGATAGCAGCTCAGATCGCCCTGTGGGTCGGCATCCACCAACAAAACCTTGTAGCCTTGCTGAGCAAGAGCCACACCCAGATTCACAGCGGTGGTGGTTTTTCCCACACCGCCCTTTTGATTGGCAATGGCAATGGTTTTCATTAGAATTCCTCCGTTTGTTCGATCGTAGTATCCGAGTTGTCCAAGATCTCCTCCAGACCAACAAAAAGTCCTACGCGAAATGAAGTAGTAAGGTTCTCATCGGAACTGCTGGGAAGATGGCGAATAGGGCGGGGAACTTCCATACCCAACATACGGAAATAGATGGGCATCAGGCGAAGACAGTCGCGACCGGTTGCATAATAGGTCAGGACATAAATTGCATTTGCAATGAGGCTGGGAGATGCGTCGGGATCGTGCTCAGACATTTGTTTCAAGCCACGGATGAGATGTTCTGCACAGCGCACACCTTTCCAATAGGCTTGGATTGCAGTAATACGTTTTTTCTTCATGGTTTCTAATCTCCTTAAAAGAGGTTTATTCATCGGATAGGGGACGAGTTCAGATGTTGCTTTTGATAAATGAGCTGTTCGTTATAGTCTTTTCCGATACTGGGAGGGCTGTCGATCACGATATATCCTCTGGTTGAAAGAGATTCCAAAAGTTGCTTGGCAAAATTCCGGCCAGGGGCATCGTTGTCCAAACAAAGATTGATGGTTCGAATCTGCGGATGATTTTCCAGAAAGTAATCCACGGATTGATGATTCAGGCCACCCATTGCCAGATAGAACTGGCTTCGCCAAGGCTTTTCTCGTTGGTATTGTGTGAGCGAAGCACCAGACATGGCATCAATGGGAGCTTCAAAAATTGCCACAGTGGAACAGTCCTCATCATCGGCAGGAATCAGAAAACCGTATTTCTTTTGACTTCCGGCTATATCACCACGCCAAGTTCCTTGGCAGCTGCGTGTGAAAGCAGAACGTGGTGTGCCTTGGGAATCCAGGCCAAGGAAAACACAGTTTTTATATCCTCCACGAGTTGTTTGGTAGACGGTACCTGCATTGCGGCAAAAACGAAATACTTTGCCACTGATTCCGCGGCGATAAAGATAAGCCTGAATGGTTTCGCTGCTTCGATCAGGTACCGGTGGCTCAAAGGATTTTTGAATAGAAGGAGTATTCATCGGATGGGGCACCGGCTGAAAAGAGGCGCGGACAGGTTGGAGTTCATTCAGCAACCGTACTGCGCTAACGAAATCCATATTTTCTACCTTGAGCAGATAGTCGATTGCATTGTTTCCGCCTACACCTGCGCGGTACCAGTGAAACAAACCATTGTCACTGATGACAAGGCTACTGTGTGTGCGGGTCCGATAATCGTGGGCACTTACTTTGATCAGTTCATGGGGCTTGCAAATCCGGAAGTAATCCAAAACTCCGATTTGCCGGGCATTTTGAATTTGTGCTTTGCTTACTCTTCGCATGAAAGATTCCTCCAGTTAGTTTCAGAATTAGCTATAAAAAATCCTGTTATTTGGCAAGATGCAAATAACAGGATGAGGACAGATATTCTATTTTCAGATAGTTATTCTTCTCCTTCAGATGGTTAGGGGGGTTCTAGGGGGGAGAAAACGACTTGAGGTCAGCTCCCAAGAAAGACCCACTACCCCCTTGTATATAGTTCAACGAAAATGGTGCGGTTTCAGAAGCAGATTGAACTGATGACGGCTCCTGAAAACAAAGAGGTTTGCTAACAGCTTGCAAAAAACAAGGGGGAATTCACCCTTGTTTGGGTTTGATTTTGGTTGTACTCTGTATATAAGGTAATGCGGGAAAAGCCTTGATATTACTGGTTTTCTTTGTGTTCCGTTGCATTTGATTTAGCTCATTAGGCTCTTCTCCTAAGGGTTAGTTGTGAGTTCGATTCTCGCCGGGGGTGCCAGCAGGACAAGCCTTTAAGCAGGCTTGTCCTGTTTTTTTGATAGCTTCGCGGGATAAAAGACTGTGGGCGCCGGTTGTCAATCCATGGAAAATGGGGTAGAATAGAGGCTGCAAAACAAGCGTAAGGAAGGAATTTCTTTTATGATAAAAGCGGTTATTTTTGATATGGACGGCCTGATGTTTGATACCGAGCGTCTGTGGGATACTCTGTGGGAACCTGCCTGCCAGGCGTTGGGGCTGGAAATGCCGCAGGATCTGGAGGCATTTTTTACCGGCGGCCGCGGGCTGGCGGGTGTGAGGCTGAACGAGCACATTCATAAATTCTTTCCCCAGACAGACCCCCAGGTGATCGTGGAAAAGGTGTGGGAGCTGGCGGAGGAACGGTTTTCTCAGGGTGTGCCCTGCAAGCCGGGCCTTGCCGAGCTGCTGGAAACGCTGGCGGAGAAAAAGCTGCCTCGTATCGTGGCCAGCTCCAGTCCCCGAGCGCTGATCTTGAAAAACCTGGAAACCACCGGTATGGCCCGGTATTTTGATCAGGTGGTCTGCGGCGCGGATGTGCGCCACAGCAAGCCCGCACCGGATATCTTTCTGGAGGCGGCCCGCCGTCTGGGCGTGGACATCCGGGACTGTCTGGTTCTGGAGGACAGCTTCAACGGTGTGCGCGCGGGCCACGCGGCCGGGGCGGTCACTGTGATGGTGCCGGATATCGCCCAGCCTGATGAGGAGATCCGGGCGCTGTACAGCCGGTGTTGTAAGGACCTGCTTGAGGTCCGCCAGCTGCTGCTGGATGGTCAGTTGTAAACAAAGGAAAAAAACGCCGCCCTGCCGGGAACTTCCGGCAGGGCGGCGTTTTTTGGATGGAATAAGGGCGTTTATAGAATACTGCCCTGGTTTTTGCCTTGGGCCTTCGCCTGATAGAGGGCTTTATCCGCCCGCTTAAAGGCGCTTTCCAGGCAGTCATCGCTGTAAATGGGAGTGCCGCCGATGGAGATGCCGGTCCAGGCGGGTTCCTCACCGGAAACTTCTGCAGTGCGCGCCAGCAGCCGCTGCATCAGTTCCTGCGCGTTGCGCTCGGAGCCCAATCCACAGCACAGCAGAACGAACTCGTCGCCGCCCATGCGGCAGACCAGATCGTGGGAGCGCACGGTGGCCATCAGCAGATCGGAAAGCCGCCGGAGCATGTGGTTGCCTGCCAGATGGCCGTGGGTATCGTTGATGGTCTTGAAATCGTCCATGTCCACCACGATGAGCCATGCGTCGTGTTTGTCCAGATCGGTGTAAAAGCTCTGCAAGGTGTTGAAATTGATCAGACCGGTCAGGCTGTCCCGCTGGGCCAGCTGGGTCAGATGCTCAATGGTTTCCTGAGAACGCTCGATCTGCTGGGTCAGGGTGCGCGGATAATATTCGCCATCCATCTGTTCGGGATTGGGAATGGACTGATGCAGATGGAGGACTTTCCATTCGCCGTCAATTTTTTTATACAGAATCGTAAAGCGGCTGTCCATATTGATGCGGATGCTGTTATCGGTGCTGTCGCCCCAGATATATAATCCGCCATAGACCAGGCTGCAGTCTTCACTCAGCGGCTGTTCTGTGCACCAGAAGTCCCGAAAATGGAATAAAAAATCTCCCCGGGTCTGGATGTCCTTGTTCATTGCCTGCGTGAACTGATCCAGATCGCGGTAGATTTCGTGCTTGCCGGTGCCAATGACAGAGCAGGCAGGAGCAAAGTGATTCAGGCCACTTAAATTTCCCTCATTGCATTTAGCCAGATAAGCTGCCCAGAGTTCTTTTGTGCGCTGGCAAAGATCCCTTCAGTTCCTCCTTGTTTTGCCTGAAAAAGACGGAATATGCGCATTGTGATGGGCCAAGCAGGAGTGATATAGGCCCAACTTCACAAAAGGATATCATATCAAAAAACGCATGTCAATAAACTGAGTGGGAAAAAGAGCCGGAAGAAAAATCGAGGAATGAGCTGCGTTCAAGCAGTAGGGTAAAGCTGTTCCTGCTCCCGCAGATGCGCCAGAAGAAGCCCGGCCAGAAAGCCCTCCAGCCGCTGCTCCAGCGACTGAGCGGTGTCCGGAGCAGTCGCTTTGAACTGAAAGTGCGCGGCCAGCTCGCCAAGCAGATGCTCCGCCCAGTCATCGGCCTGGGCAGGTGTGAGCAGACCGGCATGCAGCTGGTCGATCAGATGCAGATACAGTGCCACAGCGCTCACGGCGAAGGAATCCCGGTCCAGCTTGGCCAGCGCCCGGTCAAAAGCGGCGCTGCCGCCGGGAAGGCTGCCGGAGCAGTGGGCCTGCAGGCTTTGGGCATTGATGCCGAAACGCTGCAGCCGCCGCAGCATACTGCGCTGAAACTCCGGGCACAGGCCGGTCTGGCGCAGCAGAGCTTCCGCCACCGCCTGGCTCACGGCCTGGGCCGCCAGTTCGCCGAACTTGAAATGCTTGCCTGCGTTCAAAAGGAAGGGTGAAGTGCCGGAATCATCGCAGACGATCACCAGCCCATCGGTGCCAGTGCCGGTGGCCAGTCGGGGCGAGGCGCTGCTGCCCTGCATCAGGTCCCGCAGCACGGCGGTCTTGGCCTCGGTGGCGGTGAGCACCAGCTCCACCATGGCACCGGGGGAAAGGGCCTGGCCGGTGATGAGAAAGATGTTGATGGTGCCTGCCGGAACGGCGCAGGGCTTGCCGGCCTGCTCGGTGAGGGTGGCCGGGTCACCGGCGCACAGAGCGTTCACATCCGCCCCGGCGGAGACCGCAGCTGTGACCCAAAGCTCCTGCCACTGACGGGTGACCAGGACCATATTGTCCAGATTCACGGCGGTGTCCAGCCCGGTGGTGTGCTCCGGGTCCAGACCCAGGCGCCGGGCCACGGCCCGCTGGTGCTCCAGCAGGGTATCACCCTCCATGGGGCGGCAGACTCCGGCAGGGCCGCAGTCGCTGTAATTGAACACGGCGCTCAGGTCCCGGCGCAGGCCGCCGCCGTTTGCAGCGGTGGAAAGCACCGCCCGGGGACCGGAAAAGGTGAGGATTGCGGCCTGCTCGGTGCAGTCGAGCCGATCCCCGTTCAAGAGAGAAAAGCAGCGTTTCATAAATTTCCTCCGGAAGGCGGGACGGGCCCGCATGGGATGCAAAAGGCCCCCCGGTCAGCGGCCGGGAGGCCTTGTTTGGCAGAAATTATTTCAGGCCCAAGGGAGTGATGGCGCAGTAGTCCTCGATGGTGCCGCGCTTTTTGAAGCACTCCAGGATCTGCTTGCCCACCGGGTGCAGTTCCTCCACATCGAAGGCCTCCAGCTCCTTGGCAAAGAAGTCGTACAGAATCTGGGCGCCCTTCTCGTAGCCCTCCATACCCATCTGATCCTGGGTTTCGGGATGCAGGAACGCGGAACGGATGTCCTGGCCGTCCACCTTCATCTCCTTCATGCAGTAGCCCAGCAGGGCGCAGGGAGCGGGGGACAGGCGGTCCATCTTCATGTTCACGCCGCCGCGGCGGGCCAGATACTCACGGCTGATCCACTCGGCCGCGAAGCCGATGCGGTATACGCCGATGTGCTGGTTGGGAATCAGTACGTACTTGGTGTTGGGGCAGGCCAGAATCTGCTCCAGCAGCAGGTTTGCCTGGCGTACCCGCAGGCCGGTGGCGAAGGGCCAGTAGGAGCCCACGCCTTCGCTGGCCAGAGGCGAGTTGCCGCTGATGCTGGGGTTCTTGAAGCCGCGGGGGGCCACCAGACGCCACAGCCAGGCCAGGGCGGGCGGGATGATGTGCATCAGGCCCATGATGCCGTAGTCCGGGCGGGCGGCGCTGGAGGGCGGCATGCGCACGCCGAAGCTGCGCACATCCACCTCCACCGGCTTATCCACGATGTTGTCCACCATTTTGCGGGGAACGATCACGCGGGGGTTGGGGCAGGGCTTGCCGGTGGAGTCCATGGTGTGCTCCCACACCAGGCAGGTGGAACCGGGCACGCCCTCGATGTTGAAGAACACCAGAGGCTTTTTGCTGTGGATGGTGATGCGCTCGTACATGGGGTCCGAGCCGTATTCGGTGATGCCGTCCACACGCAGGAACCAGCCATCCTCGCCGTCGTACAGGGCCAGCTTGCCGCTGCCGGTCTGGAAGGAGGGATGGCAGATCGCCATGTCGTCGGTGACCGGGTAGATGGTACAGGTATCGCTCATGTGCAGGTAATCTTTTTCGCCGCTTTCCAGGTTGGTGCCCAGCAGCACGCGGCCGTCCGGTACACGGTGTACATCCTGCAGCAGCTCACTCTTGCCGCCGCCGGAAGCGCCCTCGTGCATCATGACCATCTCGTTCTCGTAGGGGGTCACGATCCGGGCAGCGGAGGCGTGGGCGGTGACCCAGCCCTCCTGCTCGCCGATGTCCAGCAGAACGCTGTAGATGCCCTTCTTGGCAGAGGGGCCGGGGTACAGGTTGTAGGCGAAAACCTCGTGGCGGTCGTCCAGCCGGTTGTGCACGCACACCTGCCTGCCGTCAAAGTGAGTGTGGCGGAAGGGAGGAGCCACATACACGATGGCACGGGGCTTGAAGTTGTGGATGTCCTTGGCGCAGACAAAAGCCTGCAGCTGGGAGAGCGCAAACGCAAAGAAGGCCGCGTTGCGGGGGCAGACCAGCAGAGCCTGGTAGCCGTATTCGTAGCCGCCGGCCATGAAGGGAACCAGAATCAGCTCCTGACGGGCCAGCCACTTGTAAGTATCCACCTTCAGGGTGTTGAAGTCGTAGCCGTACACATCCTTGAAGCGGGGCTTGTCGGTGGGCTTGTCGTCACCGATGCGCATGCAGTCCGGGTCGCGGCGGCGCATGTAGTCCTCCACATAGTTGACCACGGCACCGTTTTTGCAGCGCACCACGTCGGCCTCCTTCACAAGAGTGCCGTTTACATCGTAGGAAACATCGATCTGCTTGGTGCTGCCGTTGCCAAAGATCAGATCATACAGCATCTCCTCCGTTTTGGGGATGATGATGCTGGGGCTGTTGTTCAAAATCATTTCCAAATCGCGCGGAAGCACGAATTCTTCCAGTAATACGTTCATGACGAATCTCGAACCCCTCTCTTGTTTCATTCCGGTTCGTTAAAAAACCTATAATAATAGGGTAACAAATAAAAAGATAACTTGTCAACCAAAGGCAAAAGCGGATGGCGCGGGTACACTTTGCTAAAATAGCCTGGAAAAGCCGTTGCCGGCCACTTTTTTCGCTGCATGCCCCTATTATACTATGAAAATATTTGATATTTTATGAATAAAGCTTTAATTTCGTAAAAAAATACCGGTTTAATCCGGGAAGCGATTAATAAACAAAAGAAGAAACGAGAAAAGCCATACTTTAAAAAAGCATTTGAGGGCCCGGAAATGCGGCATGTGCCGGATGCGCTGCGGGCAGATTTCATAAAATTTGCCTGTTCTTTTTTTAACGATTGCCAGTAGAATTTGTTCGAAAAACAGTGGTATAATGACCGCAGAATGTTTTGCGCGGGAGTGATCCGCGCATCCAAAAAAGGAGAGAGTGACTATGGCAAACGTGATCGGCAGCCCCTCCCGCTATGTGCAGGGGCGCGGGGAACTGGCTCATCTGTATGAGCACTGCGAGAAATACGGCAAGGATCTGTTCGTGCTGGTAAGTGCTTCCGGCAAAAAGCGCGTGGAGGGCAAGATCGCCCAGAGCGTGGAAGGCACCGGCGCGAAGGTGGTGTACGAGATCTTCAACGGCGAGTGCAGCCAGAAGGAGATCGACCGAGTGGTCGAGGCCTTTAAGGCCTCCGGCTGCAGCGTGGTGGTCGGCATCGGCGGCGGCAAGATCCACGATACCGCCAAGGCAGCCGCTTACTATGCAGGCGCTCCGGTGGTCATCGTGCCCACCATCGCCTCCACCGACGCACCCTGCAGCGCCCTTTCTGTGATCTACACCGATGAGGGTGTGTTTGATCGCTACCTGTTCCTGCCTGCCAACCCCACCGTGGTTCTGGTGGACACTGACATTGTAGCCGCTGCTCCCGCCCGCCTGCTGGTATCCGGCATGGGCGACGCACTGGCCACCTACTTTGAGGCCCGGGCCTGCCAGGCCTCCGGCGCGTCCAACTGCGTGGGCGGCAAGGTGACTCTGGCTGCCATGAGCCTGGCCCGCCTGTGCTACGAGACCCTGCTGGCCGACGGCCTGAAGGCCAAGCTGGCAGTGGAGCGTCATGTCTGCACCAAGGCGGTGGAGAACGTGATCGAGGCCAATACCTATCTGTCCGGCGTGGGCTTTGAGAGCGGCGGCCTGGCGGGCGCGCACGCCATCCACAACGGCCTGACCGCCATCCCCGAGACCCACAGCCTGTACCACGGCGAGAAGGTGGCCTTCGGTACTCTGGTCCAGCTGGTGCTGGAGAACGCTCCTCTGGAGGAGCTGGAAGAGGTGCTGGAGTTCTGCACCGAGGTGGGCCTGCCCACTACTCTGGCAGACCTGGGCGTGGAGAATCCCACCCAGGAGCAGCTGATGGAGGTTGCCAAGCTGGCCTGCGCCGACGCCGACACCCTGCACAACATGCCCTTCCCGGTGGATGCCGACAGTGTGTACGCAGCCATTCTGGCAGCGGACGAGCTGGGCAAGTACTACACCGACTGCTGAGTTTTTGAATATTATGGCGGCTTCCCCGTTTTGGGGAGGCCGCTTTTCTTCGCTATAGCAGAAATCGCAAAACAGCTGTGCAACAAAGTCACTTGACAAATAAGAATGATTCTTATATACTCCATCCAAAAGGAAGCATACAACGGGCATTGCGGCCCGTGGAACGGAGGAAACAATGACGAAAGCATTGCTTTGGGCAGCTGTGGGCACAGGCGTGACCTTCGGCATGACCAGTCTGGGATCGGCCATGGTGTTCCTGCTGCGCAAAAAGGCCAGCGAGGGGATGCAGCGGATCTTTCTGGGCTTTGCGGCCGGTGTGATGATCGCGGCCTCGGTGTGGAGCTTGCTGATCCCGGCCATCGAGCAGGCCGAGGCGGCGGGCCAGATCGGCTGGATTCCGGCGGCGGGCGGCTTTGTGCTTGGCGTGGCCTTTCTGATGCTGATGGACGGGCTGTTGCCCCACCTACATGCGGGCTCGGACCAGCCGGAGGGCCTGCACGCCAACTGGCGGCGCACCACGCTGCTGGTGCTGGCAGTGACGCTGCATAACATTCCCGAGGGCATGGCGGTGGGCCTGTCCTTTGCGCTGGCGGCCCAGCAGAGCGGAGCCGAGGCTGTACTTACCGGGGCCATGGCGCTGGCCATCGGCATCGGTATCCAGAATTTCCCCGAGGGCGCGGCCATCTCGCTGCCCCTGCATCAGGAGGGCATGAGCCGGGGCAAGGCGTTTTTGTACGGCAGTGCCTCCGGCGTGGTGGAGCCCATCTTTGGCATTCTGGTGGTGCTGCTGTCCGGCTTCATCGGGCCCTTCATGCCCTGGCTGCTGGCCTTTGCGGCAGGCGCCATGATCTATGTGGTAGTGGAGGAGCTGATCCCCCAGGCGCATCTGGGCGAACACTCCAACGTGGGTACTTTGGGCGTAATGGCCGGTTTTCTGGTGATGATGATCCTGGACGTGGCGCTGGGATAAACAAAAACGGAGCGATGGTTTCATCGCTCCGTTTTTTCATGCACTGAGGGCGCCGTCCCGCAGCTGCCTGCAGACCTCCAGCGCGTCCAGCAGGTGGTAGGGCTCGGTGGAATGGTCCCCGGGTGCGCCGGTGGTGACCAGAATGTACTCCCGGCCTTCTACCTCCATCAGGCTGGCCAGGCACAGCCCTGCCTGGCTGGTGTAGCCGGTCTTGCCGCCCAGAAGCTCCCCGCCCTGGCCGGGTATGGCGTCCAGGCGGGCAAACATGGAGCTGTACATAGTGAAGCCCTGGGGATGCTCACCGGTGGCCGAGGTGGTATGGCTGCGGGAGGTGAATACCTGGCGGAAGGTCTCGTTTTTCAGTGCGGTGTCCAGCAGATGGGCCAGGTCTGCCGCCGAAGCGTAATGGTCAGGGTCCTCCAGACCGGTGCAGTTGGTAAAATGGGTGTGCTCCAGCCCCAGCTCCTCTGCCCGTTGGTTCATCTGTTCCACAAAGGCATCCTCGCTGCCGCTGACCTGCCGGGCCAGTGTCAGGCAGCACTCCGCGCCGGAGGGCAGCATCGCCCCGTAGAGCAGATCCCGCAGCGGCACGCTTTCACCGGGAGCAAACCCGGCCAGCGAGGCGTTTTCCGTCCACAGGTCATTGAAGATTTCGGCGGGGACGGTCACGGTCTGGTCCAGGTCCGGCAGACTTTCGATGGCCAGCAGAACCGTCATCATTTTGGTGAGCGAGGCGGGCGGGGCTTCCGTGTCGGTGTTTTGCCCGGCGATCAGTTCACCGCTGGTCCGGTCCAGCAGCGCGGCCCGCGGGCTGGAAAGATTGCTCAGGGCGGGCAGGGAAGAGGCGGAAACAGAATCCTGCGGCGAAAAATCAGACGCGCCAAAAGAAACGGTTTTGAACCAGGCCAGTGCCGCAAAGAGCAGCAGAGCCAGCACCCACAGGGTCAGCGGGCCGTGGCGGCTTCGGCGGCGGCGCTTTGCCCGGCGGCGCGGGACGGAAGGAATGCGGCGAGCTGCCACGGGCTGGCATACCGGGTAACGGGGGCGCAGGGTGCGCTGAGTGGTCATAACAAGCATCGGCCTTTCTTGGCCCGGCGGCAAAGGGGACGCCACTGGGCGTTGTATTGGGATACTTCTGTTATAACAAAAAACGGCCGCGAGTGTTTTGCGGCCGGCTTTCAGATTTCATACAGTTTTCTTACGGCAAAAAATCCCCCGGTGGCCGCGTTTCGCGCAAGCCACCGGGGGATTTTGAACTTGTGAGGTCAGTTTTTCACCGGCCGTGTGCCGCATTGTGGAAAACTTCGTGGAAAGGCTGTGGAAAAATTACTTTTTCATGCCGGCCTCGGCCACCTTCATCATGATGGCGCATTCCATCCGCTTGCGGAACAGCTCGCAGCCGTACTCGTAAACGCCGGTGATGCTGCCGGTGGCGTGGTAGGCGTTGGCAGCGCAGCCGCCGGAGCAGTACAGCTTGGCCCAGCAGTCCTTGCAGCCGGGGCGGGCGTAGGCGTTGCACAGCTTGAACTCATCCCGCAGGGCGGTGTTGGTCACGCCGTCCCACACGTTGCCCATGCTGTACTTCGGGTCGCCCACGAACTGATGGCAGGGGAACAGCTCGCCCCAGGGGGTCACGGCCAGGTACTCGGTGCCGCTGCCGCAGCCGGAGATGCGCTTGTAGATGCAGGGGCCGTGGTTCAGGTCGATCATGTAGTGGTAGAAGGTAAAGCCCTTGCCCTCGCTCTCGCGGCGCAGCATCTCCTTGGCCAGGATCTCGTACTGCTCCATGATCTTGGGCAGATCCTCCTCGGTGAGGGCGTAGGGGTCGCCGGGGGCGCAGACCACCGGCTCCATGCTCAGCTGGTCAAAGCCCAGATCGGCCAGATGGAAGATGTCGTTGGTAAAGTCCACATTGTTGTGGGTGAAGGTGCCGCGCACGTAGTATTCCTTATTGCCGCGGGCCTTGGCGAACTTCTGGAACTTGGGAACGATGGTGTCGTAGCTGCCCTGACCGGCGTAGTTCTTGCGCAGCCGGTCGTGGACCTCTTTACGGCCGTCGATGCTCATGACCACGTTGTTCATTTCCTTGTTGGCGAACTCGATGACCTCGTCGTCCACCAGAACGCCGTTGGTGGTCAGGGTGAAGCGGAACTTCTTGTTGTTGGGCTCCTCCAGGCTGCGGCCGTAGGCGACCAGCTGCTTGACCACATCCCAGTTCATCAGAGGCTCGCCGCCGAAGAAGTCCACCTCCAGGTTGCGGCGCTTGCCGCTGTTGGCCACCAGGAAGTCCAGGGCCTGTTTGCCCACCTCAAAGCTCATCAGGGCACGCTCGCCGTGGTAGTTGCCCTGGCTGGCGAAGCAGTATTCGCAGTTCAGGTTGCAGGTGTGAGCCACATGCAGGCACATGGCCTTCACTTCGGTCACGCGCTTTTTGAAATCGAAGGCCATGTCGCCGTAGATGTCCTTGGCGAAGAGCTTGCCGGCCTTTTCCAGTTCGGCGATGTCCTCGAGACACTGGCGCAGGTCGGCCTCGGTCACATCCTCGCGGCCGGCGTATTTCTCCAGCATTTTGGCCACGATCTCGTCGGCGGGGGTGGTCTCGTACAGGCCGATCACATCGTAGGCCACCTCGTCCACCACATGGACCGAGCCGCTGAATACGTCCAGCACGATGTTGTATCCGTTGAGTTTATACTGATGGATCATGAAACGAAGGTTCCTTTCTGTAATGAATCTATCTAAAACGAAAAACAAAGGATCTATTCAAAAATCCGGCGGGGGCAGGCCCCGGCTGGATGAAAACGCAAAAAATACCGCCTGCGCACAATGCGGCAGGCGGTATGCTGCAAGGCAAGAATTACTTCTCGTCGTTCTTATGCTCGCACATCTGGTTAGCAACACCGCAGGAGGTTTTGCAGGCAGACTGGCAGGAAGTCTGGCATTCGCCGCAGCCGCCGGTCTGTACGCTCTTGGCCAGGTCGCGGGTCTCGAGAGTCTGAATCCGGTTCATCGATACGTCCCCCTTTCTATACCATAAATTTCCGGGAACCGGGCGGAAATGCCCGGTGCTTAAGAAACCTATAGAAACTTGCGTTTATTATACAATGGAAGCGGCCTTTTCGTCAATACCTACTTTGGCAGCCCCGGCGGGAGCCAGCAGGGTGAACAGGGCGCAGGGAATGAAGTAGGCGAAGGCCAGCAGATAGCGGATCTGCATGTAATTGGGCGCGCCCACCACCAGACCGAACCACACCAGATACAGCGGCAGATAGGCCAGCAGCAGCCGGGCGCGGCGGCGCAGCAGCTGTACCACACCGCACAAAAGAAGACCGTAAGCCATGAGCGCGGGCGGAATGAACACCGCACGGGCCTCCAGCTCGTCCCGCAGGCCAGCCCAGCCGGTGAGCCCCAGCACGATGTCCTTGCTGGTGATGCCGAAGGCTCCGTTGCTGCCCTCGTAGGGGAAGGAATAGCTGCCGCCGTCAAACCGGGGGCTCACGTAGCCCGCCACCTCGGCCAGCCAGGCCTTCAGATAGCCCTGCCAGTGGCCGGGCAGCAGCTGTGCCCACACCGAGAGCAGGTCCAGCTTGCCCTGCAGGGTGGCAAAATGCTCGGCGTTGAATTCCGAGCTGGTCTTCACCGGGTCCACCGTGATGGAGCTGTAGCTCTGGGCCATGGCCTCCACCGGGATCACCCGGGCGATGGTCTCGGCCTGCTGGGGGCTGAAGGCCTCCGGCTCAGAGGCGGCCACATAGGCCACCTGCTGCAGCGGTACGGCCCAGGCCTCGGCGGTGAGGGTGCTCTGCAGGCCCAGCGCGCCGTAGACCGGGCCGGTGATCAGCTTTACGCCGATCAGCACCGGCAGCAGCACGGTGAGGATACGGCGGCGGGCCGGACGCAGAGCGCACAGTGCAAGGCAGACCACCGCCGCGATGGGCCAGCCGTTGCCCCGCAGAAAGCAAAGAAGCAGGGTGAGGACAACAAAGTGAATCACTCCGCCCCGCTGCTGCAGGTTTTCCCCCCTGCAGCGGGCGGTGTCGAACAGAAACAGGCAGTAGAGCAGCAGCACCCCGTTGAACAGCGGGTCCTTCCAGATCACCAGGCTCTGGAAGGCGTACATGGTGCAGCCGCCGAAGAGGGCAAAGCCCAGCCCCACAGCGAGCAGCCCCGCGCCACGCCGCCGCATCCAGACCAGGCTGTAGGCCAGCATGGCGGCCACGGCGGTCATCTGCAAAAAGCCGAACAGGTAAGCACCCAGCTCGATCAGGCCCAGCTTGTAAAAGGGCCAGAGGATCAGCCGCAGCAGCAGGGTATAAAAGATGGGGTGAGCGTCGTTCAGCCCGCCGTGAAAGGCCTGCTCCAGCAGCTGGACGGAGTCCACATCCAGTCGTACCGGGCCCCAGCACAGAAAGACCGGCAGCCAAAGCACCAGGATAATTCCGGTGTACAGCGCCAGCTGCCGCCACAGCGGCCCGGCAGGTGTGGTGGGTGCATCCACAGCCGGCAGATGGGCCAGAAAGCGGCACAGCCCCAGCAGAATGGGAAACAGAAGGGCGCTGAGCAGCACCCAGAATGCCAGAAAGGCAAGGTTAAACTGCATGGTACCCGCCACCACGTTCTGCCCTAAGGTGAAAAAGCAGAACACTGCGCCCAGCACGCCGCAGGCAAGCCCCTCCCGGCGAGAAGGTCTGGCGCACAGGCCGCGCACCACGCAGACAAAGCAGACGCCCCAGAACAAACAGAAGAAGGGCGGGGACCACACCTGGCAGGCCCAGAGCAGGAACAGGGCACAGAACAGCCCGCTCACCACACCGGCGGCGGGAACGATACGCCGGTGGCGGCTCACAAAGGCCTCCGCATGAGAAAAGCTGGATAACATGAGATCAATCTCCTTTGGTTGGATTAGAAGAAGGGTGCAGCACCCGCAGGGCCCGGGGCATGGTGCCGCCGGTGCTGTGCAGCCGCACACCCTGGCGGTTCAGCCGGGCACAGCAGTCCAGAAAGACCCGGTCCACCCGCTCACCGGGCACGATGAGGGGAATGCCCGGGGGATAAGCCCACACATATTCGGCGCTTACCCGACCCTCACAGGCGGCAAGCGGCACCTCCTCACAGGGCAGCTCCAGCGCCTGGGCCACCGGCAGGGCGGTGGGCGGCAATGGCAGCGGCTCGGCGGCAGGCGGCATCGGGCAGGCGGCAAGGCTTTTGTCAATGGCCATAAGCGCCCGGGCCAGCCGCAGCAGATTCTCCTCGGTGTCGCCCAGGCCGGTCATGGCAATGGCCCAGTCGCCGCTGGCCATCTCCAGTTCAATGGAAAACTCCTCCCGCAGCCGGGCCATCAGTCCGGGGCCGGTGAGGGCAGTGCCCCGGGTGGAGATCACCAGTTTGCCGGGATCGTGGGCGAAAATGCCAGGGTGCTGTTCGGGCGTGTCCGTCCCGTGGCAGAGCACCCGCAGCCGGGCAAGCCCGGCAATCGCCCGGTCAAAGGCGGCCAGCGCCGCCTGCCAGCGGGCAAACAGCTCGCCGCCCCGGCGTTCCAGAAGGTCCACGCAGCCGTCCATGCTGGCCATCAGCAGATAGGAGGGGCTGCTGGTCTCGAAGATGCCCAGCTGGCGGGCCAGCGCCTGAGCCGAAATCAAATCGCCCTGCTGGTGCAGGATGCCGGTCTGAGTCAGGCTGGGCAGGGTCTTGTGCAGGCTCTGAACCACCACGTCCGCCCCGGCGGCAACTGCCCCGGCGGGCCAGCCGGGGGCAAGGCCCAGATGAGCGCCGTGGGCCTCGTCCACCAGCACCGGGACCCCGGCGGCGTGGGCGGCGGCGCAGATGGCGGCAAGATCGCTGATTACGCCCTCATAGGTGGGACTGGTGAGCACCAGCAGCTTTGCGTCCGGGTGGGCGGCCAGTGCGGCCCGCACCTGATCCGGGGTGATGGAGGCCAGCACCCCGAAGCTTTCGTCCACCGGCGGGGCCAGCCAGACCGGCACCGCGCCGCAAAGCTCCAGCGCGTGATAGACGGATTTGTGGCAACCGCGGCTCAGGATCACCTTGCCGCCCCGGCCGGCCGCCGCCCGGATACCGGCCAGAATGCCGCAGGTGCTGCCGTTTACCAGATAAAAGCTGCGCTGTGCGCCCCACAGCCGGGCGGCACGGTCCATGGAATCCTTCAAAATACCCTCGGCCTCGTGAAGGTCGTCGAAACCGTGGATCTCGGTGATATCCCAGGCTGCGCCCAGAGCGGACAGATAGGGGGCCAGTGCGGCGTTTCGCTTGTGGCCGGGCATGTGCATGGGAGCGGGGCCACCGGTGCTGTGGCGGGCCAGCGCTTCCAGAAGAGAGGGGAATCGATCGGGCATGCGGAAATACTCCTTTGAAGCGGGGCGTTTCCGGTGGGAAGACCCCGCGTTTTTTCCACTTTATCATAGCACACTTGCCCCGGCGGCGCAAAAAAAGAAGTGAAGTGTGCGCGGCAACAGGAAACCGGTCAGTTTTATGGTATAATAATCAAAATAAGTATCAACCAGTGACGCGCCTTGCACAGGATGCGTCCGAATGAAATGAGGAATTTGCCATGAAAAATTTCCGCAAGACCTTTCCCATCTCGTCGGTGGCTTTTATTCTGGTGGGCCTGGCACTGCTGCTTTGGCCCGAGGCATCCCTTCGGGTGGTGTGCGGGCTGTTCGGCCTGGTGATCCTGATGAAGGGCATGGGCAGCATCTACAGCTTTTTGAAGGCAGAAGTGCGGGGCTTCTTCAGCTACTTCGGCTGGCTGTTCGGCGCGGCTGCGGTGGCTCTGGGCATCTTTTTGCTGATTCGGCCCCAGACCGTGGTGTCTATCCTGCCCATTCTGGTGGGTCTGTTCGTCATCATGGACGGCGTAATGCGGGTGCAGAGCGCCTTTGAGCTGCGGGCCGCGGGCTACGACCGCTGGTGGAGCCTGCTGATTCTGGCGCTGGTCAGCGTGGTGCTGGGCGCGGTGATGCTGTGGAATCCGTTTGGCACTGTGGAGCTGCTGGTTATGGCTATCGGCGTGATCCTGATGGTGGAGGGCGCATTGAATCTGGTCGGGTACATCTGGGCCGCGATCCAGCTGAAGGGGCTGGAAAAGACCGCCCGGGATATGGCCGATCAGATGCAGGAGATGCTGGGTGACCCCGCCTTTGATGACGCGGACATCGTGGAGGCGGACTGGCGCGATCTGGATGACAAGCGTTAAAGCGGCATGAAACGGACGCTTTCCAAACAAACAACAGAGCCATTGCCGCCGGAATTGCAGCGGGCCGCCGCCCTGTGCGGTCTGGCCGCGCTGGTCTATCTGGCGGCAGACTCCGCCCTGAGCGGGCTGCTGGGCCCGTCGGTGGACAGTCTGTCCCCAATGGTGGGCGAGCTGGTGGCGCTGGGCAAAAATCTGCTGGCCCTGGCGGCTCCGCTGCTGGTGGCGCTGGCAAGTCCGCCCGGGGACCCGGTGCTTCTCAAACGGCCCCGGCGAGGGCTGTTCCCGGCGTTGTTTCTCGCGTTCTGGGCGCTCACCATGGCGGGCAATCTTGCCAGCACCGGCCTGCGTGCCGTGCTGGGAGAAGCCGCCGGTGCACAGCTGGCAGACGCCCCGGCCGGGCTGCTGTGGCTGCGGCTGGCGCTTGTCCCGGCGGTGGGCGAGGAGCTGCTCTTCCGAGGGCTGATGCAGGGCTACCTGCGCCCCTGGGGCGGCCGGGCGGCGATATGGGGCCAGGCAGTGCTGTTCGCGCTGCTGCACGGCGAGGCACCGGTCTGTTTTTCGGCGCTGCTTTCCGGGCTGGCGCTGGGCCTTTGCGCCGAAACCAGCGGCAGCCTCTGGCCAGGCATGGTCTTTCATCTTTATAACAATACTTTGGCTTTGCTGGGCCAGACCGGCGCGGGCCCTGCCTGGGTGCAGCCGCTGCTGCTGTTCGGCCTGCCCGCCGCCGTGCTGGCGGTTTGGGCGGCAAGGCCCAAGCTTCCGCCCCGCCTGCACGGCACAGGAGCGGGAGCCCTTGCTCGCTGCCCCGGCTATGTCCTGGCAGCGGTGCTGCTGGCGGTGCAGATGCTGCACGCCACATTTACATGATCTTTCACAAAGGAGAAACCCAATGACCGACGAAGAACTGATGGGCCTGGCCCTGGAGGAAGCCAAAAAAGCCGCCGCTCTGGGCGAGGTGCCGGTGGGAGCGGTGGTGGCCAAGGACGGCGAGCCCATCGCCCTGGCCCATAACACCCGAGAGACCGAGAAGAACGCTCTGCACCACGCCGAGCTGCTGGCCATCGACGCGGCCTGCAAAAAGCTGGGCGGCTGGCGGCTGTGGCAGTGCGAGCTGTTTGTTACGCTGGAGCCCTGCCCCATGTGCAGCGGCGCCATCATCAACAGCCGCATCAAACGGGTGGTCTACGGCGCAAAGGATACCAAGGCGGGCTGCTGCGGCTCGCTGGTGGACCTGTTCGCCTATCCGTTCAATCACCATCCGGTGATCGAGAGCGGTCTGCAGGAGCAGGAGGCCGCCGCCCTGCTTCAGGAGTTTTTTGCCATGCTGCGGCGCAAACGGGAGGAGAAAAAGGGAAAATGAGAGAGAAAACAGTGCTGGTCACCGGGGCGAGCCGGGGCATCGGTGCGGCGGTGGCCCGGGCCTTCGCCAATGCCGGATACCGGGTGGCCGTCAACTATAACGCCAGCAAGGCTGAGGCTGAGGCCCTGGCGGCCCAGTGGCCGGACCGGATGCTGCCGGTGCAGGCGGATGTGGCCGACCGGGCTCAGGTGGAGGCCATGTTCCGGCAGGTGGAGGAAGCCTTCGGCGGGGTGGATGTGCTGGTCTGCAATGCGGGCATTGCCCGGCAGGAGCTCTTCACCGATGTGACCCCCGCCGCCTGGCAGCGGATGCTGGATGTGCATCTGAGTGGGGCCTTCCATTGCTGCCAGTGCGCGCTGCCCCACATGCTGCATCAGAAGTGGGGACGCATTGTGACCGTGAGCTCCATGTGGGGCCAGGTGGGCGGCAGCTGTGAAGTGGCCTATTCCGCCGCCAAGGCGGGGCTGATCGGCCTGACGCGGGCGCTGGCCAAAGAAGAAGGCCCCAGCGGCATCACGGTGAACTGCGTGGCCCCCGGCGTGATCGAGACCGACATGATGGCGGCCTTTTCCGCCGAGGACAAGGCTGCTCTGGCGGAGGAGACCCCGCTGGGCAGTCTGGGCAGCCCGGAGCAGGTGGCAAAGGCCATCCTGTTTCTGGCCAGCGACGACGCGGACTACATCACCGGGCAGGTGCTGGGCGTGAACGGCGGTCTGGTGGTGTAAGCTGCCGGAACGCTTTCCCTTTCCGCCGCATACAATGCGGGCAAGGAGGGGAGCATGATGACCGTATTTCAGGAAGGGATCGACGTATCCCGTTATCAGGGCGTGGTGGACTGGTCCGCCGTGGCTGCGGCGGGCAAGGAGTTCGCCATCGTCCGGGTGGGCTCCAGCAACCAGAGCGGGCCCTATGTGGACCCCTATTTCACCCGCAACGTGCAGGGAGCGCATGCCGCCGGGCTGCGGGTGGGGGCCTATTTCTACACCTATGCCAAAACCGAGAGTGAGGTCATCCGGGAGCTGGATGTGTTTTTGAAGGCTCTGGAGGGCCACCGGCTGGAATATCCCGTCTACGTGGACGTGGAGGATGCTTCGCTGGCCAGCCTGGGACGGGACGCGGTGACCTGGCTGATCCAGTTTTCCATGGATATACTGGACCAGAAGGGCTGGTTCCCGGGGTATTACAGCTACACCGAATTCCTGCGCCGCTATGTCAACACCCAGCAGCTGGCGGCCTATCCCCTGTGGGTGGCTGACTACCGGGGCTATGTGGGGTGTGGCGGAAACTATGGGGTCTGGCAGTACTCCTCGGTGGGCCAGGTGAGCGGCGTGAGCGGCAACGTGGACCTGAACTACAGCTATAAGGATTATCTGCCGCTGATCCGGGCGGCGGGTAAGAACGGCTATCTGCCGAAAGTGGACCCCACTCAGCCGGAGGACGATTACTACCAGCTCTGGCGTGCCGCGCAGGATAAGCTGGACCGGATCGCGCTGATCCTGGCCGAGGAATAAGGTTGCATCACCGGGCAAAACATGCTATCGTTAAGGCGATGCCGGAGCAGCCCACAAGCAGGCTGCCCCGGATATGGAACAAAAAATGATCCGCTGTTTAGGAGAACCATATGGAAAACAAAACCTTTTTACGCAATGTACTGGGCATTGCCACCTTCTGCATCCTGCTTTACTGGGGCTTGCAGAATATGGACCGTGTAGGCGGTTTTCTGGGCACGGTGGCCGGGCTGCTCATGCCCTTTTTGATTGGCGCAGCCATGGCCTTTATTCTGAATGTGCCCATGCGCGCCATCGAGACCCATCTGCCCCAGAAGCTGCAAAGGGCCCACCGGGGCATCTCGCTGGTGATCACGCTGGCCGGAGTGATCGGCGTGGTCATGGTGGTGTCGCTGCTGGTGCTGCCGCAGCTGCAGAACACCGTGCAGACCATTGCTGCCCGGATGCCCGCCTTCTGGGCACAGGCGCAGGAGTGGGCTAACGAGCTGATGATCCGCTACCCTGAGTTAGCGGACTGGCTGAGCGATGCCGGGAACCTGAATCTGCGCAACGTGACCCAGCAGGTGATGGACTGGCTGAAGAACGGCGGCCTTGCTCTGGTGGGCAACACGGTTACCGCCGCCACCGGCATCATCTCGGGCTTTGTGAACTTCTTCATTGCCTTCATTTTCGCCATCTACCTGCTCTTCCAGAAGGAGACGCTGGGCCGCCAGGGCCGGATGCTCCTGTTTGCCTGGATGCGGCCGGAGCATGCGGAAAAGGTGCTGGAGGTGCTTCGCCTAGCCAACAAGACCTTCTCGAATTTCCTGTCCGGTCAGTGCCTGGAGGCATGCATCCTGGGCGCGCTGTTCGCGGTGGGTATGCTGCTGTTCCGCATGCCTTATGTGCTGCTGGTCAGTGTGCTGGTGGCGGTCACCGCGCTGATTCCGGTATTCGGTGCCTTTATCGGCTGCTTCGTGGGCGCATTCCTGATTCTGATCCAGAACCCCACGCAGGCTGTGGTGTTCGTGATCCTGTTCCTGGTGATCCAGCAGATCGAGGGTAACCTGATCTACCCCCGTGTGGTGGGCAGCTCGGTGGGCCTGCCTTCGGTGTGGGTGCTCACCGGCGTTACGCTGGGCGGCAGCATGTTCGGCGTGGTTGGCATGCTGGTGATGATCCCGCTGTGCTCGGTGCTTTACAGCCTTCTGCGCACCGCCACCCGGGAGCGCCTGCGCAGCCGCGGCGTGGAAAAGGCAAAGTATATGCTGGCCCCGGCGGCTCCCGCAAAAAAGGCCCCGGCCCAGCCGCCGAAGACTGCGAAGAAAAAGTAAATCCGCAAACAGTAAAAGCGCCTGCCCGGCGATTTGAACCGGGCAGGCGCTTTTTGGTGAAGACAAAAAAAGAAAGCCGTTGTTTTTCACCAGCGGCTTTCGACAATCGGCTTATTTCAGCAGCTCTTCCACAGCAGCCTTGGGCTTCAGGCCCACGCTCTTGTTGGCAACGGCGCCGTTCTTGAACACCACCAGGGTGGGGATGCTCATCACGCCGAACTGCATGGCCAGCTCGGGGTTCTCGTCGATGTCGATCTTGCAGACCTTCACCTGACCGGCCTTCTCCTCGGCCACTTCATCCACGATGGGGGCCATCATACGGCAGGGGCCGCACCAGGTCGCCCAGAAATCCACCAGCACGGGGACATTGCTCTGCAGGACCTCCTGCTCGAAGTTTGCTTTATTTACAGTTACAACGCTCATTTCATAACACTCCTTTTTATTTCAGGGCTCCGCAGGTGAGTGCAGAGCAATTCATCCATTGACTTTAGTATATCAGTGGCGGGGCCGGTTATCCGTGATGTAATCACCTTAAGTATACCACACCGGTGAAGGTTTGAGGCCTCAGCGCAAACTGTCCTTCGCCACCTCACGCAGCTTGTCCATGTCCAGCAGGGTGATGCAGCCCCGGGCGATGAGCACCATCTTTTCGGTCTGGAAATATTTGAGCATCCGGGTCACCACCTCCCGGGCGCTGCCCAGATGATGGGCGATCTCCTCATGGGTCAGGCGAAGCTTGGTGGTGTCGTTCAGCTGGGCTTCGCCCACCAGAAAGGCGGCCAGGCGGCTGTCCAGATGCTTGTAGAGAATCTGGTCCAGCAGCCACATCACATCGGAAAAGCGGCTGGCGATCAGCTCGGTGGTGTAGTTGGCCACCGGGGCGGATTCCTGCATCAGCTTTTTGTAGACCGGTGCGGGGATGCGGTAGAGGATGCAATCCTTTTCCGCCTGCACCGAGATGTCGAACTGCAGGCTGTTCAGCATGCAGTAGGCCGAGAGAATGCACACATCCCGTTCAAACAGCCGGTACAGGGTGACCTCGCGCCCCTCCTCGGAGAAGGAGTATCCCCGCAGCTGGCCGTGTACCACGATCAGCGGGCCCACGCAGTCCTCGGAGCCGTTGCGCACCACCTCGCCCTTGCTCACGTGATGCAGTGTCACGTTCTGGGTCAGGTACTGCTGCTGCTCACGGGTGAGCTTGGGCCAAAAGGGAAGATATTCGTAAAATTCCATCGGCGGGCCTCCCTGGGGTTACAGATTTTGTCGAAACGACAAGAAGGATTACAAAACGATTATGCCACAAAAAGAGGAAGGATGCAACGCCGCGGCTCAAAATGCCAGCAGGCCCAGATGCTCCAGCAGGATCTTGCAGCCCATCAGCACCAGAACGATGCCGCCGGCCAGCTCGGCACGGGATTTGTAGCGGGCGCCGAACCGGTGACCGATGGCCACGCCCACGGCGGACAGGCAGAAGGTGGTCACGCCGATAAAGCTGACAGCGGGCACAATGTCCACCGACAGGAACGCGAAGGTCACGCCCACCGCCAGCGCGTCGATGCTGGTGGCCACCGCCAGAGGGAGCATGGCCGCCGGACTGAACTGGCAGTTCAGCTCCTCCGGCTTCGAGCGGGATTCCCGGATCATATTCACGCCGATGAACACCAGCAGACCAAAGGCGATCCAGTGGTCAATATTGGTGATGAATTGCTGGAACTGGGTGCCCAGCAGGTAGCCAATCAGAGGCATCAGCGCCTGGAAGCCGCCAAAGTACAGGCCGGTGATGGCGGCATGACGGGGCTTCAGGCAGGGAAGACTCAGGCCCTTGCAGATGGAAACGGCGAACGCATCCATGGAAAGGCCGACTGCCAGAATAAACAGCTCGATCAGACTCATAAAAGAAAAACTCCCTCGCAGATAATTTGCCCGACCATCGGCCGGGGATTTGTATCCTGCAAAAAGCACAGTAATATTAATTATAACATATATCTTATGCCCCTCACCGGGCCCCGGAGAAAAAACAGAAAAAATTTTTAAAAAATATTTTGAAAAAGGGCTTGCGTTTTGCAAAACACCGTGCTATAATACATTTCGCAGCCGACACAAGAGAGCTGATGCGCAGGTGTCGTACAACGGCTAGTACATCAGCCTTCCAAGCTGAGGACGTGGGTTCGACTCCCATCACCTGCTCCACAAAGCAGGCAAGGGGCAAGAGCTCCGGCTTGCTGGCTGCAACAACAGCATATGCGGATGTGGCGGAATTGGCAGACGCGCTAGATTCAGGTTCTAGTGGTAGCGATACCGTGGGGGTTCAAGTCC